>NZ_JBEZDC010000007.1:279808-365584 GCF_040647935.1 Micromonospora sp. NPDC049204 | reverse complement strand
AGCTGCGAACCCAACTCTCGCCGCCATCATCGGCTGAACTTCGTCCTCCTGTCCGGCTCCGTACGCCCGGGCAGGCTCGACGCACGATGATCCCGATAAAGCATGCGGATCGCGGCGTGAGCGTAAGGTCTGGCAGCCTGCACAGAACGTCCAGCCGCGGCCGACGCGGCTCCGTCCAACGAGGGGCCGCCGTGTCCAGCGAAACAACTCGGTCGCCGCTCGTACTGTCGATCTCATGGGGCCACTTGGACGTCGAGGACCTTGGAGTTGGCAAGGACTTCAAGCTCTACCCCAGCGGTGGCCGCCCGTGGGACTGGTCCGAAACCGGTACCCGCCACAGCCCCGGTGTTCAGCCCGATGATGTCCAAGAGCTTCTGGCCCACGGCGCCACGACCGTCGTACTGTCGCGTGGCATGCAACTGCAGCTGCAGGTCGACCCGCTTACCCTCAGACTGTTGGAGGAGCGCGGGGTGACCGTCCACGTGGCCGAGACCACCGAGGCAGTCCAGATCTACAACGACCTCGCCACCAGTGGCACCGCAGTCGCAGGGCTGTTCCACTCGACCTGCTGAACGCAACGATAGAGACACGCTTGCAGCGGCAGATCAGGATACTTGTCGAAATCTGCTGGAGCGGAACTACAGTTCCCCGATGGCGTTCAACTTTGGGATCACCGGCTACCAGCCCAGGTTGGCGCAACGGAATCGCTGACGTCGCCGGTCGTCACGGGCAGCGACTGCGAAGCCTTGTCGGCCGAGGGCTGACGTCCACCTGGGTGGTGTGGGATGACGACGACGACTCGTGGTTCGCCGACTGCCCGGTGGTGCTCGACTTCGATGAAGAGCGCTTGGAAGTCAACCATCAGAAGTTCGATGACCTGTCGATCACCTGGTGCACGATCGATGTGACCCGGGCGCCGTTGTGGCCGACGTCGGATGGCTTCCTCCTGAGCTGGCGCGACGATGCTCCCGCGCGGTTGGCTGCCTGGCGCGGGCAGCGGATCGAAGCGGTGGAAATCCTGGAGTACGCCGGGGGCAACCTCGCTGACAGCAGCGTGGCGCTTGGCCTGCGATTCGCGGATGGCTGGCTGACGATCTACAACGCGCTGGACGAAAACGGGATCGAGGCGGGCGAACTCTCCCCGCAGTACCGCCGACACCAGTTGAGATGAGCCCGCAACTCTGCGACTCGACCAGCCGTGAACCCCCGTCCGTCAGGTGCCTTCCGGATCGATCGGACGTCGACGAGCCCGACCAGCGGCATGAGCGTGCACCGGATCAAGGGCGATCAGGGCGACGGAATCGGGCCCAGCATGCGAAGCCTGGTGCGGGCTGACCTGTCGTCGGCATCTTCGACTGAGACTGGCTGCCGAGCAGCTGCGGGTACTCAGGGCCATCGGGAGTCGAGCAGCGCGATCCTGCGGGCCCCGGCCGTACGTCGGTAGCTGGCGTCGAGTAGCTCGCCGACCTCATCCCAGCCGATGTCATCGGTGAGGTCCACCCCGACCCACCCGTAGGCCCCTAGGTAGGCCGGCACGAAGCAACGGTCTTCTGCCAGCAGCGCCGTGCGCTCTTCGGGGTCGACCAGCACGATCACCGACTGTTCGTGCTGTTGATAGACGCCGTCGACCTTCACCGATCCCCCGTAGTAGGCGAAGACTTTGGTGGTGTAGAAGGCGGGACGCCCATGGGAGACCTTCTCGGCCGCGTCGGGGAAGGCCAGGGCGAGCGTCCGCAGCCGGCCCAGGAGCGGGTCTGCCTCGTCAAACATGAGGGGGTGCGGCATACCAGAAGGTAAGCACATCCTGGGCAGCCACGGCACCCTGCACCACGCGCCTCGCGGCAGAAGAGTGCGCCGCCACAGCAGCATCATCGCTGGGCGTGGAGACCTTAATCGGTGGCTGTCAGCCGCACGCGGTGGTGAGGCCCATTCGCGTCATTGCCACGGTCAGGGCCGAAAGCCGCCAGCCATGGTGATTCGTTCCAGGAAGAGTCAAGCCGTGCCGATCGAGCCGACAGCGGCCCCTGCGGATGCGGAAGCGGTGGACGGGCGGCGGCGGACGGTGCCTCCCTACTTGGGACGGCGACGTCCGGGGCACAGCCGTCCTCCGTGCTAATGACCGGCTCGACGGGCGCGCGAGCGGACCGTCGAGCGGCATCGTCCGCGAGCGTTCGATCGTCTCTGCATTCACCTGATTGATGGAGGTAGACCATGATTGATGCACTCATCACCGCTAAGGCTCGCACGCTGCGGGCGTTGCACGATCAATCCGTGCTGGTGCTGCCGAATGCTTGGGATCCGGCTAGCGCGGCTTTGGTGGCCCGGGCCGGCGCGGCCGCTGTGGCGACTACCAGCGGCGGCGTGGCCTGGTCTCTCGGCCGGCCCGATGGGGAGATGCTGACACGGGAAGAAATGATGGAGGCGGTGCGCCGCATCGCAGCGGCCGTCGATGTACCGGTGACTGCCGATGTCGAGGGTGGATATGGCCTCACGCCCCAAGACGTAGCAGCCACTGTCCGGGCGACAATCGAGGCGGGCGCCGTTGGAGTGAACATCGAGGACTCCCGCGCCGCAGACGGCACGCTGCTGCCCGTCGAGGAGCAGATGCAACGTATCCAGGCCGCACGGAAGGCGGCGGCCGGCGCCGGGGTGCCGGAGTTCGTGATCAACGTCCGCACCGACGTCTACCTGTTTCAGATCGGCGAGCCCGCAGGACGGCTTGACGCCGTCCTCGCCCGCGTTGCCGGATACGCCAAGGCCGGCGCGGACTGCCTGTTCGTGCCAGGTCTGCTGAACCTCGATACGCTCAGCGTGCTGACCGCAGCGTCACCGCTGCCAGTTAACGCGATGGCGGGACCGGGCGGACCGACCGTCGCCGAGCTGACCGCGGTCGGGGTTCGCCGGATTAGCGTCGGGACCGCGATTGCCCAGGCAGCGTATGGCGTGGCCGAGCGGGCCGCCCGCGAACTACTGGAGGCGGGCACCTACCACACGCTCGACCAAGCTGTGAGTTACCCGGAGCTTAATGCGCTGTGCACGCCGGAACCCCGGTGACCGATTGAACGTCCGGGTGGATCACGCTGCTGTTCAATGAGTCCTCCGGTCAGGAACGCAACTTGCGTGGCAATCAAAAACTCACTCTTCTCGGCATGAGCGGACGGCGCCCTACCGCCTCCGCAGGGCGCCAACGTTTGACGCCTTCGGGCACGCCGAAGAGGTCTTCAGCCTGAAGGGCCTGGCCAGGGCACTGCACCTGGGATCGGTGTCTCGAATGACGGAACTACGGCGGACTCCAGCAAGCTCACCCGCAACGTTCCACACGATATGCGCCACGTCTACAGACGTGGCCTTAGGCGAACCGAGACGCCGGCCGGCGCCAGCCATCCCGGGAGCAGCAACACCTGACCACTTCGACCTCTACTGGGAGGTCACGCCGCACCGCTCCACGGCATCGCCACAGGTCAACGCCCTCGTCTCTGTCCCTCGTCGGTGAGCACTTCGGGCGCGGAGACCACTTCGCCAACCTGCACCCAATCTGCTCCCAGTTGCAAGGCCAGGTCCACCAACAATTCGTTACCGCCTAGACCTGCGCACACTCCCCTGCCAGGCCACATAGAACCTTGTCGACCGCTGTACAGAACCGCAGAGCACTCCGCGGGAAACAGGACGTCGCACCGACTCTGACCTGCGAGAATGTGGAGCCGCAGGCAGGGGTGGGTGCAGTTGAGTGCCGTTCGGTGCCGTTCGGTGCCGTTGGATGCAGTTCAAGGCCCTTCTGGGCACCCTCTTGCTCCCCACCTGCTCCCCCTAGACCGGGCTCACAATGGACCGCCGATCGATCGTGAGCTGCCGGCCCATTGCCTTGATTGGCACCAGCGCTGGCTCCCGCAGCTGCATCGGTCGATCGGGGAGCACGCCCACGATCGCCACGCCTTGTCAGCGGCCAATAGGTGCCCGAGGTGCTTCGGATCGGCGATCTCGAAGCTGAACCGGCTCACCGCCACGAGGTCGCGGGTTGTGGTTACTGTCGCGGAGAGAATGTTCACTTGCTCGTCAGAAATCACGCGAGCTACATCGACGAGCAACTTTCGACGGTCGAATGCCTCTACCTGAATGACTACCAGGAAGCTCGAGGTCGAGGTTAACTCCAGCTCACCTCCGCCACTCGTTCACCCTGCGCCTTGAGATCTTCAGCGTGCTGACAGTCGTCGCGGTGCACGCTTACGCCATTGGTGCGGGTGACAAAGCCAAGACACCGAGTCTGGTGGGACCGGGTGCAGCAGCGGCACAGCTTGATCCAGACGTCGCTGACGCCCCGGACCACGACACCGGGGTCGCTGCTGCTCTGCCGGCTGCGCGGTGGCCGGGTGGCGACGGCGGTCTCGGCGATGTCCTCCGCCGCGCCCTCCTCGCCGCCGTACGCGGAGTGGCGTCGTCGATCACGACTGCGGTGGGGCTGCCGCCTTACCCATCGCGGGTGCAGGCGTTTACCACCGCCACTGGTGGGCCGGCCATTAGGCCACCAGTGGTGGGCCGGCCGTTAGGCGGCCGCGACGTCGGCGAAGCGGGGAGCGTCGGGCTCGAGGTCGACGCGAGCGGTGCGGGCGGCGAAGCAGATCGCGTGGTACCACCCGCACAGCAGCGCCACGTCGAGCAGTTGCCGCTCGTCGAACAATTCCTGCGTGGATCGCCACAGTTCGTCGTCGACGTCGCACGAGTCGTGCAGGGCGTCCGTCATTCGGATGAGCATGGCTTCGCGGCCGGCCGTCCAGCAAGGATCATCAGGCAATCCGCAGGTGAGCGAGGTGACCTCGGCCGGCGTGAGTCCGGCACGGTCAGCGAAGACCATCACGTGGACGCTCCACTCGTATTCGCAGCCGCAGCGCGCGCAGGTGCGCAGGATGACGATCTCCCGCTCGCGGAGTGTCAGGGACAGGTCACGGCCGAGTTCGTACCTGCCCCAGTGGCTCATCGCGATGGTCATCGGCAGATTCTTGGCGAACGTCCGGAACAGGCCGATAGGAGGCATGCCGGCCGGCATCATCGTGGCGAGTTGTGCCTCCACGTCCGGCGCGAACGGCGGTTCGAGCGCTGGGATGCGAGCCATGGCCACCTTCCAGTTGCTTTGGATTCAGAAGCACGGTAGCGATTCGGTTTCCGAAGCGCCAGGGATGGTGCTGCGCGGTTCAGTTCTCGCCGCCCTCGCCCAGGGCCGAGGCCCACACGTCGGACCAGCGAACGAGCGGGCGCAATGCCTGGTAGGCGCCGCGGCCCAGGTCGGTGAGCGTGTAGGCCGTGTCCGGCTGCTGGGCGACGAGGTGGGCGTCAAGTAGTTCGGTCAGCCGTTGCCGCAAAACACTGGAGGACACGTTGTCGCAGCGCTGCTGCAACGCGCGGAACCCGACCGGCCCGTGCTGCAACTCCCAGACGATGCGCAGGTTCCACCGGCGCCCGAACAGGTCGAGGGCGGCCATGAGGGGTCGCCCGGTACTCGATCCGCGTACCGGCTGGCCTGGCTTGGGTGCCGTCATCGCCTGCGCCGCCCCTCTTGATGCTTCGATCTTCGATACAGTAGCGTCCGGTGAGTTGATTCGATTTCCGAAGCGATCGGGGTGGCTTCGTGAGGCGATTACGCACCGCGCTGTGCGACCGGCTGGGCATTGATCTGCCGATCGTTCAGGCGCCCGTGGGCTCCGCGGCGGGACCGGAATTGGTGGCGGCGGTGTCGGAGGCCGGTGGTCTCGGCATGCTGGCGTTGACGTGGCAGAGCCCCGATCAGGCGCGGCACAGCATCCGGCGTACCCGGGAACTCACCACCCGGCCGTTCGGCGCGAACTTGGTCCTCGACTTCCCGGTGGACGATCTGCTCACCGTGTGCCTTGAGGAGAAGCTGCCCATCATCTCCACATTCTGGGGAGACCCGACGCCGACACATGCCCGAATCCACCAGGCCGGCACGCTGCACCTGCACACAGTCGGTGACGTCGACGAGGCAGTGCGCGCCGTCAACGCCGGGGTGGACGTCGTGGTGGCCCAAGGGTGGGAGGCCGGCGGTCACGTCCGCGGCAGTACCACCACCATGGCCCTGGTACCGGCCGTCGTCGACGCGGTCGATCCGGTTCCGGTAATGGCTGCGGGAGGAATCGCGGACGGACGCGGCGTCGCGGCCGCGCTCGCGCTCGGCGCCCAGGCCGCCATGCTGGGCACCCGCTTCCTGGCCGCCACCGAAGCAGCCACCCACGAGGTGTACCGGCAGCGCTTGATCGCGGCCACCAGCCCGGACACGGTGCACACCACCTGCTTCGACGGCGGCTGGCCGAACGCGCCGCATCGCGCGCTGCGCAACACGACCCTCCAGCGCTGGCAGGCAGCCGGCTCACCGACCGCTCCACTGCGACCCGGCGAGGGCGACGTCGTCGCCGTCAACGCATCCGGCAAAGATCATCACCGGTACGAGGACCTGATGCCGCTGCCCGCGATGACCGGCGACCTGGCCGCCATGGCCCTGTACGCGGGCCAGTCCGTGAACCTCGTCCACGACGTCCTGCCTGCTCCACGACATAGCCGATCAGGCCGCCGCCACCATCGACCTGCTGCAAAGCCCGGCGTCGTGACGCACGCGCCATCCGCGGTGTTGTTCGACGTCGACGGCGTGCTGGTCAACTCCTATCCGGCATACCGCCGGATCTGGAGCCGGTGGGCGACGCTGCGCCACCTCGACCCAGACGTCGTCTGGTCCCATACCCAGGCCTCCGGCCGATCGACACCATCACGGTGGGGGCAGAGGGTGCGTCTCGATTCCAGCCCGCGTGGTGATCCGAAGGAAGGAGTGGGTCTCGCCACGCAACAGCGGCTATGTCGGCGAAATGCCCGGCCGTGTGTGAAGGACCCGGACGTTGTCCGGCACCGCCGCCTGCGCTCGCAGGGTTCGATTTCGGTGCTCAATACGCGAATGACCTGGGCGTAGGTGTCGATCCGCTCGGCGTTGTCCTCGCGGAGCCGCTTGTAACCGGCGCCAGCCATCCCGGGAGCAGCAACGCATGACCACTTCGACCCCTACTGGGAGGTCACGCCGCACCGCTCCACCGCATCATCGCAAGTCAAAGCCCTCGGCCCTGTCGCCGTCGGTGAGCACTTCGGGCGCGGTGACCCCTTCGCCAACCTGCACCCAATCTGCTCCCAGTTGCAAGGTCAGGCCAACCATCGGCTCCTTACCGCCTTGACCTGCGCACACTCCCCTAACAGGCGACATAGAACGTTGTCGACTACATCGCAGAACCGCCGAGCACTCCGCGGGAACCAGGACGCCGCACCCACTCTGACCTGCGGGAACGTGGAGCCGCAGGTAGGGGTGGGTGCAGTTGAGCGCCGATCGGCGCCGTTGGATGCAGTTCAAGGCCGTTCAGGGCACCCTGCTGCTCCCGGTCTGCTCCCCCACCCGGGCTCGCACCCGGCCGCACCGATCGTGAGCTGTCAGCCCAGTGCCTTGGATGGCACCTGCGCTGGCTCCCACGGCCGCATCGGTCGACCGGGGAGCACGCCCACGTCCGCCGCGCCTTGTGAGGCGGCTGCGCGCCCGCCCGGTGAGGGGCGTGGGAGCATCGCCCAGCGCGGCCGGTCGGTGGCGTACGGGATCTATGCTTCCGGCGTGTCTATCGCCCTATCTGGCGGTGGCTGATCGCGCGGGGGAGGCGGGTCGATGCGGGTACCGACGCTTGTCGTGTCGCTGACCCGGCCGAACACGTACCGCGGGATCGGGCCGGCGGTAGCGGCTGCACCCCATGGCGCGCTGATCCTGGTGGAGCCGGGCCGTTACGACGGGCAGGTCGTCGTGCGCGCTAAGGCAGTCACTATCCGTGCGGTCGTGCCGGGTGGGGTGACGGTGGAGAACCGCGACGCCGCGCCTGCGGTCCACTGTGAGGGTGCGGAAGCCGCGCTGCAGGGTCTGGTGTTGCGGACGTGGAGTTCCGACGCGTCGGCGACCGTCTCGGTGGTCGGTGGAACTCTGATCTTGGAGTCATGCACCGTCACCGGGCAGGCTGTCAACGCCGTGCTCAGCGAGCGAGGTGCCGCAAATGTGCGTAACTGCCATGTCCATGGGATGCGCCGTGGCGTGGCCTTCATCGACTCCAGCGGAGTCGTCGAACACTGCCGATTGTGGGACTTCGACGAGTACGCCGTGCTGTCCAAACGGGACAGCCAGCCGATGATGCGGCATTGTCACGTGCAGAATGTCGGTCAAGGCTTCGAGGCGTTCGAGGGCGGCCGCGGCACAGTCGAAGACAGCCAGTTCTTCGGCGTACGGCAGACAGCCGTCGCGGCGAGTGGACGATCCCACCCGACGGTACGCCGGTGCCGGATCTCGGACGGCCGGGGTAGTGGGCTGGCTTTCAGCGGATCGGCCGGTGGATTGGTCGAGGATTGCGAGCTGACGGACGTTGAGGGTTGCGGCGTCGAGGTCTCCGGCGGCGCTAAGCCAGACATCCGCCGCTGCCTCATAGAACGGGTGGGCAGAAACGGTATCTACGTCAGCGGCGCCCAGGGCACTTACTCCGATTGCACCGTGACCGCCAGCCGGCTGCCCGCAGTCGCCGCAGTCAGCGGGGCGGCCCCGGAGGTGATCGGTGGTGTGCTGCGGGGGGCGCGTGAGGACGCATTGCTGATCCAGGCCGCTGCCGGCCGGTACACCAACGTCCAGATTGAGGACCCGGGCCGGTACGGGGTTCGGGTGCAAGGCGGAAGCCCGACCTTCACCAACCTGACGATATCGGGCGGGGAGGGTGGGATGGTGCTCGACGGCGCCGTTGACGCGGACGTTCGAATCGAGGGCGCAACCCTCCAAGGCGCGTCGCAGAGCGGGATCGCTGCTGAGGGCTCCGGCCGACTCACCGGCACGATGGTGCGGGTAGAGGATGCGCCAGCCGGCGTGGTCGGGGCCGAAACAATCTCGATCAACCTCACCGAGGCAACCGTCTCCGGCGGCGTTGTCGGTATCGTCGGGGCAGACCAGGCTAGCTTTCGCCTCGACCGCTGCACGGTCAGTGGCACAACTGGTTCCGGGGTAACGCTGCGGGATCATTCCCGGCTGGACATGCGGGCAGGAACGGTGCGCGACTGCGGCGGGGACGGCGTGCAGGTGGAAACGGACGCTCCGGTACTGGTAGACGCGTGCGAATTCGTTAACGTGGTCGGCGAGGCGGTACGAGGTGCCGACCGGCCGCTCGTGTCGGTACGCGCTCCACATCCACCCGACAGCCTCCACGAACCAATTGACTCGGCGGCCGACGTCGACGGCACCGGCCGCGACGACGATCCGGATCACGCCGACCGCAGTCGGCCCGGAGGTGCCGACGCAGCCACCAGCATCGACGCTTTGCTGGCGGAACTGGACGCGATGATCGGACTGGCGGCGGTCAAGCGCGAGGTACGAACCTTGGTCCATCTCATTCGGGTCGGTGACCAGCGGCGGCGTGCCAACCTGCCGGTACTGCCGCTCAGCCGGCATCTCGTCTTCACCGGACCGCCGGGGACCGGCAAGACGACCGTCGCGCGCATCTACGGACGGCTCCTCGCCCAGCTCGGCATACTGTCGAAAGGTCAGGTCGTCGAGGTGGCCCGGGTCGACCTGGTGGGTCAATACCTGGGGAGCACGGCGCTGAAAACCTCCGCGGTGTTCGAGCGAGCACTCGGCGGCGTGCTCTTCGTGGACGAGGCTTACACACTCGCCCGCAAGTTCGGTGCCACCTCGGACCTCGGCTTAGAGGCAATCGACACCCTGGTCAAGCTGATCGAGGACTACCGGGATCAGGTAGTGGTGATCGTCGCTGGATACCCCGCCGAGATGGAAGGGTTTCTAGCCACCAACCCCGGCCTCGCCTCCCGATTCACCAAGACCATCGAGTTCGCCGACTACACCCCCGACGAACTGCTCGCCATCGTCGCCGGGCTCGCCGGCCAGCACGGGTACGACCTGACGAAGCCGACCAGCGCTGCCCTGCTGCAGCGACTCACCGAGACCGTCCACGAACCGGACTTTGGCAACGGACGCGGCGCACGAAAGCTATTCGGCGCCATGATCGAGCGGCAAGCTGAGCGACTCGCCGACATATCAGCACCGACATCCGAGCAACTCCGGTTGCTGCTGCCAGGCGATATCCCGCACTGAGGGACGTCTCGTAACTGGGTGAAGGCGTTGCCCGAGGCGGGGTCGGTGGTCAGCCGGCGAGGATGATGTTGTGGAGGTTGCGATGCCTGAAGCGGCGACGGCCAATGTGGGGGCGGCGCGGCGGTAGTCGCGCAGGACCTTGAAGCACTTCATCCTGGCCAGGGCGTGTTCGCCCCCTGCTCGAACGGCGCGGTGCTCGACGTTGAGGGCTTGTTTACAATCCGGCAGGTCGCTGCCGTCAGACGGCTTGCGGTACGGCATGACCACCTCGGGGTTGCCGCGGTAGCCGCCGTCGGTCAGGATCGTGCGCCAGTACGCGGCCACCAGTAGCACCTAATCCGGCAGGTCGAGGGCCCATTGCCGGCCCGGCCGGCCGTCGGCGATGCCGTCACCGCCACGCTCGGCGACCAGTCGGACCAGCGTGCGGAACTGGGCGGCCTGCAGCCCAGTGAACGGGAAGATCCACTCAGGGTGGGCCGCGATAATTACCTGCACCCAGGCATCCGGCAGCGTCGCCTGACCACTTCGACCTCTACTGGGAGGTCACGCCGCCCGGCCGGCCGGAGGCTACGCTCAGGGGCAGATTCCGAGCGCGGACGCGGAGGCCGTCGCGCACCTAAGCGAGTGGCCTGCGAGGGTCTCCCTCACGTCAAGTTCCCGCGCTGGGGCCTTTCGACAGTCCTGGGTGGTCGTGCTCCGCGACCCGTTCCCCGGAGAGGACGTCTTCGGGTCGGAGTTGGTCACCGCCAAGACCTGTAACGATGGCGTGAGACCTGTTGAGCTCCACCACCACGAGGTCCACGTCCCGTTCCTGCCTGCCGTGTTCGTCGCAGGCACGGTCGAAGCGGTCCCCAGGACGAGCCCAGTTGGCATCAAGGATGGACGACCGAGACCGACCAGGCCGAGGCGCAGCAGACCATCGACGGTCTCACCGCCATCCTCGAAGCAGCGAACTCGTAAAGACCGCCAGACACACCATCTCAACCGAAGATCGCAAACGGCGGCTGCCGTACTAGGTTGTTCCTATCTACTCGTCGCGTTGAGCGCCGTGCGGCTGGGCCCCACTAATACCGGTCCGAACCCAGAACCAGCTTCGCTGCTCCCAAACTGCTCCCAATGTAAGCGGCGCATACACCAAAGCCCGTTACCGATGACTTCGGTAACGGGCTTCTGACCTGCACAAACTAAGGGTGGGCGATGCTGGTATCGAACCAGCGACCTCTTCGGTGTGAACGAAGCGCTCTCCCACTGAGCTAATCGCCCTCAGCGCCACTGACTCTACCCGATCGTGGAACGAGACCGGAAATCCGGGGTCAGTGCGTCGCGAGGTACTGCATCACCTTGGCAACCAGGTCGATGCCGAGGCTGAACTTGAGCGACAGCCAGACCACGGTGGCCACGAAGACCAGGCCGACGGACCCGAGGACGATTCGCACCAGCAGTGACTGTCGAGTCACCCACTGTGTCCAGCCGTAGACGTGTCGGCGGGTGAAGCCGAGCAGCCGGCGCGCCCAGTGGTATTCCACGGCCCAGATGCCCAATCCGGCGATCACCAGCAGCCAGCCGGGGCCGGGTAGGGGGATGAGAGCGATGCCGATGGTCACCACGATCGCTCCCGCGATCGCAATGAAGATCTTGAGGGCGATCCGGCCGGTGGGGTTGGCCCGGATGAGGTCGAGTGTCAGCGCGATCCGTTCCCGCCAGCGGGGGCGGCGCGGCGGTTCCCCGACGACGAGGACGCCGCCGGGACGATCGGCGCCGGACGTTGGCCGATCGGCGCGTTCGGGCTGCTCCATCGGTGTTCCGTACCCCCGCTTTTCGGCTGCTCGGACCGCGACCTTCGGCGGGCTGGGCGCCGCGGGCCGATCCACTGAGGATTTCTTCGCCACCATTTCACCCCCCAGTGTCGCTCAGGCCCGTCACTGCAACGGCCGACTGGACGTTACCGGAGTAAGTCGACGACTGAACCACCCGATGCCGGGCGGGATCACGCACTGGGCAGAACCGGAAATCCTACATGAATGCTCACATTCACGCGGTCTTTCCGTCCCCCTTCCCACCACTGGGTGAAGTCAGCGTATGGCGGAGCGTAGCCAGGAGTAGCACCTGAGTATGGGAAAAGCGGGACACGCGCGTTCCGCAGCGGTGCCGGGGGGAGAACGTCCATGAGTGTCATCCGACCGACGACCGTAGAGGTCGAGACGTCGCTAAGGCTCGTCGCACCTGACGCCACCGCCTTGCCGGTGCGTGCCAGTCTGCGTTACGACCCTGCTGACCCGTATGCGGTCCATGTCCTGTTCCATGCCGAATCGGCAGGGGGCGAGGCGGTGAGTTGGTCGTTCGCTCGCGAACTTCTGGTCACCGGCCTGGACGAGCCGGCCGGCATCGGTGATGTTCGGGTCTGGCCCTGGGCCACACCGCGCGGCGACTTCGTCGCGCTGGCCCTCTCGTCACCGGACGGCAACGCCCTCTTCGAGGTGCCGCGCAGCGTTCTGGTGCGTTTCCTTCGACGGACGTACGTCGTCGTCCCGCGCGGCCGCGAAGCCGAGCACCTGGACGTCGACACCGCGGTGAACCGGCTGCTCGCCGGTCGCTGAGCACCGCCTGAACGGGCAACACCGGCCATACCGGGGCCGCGCGGATCTGCCGAGTCCGCGCGGCCCCGGCACACCCGGGGGTACGCGGGCAGCCCGACCCGGGGTGGCCGGTGCTCAGCCGTGGGTGGTGATGCCGCCGTCGACGGGGATGACCGCCCCGGTGAGGTAGGCGCCCGCCCGCGACGACAGGTAGATGGCTGTGCCGGCCATGTCCTCGGGGCGTCCGATGCGGCCCAGCGGCACCTGCTGCTCGATGGCGGCCCGGCTGGCGGGGTCCTCCAGCGCGAAGGCCATCATCTTGCTCTCGAACGGGCCAGGCGCGATCGCGTTGACGGTGATCTGCTCGGCGGCGAGTTGGTGGGCCAGGCTGCGGGTGAGCATGTGCACGGCCGCCTTGGTGGCCGAGTACGCGTACACCTCCATCCACGGCACCCGGATGCCGTCGATCGACCCGATGTTGATCACGCGGGCCGGGTCGTCGGCGCTGGCGGCGGCGCGTAGCGCCGGCAGCAGCGCGGTGGTGAGCCGGAAGACGGCCTTGACGTTGACGGCCCAGAGCTTGTCGAACGCGGCCTCCGGGTAGGTTTCCAGCGGTGCGCCCCAGGTCGCGCCAGCGTTGTTGACGAGCACGTCGAGACGGCCGAAGCGCTCACGTACGGCGGCGGCCAGCGCCTCGGCACCGGCGTCGTCGCCGAGATCGGCGGGGATGGCGTCGCACCGGCCCTCGGCGGAGAGTTCCTTGGCGACCGCCTCGCAGACGTCGGCCTTCCGGGACGAGATGATCACGTGTGCGCCGGCCCGCACGAAGCCCTGGGCGATCATCAGACCGATCCCCCGCGACCCGCCGGTGACCAGGACCGTCTTACCTTCGACCGAGAACAGCTGCGTCATGCCCATCCCATCGCGAGTCGGCGGGTCCGCCGACCGGTCTGGCGGCCGGCGGAGCGCCGGGCGGACCGCGGACCGGACGGCACTACCGCCGGGTAACGTAGCCCGGCCGCCGGGACGGCGACAAGCCCCGCGGGCGGCGCCGATTCTCCGACCCACGTCGATTGGGATGCGGTGACCTGCGGTTCGGACTACCGTCGCAGGCGATGGTCTTCACCGGTCCCTCCCCCGCGCCACCGATCGGTTCGGCTCCACCCGTACCCGACGAGATCGCCACGTTCGCGCTGGCCGCCCTTGCCGGTGACCCGGGCTGGCGTCGGCCGGTGATCGTCGAGCAGGAGTTGCTGATCCTCACCACGCGTGGGCACGGCGACGCGGAACTCGACTTCCACCTCCTGCCGTGCCGGCCCGGCACACTGCTGCGGGTCCGCGCCGGCCAGGCGCTGCGCTGCGCCGGCCCGCAGTTCGACGCCACGGTGGTCTCCTGGGACCCCGAGGCGCTGCGCGGCTTCGACGTCGACCCGGACGCGCCGGTCACCTGGCGGCAGCTGGCCGGCGAGGACGAGGACGCGGTGATCACCGAGGTGAGCCAGTTGGCGGTGGACTGCCAGCGGCACCCCGACGACCGCACCGCCCGCGCGCTGCTCCGCCACCAACTGGCCGTGCTGCTGCTCCGACTCACCCTGGCCGGTGCCGACCGCCCGACCCCCCGGCCCGAGGATGAGACGTTCCACCGGTTCCGCCAGGAGGTGGAGCACCGCTACCCGCACACCCGACGGGTGGAGGACTATGCCGCCGATCTCCGCTGCTCGGTGCGTACCCTGACCCGGGCGAGCCTGGCCGTCACTGGCCGCAGCGCCAAGCAGGTCATCGACGAGCGGGTCGCCTTGCAGGCCGGGCGGCTGCTCGCCGCGACCGACCAGCCGATCGCCCAGATCGGCCGGCAGCTCGGCTTCTCCGAGCCGACGAACTTCGGCCGCTTCTTCACCCGGGAGGTCGGGGTCAGCCCCGGCGCGTTCCGGGCCGCCCGCGACCACCGGGCGACCGGCCGGGTGGTCCGGCCTCGACCGCCCGTCGAGCCGACGGGCGCCAACGTTGGTGGCAGATTCCGCGCCGGCGCGCTCGGCGAAGCGGCCAACGGCGGCCACGCCGGGCCGTCCGGGTCGCCCACCGGACCGGCCCGCGGCACCGGCCGGGCATGATGACAGGGTGCAGATCTCCGCGCGCGGCGACTACGCGGTACGGGCGGCACTGAGCCTCGCCACCGCGTACCCCTCGCTGCTGTCCACCCAGGCCATCGCCGGGGAGCAGGACATGCCCCGCAAGTTCCTGGAGGCGGTCCTGGCGGATCTGCGCCGGGCCGGCATCGTCCGCGCCCAGCGCGGTGCCGAGGGCGGCTACACACTGGCCCGTCCGCCGCGCGAGGTGACCGTCGGCGCGGTGCTGCGGGCGGTGGACGGCCCGCTGGCCGGGGTGCGCGGCCTGCGCCCCGAGGAGACCCGGTACGAGGGCGCGGCGGAGAACCTGCCCGGCCTGTGGGTGGCGGTGCGGGCGGCAGTCCGGCGCGTGGTCGACGAGGTGAGCCTCGCCGAGATCGTCAGTGGTCGACTGCCCGCCCACGTGCGCAAGCTCACCGCACTGCCCGACGCGTGGGAGCCACGCTGATCAACCCGCGCCTGGGAGCCACGCTGATCCACTGGCGTGTCAGAGCGTCTGGACCACGTCCTCGGTGGGCAGCCGGGGCAGCCGATCCTGCCAGGAGCCCGAGCCGGGACGGCCCACGTTCATGACCAGCAGCGCCTCGTGCCGCCCGTCGGGAAAGAACTCGCGGGTCACGCCCGCCGCGTCGAACCCGGCCATCGGACCGGCGGCGAGCCCCGCCGCGCGTACGCCCACCAGCAGGTAGCCGATCTGCAGGGTCGCACTGAACCGGGCCTGCTCGACCCGGGTCGCCCGATCGGTGAGCCAGTCGCGGGCCTGTGGGCGGTGCGGGTACAGCTCGGGCAGCCGCTCGTGGAAGTCCACGTCGGCGGCGAGCACCGCCACCAGCGGAGCGCTGGCGGTCTTCGCCCGGTTGCTCGACGACAGGTGGGGCAGCAGTCGCGCCCGGGCCGCCGCGCTGCGCAGTACCAGCACCCGCAGCGGTTGGCCGTTGTACGCGGTCGGCCCGTACCGGATCAGGTCGTGGATCGCCGCGACCTGGGCGTCGGTGACCGGCTCGTCGGTGAACGTGTTGGCGGTGCGGGCCGCCCGGAACAGCAGGTCCTGGGCGGCCCGGTCCAACGCGAGCAGGTCCGGTGCGGTCGCTGCCGTCACCGGGGTACCGGCGCGGTGTAGCCGCCGCGGTGGTGCACCAGTGGCGTGCCGTCGCCGCCATCGCCGAGCGCCAGGGGCTCGGCGATGACGAGCGTGTGGTCGCCGGCGGGCACCCGGTGCACCACCCGGCAGAACAGTCGGGCCAGCACGCCGGTCAGCAGCGGCACCCCGAATGGTCCAGGCGTCCAGTCCGGGTACGCGGCGAACCGGTCGATGCCACTGGTGGCGAAGATCGTCGCGGCGTCCCGCTGCCCCGCGGTCAGCAGGTGTACCGCGACGTGCTCGGCGCGGGCCAGCACCGGCCAGCTCGACGACGCCGTCCCGAGGCAGAACGAGACGAGCGGAGGGTCCAGCGACACCGACGTGAACGAGGTGGCGGTGAAACCGGCCCGGATCGCCGCGCCGATCCCACCCCGGCGGGCGGGGTCGGTGGCGCGGGCGACAGCGGTGACCACTGTGACACTGGTGGCCTGTCGACGCAGCAGGGCACGGAACAGGTCCGAACTCACCGGTCGCAGCTCGGCCGCGTCCACCTGTGGACGCTCCACGGTGGTCATGCCGACACCTGGGCCGGCGCCGGGTTCGCGAGGGTCTGTCGGGGAGCGCCGGAGCAGCGGCGCGCGGCGGTGATCGGGGCGTCGGCGAAACGAGGTGGGGACATGCGCAGTCTCCTGATCTGTCCACGGTGGGAGGCGGGGACGCTCGGAGGGGGTGGGGAGGCACGCTGCTCCGCGTTGAGCGGGCCGGCGGTGTGAGTGTGACGCTGGAGCCGAGCCGGGTGGACCGGTCAGCTCAACAGAGCGCGCTCGCGTGCCGGACCAGGTCGACGTGCACACGAGCGGTGAGGTGAAGCTCATCCCGCTGCGACATGACCTCATGTTGCCGGGACGGGATCGGCCGGTCAACGGTCTTCCAGAAGGTGAGAATTGCACCGTAGCCGATGCAACAAAGCGCCCCTAGCAGTGCCTACCGTGGCAGAACACCTATCTGTTGAATAGAGATTGGCGGTGCGCGACCGGCACTGTCCAGGACGGACGGCGAGAGGGTTTCAAAAGTTGTCGGTTCGGGCATGTTCGATCTCGACACGGCAGGGAACGGTGACGAGGGGAGACCTCCGATGGGCCTCATGTTTCGCAAGCGCAAGAAGTACGGTCCGATCATCCTGAACTTCACCGAGAACGGCTTCTCCTCGTGGAGCATCAAGATCGGGCGCTGGTCCTGGAACTCCAAGGCCCGTGCGCACCGGGTCGACCTGCCGGGTCCGCTGTCCTGGAAGCAGGACAAGTCCCGGTCGTAGCCTCCCGGGAGTCGAGCGGGGTGCCGGTGATTCACCGGCACCCCGCTCGGCGTCTGCGGGCTCTCAACTCCCGGCCCGGGGGCGGGGACGGGCCTGGTCAGCTCGGCGTTATCAGCTCGTCGCCGGCGAGCTTGCCGGCCTCGCGGTCGCGTCGCACGTCGCCCGCGTCGAGCAGGTCGGCCAGCGCCCGGTTGGCGTCGGCGGCACGGTAGACGGTCGCGGTGAGGGTGTGCCGACGCAGCTCGGTGACCGACCGTGGTCCGCCCCGCCGCAGCTCCGCCAGCAGCTCGCGGGCCAGCGGTTCGAGGTCGGGATCGCCGGCCACGTCGACCGTCGCGCCGGCCGGGTCGCGGTAGCGCACGCCGAGGTCCGCGCCGACCGCCCAGAGCGCGTCGCGGACCGCCTCCAGACTCCGGTCCGAGCGACTGCCGAACGCGATCACGCCGGCGGCCTCGCCATCCGGCAGCACCGGCACCAGCTCGGCGACCAGGGGAAAGCCGACCGCGACGAGCGCGTGACGGGCACTGCTGCCCGCGTGCAGCAGCACCTCCCCGGTACGGCCGTTCGCGGCGGCGGTGAGCAGGTCCCGGCTCACCTCGCCGGGCACGTCCACGAAGGAGAACAGCGGCGAGCCGGCCGCGCCGGCCGCCTTCAGGGCGACCGGCAGCCGGTCCGGGGCGCCGGGCAGCAGGTGCACGGTGACCTCGGCGGGCAGCTCCGCCTCGACCGGGCCGAGGCGGGCCGGCAGGTCGGGTGCGCCGTCGGCCAGCACCAGCACCGTCACCTGCCGCCCGCGCAGCTGGTCGGCGTGCGCGGCGACCAGCTGCAGCGCGGCCACCGCGCCGCCCGCGTCGGTGCCGGCGAGCGCCACGGTGGCCCGCCGGGAGCGGTGCAGGGCGGTGGGCAGCCAGGTGGTCAGCTGGCGGACCAGCAGCGCGCGGAGGAAATCGGTGGTCCGGTCGGTCGACATCGGTCCGTTCTACCGTACGGCCTGGTCAGGCCGGCACGGAGATCCCCACCCCGCCCCGGGTCTGCCCGCCGTAGCGCTGCCGCTCGGCGTCCAGGTCGAGCCGACCGATCTGCTTGCGGGCGGTCAGCGCGGCGTCGTCGAGCAGGTTGGCGGGGACCAGCCAGACGATCTCGAACTCCAGGCCGTCCGGGTCCTGCCCGTAGAGGCTCTTGGTCGTGCCGTGGTCGGAGGTGCCGACCAGCGCACCCGCGGCGGCGAGCCGCTCGGCGGTGACGGCCAACTCGTCGAGGGTGTCCACCTCCCAGGCGAGGTGGTAGAGGCCGACGGTGGCCCGGCCGGCGGTCGACCGTCCGGCTCCGGCACCGATCTCGAACAGGCCGAGGTCGTGGTCGTTCGTGGAGTCGGGGGCCTGGAGGAAGGTGGCGCCCCGGAAGCCGTCCGGGGTCATCGCCACCGCACGGAAGCCCAGCACGTCCCGGTAGAACGCGACGCTGCGGGCGAGGTCACTGACGTAGAGGACCGCGTGGTTGAGCCGGTGGATACCCATGCCCCCAGGCTAGCGCGGTTTGGTTGAACGTTCAACCACCTGAGCTATGATGGCCGTCATGACCCGCTGGCTGGACCCCGACGAACAGCGCACGTGGCGCGCGTACCTCGCCGCGTCCCGGATGCTGATGGACACCCTCGACCGCGAGCTGCAGCGCGAGGCGGGCATGCCGCACGCGTACTACGAGATCCTGGTCCGGCTTTCTGAGGCCCCCGGCCGCCAACTACGGATGAGCGACCTGGCCGAGGCCGCGGGGTCGTCGCGCAGCCGGCTCTCGCACGCGGTGGCCCGGCTGGAGGCGGCCGGATGGGTGCGTCGCGAGGACTGCCCCACCGACCGGCGTGGGCAGGTCGCGCTGCTCACCGACGTGGGTTTCGCGACCCTCGCGGCCGCCGCGCCCGGCCACGTCGAGGGGGTACGCCGGCACCTGTTCGACGCGTTGAGCCCCGCCCAGGTCGACCAGTTGCGCCGAATCAGCGAAACCCTGGCCGACCACCTGAGGAGATCCTGACCAATCGACACCGGCGCGGGTCTTGTACTTACCGTCGTCGAATGAGCACGATGGGGCGTGTCTTCCGGCTTCGGCGAACTGACTGACCAGGCGCACCACCTCGTGTCGGCCGGCGATCTGGCCGGCGCGCAGCAACTGCTCGCCGACGCGCTCACCGACGCCGACCCCCGCCCGGCCAACGCCACCGGAGAGTTGGCCGAGGCGGCCAGCCTCCAGGCGCGAGTCTTGGTCGCCCTCGGTGAGCCGCACTCGGCCCGAGGATGGGCCGCCTTCGCGTACGCGGCCACCACCCGGCTGCACGGCCGTTCCGACCCGCGCACGGTGGCCGCCGCGGCGACCCTGGCCGCGGTGTTGCACCGGGTCGGCAGCCACTCCCGGGCCGCGCGGCTCTACCAGGAAGTGATCATCGAGCTGACCGCGCAGGACGGCCCCGAGTCGCTGCGGGTGCTCGCCGCACACGCCGACCTGGCCACCGTCGAGTACGCCCGGGGCCAGTGCACGCTCGCCCGGGACCGGCTCCAGGACGCCTGGGAGCTGCACCGGGAGATCTACGGCGACGGGCACCCCAGCGGCATCAAGATGCTGGCGCGGCTCGGGGCGATGCAGCGCGACTGCGGGCAGTTCACCGAGGCGCACGACAACCTGGCGCTGGCCCGCGAGCTGTGCCGGCAGCACCTGCCCGCCGACGATCCGCTGGCCGCACAGGTGGCGGCCCTGGCCCGAGCGGCGGCCAATCCCGACCACGCCTGCGCCGACAACCCGCCCACCGCCCGGGACACGCCTGTGGTGCCGGCCGCCCGCGTCCCACCGCACGACGACGACCCGATCGAGCCCGACCACCAGCCACCGGCCCCCCACCAGGCCGGGTCGACGGCCGGCGGCACGGTTCCGAATCCGCGAACACCCGCCGACGAGCCGGTCGGGTCGACGGGCACCAGGTGGCCACCCGAGACGGCGGACGAACCCTCGCCCCACCACGCCGACCCACCGGTGCCCCCGTCGGTGATCGGGCTGGCCGGCGGCGCCGAGGAGCAGCCCGGGGTGTACCGGCTGCACCGCCCCGCCACGCCGTCCGACCCGTACACGCCGTCCGACCCGTACACGCCGTCCGACCCGTACATGCCGTCCGACCCGAACGCTGCGGCCGACCCGTACACGCCGGCTGACCCGTACGCGCCGGTTGAGCCCTACACGCCGTCGCGTCTGCTGCCGGTCCCCGTACACCGGGCACCGGCGGCACAGCGCAACCGGCTGGTGCCGGTGCTGGTGGCCGGCGTGGTCGTGGTGCTGCTCGGCGCGGCCGCGGTGATCGCCGGGGTGGCCGGGGTCGACGGCGACGACGAGCCGACTCCGCCGCCGGCGAGCAGCTCCCCCACCGCCAGCGCGCCCGCCGCCCCCGCGCCCAGCTCGGGCAGTGCCGCGCCCACGCCGGCTGACGCCGGCGCGCCGCCCGGCAGTCCGCCCGGCGCGGTGAGCCTGCGCGACACCCGGGACAGCATCGCGCTGAACTGGACCTACCCGGCCGGCAGCGAGGGTCCGGTGGTCATCGCGGGTGGCCGTACCGGTCAGGACCGCAACGTCTTCGCGACCCTGCCCGCCGGCACCACCAGCTACGTCATCTACGCGCTCAACCGCACCAACGACTACTGCTTCACCGTCGCCGTGGTCTGGTCCACCGACACCGTCGCCAACTCCGAGCAGGTCTGCACCCGCCGCCGCTGACCTGACAGGCTGACGGACCGTGACCGCTGGCCTGGCGATTCAGATGTGACAGCGCGTCACAAAGGCCACGCCGACGGCATGCCGAAGTGGGTGAGCGGGGGCACCAGCGCCATCACGGTGCGTCAACCATGTGCCCCGGAGACGCCTCGGCCGGTGCAGCCGGCAGCAGCAGGCACACCCGGAGCCCGTGCTGCTCCGGGGCGTCGGTGAGGGTGATGCTGCCGCCGGCGCGTCGTACCAACTCCCGGACGATGGCCAGCCCCAGGCCGGCGCCGCCGTCGTCGCGGGCGCGGCCGTCGTCCAGGCGGGTGAACCGGTCGAACACCCGCTCCCGATCGGCCGCCGGGATCCCCGGGCCGTCGTCGGTCACCGTCACCAGGTGGTACGCCCCAACGCCAGCCCCGATCCGCTGCCGCGCCGCCGACGCCTCGGCGGCGAGCACCACCTCGCCGGACGCGTGCCGTACCGCGTTGTCGACCAGGTTGGCCAGCACGCGCCGTAACTCGTCGGCGTTGCCGATCGTCCACAGCGGCCCCGGCGGCATGGCCACCCGCACCGGCGACGCCGGGTAGCGGGCGGCGACCTCGGTCAGCAGCCCGCCCAACTCCACCGCGCCGGTCCCCCGGGCCGGCGGAGCCTCGTCCAGGCGTGCCAGCAGCAGGAGGTCGTCGACCAGCCGGCTCAGCCGGTCGGTGTCGGCCAGCAGGTTGGCGGTCACCGCCGTCCAGTCCGTGCGGTCCGCGAGGCGCTGCGCCACCTCCAGCTCGGTCCGGATGTTTGTCAACGGGCTGCGCAGCTCGTGCGCGGCATCGGAGACGAACGCCCGTTGACGTGTTCGGCCGGACTCCAGCCGGTCCAGCATGCCGTTGAGGGTGACCGCCAGCCGGTGGATCTCGTCGGCCGACGCGGGCACCGGCAACCGACCGGTACCGGCCCGCCCGGTGATCTCCTCGGCGCCCCGACGTAACGCCTCGACCGGCCGCAGCGTCGCGCCCACCACCCGCCACGCCACGCCGGCCAGCACGGCCACCAGTAGCGGGAAGGCCACCAGGAGGATGACCCGGACCACGTGGGTGCTCTGCCGCACGTCGGCCATCGAGCGGGCGACCAGGACGGTGAGCGGATCGTCCGCCGTGCCGGCCGGCACGGTCACCACCCGCACCGGGCCGGCGAGCCCGACCCGCTCCGCCGGCACGTCCAACTGCTGCCGACGGTCCCGGTGCAGCCGCTCCGGGCGGACCATCGGGACGAGCCGGTCGGCGTCGATCGAGGCGGCCCTGATCCGTCCCTGCCCGTCGACGACCTGGACGCGGACCTGCCCACCGGCCACCGGCAGCGGGTCGGGCAGCACGTCCTCGGCGGCGAGCAGGGCGACCGCGTCGGCGGTCCGGAATGCCTCGGTGTCGACGTTTCGCTGGAGCACGAAGCGCAGCGCGCCGAGCAGCACCACCCCACCCAGGGCCAGCCCGATGGTGAGGCCGAACACTCCGATCGCCAGGAGCCGCCCCCGCAGCCCCAGCACCGGCAGCCAGCCGCCCCATGCGCGACGGGCCGGCGCTGGCCCGCCCGTGGTCACGTCGCCAGCCGGTAACCGACGCCCCGGACCGTCTCCAACCGGTCCCGGCCGAGCTTGCGGCGCAGGTAGCCGACGTACACCTCGACGATGTTCGGCGCGGTCTCCAGGCTCGCGTTCCAGACGTGGTCCAGCAGTTCGATCTTGGAGATCACCTGACCGGGCCGGCGCATCAGGTAGTTCAGCAGCGCGAACTCCCGTGCGGTGAGCGTCACCTCGGCGTCGGCGCGGGTCACCCGTCGGCGGGCCGGGTCCAGTCGCAGGTCACCGACGGCCAACACCGCCGGGCGTTCCGGCGCGCCCCGACGCAGCAGCGCCCGCAGCCGGGCCAGCAACACCACGTACGAGAAGGGCTTGGTCAGGTAGTCGTCCGCGCCGCAGTCGAGGCCATCGGCCTGGTCGTACTCGCCGTCCTTGGCGGAGAGCATCAGCACCGGCAACCAGTGCTGCTCCGCTCGCAGGGTGCGGACCAGCTCGTAGCCGGAGAGGCCGGGCAGCATCACGTCCAGGATCATCGCGTCGTACCCGCCGTGCCGGGCCGCGTCCAGGCCGGCCGGGCCGGTCCGCGCCACGTCCACCGCGAACCCCTCGGCCCGCAGGCCGCGTTGTAGGGCATCCGCCAACCGGGCCTCGTCCTCCACCACCAGCAACCGCACGGTTCAAGGGTGCCACCCGGGTCAACAGGTGCCGACTCGGCGTCCTCAGCACGTTCTCAGGCCCGAGGGAGGAGGATGGCAGCAGGAGGTGCCACCATGTCCGTCCTGAGAAGCCGTCCCGTCCTTCGTTGGCTGGTTCCGGCCACCGCAGCCGTCGCCGTCATCGGCGGTGGAGCAGCGATCGGCACGTTCGCCGCCGAGGCTGAGCCGAGCCTGCCGCCGCGTACCGCCGCCCAACTCCTGGTCGACCTGCAGACCTCCCGGCTGGAGGGGGTCTCCGGGACCGTCGTGCAGCGCGCCGACCTCGGCCTGCCGTCACTCGTCGGGTTGATTCCCGGCAACGACCTGACCAGCATGTTGACCGGCACGCACACCCTGCGGGTCTGGTACTCCGGCCCGGAGCGGCAGCGGGTCGCGCTGCTGGACACCCTCGGCGAGCAGGACGTGATCCGCAACGGCCGGGACGTGTGGACCTGGGAGAGCCGGACCAACACCGCCCGCCACCGCACGCTTGGCGACGCCGAGACCGGACGGGCGGCGCCCGAGGCGCGCCCGAGCCTGCCGGCCACTCCGCAGCAGGCCGCCGACCTGGCGTTGGCCGCGATCGACCCGAGCACCCAGGTGAGCGTCGGCCGCTCGGCGACCGTCGCCGGTCAGGACGCGTACGAGCTGGTGCTCCAGCCGCGCGACGAGGGCTCCCTGGTGCACCAGCTGCGGATCGCCATCGACGCCAAGCAGCACGTGCCGCTGCGCTTCGAGGTGCTCGCGAAGGGCAGCGACCAGCCGGCGTTCGAGATGGCCTTCACCCAGATCGACTACCGCCGGCCCGCAGCGGACCAGTTCACCTTCAACCCACCGCCCGGCGTGACCGTCACCGAGGAGAAGGCCGAGCGGCCGGGCGCGGGCAGGCCCGGCCACGTCGAGCCGGCCGGTGATCCACAGGTGCGCGCGGTGGGCACCGGCTGGACGACCGTGCTGGTCGCCCGCCTCGACGAGGCGATGGGCGGTAAGCCGGCCGTGGGCGGTAAGCCGGCCGACGCGAAGCCGGCCGCGCCACCGGCCGGCGCCGCACCCGACATGGACCTGTCGAAGCTGCTCGGCGGGCTCGCGGCGGTCAAGGGCGACTGGGGTAGCGGTCGTCTACTCACCAGCAAGCTGTTCAGTGTGCTGCTCACCGACGACGGCCGGGTCCTCGCCGGCGCGGTCACTCCCGAGCGGCTCTACGAGGCTGCTCGCGGCTGATCCTCCGATGTCCGCGCCGGGTCGACCCTCGTGGTTGGCCCGGCGTCATCGTGTCCGGCCCTCGCGCGCAGGCGGGCGCTCGATCAGCGGCCGGGCGCGCCGGGTGCTGAGTCAGCCGGCGCCGAGGGCGCTGAGACAGGCGTCGGCGAGAACCGCGTGGCCGGGCAGGTACGGGTGCACGCGGTCGTCGGCCCAGCGCGTCGACGGGCTGACCGCGAGCACCCGGTCGAACGCCGCCTGGTTGGGCACGTGCACCGCGTCGAACTCGGCGGCCAGCCTCGCCACCACCGCCGCGTACCGGTCGGTGTCGGCGCGTTGCGGGACACCACGGTCGGCCTCGATGAGGAACGGGTCACCGAGGATCAGCCGGCAGCCGGTCGCGGTGACCGCTCGCCCCAGCAGGTCGCGCAGGGTGCGCTCGTACTCCTCGATCCCCACGGCCTCCTCCGGCCGGTCGCCGTAGTGCCGCCAGATGTCGTTGATGCCGATCAGCACCGCGAGCCAGTCGGGGCGCTCGGCGATGGCGTCGTCGTCCCAGCGGGCGGCCAGGTCCCGTACCGTGTCGCCGCCCACACCCCGGTTGACCCAGGTCAGCTCCAGCTCCGGGTGCCGGGCGTCGACGAACGCGCGGACGAGGCTGACGTAACCGGAGCCGTAGGGCGCGGCGACGTCGCGACGACCACAATCGGTGATGCTGTCGCCGATGAAGACGACGCGTTGCCCGGCCCGCAGGATCATCGGACGCCACCTCGCGATCACCGGCGCCGACCCGCCGGGCTTGGTGAGAACCGGCGGAACGCGCTATCTTCAACAGTTCGAGGACACAAAAAAGAACGGCTAAAAGCCGTTCCTGCAAAGGATTCTAATCTTTAGGGAGACGGCTTGTCAAGGCACTCCGGCGGTTCCGGCGAATTGCCGCTCGACGACGAGATCGGTCGCGAGCAGGAGTACGTCTCGATGCTCTACGACCGGCTGGACGGGCTACGTGAGCAGGCCGCCCACCGGCTCACGGCCGAACTGCGCAACACCGGCGGGACCCTCCAGGACCGCTCGCAGCGCGACAGCTCGGTAGCGATGTACGCCGATCAGGTCGAGCAGTTCTCCGCCGTGGAGAACGGGCTCTGCTTTGGCCGTCTCGACGGTGACGACGACTCCCGCCACTACATCGGCCGGATCGGCATCTTCGACACCACAGGTGACTACGATCCGCTGCTGATGGACTGGCGGGCCCCCGCCGCCCGCGCCTTCTACCTCGCCACCGCCGCCAACCCCCAGGGCGTACGCCGCCGCCGGCACCTGCGGACCCGGCAGCGCAAGGTGACCGGGCTCAACGACGAGGTGCTCGACATCGACAGCGCCTCCCCCGGCGGCCACGAGGAGCTGACCGGCGAGGCGTCCCTGCTCGCGGCGCTCAACGCGGGCCGGACCGGCCGGATGCGCGACATCGTCGAGACCATCCAGGCCGAACAGGACGAGATCATCCGGGCGGAGTTGCCGGGCGTCATGGTGGTGCAGGGCGGCCCCGGCACCGGCAAGACCGCCGTCGCGCTGCACCGGGCGGCGTACCTGCTCTACACCCACCGCCGGGAACTCTCCAGCCGCGGCGTGCTGCTGGTCGGCCCGAACGCGACCTTCCTGCGCTACATCTCCCAGGTGCTGCCGACGCTGGCCGAGACGGGCGTGCTGCTGCGTACCCAGGGTGATCTTTTCCCCGGAGTGAGCGCGCAACGGACCGAACCGGCCGAGACCGCGGCGCTCAAGGGCCGGGGCGTGTTGGCGGAGGTTTTGGCGCTGGCCGTACGGGACCGGCAGTGGGTGCCGGACGAGCCGCTGGAGATCGAGGTCGAGCGGGAGGCGCTGAGCCTCGACCCGGAAACGGTGCGCACCGCCCGGGACCGGGTGCGGCGGGTCGACCGCCCGCACAACCTGGCCCGCACGCTGTTCGCGACGGAGATCGTGCACGCGCTCGCCGACCAGGTGGCCGAACGGATCGGCGCCGACCCACTGGGCGGGGACAACCTGCTCGACGAGGCCGACCGGGCCGAGATCCGCCGCGAGCTGCGCGAGGAGTCGGAGGTCCAGGCCGCCCTCGACCGGCTGTGGCCGGTGCTCACCCCGCAACGCCTGCTCGCCGACCTGTACGCCGATCCGGACCGGATCGCCGCCGCCGCGCCGATGCTCACCGACGACGAGCGGGCGCTGCTGCACCGCGAGCCGGGTGGCTGGACGCCGGCCGACGTACCGCTGCTGGACGAGGCCGCCGAGCTGCTCGGCGAAGACGAGCGGGCCGCTGCCGCCCGGCGGGACCGGATCCGGATGATGGAACGGGAGTACGCCGAGGGCGTGCTGGAGATCGCCCGGGGTTCCCGCTCGATCGACGTCGAGGACGAGGCCGAGGGCGGTGAGATCCTCGGCGTGACCGACCTGATCGACGCGGACCGGCTGCTGGAGCGGCAGGAGGAGGCCGACCGGCTGACCACCGCGCAGCGGGCCGCCGCCGACCGGACCTGGGCGTTCGGTCACGTGATCGTGGACGAGGCGCAGGAGCTGTCCCCGATGGCCTGGCGGCTGCTGATGCGCCGCTGCCCGAGCCGGTCGATGACGATCGTCGGGGACGTGGCACAGACCGGCGCGCTCAGCGGCACGCCGTCCTGGGCGGATGCCCTCGCCCCGTACGTGGCGCAGCGGTGGCGGCTGACCGAGTTGACGGTCAGCTACCGCACCCCGGCCGAGATCATGGCGGTCGCCGCCGATGTCCTGGCGGAGATCGATCCGACGCTGCGTCCGCCGCGCTCGGTGCGGGAGGGCGGCGTACCCCCGTGGGACCGGACGGTGCCCGCCGAGCGGTTGGCGGCGGAACTCGTCGCGGAGGCCACCCGGGAGGCGACCGCGCTGACCGAGGGTCGGCTCGGGGTGCTCGTGCCGGCCGGCCGGGTGGGCGAGCTGGGCTCCGCGGTGACCGCCGCGCTGCCGGAGGCCGCCGTCGGCGAGCATCCGGAGTTGGAGAGCCGGGTGGTGGTGCTGACCGTCGCGCAGGCCAAGGGGTTGGAGTTCGACTCGGTGCTGGTCGTCGACCCGGACCGGATGGTGGCCGAGTCCCCCCGCGGCCGCAGCGACCTGTACGTGGCCCTCACCCGAGCCACCCAACGCCTGGGAGTCCTCCGCCCCACCCACTGAGTCGATCATGAGGTTGACGTGGACGGTGATCTCTCACCGCCACGTCAACCTCATGATCACGCCGCCAGGGGGGCGGTCAGTCGGTGGTGGAGCGGTCTCGGACCGACTTGGCTGGTTCTGGCGCGGACGTGGACTGGTCGCTGGTGTTGCCGCTCAGCGGCGTGCTCAGGCCGCCGGTGGTGGCGTCGCCGGTCGTCGTCGGGGCGACCTTGCCCCGGTGTCGCTCCGGCTGGCGGGCCACCCGTCGCACGCTCGCCGGACCGGCGGTGCCACCGGTGGTGGTCACCGCGCCCTGCCCGCCGACCGGTCCGCCGTCGCGCAGCACCTGCGGGTCGATCCGTTCCTTCGCCGGATCGAACGGGTCGTCGCGCTGGATCTGACTCTGCACATCGGTACGGGGAAGCGTCACCTCGTCGACCGCACCCTTGCCGTACACGCCTCCGGCGATCCGATCCTCGGCCTGGCGGGCGGCGTCCTGCCGCATGTCGTCCTCACGCACGATCATCACCTCGCAGAAGCTGTGGAACTGACTGCGTGCCCGACCTCCGGCCGACCAAACCCGGGGTGACCGGGAGGTCGTCCACGGTGGTTCACCGCCGCGCCGCCCGCTGGCCGCCTGCCCGCCGCCCGAGATGTCCATGCTGTCCGGCGACCGGCGGGAGATGCCCACCGGCAGAGGGGATGACAGCGTGCGCACAGTACGCCGTACCGCCGTCGCGGCCCTGGTGGCCGCGACGGTGACGACCGGGCTCGCGGTGCCCGCCCAGGCGAAGCCGCGACCGGACCGGACATTCGACGTGCAGGCCCACCGCGGCGGCCTCGGGTTGCGGGTGGAGAACACCCTCGCGTCCTTCGGCAACGCCCTCCAACTGGGGGTGACCACCCTCGAACTGGACGTGCAGATCACCGAGGACGGCCAGGCCGTCGTCACCCACGACCGGAAGGTCAGTGGCGCCAAGTGCGTCGACACCGCCCCGGTGACGCCCGGTGACCCGGAGTTCCCGTACGTCGGGAAGTACGTCAACACGCTCAGCCTGGCCCAGGTGCGCTCGCTCGACTGTGGCTCGAAGACGCTGCCGGACAAGCCCGGTCAGCTCGCCGTCCCGGGCGCCCGGATGCCGATGCTGCGCGAGGTCTTCGCCCTGGTGAACCGCTACCGGGCGAAGGACGTGACGCTCAACGTCGAGACCAAGGTGGAGGCCGGGGCACCGACCGAGACCGCGCCCCGCGACCAGTTCGTCCGCGTCACCGCGGCGGAGATCCGTGCCGCCGGGCTGCTCAAGCAGGTCACCATCCAGAGCTTCGACTGGGGCGCGCTGATGCGCATGCGCCAGGTCGAACCGAAGCTGCCGCTCGTCGCCCTGACCAACTACGACTTCCTGCAGACCGGACAGCCGGGCGCCTCGCCGTGGCTGGGCGGGCTGGACATCGACGACTTCGGCGGCGACCCGATCAGGGCGATCCGCAGCTTCGGCGCCAGCGCCTTCTCACCGGTGCACGGCATGCCGCAGAACGGCACGGTCACCGACCCGGGCTACCAGCCGTACGTCACCAAGGAGATGGTCGACCGGGCACACCGCTACGGGATCAAGGTGATCCCGTGGACCGTCGACGACGTGCCGACCATGGCCAAGCTGATCGACGACGGCGTGGACGGCATGATCACCGACTACCCGGACCGGCTGCGGGGCCTGCTGGCGCAGCGCGGTTACCGGCTGCCGAAGGCGTACACCGCGCCGTTCGACATCCAGGCGCACCGGGGCGGCCGGGCCACCCGGCCGGAGAACACCCTGCCGGCCTTCTCCAACGCGCTGTCCAACCGGGCCATCTCCACGCTGGAGTTGGACACCGGCGTGACCGCCGACGGCAAACTCGTGGTGCTGCACGACCGCACCGTCAACGGGTCACACTGCGTCGACACCAAGCCGGTGCGCCGCGGTGACCCGACGTTCCCGTACGTGGGCAAGCCGGTGCACGAGCTGACGCTGGCGCAGCTCAAGACCGTGGACTGCGGCACGAAGACGCTGCCCGAGCTGCCCGCGCAGGTGCCCGCGCCGGGTGCCCGGATCCCGACCCTGGACGAGGTCTTCGCCCTGGTGAAGGCCAGTGGCCGCAGCGACATCGGGATGAACATCGAGACGAAGATCAGCCCGGTGGTGAACGACACCGAGCCGTACCGCAGCTTCACCCGCAAGCTGGTCGACGCCATCCAGCGCGCCGGCTTCACCAACCGGGCCACCATCCAGTCGTTCGACTGGCGCACCATCACGTACGCGCGGCAGCTCGACCGGCGGATCGGCACGGTCGCGCTGGTCTGGCAGTACGGCCCGGCCGAGTGCGCGACCCTCGCCGACGAGTGCTCGTTGCAGGCGGCGTACGGCAACCCGTCGGTGAAGAGCCCGTGGACCGGTGGGCTGGACTGGTGGAAGTACCAGGACCTCGGCAAGCTGACCCGGGCCGCCGGTGCCGGCACGGTGTCGGCCAACTGGCAGGTGCACGACCCGAAGCAGGGCACCGTCGCCTCGGACGACTGGTACCTGCGGGAGAACCCGGCATACTTCCACGGACCGGACGTACGCACGCTTCAGGTGCGCGACGGACTGAAGGTGATCCCGTACACCGTCGATGACGCGACGGTGATGCAGCGGGTCATCGACCTCGGCGTCGACGGCATGATCACCGACAACCCGGACCTTCTGGTGAGCGTGGCCAGGCGCAACGGCCTGCGCTGACCCGGTCGTCCACCCGATCGCCGGCCGGATTTTCCGGCCGGCGATCGGTGTTACCTGCTCCCGGGCCTCGGGTAGTCGGGGGTTGTCCCCGCCACGAATGCGAACCGTGCCGTGGCCGAAACGCGGTAGCGGGGCGAGGGAATGCAGGTACGACTCATCGCATCCTGAGGAGGACCAGATGAGCACGCAGGCTGCTTCCACCCGGCCGATGAACCGGCCCATGAACGACCCGCAGAATCCCGCGTCGATGCGGGACATGCAGACCCAGCAGATGCCGGTCATGCATGACGGGCGTCGCAACGACATGCAGGCACCCGGTACGGAGACCAAGCAGGCGTTCAAGACCACCGAGTTCTGGATCTACCTGATCGCGGTGGCCGCCGTACTGGGCGCGTCGCAGGTCGTCGGTCAGAACTCCGCTGGGGTGGACATCTTCCGGGCCGACAACGCCTGGTTCCTGATCACCCTGCTGACGCTTGGCTACCTCGGTAGCCGTGGCCTCTCGAAGGCCGGCAGCAACTGGCGCAGCGGCGAGGAGCGCAAGGCCCGGCACTGACCGGTTCACAGCGCGGTGGCCTCCGGGAGATCCTCCCGGAGGCCACCGTCGTGTTCGGATCGGCTACTCGTCGCCGCCGAAGTCGCCACCGAAGTCGCCCTCGAACGCGTCCTCGATCATCTCGCCGGCGACCATGCCGCCGGCGACGCCGAGCGCCGCGCCGGCCACCATGCCGCCCATGCCGTGCCCGCGGCTGTGACCGTGACCGCGGCCCGAGCCGTACTGGGACCGCAGGTTGCCGTAGCGGGACGTGGTCTCGCGCAACCACCCGTCGACGACCTGCGCCCAGTCCACCCGGTCGACGTCGGTGTGCGACACCTGGAATCGGCCGAACGCGTCGTGCCCGGCGCTGAGGAAGCCGCCGCGCTTGTCGCACTCCAGGATGACCTCGACGCCGCGCTGGCTGGTCACGAAGGTCAGCTCGACCTCGTTGATCGTGCTCGCGTACTGCGGCGCGGCGAAGAACTCGATCTCCTGGTAGAACGGCAGCGTCTGCTGCACGCCCCGGATGTGGCCGCGCTCCAGGTCGGCGTGCTTGAACCGGAAGCCGAGCCGCTGGAACGCCTCCAGGATCCGCTCGTGCACCGGCAGCGGGTGCACCGCCACCTGGTCCAGGTCGCTCTTGTCGACCGCGCGGGCGATCGCCAACTCGGTACGCAGACCCATCGTCATGCCGTGCAGGCGCTGGCCGTACACGTCGGTGATCGGGGTCTCCCACGGCACGGGGAGCTGGAACGGGATCGAGAGCTGCTGCTTCGGGGCGAGCAGGAACGCGCCGCTGACCGCCATCCGGTGAAACTCGAGGGTGCCGGAGTATTCGGCGTCGTGCCCCTCGACCTCCACCCGGGTCACCAGACCGACCACCACCTGCTCGATGGCCGCCTCAGCGTCGCCGCCGACGAGGTTGACCTGCCCGTCGAGGGTCAGGCCGGGCCGGGTGTTGGGGTTGGTCAGCACAGTGTCCACACTGGGACCGCCCACACCGAACGCGCTCAACATCTTCTTGAAGACCATCGGAACTCCTGTGCGACGCCGACCGCTCCTGGTTGGAGTCGGACGTTGACTCGACCGGCACCCTATCCAGCACCCCTGTGAGGTGGCTGTGAAGCGCCCGCCAGGGTGCCGCCGCTTGATCGACTCGCTGCCCTGAAAGTCGGGGCATCACCACGACCGGGACACCCCGACTTCCGTGAAGCCGAGTCGATCAGCGCTTCAGGCGGCGAAATCGCCGTCTTTGACCCCGCTGACGAAGGCCATCCAACTGCCGGCCGGGTAGACCAGGGTCGCCGCCGCGCGATCCTTGCTGTCGCGCACCGCCACCCGGCCGGAACCGTCCAGGACCGGCCCGGCCTCGACACAGCTACCACCGTTGCTGTCACTCTTACTGCTGATGTGCCAGGCGACCTCAGACACGCTCTCGCTCATGACAACTCCTCCGCGATGCTCGTGATCAACTTCGTTGACTCGCTCTCGCTGAGCGCAGAATCCAGCAGACGACCGAAGGCGCGAACGAAGCGCTCAGCCTTCGGCGACTCCAGGTAGAGCCGCCCACCCAACGACTCGACGTAGGCAACCGCAGGATACGGCTCCGGCAGACGGAATATCCAGAACGTGCCGTCGAGCCCCTGGTGCAGAGCTACACCGAATGGCATGACCCTGATTGCCACGTTGCCCAGCCGTTGCGCCTGCGCGAGGTGGTGTAGTTGTCGGCGTAAGACCTCCGGGCCGCCGACCATTCGACGCAGCGCCGCTTCATCGATCACCGCGGAAATCGTGAGTGGGCGGCGTCGTCTCAGGACCTCCTGGCGGGTCATCCGAAGTGAGACCCATCGGTTGATCGTCGCCTCGGTAACCCCCGGTTCTGCCGCATTGCGAATCACGGCCTCGGCATACTCCCGGATCTGAAGCAGCCCCGGCACCAGGGTGAGATGGAAGCAGCAGACCTGCTCAGCGCGGCCTTCCAGCCAGGGGTATTCGATGAAGGACGCGTCCACGACGTCGCCATAGTCCTCGTCCCACCGGTCCGTGCGCCACACCTCCTCGGCAAGCGCCAGCAGACGGGACCGCTCGGCGGCGTGGTGAAATCCGTAGAGATCCAGCAACGCGATCACATCACCCTTGCGGATTGGCCAGTCCGCGCGTTCGTAGCGACCAAGCGCGGACATGTCGCGTTGCAGATGCTCAGCGACCAACTTCAACGTCATTCCTCGCTCCTCGCGCAGAGCCCGCAACTGCTGACCCAGCCATTGCGCGCGAAGGGTCCGGATGAACGGCTTGTGCGGCATGGTTCACCTCTCGATGTGTTGGCGAGGCCCGTGTAGGAACCATTGCTCCAGTTGCAAGCGACTGGAAACGTGACCTTCGGGTGAGGGTGATCGCCGGCCCCGGGGAAGCCCGGTGCAAACACGGCAAACGCGGCTGCGCCAACAGCCGAGAAGGTGACGAGAGACGGCCTCGCGAGTGGCAGTCGCATACCGGATCTCGTCGGGTCTCAACTAGAGCGTCGGGAGGTGCGACTCCCGGCTCCGAACCGACTTGACGACATACCTACCACGTCAAGGGGCGCCGTCGCGACCCTGACTCACCCATTCACCGACGACGAGAGGTGACCGATGACCAGAGGCACGCTGTACGACGGCAGCCGGCTGCATCCGCGGCACGTCCGCGACCGTCAGTTCGCCACGGTCGGCTTCGGCCGACGGGGGCTCAACCCCGCCGAGGTACGGCGGTTCCTGCACCGGGTCGCGCTCGACCTGACCGCGCTGCACCACGACCTGGCACAGCTATGTGCGGAGAACGCCCGGATGAAGCGGGCGCTGCGTGCTCGGCAGAATGCCTGGTCCGAAAGGCGTCGGCCGTGATCCCGCCGTACGAGCCTCCCGGCGGGATCTTCGTGCCGCTGCCTCGGGCGGCCGTGCTGGCGTTCACCGAGTCGACGGAACCGCCACCCCGACACGTGATCCACCTGCCGGTGACGGTCCCCGATCTGGCCGGGGCGCTGGATCTGGCCCGTACGCTCGCCCGGTCGCTGACCTCGACGCCACAGGTCGACGTCGCCGGCATCACGGTCTCGGCGGAGGACGCGCAGCACGTACGACACTGGGTCTTCTGCGACCGGATCATGCCCGATCGCCGCCGCTGCGCGCGGCAGGCCGACCACGACGAAGCCTGCTCGCCCGTAGACGATCCTTAGATCGACTCGGGCTTTTGGATACTGCGGTGTCCAGGTGGCCGGGACGCCCCGGTTTTCAGGAAGCCGAGTCGATCAAGGTTCGGCACAGGCGACGTCTGACCCTAACCGACCTCTACGATGACCAGCTCGCCCACCTGTTCGCCGATCGTGGTGCGTGCCTCCGTCGGTAGCCCACTGTCGATGATCAGCACGTCGGCGGCCTCCAGAGGGGCGATCGTGGCGATGCCGATGGTCTCCCACTTGCTGTGGTCGGCGAGCACCACGAGCCGGCGGGCGGCACCGATCAGGCACCTGTTGACGCCGGCCTCCAGCAGGTTGGGTGTGGTGAATCCGGTGCGCGGGCTGAGCCCGTGCACGCCGAGGAAGAGCAGGTCGACGTTGAGCGCGCTGATCGCCGCCTCGGCCACCGGCCCGGTCAACGCGTCCGACGGGGTGCGGATGCCGCCGGTCAAGACGACCGTCTGGTCGGCGCGCGGGTCCTGGTAGAGCGCGTCGGCCACCGGGATCGAGTTGGTGACGACGGTCAGCCCTCGCACGTCGGAGAGCAGGGTGGCCAGCGCGGCGGTGGTGGTGCCGGCGGAGAGCGCGATCGCCATCCCCGGCTCCACCATCGTCGCCGCCCGCTCCGCGATGGCACGCTTCTCCGCCTGCTGGCGGATCGACTTCGCGGCGAAGCCGGGCTCCTCGGCCGAACCCGGCCCGGCGAGTGTCGCGCCGCCGTGCACCTTGTCCACCAGGCCGCGCTCGGCCAGCGCCTCCAGGTCGCGGCGGATCGTCATGTCGGACACGCCGAACCGGCTGACCAGGTGGCTCACCCGTACGCCGCCACGTTGGCGGATCAGATCGAGGATGGCGGTCTGCCGCTGTCGGGCGAGCATGGGGAGAGCTCCTTCGCGCCGTGAACTGTCGTCAGAGTCAGGTCCGATCCTCACGGACGACCGCCACCGCACCGGCCGGCAGCGTCAGCTCACCGGAGCACCGTTCGCCGGTCAACAGGTCGGTGCCGCGCACCGGGAGCCGGGCCTCCGCCTCGGTGTGGTTGAGGACGAACAGCCACGTGCGTTCCCCGTCGCGCCGGCGTACCACCTCCACGCCGGGCGGCGCCGGCGCCGCCGGGCGCACGCCCGCCTCGTCGACGAGCCGGGCGACCAGCCGGTCGGTGGCCGCGTCGTCCAACCGGGTGCCGACATACCAGGCGGCGCCGTCGCCGACCCGGTGGCGGGTCAGCGCCGGCACACCCGGCAGGGGCCCATCGGTGTACGAGGCAAGCACCTCCGCGCCGTCCGGGTGCAGCCACTCGGTCCACACGTCGGCGGTGCTGCCGTCGTCGAGGCGGACCTGCTCGCTCTCGCGCAGCGGGAAGAACTCCTCGGTCCGTACGCCGAGCAGCTCCCGGAACGCGCCGGGGTAGCCGCCGAGGCGGATGTGGTCGTTCTCGTCGACGATGCCGCTGAAGTAGGTCACCGCCGCCGTGCCGCCGCCCTCGACAAAGCGGTGCAGTGCCGCGACGTCCGCGTCCCGGACCAGGTAGAGGGTGGGCACCAGCACCAGCCGGTAGCCGCTGAGGTCAGCCGAGGGGTGGATGATGTCGGCGGTCACGCCGGCCCGCCAGAGTGCGCGGTAGAGGGCGTTCAGTCGGTCGTCGTAGGTGACGTCGGCGCTGGGGTGGGAATCCAGCTCGACACCCCACCAGGCCTCCCAGTCGAACAGGATGGCCACGTCGGCGTCCACCCGACTGCCGCGTACCTCGGCGAGGGCCTTGAGGTCGGCGCCGAGTTGGCAGACCTCGCGGAACACCTTGGTGTCGGGGCCGGCGTGCGGCACCAGCGCGGAGTGGAACTTCTCGGCGCCAACCCGGGAGGCGCGCCACTGGAAGAACAGCACGCCGTCGGCGCCGCGGGCGACGTGCGCCAGGCTGTTGCGGCGTAGCTGACCGGGCAGCTTGGCGACGTTGCGCGGCTGCCATTGGACGGCGCTCGTGGAGTGCTCCATCAGCAGCCACGGATCGCCGCCGGCGACGCCCCGGGCGTGGTCGGCGGCGAGCGACAGACCGAGGTGCGCCTGCGGGTCGGCGGCGGTCAGGTAGTGGTCGTTGGACACCAGGTCCACATCGTCGGCCCAGGACTGGTAGTCCATGTGCTTGACGCCCATGCCGATCATGAAGTTGGTGGTGATCGGCTGGCGGACCAGGGTCTTGAGCACCTCGCGTTCGGCGCGCAGTTGGGCGCGCAGCTCGTCGGAGGAGAAGCGCAGGAAGTCGAGCTGCTGCGTGGGGTTGGCGAAGGCCGTCACCGTGCGCGGCGGGTTGATCTCGGCCCAGTCGCCGTAGCGCTGACTCCAGAACGCGGTGCCCCAGGCGTCGTTGAGCTGCGCCAGGTCGCCGTAGCGCTCCCGCAGCCAGCCACGGAACGCCTCGGCACTGACGTCGCAGTAGCAATTCGCGTTGTGGCAGCCCAGCTCGTTGGAGACGTGCCACATCACCACGGCGGGGTGCTCGGCGTACCGACCGGCGACCGCCCGCACCAACTCCAGCGATCGTTCGCGGAAGATGGGCGAGCTGGGGCAGTACGCCTGCCGGCCGCCCGGCCAGAGGATCGTGCCGTCGTCGCGGCGGGGCAACGTCTCCGGGTGAGCCCTGGCCAGCCACGGTGGCGGGCTGGCGGTGGCGGTGGCCAGGTCCACCTGGATCCCGCCACTGTGCAGGAGGTCCAGCACCCGGTCCAGCCAACCGAACTCGTATCGGCCCGGAGTGGGCTCCAGCAGTGCCCAGGAGAAGATGCCGACGGAGACCAGGTTGACCCCGGCTCGGCGCATCAACTCGACGTCCTCGGACCAGGTCTGCTCGGGCCACTGCTCAGGGTTGTAGTCGCCGCCGAAAGAGATGCCGTTCCCGTGCCATTGCCGCATGAGAGCTGAGGGTGCACCCCGCACGACGCGGAAGTCAACAGGTTCCAACATCGATTCATTTTCCACCGTTGACCGCGTTACGGCCTTATCACACTGGGTTATCGAAGGTGAACTGCCCTCTTGACAGCGCTCGACTGAGGGGTAACTTGAGGCCCCACTGGTCGTTCGTGTTGACCAATGTGGATTCTCGGTGGATCCCGATGGGTGATCACGGCCGCCTGACCTTGGGAGCCTCAAAGGGATGAGCATCCTGCACCTGCGCCGCGCGCGGACCAGCCTGGTGCTCGACGCGCGCGGCCCGGGACTGCCCCGGATCGTGCACTGGGGCGGCGACGTCGGCGACCTCGACGACGACGGCCTGAACCAGCTCGCCGAGGCGACGGTGCCGCCGGTGGTGCCGAGCAGCTTCGACGAGCCGCCCGTGCTGTCGCTGCTGCCGGAGGCGAGCGCGGGGTGGAGTGGCCGGCCGGGGCTGGCCGGGCACCGCGACGGACGAGACTGGTCCACCTCCTTCCGCCTCGACGGGTGGGACGTGCGGGACATCGGCACCGACCCGGGCCACCCGGCCGGTGGCGGCGAGGCGGTGGGCGTACTCCCGGCCGACGGCGGGCCCGGCGGACCCGGGGCGGCGCTGCTGACCGTGCGGGCGTCGGACCCGGCCGCCGGGCTGACCCTGACCAGCGAGATCACCCTGGACCCGCACGGCCTGCTGACCGTTCGCCATCGGCTGCGCAACGACGGCGACACGGCGTACGAGCTGCGGGAGCTGACGCCGGTGCTGCCGGTGCCGGCGGTCGCCACCGAGTTGCTCGACCTGACCGGCCGGTGGTGCCGGGAACGGTCGCCGCAGCGGCACCCGTGGCCGCACGGCGCCTGGGTCCGCGAGGGTCGGCACGGCCGGACCGGGCACGACGCCACGCTGCTGCTGGTGGCCGGCACCGCCGGGTTCGGCTTCGGCCACGGCGAGGTGTGGGCGGTGCACACCGCGTGGAGCGGCGACCACGTCACCGTCGCCGAACGCCGGCCCACCGGCGAGTCGACCCTCGGCGGCGGTGAGCTGCTGGCCCCCGGCGAGATCCGGCTCGGCCCTGGCGAGTCGTACGACACTCCCCTGCTCTACGCGGTCTGGTCCGACGTCGGGCTGGACGGGCTCAGCGACGTACTCCATTCGCACCTGCGGGCCCGGCCCGGACACCCACGCTCCCCCCGGCCGGTGACCCTCAACGTCTGGGAGGCGGTCTACTTCGACCACGACCTGGACCGGCTGCGGGCGCTCGCCGACCGGGCCGCGCAGATCGGCGTGGAGCGGTTCGTGCTCGACGACGGTTGGTTCCGCGGCCGGCGCGACGACACCGCCGGTCTCGGTGACTGGTACGTCGACGAGCGCGTCTGGCCCGACGGCCTGCAACCGTTGATCGACCACGTGACCGGCCGGGGCCTTCAGTTCGGTCTGTGGGTCGAGCCGGAGATGGTCAACCCGGACTCCGACCTGTTCCGGGCGCACCCGGACTGGCTGCTGGCGGTGCCGGGTCGGCTGCCACCGGCGTGGCGCAACCAGCAGGTGCTCGACCTGGGCCGCCCGGAGACCTACGCCTACCTGCTGGAACGCCTCGACACGCTGCTCGCCGACCATCCCGCCATCAGCTACCTCAAGTGGGACCAGAACCGGGACCTCACCGAGGCCGGGCACCACGGCCGTCCCGGCGTGCACGGGCAGACCCTGGCGGTCTACCGGCTGCTCGACGAGGTGCGCCGCCGGCATCCCGGCGTGGAGATCGAGAGCTGCTCGTCCGGCGGGGCACGGGTGGACCTGGCCATCCTGGCCCGCACCGACCGGGTCTGGGCCAGCGACTGCAACGACGCCCTGGAACGGCTCAGCATCCAGCGCTGGACCGGGCTGCTGCTACCACCAGAGCTGATCGGCACGCACATCGGCCCGCATCGCTCGCACACCACCAACCGCGTGCACGACCTGGGCTTCCGGGCGGCGACCGCGCTCTTCGGCCACCACGGCATCGAGTGGGACATCGCCTCGATCAGCGCCGCCGAGCAGACCGAACTGGCCGCCTGGGTGGCGCTGCACAAGCGGCTGCGGCCGCTGCTGCACGCCGGCCGGGTGGTCCGGGTCGACCACCCGGACCCGGCCGTCTGGGCACACGGCGTGGTCGATCACGACAACACCAAGGCGGTGTACGCGGTGGCGCGCCTGAGCACCTCGGTGACGCAGACCCCGGGCGCGGTCCGACTGCCCGGCCTGGACCCCGGGCGGCGTTACCGGGTGCGACAGGTGGCGGGCGTACCGGCCCCGGCGACGATCGAGCGGTCCGCGCCGGCCTGGCTTGCGAGCGGTGTCACCCTCAGCGGGGCGGCGCTGGCCCGGGTGGGGGTGCAACTGCCCGCCCTGCACCCGGAACAGAGCCTGGTGCTGGAGGTCGACGCCGTCGTCTGAAAAGATTCTGGGAAATCTTCGGTCGGGGTGTCGAGAAGGGCTTTGCCTGTTTCTACCTCAGGGTGAGAGCACCGACGACGACGGTGCCCAGGCGTGAGGAGCCACCAATGAAGTACATGCTGCTGATGCAGTTCAGCGCCGCGGGGACCGACTTCCCGAGCATCGCCACCTGGACGCAGGACGAGGTCCGGGCGCACATCGCGTTCATGGGCGAGGTCAACGACAAGCTCACCGCCGCCGGGGAGTGGGTCGACGCGCAGGGCCTCGGCGGCCCGCAACAGGCCCGGATCGTGCGCGCCGGCGACGGCGGGGCGCCGGTGGTCACCGAGGGGCCGTTCGCCGAGACGAAGGAGTTCCTCGCCGGCTACTGGATCGTCGACTGCGACAGCCCGGAGCGGGCGGTGGAACTGGCCGCGTACATCTCCACCGCACCCGGCCCCGGCGGCCAGCCGCTGAACATGCCGATCGAGGTGCACCCGGTGATGTCCGCCCCACCTCAGGAGCTGTGACGGCTGATCACCGATGCCCGCACCGAGGACCTGCTGCGCGAGTTGGCGCCGCAGGTCCTCGGCGTGCTCGCCCGCCGTTTCGGTGACTTCGCCACCGCCGAGGACGCGGTGCAGGAGGCGTTGCTGGCCGCCGCCACCCAGTGGCCCACCGAGGGGTTGCCGGCGAACCCGCGCGGCTGGCTGATCCAGGTCGGTTACCGCCGGATGATCGAGCTGGTCCGTGGTGAGCAGGCCCGACGCCGCCGGGAGGACCTGGTCGCCCGCCGCGACCCGGACGACCGGCAGTACGCACCGGCCGCGGACGAGGAGTTGACCGCCGAGCGCGACGACACCCTGGTCCTGCTGATGCTCTGCTGCCATCCGGCACTCGCCCCGACGTCGGCCGTGGCGCTGACCCTGCGCGCCGTCGGCGGCCTGAGCACCGCCGAGATCGCCCGCGCGTTCCTGGTGCCCGAGGCGACGATGGCGCAACGGATCAGCCGGGCCAAGCAGCGCATCCGCGCGTCCGGGCTGCCGTTCCGAATGCCGGACGAGGCGGAGCGCGCCGACCGGCTCACCAGCGTCCGGCAGGTGCTCTACCTGGTCTTCACCGAGGGACACACCAGCACTGCCGGCCCCGACCTACGGCGGATCGACCTCGCGGCCGAGGCGATCCGGCTGACCCGCGCACTGCACACGCTGCTGCCCGACGACAGCGAATCGACCGGGCTGCTGGCATTGATGCTGCTCACCGAGGCACGCGGTCCGGCGCGGACCGGACCCTCCGGTGAGCTGATCTCACTGGCCGACCAGGACCGCAGCCGCTGGGACGCGGCGGCGATCGCCGAGGGCGTAGCCCTGGTCACCCATGCGCTGCCGCGTGGGCCGGTCGGCCCGTACCAGGTGCAGGCCGCGATCGCCGCCCTGCACGACGAGGCGCCGAGCACGTCGCAGACCGACTGGCCGCAGATCCTGGCGCTCTACGAGGTGTTGGAACGGCTCGTCGGCAGCCCGGTGGTGGCGCTCAACCGGGCCGTGGCGACCGCCATGGTGCACGGACCGGCGGCCGGACTGGCCGCTCTCGACGCGCTGGCCGACGACCCCCGACTGGCCGGGCACCACCGGCTGCCCGCCGCCCGCGCCCACCTGCACGAGATGGCCGGCGACCGGGAGCGGGCGATGGCGGGCTACCGCGCCGCCGCCGCACGCACGAGCAGCCTGCCCGAACAGCGCTATCTGCAGATGCGGGCAGCCCGACTGGCAGCCGAGCCCGTCGACCTCCCGTGACGACTCGGTCCAACTGCCAATCTTGGACACTTTCCGTCAGCGCGGCGGGCTCAACTGGTGGTTGCAACACCCTTCCGTGATCATCGACGACCAGGGGGACACGTGGCGTACGTGCTGTTGGGGATCGCCATCCTCGCCGAGGTGCTGGCGACCAGCCTGATCAAGAGCACCGCCGGGTTCAGCCGCCTCTGGCCGACGGTGGCGTGCCTCGGCGGGTATGCGCTGGCGTTCCTCCTGCTGGCCCAGGCCGTCAAGGAGATACCTGTCGGTGTCGCGTACGCCCTCTGGTCGGGTCTGGGCACCGCGGCCATCGTGGCGATCGGAGCGGTGTTCCTGGGTGAGTCGGTCGGGCTGGCCAAGCTCACCGGCATCGCGCTGATCATCGCCGGCGTGATCATCGTGAACCTGACCGGGGAACACTGACCGCAGCCGAACGCAGTGGCCGGCCCCCGGTGCGGGACCGGCCACCTGGCGTCGGTCAGCCTGCCGTGCAGCTCACCTCCGGCGTGGGGTTGCTGCCGGTCCAACTGCCGAGGAAGCCGAAGCTGGCGCTGGCACCGGCGGCCAGCCGGCCGTTGTAGTCCGTGTTGCGCGCGGTCACCGTGGATCCGCTGCTGGTCACCGTCGCGTTCCAGGACTGGGTGACGCTCTGACCGTTGGCGAGAGTCCACCGGGTGGTCCAGCCGGTGACCCCGGCGGCACCGGCGGTCACCCGCACCTCGGCCTGGAAGCCACCCTGCCACTGGTTGGTCACCGTGTACGTTGCCGTGCAACCACCGACCGGCGGCGGCGTCGTGGGCGGTGGCGTCGTGGGCGGTGGCGTCGTGGGCGGTGGCGTCGTGGGCGGTGGCGTCGTGGGCGGTGGCGTCGTCGGCGGTGGCGTCGTCGGCGGGGGCGTCGTCGTCGGCGGGGTGCCGCCGAAGACGCTTGCCTCCCGGGCGGTCTGCCGGATGCCGTTCGCGCCGTTGAAGAGCCGCTGGCCCCAGGTGGTCAGGCTGGACGGGTTGAAGTTGGTGGCGAGGTCGAGATATTCCACCCCACCGCCGTTGCCGCTCCACGACCAGCCCAACCAGCCGATCCCGTTGGCCTGGCTGTACGCGAGGATGGTGTCCTCGTCCGGGTCCCCGTCGGAGTGGTTGAAACCGAACTCACCGACCACGATCGGCAGGCCGGCGGCACGGAACCGACCCAGATAGTCGCTGATCTCCGCGGCGGTGTCGAAGACCCCGTACATGTGGACGGAGAAGACGGTGTTGCGGGCCGGGTCGGCGGCGAACACCGACGCGGCGTTGTCCCGCATCGTGAAGGACCAGTCCTGACCCCAGTTCGGCGCGTCCACCATGATCGTGTGGGTCAACCCGCCGGCCCGCAGGCGCTTGATCGCGTTGGCGTTGTCGGTGGCCCAGGAGCCGTAGTTCTGGTTGCCGTACGGCTCGTTGCCGATGTTGACGATGACGTATCTTTCCTGGCCGACGAGGACGTCGGCGAGGCTGAGCCAGTAGTCGACGGCCCGGTCCAGGGTGATGGCCCCGCTCTGCTCGCCGTACCCGGTGGTGTCGTGCACCTCGAGCACGCAGATCAGCCGGTTGGCCTTGCACGTCGAGATGACGGTGGCGACGTCGGCGTTGGTGTTGCGGGTCCACCGGTCCCCGCTGGACAGCACCACCCGCACGGTGTTCGCGCCGAGCGCCTTGACGTCGGCGAAGGAGTTGGTCTGCTGCGGATACCAGGTGTGTGCGTGGTTGACACCCCGCATGACGAATTCGGTTCCGTTGGCGTCGTACAACCTGCCGTTCGCGACGGAAAAACCGGCCGCGGCGTGTGCCGGCTGGCCGAACGCCAGCACGGCGACGAGCAACGCGAGCAGGGCCGCGCCGGCGGCGGTGAGTCGAGTCTTCATGGTCTTCCTCAGGGAGGACCCCCGGTGCCCGACAGGGGTGGGACGTGACAGGGGGAAGGGCGACTGCAGCCCGGCAGCCGCGCCCGACGCCCGGCGCGCACGCATCAGCGTATGGCGATGGATTGGCCCTCGCAACCGGTTCAGTTGAGCGGCCCGCTCCCCGGACAGCCGCAACGGCCCACGCGAGCGCGGGCCGTCGCGGGGCGGTCATCCCCACCACAGGATGTGCGCCACCTCCGGTTCTTAACCGGTTAAGACCGACGGTAGGCAGGTCACCCGTCATCCGTCAAGCACTGCCCATCCCGAACCGGACGGGAGGGTTGACGGCGGCCGAGCGGGGTATCCCGGGAACGATCAGCCAGTGAGAGGGGATACCAGGATGGTCAGCGTCGGCTACACCCTGATGGGCGAACAGGCCGGTCCCAAGCAGTTGGTCGACCACGCGGTCCGGGCCGAGGCGGCCGGCTTCGACCAGTTGGTGATGTCCGACCACTACTACCCCTGGCTGGACTCCCAGGGCCACTCCCCGTACGCCTGGTCGGTGCTCGGCGCGGTTGCCCACGCCACCTCCCGCGCCCAGCTGATGTCGTTCGTGACCTGCCCGATCCGCCGCTACCACCCGGCCGTGGTCGCGCAGAAGGCCAGCACGATCGGGGCGCTCTCGGACGGCCGGTTCACCCTCGGCCTGGGCGCCGGGGAGAACCTGAACGAGCACGTGGTCGGTGGCTGGCCGCACGTGCAGCAGCGGCACGAGATGTTCGAGGAGGCGTTGCAGATCATCCGGCCGCTGCTCAACGGAGAGACGTTGACCTTCTCCGGCAACCACTTCGACGTGCCCGACGCCTACGTCTGGGACCGCCCGGAACGGCCGGTGCCGATGGCCGTGGCCGCGTCCGGCCGGCAGTCCGCGACGTTGGCCGCGGAGTACGGCAACGGCATCATCTCCACCGAACCCGACCGGCACATCATCGAGATGTACGACGACGCCGGCGGCGCCGGCCAGCCCCGGTACGGGCAGGTGGCCATCTGCTACGGCCCCGACGAGGCCGAGTGCCGCAAGATCGTGCACGACCAGTTCCGCTGGTTCGGGATGGGTTGGAAGGTCAACGCCGACCTGCCCGGCCCGGAGTCCTTCGCCGCCGCCACCCAGTTCGTCCGGGAGGAGGACGTCGCCGAGGGCGTCCCCTGCGGGCCGGACATCGACGCGCACGTCGAGGCGTTCCGCAAGTTCGTCGACGCCGGCTTCACCCACGTGGCGATCATCCAGGTCGGCGGAGAGACCCAGCCGATGTTCCTGGACTGGGCGCAGGAGCAGCTCCTGCCCCGGCTGCGGGAGTTGTGACGTCGATGCGCGGCGGCCACTTCGGTCCGACCGAGCTGCGGCTCGCCATGGCCGCGCCCCGGTCGGCCGCCGGGTTGACGAGTGAGTGGCGGCTCGTCGACGGGCTGCGCACCCACACCCGGCGCAGTACGGACCCGGGGACCGGGACGCCGCCCGTGGTGCTGGTGCACGGCCTGGCCGTCTCCCACCGTTACCTCACCCCGCTGGCCGTCGCGCTCGCCACCACCCACCCGGTGTACGTGCCGGACCTGCCCGGCTTCGGGCTTACCGAACACCCCGACGGCGCGTACGACGTCCACCGGCACGCCGCGCACCTGGCCGCCTGGCTGGCCGCGTACCGGCTGCCGCCGGTGTGCCTGCTGGGGCACTCGTTCGGCGCCGAGGTGGCCGCCTCGGTCGCCGCGAACCACCCGGACGCGGTACGCGCGCTGGTGCTGGCCGGACCGACGAGTGACCCGTCCGCCCGGTCCCACGGTGGCCTGTTCGGCAGGTGGCTGGTGGACTGCCTGCGCGAGGCGCCGTTGCAGGCGCCGATCCTGGTCCGCGACGTCTGGAACGCCCGGCCCCGGCGGGTCCTCGCGACCGTGTCGCACTCCGTGCGCAACCCGATCGAGCGGGACCTCGTCCGCGTCACCGCGCCCACCCTCGTCGTGACCGGAGCCCGCGACCCGGTCGTACCGGCGCCCTGGCGCGACGAGGCGACCCGGCTCGTGCCGGACGCGAACCTGCTGGTGGTCCCCGGCGTCGCGCACAACGTGGTCACGACCGCCCCGACGCAGGTCGCGGACGCGGTCCGCCGCCTGCTCGCCCCGCAACCCGCACTCTCGGACAGGTGAACCCCATGCGCTTCGGCAACACGGAGATCCGCCCGCTCGGCGGCGGCCTCGGCTGCCTCCTGATGATCCTCTTCTCGATCGTCGCCTCGGTGGTGCTCACCGTGCTGCTCAACCTGGTGCTGTGAGGACGACGGCGAGCACGCCCTGACCGGCGCGCACCTCGGGCGGGTCAGCGCGAGAAAGGCCGCGGCCCGGTCACCGGCGTAGGCCCAGGGCGCCGAGCACCTCACGGGAGGCCAGCCGCGCCGGGTCGAGCACCGACCGGCGGGTCCACCGGGCGGCGGGCGCGACGGTGGCCCGCCAGGCCGCCCGGATGCCGTGCGCCACCGGCACGACCGTCACCGACCAGGCCCACCGGGCTCCCCGCAGCAGTGGGTGCACGGCGTGCCGCCACACCCAGCGCAGCCCGTGCCCGAGCGGGCGCAGCAACAGGCGGTAGAACTGCCGCAGCACCCACCCGGCCGCCCGCCACGCACCGACCACCACGGCGACGAGCAACCGGCCGAACCCCACGACGACCCACCAGATCCCCCGGCCCAACCCGGTGAGCGCGGCGCTCACCGCCCCGCCGAGTGCGCGGACGCCACGCCACACCAGCCGTCCGGCGGGGGTCAGCGCCACGCCCAGCCAGCGCAGCGGCCGTCGGACCAGGTACTCGGCCAGCCACACCAGCACGCGCCCCAGCGCGACGAGAGGCGGACGCAGCCCCCGACGGGCAAGCCAGAGCAGCGGTGCCCAGAGCAGCGTGCGGGCCACCCAGGCGATGCCGTACGTCAGCCAGGTCAGCGGGTGCCAGATCAGCGTGCGGGCCACCCACGTGAGGCCCCGCCCGAGCCAGAGCAGCGGGAGCCAGACGAGGACCCGGGCCGCCCAGCGCGCCGGAACCCAGAGCAGGTTACGGGCGCACCAGACCAGCGGCAGCCACAGGAGTCGGTGCAGCGCCCAGGACAGCGGAGACAACAACCAGCGGCCCAGGAACCGCCCGACGGGGGTCAGCAGACTCCGGTACGCCAGCCGGCCGGCAGCCGCGACCAGCTCCCAGAGCAGGCGTACCGGCAGCACCACGACCAACGCCACACCCCGCGCGACGGCCGCGACGAGCGGGAGCGCGACGGCGGCCGGTTCGGCCGGGTCCACGGCGGACGGTGCCGGCCGCGCCGCCGTTGGTGCGGCGACGCGCCCGCCCGGCGGGTCGGGCAGCGGCGGGCGGGCCGGCAGGGGGTCGGTCACGGTGGGCACGGTAACCGGCCCGCGCCACGCCCTCAGGCGGCGGTTGCGGCCGGATCGAGGTCGAGTGTGGTGAGCAGCGGATAGTGGTCCGAGGCGGTGTCCGCCGTCCCGCCCCGGACGACCCGGCACTCCCGCGTCCGCCGCGCCACCTCGCGGGTGCCGAGCAGGTAGTCCAGTCGCATCCCGGCGAACTCGGCCCCACCGAAGCGGGTGGGGACGGTCCGGCCCTCGGCCTCGGCCGCCCCGGCGTTGACCGACGGCCAGAGGTCGACCAGGTCGGCGGCGAGCAACCGGCCGATCGCGCGGGTGTCCACGTCGCCGCCGCGGCGGCGCAGGTGCCGCCGCCGGTAGAGGGTCGGCATCCCGGCCAGCCGCTCGGTGTGGTCCACGCTCGGGTCGAGCGCGTTGAGGTCACCGGTGACGAGCGTCAACGGACCCGGGGCACGTCGCACGGCCCGGACCAGCCAGTCGGCCTCCATCCGCCGCCGTCCACCCGAGTACGGGTAGAGGTGGGCACCGAGCACGGTGAGCGGGCCGGCGGTGGTCGCCACCACGACACGGGCGGCGGCGTGGTGGAACGGCCGGCGCACTGCCCCCGCGTCGATGACCCGGTACGGGGGCCGGACCAGCACCGCCACCGGCTGTCCGAGACAGGACCGGGCCAGGTACGGCGTCATCCCCACCCGACCCGCCACGCTGGCCATCAGCCCGTCGCGGTCGAAGCCGCGCAGCTCCTGCAGGGCCAGCACGTCCGGCGCCTGCTCGTCGATGACCCGGACCACCTGATCCAGCCGGTCGCCGCCGCGGTCCCGGCCGCCGGTGCGGATGTTCCAGGTCATCAACCGCAGCACGGTGGCGCTCAGTCGGCTCTGCCGGCGCGCGCCAGCTCGTCGTCGAGGGTGCTCACGTCCTCCGACTCGATGGTCGGTTGGTTGCCTTCCTTCAGGTCGGCGTTCGGGCGGACGACGAGGTAGAGCAGCCCGATCCAGAGCGCGGAGAGCAGGATCGCGCCCATGAAGTCGGTCGGGTGGTGCATGCCCCGGTACATCCGGGAGGTGGCGACCCCGACCGGCATGATCACGGCCAGCGCCACGAAGATCCAACGCCACCACCTGTCGGTACGCGGGAACACGATGACCGTGATGGCCAGCCAGACGCAGATGGTGGCCGCGATGTGCCCCGACGGGAACGACGAGGTGGGCATCTGCCCGTCGAGGTTCTCCACCGCCGGGCGCGGTCGGTCGACGGCGCGGGCCGAGGCGAGGAACAGGGTCAGCTCACCGACCATGGCCAGCGCCAGGAAGAGCACCGGACGCCAGCGCCGCCAGACCGCCAGGATCAGCGGGCAGAAGACCAGCGAGATGATCAGGATCGCGTGGGTGTCGCCGAACTTGCTCCACCACCAACTCACGTCGGTCAACACGTCGGTGTGCCGCTCGGCGAACCACCGCGGCACGTCCGTGTCGAGGGTGTCGAAGAGGGTGCCCTTGGCGTGGTAGCTGACGTACGTGCCGAAGCTGTAGAGCGCCCCGAACACGAGCACCCAGCCCACCAGCAGCTCGGCCACCGCCGAGCGGGGGTGCGCCAGCACGTGCTCCTCCGCCGGGGCGGGGGCGATGTCGTGCCCGGCCTCGGGCTCCAGGCCCTCGCTCAGCGGCGGTACCGACCGCCCGCGCTCACGCCGCCACAGCCGGAAGGCGTACGCGGTGACGCCGAGCCAGGCCGCACCGAGCAGCCAGCCGGCCAGCACGTCGGAGACGTAGTGCACGCCCAACGCGATCCGGGTCAGGCCGATCACCGCCACCAACACGCTGAAGCCGACGATCGCGGGCTTGCGCCAACGTGGTGCCATGGCCGGCAGGAACACCAGCAGCAGAGCCCCGTACGCGACGATCGAGCCCAGCGCGTGCCCGCTCGGGAAGCTGTTTCCCGGTGCGCTGGCGATCGGCACGTCCACCACGGGGCGGAGCCGTCCGACAAGCGTCTTCAGCGACGGGTCGAGGATCAGGCCACCGATGCCGGTGACGATCAGGTAGACGGCCAGCCGTGGCTGTTTGCGAATGAGGAGCCCGACCACGGCGACGCTGACCAACCAGATGTAGATCGGTCGGCCACCCAGGTCGGTCACCGCCTGCAGGACGGTGACCAGGGCGTGGTGCGGGGCGACGAGCCCGTTGAACCACTCGGCGACGGCGTGGTCGCCGTCCTGCAACGGGCTCCACCGCACCCGGACGAGCAGCAACAGCAGCCCGAATGCCACCCCGGCGCCGGTGATGGCCGCCAGACCCGCGATGCTCCGCTCGGCGAAGTGACCGATCGGACGTCGCGCCATCTCCTTGACCGCGGTCACCCCGCACCTCCTTGTTCGGCTCTGGCGGGGCCGCTTTACCCGATCCGCGTTCGTCGTACACGCCGCGTTGCTAGAGCGCCGTCATGTCCCCGGTGTCGACCAGTTCGGCACGGTCGGTGTCGGGCTCCCAGAGGTCGGGTTGGGCCGGCTCTCGCGCACCGATGCGCAGCGCCTCCAACTGGGCGGCGAAGGACAGCCCGCCGAAGAGCGCCATCCCGGTCAGGTTGGCCCAGAGCAGCAGCGCCATCATGCCGGTCAACGCGCCGTAGGTCTGCCCGAAGCCGTCACTGAACCGCACGTACGCGGCGAGCAGCAGGCTGGCCAACCACCACAGGACCGTGGCGATGCCGGCACCGAAGAACAGCCAGGACAGGCCCGGCTGGTTGCGTCGTGGCGCGTGCCGGAACAGCACGGCGACGGCGAGGACGGTCAGGCCGAGGCTCAGGGGGAAGCGGACCACGTCCCAGATGCCGTTGGCGACCGCACCCCACTCGTAGTGCTTGCGCACCGAGTCACCCATCGCGCCGCCACCGACCAGGATCAGGAAACCGGCGAGCGCGGGCAGGCCGGCGGTGACGGCAAGTATCGCGGCGCGGAGGTACTTCCGCAGTGCGGGGCGGTCCCGTTCGACGCCGTAGATCCGGTTGGCTCCGCGTTCGATCTGGGCCATCGTGGTGGTCAGCGCGAACAGACCGGTGAGCAGACCGAGGGTGAGTGCGAGCTCTCCCGCGTCCTCGACGCGTTCGCCCTCACCCAGCAGCTCGGCGACCATCTGGGCGCTCTGGCCCGGGGTCAGCGCCAGCACGGTGTCGGCCACCACCTGACCGCCCTCCTCGACGCCCAGCTCGCTGATCAGGCCGGTGAGGGCGATCAGGAACGGCACCACGGCGAGGCAGAGTTGCAGCGCGAAGGCCCGCGAGTGGCTGAACCCGTCGCCGTAGCGGAACCGGATGAAGGCGTCCCGCAGAAGGTGCCAGCCGCCCTGCCGGCTCAGCGTGTGCCAGGCGTCGTCGGCGGACAGCTCCTCGTCGGCCATCAGCCGGGTCTCCGGCACGATCCGGGTGCTACTCACGGCGCGCTTCCTCGATCAGCTGCTCGCCCCGCTCCCCGGCGCCCTGCGCGTCGACGGCCAGGTCGGGGGCGTCCTCGGGTTGGGGGACGCAGAGCCAGAGCGCCTCGGGCCGAACTTCCGCCTGAAGCCGCCGGCCCGGGGAGATGAGGTCGCCGTCCAGTTCCCTGGGCTGGGCCCGGTTGCTGCTGACCACCACGCGTTTGCCCCGGAACACCTCCATCCGCGGCACCTGGCCGCTGCGGCGGACCACCGCCCAGCCGAGCGCCAGCCAGTGCCGCAGGCTGCGCGGGGTGAGCACGGCGACGTCGAGCCAGCCGTCGTCCGGCTCGGCCTCGGTGAGCAGGGTCACCCCGCCCTGGAGGCGGCCGACGTTGGCGATCAGGACCGAGCGGGCCCGGCGGCGCACCGGCGGGCGGTCGTCGATGCGGATCTGCACCCGCATCGGCCGGTCCCGCAGGTGGCGGGCGGCGCCCATGACGTACGCCGGCCAGCCGATGCGGGCCTTGGTGGTCTCGTTGGTGGCCTCGAGCATCTGGGCGTCGAAGCCCATGCCGGCCATCACGGTGAAGTATTTGTCCTCGACGGCGCCGACGTCGAGCAGTCGGCGGCCCCGCTCGACGGCGACCTGCAGCCCGGCGGCCAGGTCGGTGGAGAGACCGAGGTTGGCGGCGAGCAGGTTGCCGGTGCCCTGTGGCAGCACGGCGAGGGCCACGTCGGTGCCGACGAGCGCGCTGACGCAGGACATCACGGTGCCGTCGCCACCGCAGGCGAAGACCAGGTCGACGCCGGCCTTGACGGCCTGCTCGGCCTGACCGCGGCCGGGGTCGTCGACGGTGGTTTCGTACCACTGCGGCTCGGGCCAGCCCGCCGCGTTGAGCGCGTCGTTCACGGTACGGCGCAGCTCGTCGAGATCGTCGACCTTCACCGGGTTGACCACCACGGCGGAGCGCAACCCGCCGTCGCCCCCCGAGGGCCGCCTGTCCTGTCCAGCATCCACGGGCGCCAGTGTGCAGCACCGGGGCACCTTCAGCGACCCAGCGGGGGGCTCGCGTCGAAAGTGCCACAGACACGTTTCAACGCGAGCACGCCCGTCAGGCCGCCGCCCGTAGCGCGCTCTCCACCCGGCGGCGCAGATCGTCGAGGTCGATGCCGGACTCGGTGAGCACCAGCGCGCCCAGCCCGTGCCCCTCCCGGAGCACCCCGAGCAGGATGTGCTCGGTGCCGATGTGTTTGTGGCGCAGGCGCAGCGCCTCGCGCAGGGACAGCTCCAGCGCTTTCTTGGACCGGGGCGAGAACGGCCCGCCGAGGTAGCGCTTGCGCCCCCACCGGCGGCGCGGCGCCGGCACGGCCTCGCGCAGCGCGTCCGGGCCGAAGGACTGCTCGATGCGGGCCACGATCGCGGCCAGGTCGATGCCGATCTCCCGCAGGGCCGCCGCGTCCGCGTCGCCGAGGCCGGCGCCCCCGCTGACGGTGTGTCGGCGGACGCGCTCGCGCAGGTCGTCGGCGCGTACGCCGGCGTCGGCCAGCACCCGGCTGGCCAGACCGGCGTCGTCGGCGAGCAGGGCGAGCAACAGGTGCTCGGTGCCGACCGGCCGTTGGCCCTCGGCCCGCGCCTCCTCCAGCGCCCGATGCACCACGCCGCGCGCCCGGTCGGTGAACCGTTCGAACATCACGCCTCCCAGGATGAGTTGACCGCCGGTCGCCCGGCGTGCTTCTTGTGCACCGCCTGCCGGCTGACCTCGAGCGCGTCGGCGATCTCCTGCCAGGACCAGCCCTGTCGACGGGCGTTGTCCACCTGGACCACCTCGAGCCGCTCGAGCAGCCGGCGCAGCGCGCGGACAGCGCGCAGCCCGACCCGGGGGTCGGTGCTGCCGGCTGCCGCCGCGAGTTCTGTCGCCTGACTCATGCCGTCAACATACGTTGACAGCACGACTCGTGTCAACCCCAGTTGACGCACCCCTGGTCAGTAACAGTCGTTGATCGGCTCGCGGGCCTGGACCGGGCGCGCTGGTGCCGGCGAACCACTCGACCCCCGACGGTTCGGCCGGATGAGGAACGGGACGCACGCCGCTCCGATGAGACCCATCGCGACTGCGATGTTGGCCATCCACAGCATGGATTCATCGGCGCTGGAGAAGCCGACGAGTATCCCGATGTTGACGCCCCAGTGCAGGACGGTGGACACGAGGACGCGTGCCCACCACGGCCGTCCGGTCGTGACGGCCGCCGCTGCGACGGACAGCCCGATGGCCGATACGACGAAGACGGAGTAGACCGCGAGCCCGGCGCCTGCCATGGGGAAATGGCCGAGCCCGAACAACAGGCCAGTGATGGCGGCGGCCGACAGCGTCGCCATGCGTGTTTCGAGGATGGGTTGCACGAAGCCCCGCCAGCCGACTTCCTCGCCGGCCGCGCCGAGGAACTGCGCGAGCAGGATCAGTGCGAGGGGCGCGGGAAGCGTCGAGGTGTGCGGCGACTGCCAGCGGTGCGGTTCGGCGATCGCCAGAAGCCAGAGAACCAGGGTGACCATCAGCGCCAGCCCGGCGGCGGCACAGAGTGGGGCGAGGACGCCCCGCCTGGTCGTACGCGGGTAGGGCAGGCGGCCTCGCCAGACGGCGTACGCGACGAGGGCGCCGACGGTGGTGGAGAACTGGGCGAGCACCAGGATGGTCGGATCGAGCCCGGCTGCCCCCTGCGCCAGCGCGAATACCGGCGAGGCGGCGGCCGACACCGCGAGGAACGTGACGACAACCGTCGTCACGCGGGCCCCACCCGCTCCGGCCGGAGGAGAAGTCTTCGTCATGTGCCCAGCCTCGGACAGGCGGCGGCTGCGGGCACTGGAGCTGGACCTCCGACTGGGGTGCAGCTTCCCCTACCAAGCAGGCTCAGCGTTCGTTGAGATACGCGAGTACCGCCAGGACCCGCCGGTTGTCGTCGAGACTCGGGTGCAGACCGAGCTTCGCGAACACGTTCGAGATGTGTTTGGTCGTCGCGCTCTCGCTGATGTGCATCTCGTCGCCGATCGCCGTGTTCGAGCGGCCCTGCGCCATGAGGTCGAGGACCTGCCGCTCGCGTTCCGTGAGTGTGCCGACGGGCCCGCCTCGTTCGACCCGGTTGATGAGCGCACCGATGACCGTGGGATCGAGTACGGTGCCGCCGGCGGCGACCTGGTCGAGGGCGTCCATGAACTGGCGAGGATGGGACACCCGGTCCTTCAACAGGTAGCCGATCGCACCGGCTTGGTCGGCGAGGAGTTCACGCACGTACAACTGCTCGACGTACTGCGAGAACAGCAGGACCGGCAGCGCCGGTTGGACCCGTCGCGCCGCCAGCACGGCGCGCAGCCCCTCGTCGGTGTGCGACGGGGGCAGGCGGATGTCGACGATCGCGACGTCGGCGCGCCAGTCGCCGAGCACCCGACTCAGCTCGGGTCCGGTACCCACCTGCTCGACCACCTCGTGACCGACGGCCTCGAGCAGGCTGACCAGGCCCACACGCAGCATTGTCTGGTCTTCTGCGACGACTACGCGCACGGCACCTCCAGGGCGATCTCCGTCGGGCCGCCCACCGGGCTCCGGACGGTGAGAGTGCCGTCGAAGGCGGCCAGCCGTCGGCGTGTGCCGTCGAGCCCGCCGCCGGGGACGACCACCGCGCCCCCCTTGCCGTCATCCCGCACCTCGATGCGGAGGCGGTCCTCGCCGATGTCCGCCGTCACCGCGAGGTGAGCCGCGCCGGAGTGCTTCGCGGCGTTGGTCAGCAGTTCGCGGGTGGCGAAGTACGCCGCGGCCTCGAGCGACGAGTCCAGCCGTACGGGTAGCCGTATCCGCGTGGTCACCGGCAGTGCCGACTCGATGGCCATCGCCTCGATCGCCGCGCCCAGGCCGCGATCGGCGAGGACAGGCGGGTGGATCCCGCGCATGAGGTCGCGCAGCTCACCGAGGGCGTTCGAGGAGTCGTCGCGCGCTTGCCCGATGAGGGCGAGCGCGGCGTTGGTGTCGCTGGCCATGAGGGTCTCGGCGAAGCCCAGCTTCATGCCGATCGCCACGAGTTGGGCCTGGGCACCGTCGTGCACGTCCCGTTCGAGGCGGCGAAGCTGCGCGGCCGCGTCGTCGCGGACCTCTTCGCGGCTGGCCGAGAGGACGGAGACCCGCGCTTGCAGATCGACCAGGTGGCTGCCGATCAGCACGGACGACCAGCGGGCCTGCACCCGTAACCACCAGGATCCGCTGAGCAGGCCGATGACGACCAGGGCGCAGCCGAGGACGGCGGCGTACGGCACCGTGCTGGCCGTCGTGACGGGGATGAACACGTACCATTCGGTTGGTTCCAGCCGGAGGCCGAGGTAGAGGATCGGCATGGCCACGCACCCGTACAGACCCCAGCCGACGAGCCCGAGTGGTGCGATCAGCACGAGCACAGTGCTGGTGAACGGGTCGACAACCGCCCACCGCGTCAGACGCCAGAAGGCGCGGTCGTTGACGAGTCGCCAGCATTGACGCGCCTGGGCGACGAATCCGGACGCGGCGGGGTCCGGCAGGCTCGGCACCGCGACGTCGATGCCGGCGAAACGCTGATCCGTCCGGCGCAGCCGCTCGGCCTGACGATGCAGGACGCGTACGCAGCCGGGAAAGATCAGCACACCGACGCCCAGCGGGATGAGGCAGAGGGCCGTGGCGGCGACGAGCGTCATCGCCAGCACCGCGATCAGTTGGCCGGCGAGGACCAGTGACCCACGCAGCGCCGTCCACCGACCGATGGGCCGGCCCTCCACTCCGTCCGACATCGCCTCACCCCCATGATCAACCTGCACCTCAAACCATGTCTGACTCACCCGGTACGCGGCATCCACTGAGTGGCCATGCCGACGTGCACTTTTCCCCACCGCCGCCAGGCGGGCGCCGTTGCCTTTCGGATCTTCTGACGTCAATCCGGCTGCCGGAGGGAATTCTGAACGAAGTCGCGCGTCCAGATTCGCAGCGCCCGCGGCATGCTGCCCGTCAGGATTCGAAGACGGTCTCAACAAGGTCGGTGATGGGAACTTTCGGGTCGATGTCGCCCCACGGCGTGACTGCTACGGTGAGTTGGCGCCCGCTGCCTTCGGCAGTCCACGACTCGGCGTAGTAACCAAAGATCTCGCCGCGGTGGCCCCACAGCCTGACACCTCCGAGGGTGGACCTGGTCATCAGGCCCAGTCCGTATTGGTAGTCGCGCCTCGTGGCATGGGCGGTCTTCATTTGCTCCTGTTCGGCCGCGCCCAGCAGCCGCCCATTGACCAAGGCGCGGAAGAAGATATTCAGGTCCGCCGCTGTGGAGGTCATCTCGCCGGACGCGCCGGCCACGGAGGGATTGAACACGGTGATGTCGACCGGGTGGTCAACGCCGTCGTGTTCTACGGCGAGGTAGCCATGCGGGTGCACGCCGGCAAGAAAGGGATTGGTGCCCGGAACCTGGGTGTGCCGCAGCCCGAGCGGGCGAAGGATTCGGCGGCGCACCTCGGCTGCGTAGTGGGCGCCGGTGACCCGTTCGACAACCATGCCGAGCAGAACGAAGTTGGTATTCGAGTACTCCCACGAGCTACCGGGCTGGAACTGCAGTGGCAGGTCGTCGACGAAGGTGACGAGTTCTCGTGGTGTCCACGTCCGGTTACGCATCCGGACGATGTCCGCCGCCGACCGGTAGACAGCGCGGAACGACGCGGCGTTCGTGTAGTTGAATACGCCACTGGTGTGCTGCAAGAGGTGACGCAATGTGATGTGTGAGCCGTCGGGAAGGATGCCTGGCAGCCACCGCTGCAGAGTGTCGTCCAGCGTGAGGCGCCCCTCGCCGGCGAGTTGCAGGACGACAGTGGCGATGAAGCACTTGGTGATGCTGCCTGCCCGGAACCGCCCCTCGGCCGGTACAGGTCGACGTGTGCCCAGCCGCGAGACGCCGCTGGCGCCTTTCCAGACGTCTGCGCCGTTCTTTACCTCGGCGAGTACGCCGACCGCCGCAGCTGCGGCGATGTCGTCCAGCGCCGCCTGCATCTTGCCGATGCGCAGTGTCCGGCCCGCTGTCGCGCTGCGTGCCGGCGCTGCGGCAGCGGCGCGGGCCGGCGCGGCGGCAGCGGCGCGGGCCGGCGCGGCGAGCACGTCGGTGGCGTCAGTGGCCGCAGCGAACCCCCCGGCCGCGACGATGTGCAACAGACTCCGGCGAGTGACCATTCAAGCCTCCTGTATCGCGGGTTACGCCTGCCCGGACGCATCTCTGGTTACGCGGATCGGCATCTTCGGCGGCTGGGTACCGCTGCCGATCGCGCGGTTCGTGTCGCCCGGGCCGGCCGTGCCTTGCCTGTTGTACTACGACCATAGGACAGTAAGGCAGGCATTCAGGGGTGTCAACGAGATGCAGGCGGGGAACGACAACGAATCTGCTGCGATCCGAGCGCGCATGGGCCACGCGGTACGTCGCAATCCCACGTCATAGTTGCGCAGGGCGACTGGCGGGCCGGCTCTCGCGCATTGCCCGACGCGGCGAAGGCTCATGAACGTGCCGAACTCGGACACATTCAGGGCAAGATCGTCCTATCCGTCGTGCAGGAGTAGGACCCGCTTCCACCGAGAACGCTCACGCCGCCGCAAGCACCCGACTACCCTCGGTCAGGGACAGCGTGGTCGTGCCGGGCGCGCCGCCGGGAGGTGATACCGATGGCCGCAGCCACCGACGCGGCGGTGCTGGTCGCCCTCGGCTCGGATCTCGACCTCCCGGTCGTCGAGCAGGCCGCGCAGGAAGCCGCCGGGCACGGCCGTGCCCTGCACCTGCTGCACACCTTCGACTGGCACGCGGCCTTCGCCGCGGACAGCGTCGCCGCGCCCCGCGACCGGGCCGAGGAGCTGCTCACCCGGGCCGCGCAACTCGCCCACCAGACCGAACCCGGACTGACCGTGGGCAGCGAGATCGTCGAGAGCGCCCTGCTGGCCACCCTCATCCGCCGATCGGAGACGGCCTTCCTGCTGGCGGTCGGCGACAGCGGGATGGCCGGCAGCGGCCAGTGCGTCCCGGCCGAGACGCCCGCCGTGCAGTTGGCCGCACGGGCCGGTTGCCCGCTGCTGGTGGTCCGCCGCGAACCGCCACCGCCGGGCCCGGTGCTGGTCGGGGTGGACGGCTCGCCCAGCTCGCACCTCGCGCTTCAGTGGGCGGTGGAGTGCGCGTCCCGCCGGGACGCCCGGCTGCTCGCGCTGCGGGTGGCCGAGCAGGACGAGGACACCGACGCGGTCGCCGAGCAGCTCACCGAGGCGCTGGCCCGGCATGCCGGCCGCAACGCTTCGGTGCCCACCGAGTGCCGTGTCGTCCGCGGCGATCCCGGTCAGGTGCTGATCGACACCTCCCGCACATCCCAACTGGCGCTGGTCGCCGCCCGCGGCGACGAACCGGGACGAGCGATGTTGGGCGCGGTCGCCCAGTCCCTGCTCTACCACTCCCCCGCACCGGTGGTCGTCGTCCGTGGTCTCACCGAGACGCCGCTGGCCGCGCCGGACGCCCGGCCGACCCGGAACCAACGGCCCTGACCCGGGGCGTGCGCGGCGGCGAAGCCGACGCCCCCACTCCTACCCGCGAGAGGCAGCCTGATGGACACCGCTCTCGACGTGCGAAGCGCCCTCACCGACGACGAACTGCGCCGGCTGGACGCCTACTGGCGCGCCGCGAACTACCTCACCGTCGGGCAGATCTACCTGCTGGGCAACCCGCTGCTGCGGGAGCCGCTGACCCCCGACGACATCAAGCCACGCCTGCTCGGGCACTGGGGTACCAGCCCCGGGCTCAACCTCGTCTACGCCCATCTCAACCGGGTGATCGTGGCGCGTGACCTCGACGCCATGCTGGTCACCGGCCCCGGGCACGGTGGCCCGGCCATCGTGGCCAACACCTGGCTGGAGGGCACCTGGTCCGAGCGCTACCACGATGTGGCGCGCGACGAGGTCGGGATGGCCAAGCTGTTCCGCCAGTTCTCCTTCCCCGGCGGCATCCCCAGCCACGTCGCGGCGGACGTGCCGGGCTCCATCCACGAGGGCGGCGAGCTGGGGTACGCGCTCAGCCACGCCTACGGCGCGGCGTTCGACCACCCGGACCTGGTGGTGGCCTGCGTGATCGGCGACGGCGAGGCGGAGACCGGGCCACTGGCCGGCAGTTGGCTCTCCGACGTGTTCCTCAACCCCGCGCGCGACGGCGCGGTGCTGCCCATCCTGCACCTCAACGGCTACAAGATCGCCAACCCGACCGTGTTGGCCCGGATCCCCGAGGCCGATCTGCTCGACCTGATGCGCGGGTCGGGCTACCAGCCGTACGTGGTGGCCGGCGACGACCCGGCCGTGGTGCACCGCACGCTCGCCGCGACGATGGACCGGGTGCTGGACGAGATCGCCGAGATCCAGCGGCGGGCCCGTTCCGGCGGCGTCGTCGAGCGTCCCCGCTGGCCGATGATCATCCTGCGGACGCCGAAGGGTTGGACCGGCCCGCAGGAGGTGGACGGCGTGCAGGTGGAGGGCACGTACCGCGCCCACCAGGTGCCGCTGTCGGGGGTCCGCGACAACCCGGCCCACCTGGCCGAGTTGGAGCGGTGGCTGCGCGGCTACCGCCCCGAGGAGCTGTTCGACGCCACCGGCGCGCCGGTGGAGGAGCTGCGGACACTGCCGCCGCGCGGAGACCGGCGGATGAGCGCCAACCCGGTCACCAACGGTGGCGTGGTGCTGCGCGACCTGGCCCTGCCCGACTTCCGCGACTACGGCGTGGACGTCGAAGAACCGGGCCAGCCGATGGCCGGTGCGACAGGGGTGCTCGGTCCGTGGATCCGCGACGTCATCAGCGCCAACCCGGAGACGTTCCGACTGTTCGGTCCGGACGAGGTCGCCTCCAACCGGCTGGGCGCGGCGTTCGAGGTGACCGGCCGGGCGTGGGTCGCCGCCACCGTTCCCGGCGACGACCACCTCTCCCCCGACGGCCGGGTCATGGAGGTGCTCTCCGAGCACCTGTGCCAGGGCTGGCTGGAGGGTTACCTCCTGACCGGCCGCCATGGCGTCTTCACCAGCTACGAGGCGTTCATCCACATCGTCGACTCGATGCTCAACCAGCACGCCAAGTGGCTGAAGGTGACCCGGGCCATCCCCTGGCGGCAGCCGATCGCCTCGCTGAACTACCTGCTGTCCAGCCACGTCTGGCGTCAGGACCACAACGGCTTCTCCCACCAGGACCCCGGCTTCATCGACCACGTGGTCAACAAGAAGGCCGAGGTGGTCCGGATCTACCTGCCGCCGGACGCCAACACCCTGCTCGCCACGATGGACCACTGCCTGCGCAGCCGGCACTACATAAACGTGGTGGTGGCCGGCAAGCAGCCGGCGCCGAACTGGCTGACGATGACCGAGGCGATCCAGCACACCCGACGCGGCCTGGGGATCTGGGAGTGGGCCAGCAACGACGGAGGCATCGAACCGGACGTGGTGCTGGCCTGCTGCGGGGACGTGCCCACCCTGGAGACGTTGGCCGCCGTCGAGCTGCTCCGCCAGCACCTCCCGGACCTACGGGTGAGACTGGTGAACGTGGTCGACCTGATGCGACTCCAGACGGACACCGAGCATCCGCACGGCCTGACCGACAACGAGTTCGACACCATCTTCACCCAGGACCGGCCGATCATCTTCGCGTACCACGGTTACCCCTGGTTGATCCACCGGCTGACCTACCGCCGCAACAACCACGAGAACCTGCACGTACGCGGCTACAAGGAGGAGGGCACCACCACCACCCCGTTCGACATGGTGATGCTCAACGACCTGGACCGCTTCCACCTGGTCATCGACGTCATCGACCGGGTACCCGGGCTGGCCGCCCGCGCCGCGCACCTGCGCCAGCGGATGGTCGACGCCCGGCAGGCCGCCCGCGACTACACCCGCCGCTACGGCGAGGACGACCCCGAGGTCGCCGAGTGGCGCTGGGTCCGCGAAACCGACCCGACGAACCCCTGAGGAGAACGACGTGCGCGACGCGGAGATCCTGGTCGGCTACGACGGCTCCACCGACGCCACGGTGGCGCTGCGGTGGGCGCTGGAGGAGGCTCGGCACACCGGCCAACCGGTGCGGCTGGCGTACGTCTTCGAGTGGCTGACCGTGGCCGGCTGGGTCGGCCCGGGTGTGACGCCCGGGGTCTGGCCGGACGAGACCGCCCGCCGCCAGGTCGAGGACCTGGTCGGCAAGGCCGCGGCGGACGCCACCGCCACCCACCCCGGGCTGACGATCACCGGCGACGTGTACGACGGACCACCGGCCCTGGTGTTGCAGGAACGCTCGGCCGAGGCCGGCATGCTGGTGCTCGGCAGCCGAGGCCACGGCGGATTCGGTGGCCTGCTGGCCGGGTCCACGGCCGTGTCGGTGGCCGCCCACGCCCACTGCCCGGTGGTGGTGGTTCGCGACGGGACGGGCGGTCAACCGGACGGCCCGGTGGCGGTCGGGGTGGACGGTTCGGGGCCGTCGCTGGTGGCGCTCGGTTTCGCCGCGGAACGGGCGGCCCGCCGGCAGATGCCGTTGCGCGTACTGCACGCCTGGACCCCGGGCCCCGCAGCGGCGGCCGGGGTGCCCGACGAGCGGGCCGCGGTGGAGCAGGCGCTGGAGCCGTGGCGGCGAACCTTCCCGCAGCTCAGCGTGACCGTCGACCTGATCTCGGGCAGCCCGGCGGCGATGCTGATCGAGGCGAGCCGGTCCGCGCAGTCGGTGGTGGTCGGCAGCCGGGGTAGGGGTGGGCTGGCCGGGATGCTGCTCGGCTCGGTCAGCCAGCAGGTCATCCAGCACGCCACCTGTCCGGTCGCGGTGGTCCGGGAACGCTGACCGCCCGCCGTCAGGTGAGCAGCCGATCCAGTGGTCGTGGGATGGCGCCCGGGTCGAGGGCGTGGACGAGCGCACGAGCGTAGCGCGCCTTGCGGCCGCTCATCGTGCCCATGAAGCGGCGCAGTTGCCGCTCGATCGTCCGTCCGCGCTGCGCGGGCTGGTTCTGGAAGACCCGGAACTTCGCCAGATCCCGCTCGGCGTCGATGACCCGCTCGACACCGTCGCTGCCGAGCGCGCGGATCAGCTCGTCCTCCAGGTCGGTCACGCAGACCTGGAAGCCGAGCGCCTCCAGGTCCGAGCGGGTCAGGTCGCCACCGAAGCCGGCCTGTTCCAGCCCTCGCCGGAAGAAGCCCTCCTCGGCCTCGTCGCAGAGCCCTCGTACGGTCGGTGTCAGCCCCTGCGCGCCGAAGAGCCGCAGGTAGCGGGCGACACTCATCGCGCCGCCGATCGGCAGGACGCACACGCCCTCGCCGGCCAGGTCGCGGCCCCGCCGCTCGGCCAGCGCCTCCACCGCGCACTGGTCGCTGAAGCCCTCGACGAGCACGACCGTGCTCAGGTCGCCAGCCTGGGCACGGGCCACCGTGGCGGCTGCCGCGGCGCCCGCGCCGCCGGCCGCCCAGACCTGCACGGCACCTCGGAAGCGGTCCGGTTCTCGCACAGGTCGGAGTCTCGCAACCTGCGAAGAAGACCGCTATCGGTTTGTGTACGGGAACGGCTCGCCACCGGGGTTGCGATGACGAGAAGTTTTCTGTGGTGGGCGATACTGGCGTGCCGCAGCCTCTCGAGGCCATCCGAGGCTGGCTCGACGTCGGCACGACCCGGACGGAGAAGGGTATGTCCAGCACCCCGCTGTCCCTGCCGCAGCCATCCGCGCGGGCACCCGAGTTCGGCCACGACGCGCTCATCGTCTGCGAGAACCTGGTGCGGATCTACCAGACCGGTTCGATCGAGGTGCAGGCGCTCCAGGGACTGGACCTGGCCGTGGAGAGCGGTGAGCTGATCGCCGTCGTCGGCGCCTCCGGGTCGGGCAAGTCGACGCTGCTCTCCATCCTGGCCGGCATCGACGCCCCCACCGCCGGGCGGGTCCGCGTCGACAGGTGGAACCTGCTGGCGATGTCCCGGGCGGACCGGGTGGACTACCGGCGGCGCACCGTCGGGTTCGTCCGGCAGCAGACGGCGAGCAACCTGATCCCGTACCTGACCGCACGGGAGATGGTGGACCTGCCGATGACGGCGGCCCGAACCCCGAAGCAGGAGCGCCGGGAGCGCGCGGCCGAGCTGCTGGACAGCCTCGGTGTCGCCGACTGCGCCGATCGGCGACCCGGGCAACTCTCCGGTGGGCAGCAGATGCGGGTCGCGATCGCGGTGGCGCTGGCCAACCAGCCGCGGGTGCTGCTCGCCGACGAGCCGACCGGCGAACTGGACGCCGCCACGTCCGCGGAGGTCTTCGGCGTGCTGCGGGACGTCAACCGCCGGTACGGCGTGACCGTCGTCGTGGTGACCCACGATCCGGAGGTCAGCGGCCAGGTCGAACGTACCGTCGCGATCCGGGACGGGCGCACCAGCAGCGAGGTGCTGCGCCGCACCACCACCGACGCGGAGGGTGACACGCAGATGATCGCCGAGGAGTACGCCGTGATGGACCGGGCCGGGCGGGTCCAGGTGCCCCGCGAGTTCCGCCAGGCGCTGGAGCTGACCCGACGGGTCCGGCTGGCCCTGGAACCCGACCACATCACGATCCGCCCCGACTCGGGTAGCGGCGAGTGAGCGGCGAGCCACTGCTTCGTGTGCGCGGCGTACACCGGCGCTTCCGCACCGGGCCGAGCGTCGTACACGCCCTGCGCGACGTGTCGTTCGACGTGGCCGCCGGTTCGATGGTGGCGCTCGTCGGCCGGTCCGGTTCGGGCAAGACCACCCTGCTGAACGTCATCGGCGGCCTGGACCGCCCGGACGCCGGCACCGTGCACGTCGGCGACACCGACGTCACCGCGCTCGACGAGGACGGGCTGTCCCGGCTGCGGCGCGAGAAGGTGTCGTACGTCTTCCAGAACTTCGGGTTGATCCCGGTGCTGTCGGCCGCGGAGAACGTCGCGGCCCCACTGCGGATGGCCCGCGTCGACCCCAGCGAGCGTGAGCGGCGGGTCGAGTTGCTGCTGGAGCTGATCGGTCTGGCCGACCACGCCCGGCAGCGGCCGGCCGAGCTGTCCGGCGGCCAGCAGCAGCGGGTGGCGATCGCCCGCGCGCTGGCCGCCTCGCCCCAGTTGGTGCTCGCCGACGAGCCCACCGGGCAACTGGACGCCGAGACCGGCCTGTCGGTGATGGCCCTGCTGCGCGGGATCGTGGAATCCGAAGGCGTCACCGTGGTGGTGTCGACGCACGACGCGGTGATGATGGCCCTGGCCGACCGGGTGATCCACATCCAGGACGGACACCTCGACGAACAGGACGCCGGGTGACGCGATGATGAGGCTGGTCAGCCGGCGCGCCCGCGCGCAGTGGCCGTTGCTGGCAGCCCTCCTCGGGGTCGTCACGATCGGCGCGACCCTGCTGGGCACCTGCACCCTGCTGGTCACCCGCACCGCCGAGCGGGCGCTGGAGGTCGCCATGGCCCGCGCCGTCCCCGCCGCCGTCGACGTGACCGTCTACACCGGCACCGTCGAGGGCCCGCACACGTCGTCGGTCGCCGCCGACACCCGTACCGTGGTGGCCTCCACACTCGGGCCATACCCGGTGACGACGACCGCGCGGGCGTCGACAGTGCTGCGGGCGCTGCCACCCACGCTCGCCGAGGGCACCAGCGTCGGAGCCCAGGCGTACCTGTCGGGGCTCGACGACCTGCCGGCCCGAGCCGAGCTGGTCACCGGCCGCTGGCCGAAGGACCCCGGCGACACGGTGCTGCTGGAGTCCACCGCCCGGCTGCTCGGCCTCGCCCCCGGCCGCCGGGTGCGCCTCGGCGCCGAACTGGCCCACGCGCCCGTCCCGGCCATCGACGTGCTCGTCGTCGGCGTGGTACGCCCGCTGCCGGAGCGCGGCTGGGACCGCGATCCGCTGTCCACCGAGGGCTACCGCACCGGCTACCGGGACGGCCGCTTCCTGCAACCGGTCAACGCCTACGGCCCGTTCCTCGTCGACCTCGACGACCTGCTCACCACCGGTGCCACCATCGACCGGATGGAGCTCACCGCCCATCCGGACCTGTCCCACCCCAACCGCCACGACCTGGAAACCGTGGCCGAGGCCGTCCGTGCTGCCGACAGCCGGCTGGCGGGCACCCTCGGCGACCGCGTCGAGCTCGCCCGTGTCTCCTCCGAACTGCCGCTGACCCTGCGGGCCGCCGACGACCAACGGCACGTCACCGCCGCCGTCGTGCTCGCCATCGCCGTCCTCGGCGGTGTCCTGGCCGCGGCGGCACTCGTCCTCGCCGGCCGGCTGACCACGGGCATCCGCGCCGAGGAGACCGCCCTACGGTCCGCCCTGGGTACCAGTCGTCGCCAGCTCGCCGCCACCGCGACACTCGAGGCCGGGCTCGTCGCCGCCGTCGCCGCCGCGCTCGCGATACCGGCCTCGTCGGCCCTGCACGCCGGCCTGACCCACCTGCCGCCGCTGGACGGCGCCGGCCTGACCGTCCGGCCGGCCATCGCCGGTGCCCAGGTCCTCGCGGTCACCGGCGGCGCGCTGGTGCTCGCCGCCGTCCTCACCATCCTGGCGATCCGGCCCGTCCCGGCGGCCGGCGACCAGCGCACCCGCCGCGAACTGCTGGCCCGATCCGGCGCCGACGTGATGCTCGCGGTGTTCGCCGCCGCCGGATGGTGGCAGCTGTACGCGCAGCCCACCGCCGCCAGCCCACGCGTCGACGCGGTCCGGGTGCTCGCACCCGCGCTGCTGCTCACCGCAGGCGCCGCCCTGGCCCTCCGGGTGGTCCTGCCCGCGCTTCGCGCCGCCGACCGGCTGGCGTACCGCGCCCGTGGGCTGGCCCTTCCGCTGGCCGTCGCGGAGGCCGCCCGCCGGCCACAGGCGGTCGCCGCCGGGCTGCTCGTCGGGCTGGCCTGCGCGGCCGGCACCTTCGGCCTCGCCTTCGACACGACGTGGCACCAGTCGCAGCGCGACCAGGCGGCGCTCTCCGTCGGCACCGACCTGGCACTCACCCTCAGCACGGCGCCGGCGGCCGGCGACGGCGCGGCCGTCAGCGCGGCCACCACGGGGGTGGTGAGTCCGGCCCTCAACCGTGGTGTCACCGTCGGTCAGTGGCTCGGCAGCGCCGGCATCCCGCCGCACCTGGTCGCCGTCGACACCACCCGCGCCGACGCGCTGCTGCGCGGACGGCTGGACAGCGGCCGCGAATGGGCGGACGTGGGCACCACGCTGGCACCACGCACCCGGGTCGCCGGCCTCCCCGTCCCGACCGGCGCCCCGCTCGTCCTGAGCGGGACCGCCGCCGGCGACACTCCACTCACCGTGACGCCCCGGCTGCTGCTACAGGACGCCACCGGCCTCCGCACGTCCTGCGGCGGTCCCGCCCTACCCCTCGACGGCCAGGAGCTTCGGCTGCCCAACTGCGCGACGACTGACGGGCTGCGCCTCGTCGCGGTCGCCCTGCCGATCACCACCGACGCGGTCGGGGGACCCGTCGCCATCGCCGTCACGCTCACCATCCCGCGCACCGGATCGGCGGAGAGGCCCACCGACGGATCGGACTGGACCGCCACGTCCGCGCCGCCGATCCCCGGCAAGCTGACCGACCCGGCCGTCACGCTGTCCGCCACGCCGACGGGAACCGCGCTGCGGATGGCCGCGATCGTCAAACTCGACGGCGGCGCCGAGGACGCCGCCCGGACCCTCGTCGCCACCGCCTTCCCCGACCCCGGCCCGGTGCCCGTCGCCGTCTCCGCCGCCTTCGCCAGCGAGGTCGACGCCGACAGCGGCAGTCAGCTCAGCATCACGGTCGGCAGCACGCCCGTCCCGATCGTCATCACGGGGGTGGTGCCGACCGTACCGTCGGCCCCCGGCGCCGTCGCCGTCCTGGCCGACCTGGACACGCTGTCCCGCGCACGCGCCGTCCGAGGCGACCTGACGTTCCCGGTCGACGCCTGGTGGGTCGGCCACCCGGCCGGTCCCGACGCCGCCGAGCGGGCCGGCGCCCTGCACCTGGGCACCGTCGCGACCCGCGAGGCGGAGACCGCCCGCCTCACCGGCGGCCCGCTGCGCGTCGGGCTGCCGGCCGCGCTCCAGCTCACCGTCCCGGCCGCGGCCCTGCTGCTGCTCGCCGGCGTCGTCCTGCACGTGACCTGTGACCTCCATCTCCGCGCCGTCGAGGTGGCGCGGCTGCGCGGCCTGGGGATGTCCCGGCGCGGCATCCGGGCCGTCCTACTCGGCCAGCACGCAGGCGTCCTGCTGCCCCTGCTCGCGGCCGGTGCGGGCCTCGGCGCGCTCGCCACCCGCTTCGTCGCTCCCCTGCTCGTGCGCTCCGACACCGGTGCCGCGCCCGTCCCGGCCGCCCAACCACAGTGGCCGTGGCCAGCCGAGGCCGCACTGCTCGCCGTCCTGCTGGCCGGATGCCTGCTGGCGGTCGCCGTCGTGGTCACCGTCCAGGTCCGCCGGGCCGACGCCGCGCACCTGCGGGTGGCGCCGTGAAGCGGTGGCTGACCCGCCGGTTGCCCGCGCCGCACTGGCCCAGCATCCGCGGCCGTGGCCGTGCCGACGCCGGACCACTGCTGCTCACCGCCGCCGTCATCGCGGCCGTCACGCTGCTCGCCGGGGCCGTGCCGACGCTGCTCCGCGCCGCCGCCGACGACGCCATCCAGGACGCGGTACGCCGCTCCGGCCAGGACTCGAACGTCCTCGTCCTCGCCCACTGGGAACCCGACGACGGGTCGGCCGGCGGACGGGTCCGGGTGCCCCGCCTCGCCGACGACGTCGACGGCTTCCGCACGCGGGCGACGTACGCGCTCGGACCCGAACTGGACGCCGCGCTGCTCCCGCCCGTCGTCGTCGTCAACGGCCCGGTCCTCAGCATCACCGACGGCAGCGCGCCGCGTACCTTCCAGTTCACCTACCTGGACGGCGAGTCGGGCGCCCCGGACGTCACCTGGATCGCCGGCACCGCGCCCGGCGCCGCCGTCACCGATGAGTACGTCGAGATCCCCTACGACGCCCCACCCTGGCCGGTGCAGGTCGGCCTCTCCGACGCCGACGCCGCCGCACTCGGCCTCGGCCCCGGCGATCGCATCCCGGTCAGCGACAACAAGGGCCGTGACCGGGACGTCCGGATCAGCGGTATCTACCGGCCCGCGGACAGCGCCGACCCCCTCTGGCGACTCGCCCCGGCGCTCCTGCGCCCCGTGCCCGGCGCCGACGGCGTGGGGACCACCCGGATCGGTGGCCTGCTGTCCCGTGCGTCGTTGCCGGACGCCCGGCTCGCCGTGGACGAGGACCAACTGCGGCGCACCGTCCACTTCGCCCCCGACCCCGCCGCGCTCACCTGGGACGCCACCGCGGCCCTCGCCCGGCAGGTGGTCAAGCTCAAGGCGACCTCCGGCTCGTCGGGCGACCGCGACAGGTCCCTGAAATGGGAATCGCGGCTCGACACCACCCTGCGCGACGCCAGTGCCCGCAACAGCGTCGCCGCCGCACAGGCCGCCGTCCTGCTCGCCGGGGTACTGACCGCCACGGTGCTGGTGCTGCTGCTCGCCGCCGACCTGCTGGTCCGCCGCCGCACCCCGGCGCTGAGCGCCGCCCGTCAGCGTGGGGCGGCACTACCCGACCTCGGTACGGAACTGGTCGTCGAGTCCACAGTGGTATCCCTGTCGGCCGCCGCCGTCGGGCTCGCGCTCGCCCGCGCGGCCGCTCCGGGCGTCTCCTGGACCTGGGCCGTTCCCCTGGTCCTGGCCGGCGCCGTCGCCGGGCCGGCGTTCGGCATCCTCGCCGCCGCCCGCGCCAGCCGCGACCGGCGCCAACCCGCCAACCGGGCCGCCCGGCGCTGGATCCAGGCCACCGGTCAGCTGCGCCGCGCCGCCGTGGAGGCCGCGGTCCTGATCGCCGCGGTCGCCGCCTTCGTGGCCCTGCACCAGCGCGGGCTGCTGCCCGCCGGCCCCGACGGCGACACCGGTGGGCTGACCGGAGACCTGGTCCTGCCGATCAGCGCCCTGACTCTGGGCGCGCTCGTCGGCGCACTCGTCCTGCTCCGGCTGCTGCCCCTCGGGGCGCGGTTCGCGCTCCGACAGGCCCTGCGCTCGCGCCGCCCGCTGGCCGTGTTCGGTGCCGCCCAGGCGGCCACGACGGCCGGGCGCGCACTGCCGCTGCTGGTTGTGGTCAGCACCACGGCGCTCGCGTCGTTCGCGCTCATCCTCGGCCCCACCGTCACCCGGGGTCTGAGCGACGGCGCGTGGAGCACCGTCGGCGCCGACGCCCGGCTCAACGTCGACACCGACGCCGCGACCGCCACACCCGCACTCGCCGAACGCATCGCCGCCGCACCCGGGGTGGAGCAGGTCGTCGTCGCGCAGGTGACCGCCTCGGCGCCCGTCTTCACCGAATCGACACTGCTCACCCCACTCCTGGTCGTCGTGGACGCCAACGCGTTCCAGCGCCTGCTGGCCACCACCCCGCTGCCCGACGCGCCGGCGCTGGCCCGGCTCACGGCACCCGGCCCCGGGGACGTCCCGGCGCTGGTCCGATCGAGCGACGGCGGGCTGCGGACCGGCATGCGGCTGAAGCTCCCCCGGGACGACGCCCCGGCGATCCCCCTTGCCGCGGTCGGTACCGCTCCGTCCGTCGGCGGCACCAACGACGTCGTCATCGTGGACGCCACTGCCCTCGCCGCCGCCGGGCTGCCAACCGCTCCGAACACCGTCTGGGTGACCGGACCCGGCGCGGAGCGGGCCGTGTCGAACACCGGCGTCGCCTCCGAGGCCGTGCTGCGCGCGGACGTCCTGCGGGCGCAGCGGGTGGCTCCGCTGACCGCGGGGGTGCTACGGCTGGCGTGGACGGCCGCCGCGGTGCTGGTGGCGCTGGGGTTGCTCGGCCTCACGCTCGCCGCCGCAGCCGGTGCGTCGGCGCGGTGGCAGACCCTGACCCGGCTGCGGACCCTCGGCCTGCGACCGCGCGACGTCCGCTGGGTGGCCGCCGGAGAGTTGCTGCCGCCGGTCGTGGTCGCCGCGGTGTGCGGTCCGCTCCTCGGGGCCCTGCTCGCACGTCTGACGCTCGGCCCACTCGACCTGCGGCTGCTCACCGGCCAAACCGCCGACCCGGTGCCGGTCCTGCCGTGGTGGCTGCTGGGCCTGGTGGGCGTGACGCTGATCGCGACGGCCGCCACGGTCGTACCTGTCGAGTCGGCGCTGCGGCGACGCGACCGGCTGAGCGAGGTCCTCCGGGCCGGCGAGTAACCAAGCGGTGGCCGGACCGGGCGGTGGCCGGACCGGGCGGGTGGCCGGCGGCCAAGTGGCGCTCGGCCGAATCGCCTTGGGCGCCCTCAGGCCGAGCAGGAACGGCGACCCCCGCGGTCCGGGTGAACGGACCACCTGATCTGCCGGTGTGGATGGTGGGCGATACTGGGTTTGAACCAGTGACCTCTTCCGTGTCAAGGAAGCGCGCTCCCACTGCGCCAATCGCCCGTGGTGACCGCCGGAACAGGCGGTCAGCCCCCGTCGGGGCGAATCACGAGCGGACGACGGGATTCGAACCCGCGACCCTCACCTTGGCAAGGTGATGCGCTACCAGCTGCGCTACGTCCGCACGTCCCCGACAACCGCCGGCGACAGGTGAACTCTACCCGATGCCAAGATCGCTTGGCACGGCACCCTGGACGGTGACGGTTGCGCTGGTCCGCGCCGGGGTACTGAGGGGCTCGACAGCACACCACATCCCCCTAAGGAGGCTGTCATGGGTATCGGCACCAGCATCTTTCTGATCGCGCTCGGCGCGATCCTCACCTTCGCGCTCGACGCCAGCGTCGGCGGCATCAACCTCGACGTGGTCGGCTGGATCCTGATGGGCGCCGGTGTCCTCGGCCTGATCATGACCGCGCTGATCCTGGGTCGCCGCCGTCAGGTGGTCACCACCACCGAGCAGCCGGTGGAGTACGCGCGGGTCGAGGAGCGTCGGGACATCGCCCCGCCCATGTGACCCGACCACACGTCGCCGCCGGCGCAGCCAGCGACCGCGCGATGCCGGACGTGCCGGCGGCCTCGAGGTGAGCAGCCGGCGTGCCGCCGGTCACACCCGTTGAATCAAGCCATTTCCGCAGGTGAAGCGCTGCGGAGGCCGCGTTAACATCCGGATCGTGGAGTCTCTCGACACGGTGCTGGCCGCGCACCGGGCGTACCTGCTCGGCTGGAACATCGGCGTGGCCGGAGGGCCGGACCTCCCGACGTACCGCAGCGAGGTGCCGCACGCGACCCTCAACGGCGTGCTGCGCGTGGCCGGACGTACACCGCGGGACGCGCTCGTCGAGGCCCGGCAGCGCCTGCACGGCGTACCCCGGGTCTGGTGGGTCGGCCCGGACAGCGACGCCGGAACCGCCGACGGTCTGCTCTCCCTCGGCGCGGCCGAGATGGCCCGCCTGCCGATCATGACCGTGGCGATCGACGCGGCAGCCGAGGTCGCGACACCCGCCGGCCTGCGCATCACCGAGACCACCGACCTGGACACGTTCGTCCCGGCGTACGCCCGGGTGTCCGGGATTGCGGCGGGTGGGGTGGCCGCGACGATCGAGCGGGAGAAGGCGTTCACCGGCGACGGCACGGTGCTCCGACTGGCCGGTCGCCTGGACGACGGCCAGGTGGTCGGAACGGCCGTCGCCTGGCTCAGCCACGGACTGGTCACGCTCTACTTCGTGGGTACGCAGCCCGAGCACCGCCGCCGGGGCATCGGCGCCGCCCTGACCAGGGCAGCGCTCGACCTGGCCAGCGAGCGAGGCGCCCGCGCCGCCGCCCTCACCTCGTCGCCGATCGGCGAGCCGGTCTACCGCCGCCTCGGCTTCCGGCCGGTGGGCGAGTTCCGCATCCTCACCTTCTAGGAACCCAGCACGCCCGGCCGGGCCAGTCGGGGCTAGGGCGACGGCTCCGCCGCCATCGGGTTCTTCCGGGGCGGGGCGGCGGCGGTGTAGGCCGGGTGGGTTCGGTGCAGCGCCCGGAACGGCAGGTAGCAGAGCATGATCAGCCGGCTGGTCAGCCAGGCCCGCCAGTAACTGGCGCTACCTGCCCGCCCCGAGTGGCTGGCGTAGGAGGCGTCGATCATCCGCAGGTACGCCCAGAAGTCGGCCGGGTCGTTCCGGAAACGGCGCGCCGAGGTGCCGGCCCGGAGCCCGGCGGCGAAGACCACCCGGTGGCCGGCCCGCCGCAGGTGGATGCCGAGGTCGAGGTCCTCGTGGTAGCGGAGGTCGTCGCAGAGGTCGGGCCGGATGGCGTGCCAGGCCCGAGCCCGGACCGCCATGTTCGCGCCGAACAGCCAGTCGAGCCGCTGCCGGCTCGGCAGTGTCCACGCCCGGCGCAGCGTCCGGTCCACCGCGTTGAGGGCCGCCGGAAAGCGGATGTCGTAGTAGGTCACCGGACCGGTCACCGCCGCGACGGTGTCGTCCGCGAAGACTCGGCGGACCGCCTCCACCCAGTACGGAGGCAGCCTGGTGTCCGCGTCGATCCGCCCGATGACGTCGCCGGTGGCCGCCGTCAGGCCACGGTTGCGGGCGGCCAGTACGCCCAGCCGCGGTTCGGTGAGCAGCACGACCCGATCGGTGTAGTCGGCCAGCCGGGCCCGGGTCGCGTCCGTGGAGGCGTTGTCCACCACGATGATCTCGTCTGCCGGCGTCGTCTGCCGGAGAACCGCATCGAGGCACGGCCCGATGGTCTCCTCCTCGTTGTGCACCGGCACAACGATTGAGACCCTCGGTGCGCGGGCCGCACCCGCTTCGGCGCTGTCGGATGGTCCAGCCGCCCCGGTCATGGTCCGCCCCCGCCATTGCGAATCGATGGATCGTCGCGCTGGAAGCGTGCCATGCGAAGCCGCACCGGCGCTGTCCCGGAGGCTGAACAGCAGCGGCTCGTCACCGGATTCCGGTGACGAGCCGCTGATCTGCTGGTGGGCGATACTGGGTTTGAACCAGTGACCTCTTCCGTGTCAAGGAAGCGCGCTCCCACTGCGCCAATCGCCCGTGCTTGTTGCCGAGGTGGGGACGGGATTTGAACCCGCGTACACGGCTTTGCAGGCCGTTGCCTCGCCTCTCGGCCACCCCACCGAGGTTGCCCCCGTCATGCGTGGCGGCAGCTCCGAGCGGACGACGGGATTCGAACCCGCGACCCTCACCTTGGCAAGGTGATGCGCTACCAGCTGCGCTACGTCCGCACGCCCCCGGACGTTCCCGGGTGACGGATGAGAACTTTAGCCGAGCCAGTGAGAGACTGCCAACTCGGGGTCATCTCGGCGCGTCCCATCCCTGCCGGGTGGGGATCGGGACCACCACGGGCAGGCTTCCTAGGGGGCTGGCCTGGTGCCGGTGACCGCCACCGACCGTCACGCTCGGGCACGCGCGGACGATGATGGCCATCGTTGCGCCGCACGTCGCCCACCAGGCACTTCGTGCATCATCCACGCGCGGCGGACCTCGGTGAACGCTCGCACAGGAACGACTGACCGCACCCCGAGGAAGTGTCCGGCTTCCGACTGTCGCATCGCGGATCCGGCCGTAGCGGTAACTGTTCGTGTTCAATCGGATGGGCTACGGTAACGGTCGTGACGAGACGTGCGGCCGAGATCCGCCTGGATGCCCTGCTGCGCACCGCCTGTGACGTGATCGTGGAGCGCGGTCTGGCCAACACCCGGACGGCCGACGTGGCACAGGCCGCCGGCGTGAGTCAGGCACTTGTGTTCTACCACTTCGCCACCAAGGATCGCTTGCTCGCGCAGGCCTTCGCGTACGCGGTCGAGCAGGATCTGGCCCGACTGGACACGGTGACCCGCTCCTCGGCTCCCCCGCTGACCAAGCTCCGCCGGATCCTCAAGCTCTACACGCCGGCCGGCCGGGCAACCTCCTGGTCCATGTGGATCGACGGCTGGTCCGAGTCGCTGCGTACCCCGGAGTTGGAGAAGGTGTCCCGCCGGCTCGACCTGCGCTGGCGACAGGACCTGGCTGCGGTGATCTCCGCCGGGGTGGCCGACGGCACCTTCCAGTGCGCCGACCCGGACGGGGCCGCCTGGCGGATCAGCGCGGTGATGGACGGCCTCGCCGTCCAACTCGCCGTACACGACCGGGTGATCTCCCGTCGGCAGTTCGGCGAGTGGGTCCGGCTGGTCACCGCCCGGGAGCTCGGCCTGGACCTCAGCGACCTGGACTGAGCCGGACAGCCGGCGCAATCGCCCCCACCAGGCCCGGCAAAACGGCTCGGCCCGCCCCGCCGACCGGAACAATCGGCAGCATGGATCTGCTGGAGGCGTACCGCCGGAGCCTGGCCGAATTCGTCGACCGGGTGGACCAGGTCGGACCCGGCCAGTGGTCCGACCCGACACCCTGCTCCGACTGGGACGTACGCACGCTTGTCAACCACGTGGTGAGTGAGGACCGGTGGAGCGTCCCGCTGCTCGCCGGCCGGACCATCGACGAGGTCGGCGACCGACTCGACGGCGACCAACTCGGCGACGACCCGATCGCGGTGGCGCGGGAGGCAGCCGCGCAGGCCGAGATCGCCGCCACCCATCCGGGCACGCTCGACCGCGCCGTGCACCTGTCCGGTGGTGAGACCCCGGCCGCGGAATACCTTCAGCAACTCCTCGCCGAGCATCTCGTCCACGGCTGGGATGTGGCGGTGGCGATCGGCGCGCAGCCGCGGCTCGACCCGGATGCGGTGCACGTGGCCGCCCGGTGGTTCGCCGGCCAGATCGACGACTACCGCCGCGACAACCTGGTCCAGACCGGGGTGCGGGTCCCCGACGACGCCGACGAGCAGGACCACCTGCTGGCCGCCTTCGGCCGCAACCCCGACTGGGCGCCGGGCGACTGACCGCCCCGAAAAGCCGACCGCCCGCCGAGCGTTGAAGCGTTGAGCGCCTGAGCGCGCGCGGCGCGTGACGCCGCGGGCGGCCCGCCAGAGGGTGCCAGCCGCCTGACGCGTTCTACCAGAGGCCGGCTTTCGTGAAGTCGAGCTATTTCGATCAGTTGGCCCGTCGGACCCCCCGGGACCTTGCCGCGATCTCGATCGACTGATATCCACAGATGCGCATGCCTCACCGCGCATCGACGGTCGGCGGCCGCCGGCCCTTCCGCTCCCACGAGGAGGTCCCGTGCCATTACCCGAATGGTCACCCCCGATGAGCCGGCGTCGACGCCGGCTCATCGCCGTCCTGGCGACGACGGCCACGGTCGCCGCGCTGCTCCCCACCGGCGTGAGCACCGCGGCCCCCACCGGCGGCGCGGCGACCGCCGAGCGCCGGTCCGGACCGTTCAGCGAGGGGCACGAGCCCGCCGACGCCGACAACCGCACCGGTACGGCGGCACCCGACGCCCGCCAGCGCGGCCTGGCCCGCGCCGCCGACCCCGACGTCCGGTGGAACCGACTCGGCACCCCGCAGGCCCTCGGCCCCGGCCGCGCACCGCTCGCCACCGGCCTGCCCGCCGACCCGGAAGCCGCCGCCCGCGCCTACCTGGGGGCCAACCGCGACCTGTTCGGCCTGGACCCCGCAGCGGTGGCCAGCATGGAACGGGTGCTGGTCCGGCCGATCGGCACCGGCGCCGTGGTCACCCTCCGGCAACGCTTCGGCGACCTGCCCGCCGGGCCGGACGGTCTCGTCACCCTCGCGGTCGCCAAGGGCACGGTGCTCTCGGTCAGCTCCTCGCTGGCCCGCCACACCGGTACGCCCGCGCCGGCCACCCGCACCGCCGAGCAGGCGTACGCCGCCGCGCTCGCCGACGCCGGGCTGACCGCCGCCGCGGTGGCCAGCCACACCATCCGGTCGGTGGCCGTACCCACGCCGCTGGACGGGCCACGGGCCGCCTACGAGGTGACCATGATCGGCGCGGACGCCGACGACCCGGTCGCGTTCACCAGCTACGTGGACGGTGGCACCGGGCAGGTCCTGGTCCGGGAGGACCTCGTCGACTTCGACTCCGACAACCCGAGCTGGGCGGTCTTCCCGGCCACCCCGCCCCGCGACCTCGGCCCCGGGCAGGACCCCCGGGTGCGCTGGTGCGGCGACCCAGCGCCCGGCTGCCAGGCCGCCTTCCGCGACCCGGCCACCGGCCAACCGTGGGACATCGACGCGGCCACCGGCACACCCACCTTCACCTCGCGCGGCAACTCGGCCAACACGGTGCTCTCCTGGGGTGCGGGCACCCCGATCGTCCCGGCCACCACCAGCCCGGAGCGCCGCTACGAGTACCCGTTCACCGACCAGTGGCACCAGGCGAAGTGCAACCCGGAGGTGTTCACCTCCGCCCAGCGCAACGACGCCGACGCGTCGATCGCCAACCTCTTCGCCATGCACAACCGGATGCACGACTGGTCGTACCAGTTGGGCTTCACCGAGTCGGCGTGGAACCTCCAGGCGGTCAACCTCACCCCGGCCGGGCTGGGCGGTGACGCCGAGCAGGGCCGCGCCCAGCAGGGCGCGCTGACCGGCAACCGGAACAACGCCAACCAGGGCACCGGGCGCGACGGGCAGCCGCCGACCACGAACATGTACCTGTGGCAGCCGCAGGCCGGTGGCCCGTACCCGCCGTGTGTGGACGGCGACTACGACATGACGGTGATCGGCCACGAGTACACCCACGCGATCACCAACCGGATGATCGCCGGCCCGGACAGCGGGATCGGCGGCCACCAGGGCGGCGCGATGGGCGAGTCGTGGGGCGACCTGCTCGCCGCCGAGTACCTCTTCCAGAACGGACTGCGCGCACCCGGGGAGACGCCCTTCGTCACCGGCGGCTACGTCACCGGCAACCTGGTCAGCGGCATCCGCAACTACGACCTCAGCCGAAGCCCGCTCAACTACTCCGACATCGGCTACAACACCGCCGGTCCCGCCGTGCACGCCGACGGGGAGATCTGGGGCGCCACCAACTTCCGGGTCCGCGCCGCGCTGGTCAAGCGGTACGGCCTCGGCACCGGCCAGCGGCAGCTCGACTGCGCACAGGGGAAGGTCGCCGCCGACAAGTGCCCGGGCAACCGGCGCTGGTCGCAGTTGGTCTTCGACTCGTTCCTGCTCCAGGCCGCCAGCCAGGTCAGCATGCTCGACATGCGCGACAACATGCTCACCGCCGACCTGCTTCGTTTCGGCGGCGCCAACCAGGACCTGATCTGGGCCGAGTTCGCCCGCTCCGGGATGGGCCGGGACGCCGCCACCAACGGCGCCGGCGACACCGACCCGACGCCGAGCTTCGCCTCGCCGGGCGGCGGCAACGCGACGCTCACCCTGCGCCCGCGCGGGGACAGCGCCGACGCGCCGATCCGGGTGTACGTCGGGGCGTACGAGGCACGGGCCACGCCGATCGCCGACACCGACCCGGCGACGCCGATCCCGGACACCGTGGAGATGGTGGCCGGCACGTACGACCTGCTCGCCGTGGCCCCCGGCTTCGGGCACCAGCGGCTCAGCGTGGTCGCCAAGGCCGACCAGGACGGGTTCGTGGACCTGCGGATGAGCCGCAACCTGGCGTCCACCGCGTCCGGGGCGACGATCACCGGCGACGGGGTCAACCTGGACCGGATCGCCGACGACACCGAGGCGACGAACTGGGCCTCCCTGGACGGGGTGGCCGGCCGGCAGCTCACCGTGGCGTTGCCCGGCGGCGCCCCGCAGACGGTCAAGCGGGTGAACGTCAGCGCGATGCTGCGCCCGGCGATCACCGGCGACGCCGACACCGGCAGTCAGAACGCGCTCAGCGCGCTGCGCTCGTTCGCGGTGTCCGCCTGCAACGCGACGACCACCGACTGCGCGGATCCGGCGCGCTGGCAGCGGATCTACACCAGCGCGGGCGACGCGTTCCCCGGCGGGGCGTACCGGTCGTACAGCCGGGACATCAACCTCCGCACGTTCACGGTGCCCAGCACGCTCGCCACCCACCTGCGACTGGAGGTGCTGGCGAGCCAGTGCACCGGCGGCCCCCGGTACGCGGGCGAGCAGGACGACGACCCGGTCACGACGACGGACTGCGCGACCGCCAGCCCGGCCCGGACGCAGGTCCGGATCGCCGAGTTCCAGGCGTTCTCGGGGTGACACCGTGGGGGTCGGCGGACCACCCGCCGGCCCCCACGTCCCTCGATCAGCGGCGGGCCGGCCGCCAGCGGTCGGCGGGGACCGGCCGTTCCCAGCGCCGGTCCACCGGCGGGTCCTCGGCCTCGTCGGCCGGGGCCCGGGTCAGGTGCCGCAGCCGCAGCAGCAGGCCCATCCCGAGGAAGAGCAGCAACCCGCCGAGCAGGAACGCCGCGTGGACCACGCCGAACCCGCCGGACTGCGAGGCTGGGCGGCCCGCCGGTGGGGCCGCGTCGGCCGGATAGTCGCCCGCCGGTTCCACCACGGACGTGTCGTCCTCCTCGGCCGGCGCGCTCGCCGGCTCGCTGGGCCGCGCCGGGGTGGCGCTCGGCGTCGGCGTACCGGTCGGGGTGGCGCCCGCGCCCCGCACCGAGCGGGTGGCCGTCTGCCGGGCCAGCAGGCGCGCGTTGGCGTCGTACGCCTCGGCGGCGAGGGTGACCCGCCCCTGGGTGACGTCCTCGGCGAAGGCCACCCGGTAGCGTGCCGTGACCGTGCGGCCCGGGCAGAGCGTGCCCGGGTCGAGCTGCCGGTCGGTCAGCCGGGCCACGTCACCCTCGGTCCGGACCTCCAGCGGGAAGTCGCCGGTCTCCTCCACCCGGTCCATCTTCACCTGGTCGAGTCGGATGCCCTGCACGCTGAGCACCATCGACCAGCGCACCTTGACGCATCCGCCGCGCCGGTCCGTCTGGGACACCACCGCGGAGATCGTCCGCACCTGATCCCCGGCGGTGAATCGGGCCGGCAGGCCGCTCAGCTCGGTGGCGAAGGCCGCCTGGGCCGGCGCGGCCAGGGTCAGCACCGCCCCCGTCACGCCGGCAACCAACGCCCCGACCCGCAGCGCGTACCGCCACACGATCACCACCACCTCGCCTCTTCTCGTCACTCCCGGGAAACGCTAGGAGGAAACGGGCGGGCCGGACAGAGGGGTGTCTTCGCAGCGGACGCCAAGGACGAGTGGTGATTTCACCGAGGGTGGTGAACCCCTCACCCGTACCGGTCCACCTCCCCGCGCCACCCGCCATTGCCGGTGCGCGAGAATCGCCTGGTGTCCGAGCTCTCCAGCACGTTCGTCCGGCTGCACGCCCGGCTGGCCCCGGTCCCCTTCGTCCCCGAGGTGCGACTGCACCAGGCCGACGAGCCGATCGGGCTGTGGGAGCTGACCGAGGGCGAGTTCTCCACCGACCGGCCGCCGCCGTTCTGGGCGTTCGCCTGGGCCGGCGGGCAGGCCCTCGCCCGCTACGTGACCGACCACCCGGAGCTGGTCGCCGGCCGCCGGGTGCTCGACCTCGCCTCCGGCTCCGGCCTGGTGGCCATCGCCGCCGCCCGCGCCGGGGCGGCGGCGGTGCGAGCCGTCGAGGTGGACGAGTTGGCGGTGGCGGCCGTCGCGCTCAACGCCGAGGCCAACGGGGTACGCGTCGACGCCGAGTTCGGCGACATCCTCGACTCCGACGCCGGGGACGCCGAGGTGGTGCTCGCCGGTGACGTCTTCTACAGCGACGCGATGGCCCGGCGGGTGCTGCGGTTCCTGCTGCGCGCCGCGCGTGCCGGCGCACCGGCGCTGGTCGGTGACCCCGGCCGGGCGTTCCTGCCCCGCGACCGCTTCGACAAGTTGGCCGCGTACGACGTGCCGGTGCCGGAGGCGCTGGAGAGCGTACGGGTGAAGCGCACCACCGTCTGGCAGTTGCGCGCCGGGCTGCCGGGAGCCGCCCGCTAGCGTGTCGACGTGCTGTTCTCCAGCTGGGGGTCCGCGGTCCAGGCACCCTGGCCGGACGTCGCCGAGGTGAGCGACCACGTCGGCGTACGCCACCTGGTCGTCACCCGACACGCGCTGGTCCGTCAGGTGCTCGCCGACCCGGTCACCTACCGGCCGGACAACGCGCTGGACGCGGTGACCCCGATGCCGGTGACCGCGTTGCGGGTGCTCGCCGGGCACCGGTTCCGGCTGCCCCCGACGCTTGCCAACAACTCGGGTGCCAGCCATCCGGAGATCCGGGCGATCGTCGCGGCGGCGTTGCACCCCGAGCGGGTCGCCGCGCAGCGGCCCTGGCTCACCGCGCTGGTCCGGGACCGGGTCGCCCGGCTCGGTGCCTGGCTGGACACCGGCGCGCCTGTCGACCTGTACGCCGACCTCGCCGCCGACCTGCCGCTGCTGACGCTGGCCCGACTGGTCGAGCTGCCGGACGCGCCCGTCGGCGCGGTCAAGGAGTTCGCCCGCGCCGCGCTGGAGTTGTTCTGGGCGCCGCTGGACACCGACCGGCAGCTGGCACTCGCCGCCGAGGTGGGCCGGTTCCACCGCGTACTGCGGGACTTCGCGGCCACCGGCGGCGGGTTGGCCGGCGAGCTGCGCGCGGCCGGGCACCCGCCGGACGTGGTGGTCGGCGCGCTCTTCTTCCTGCTGGTCGCCGGGCAGGAGACCACCTCGCAGTTCCTCACCCTGCTGCTGCACCGGCTGGCCGGCGAGCCCGCGGTGCGGGCCGGCCTACGCACCGGCGACGTCGCGGTGGCCGACGTGGTGGAGGAGGGGCTGCGGCTGGAGCCGCCGATCGTCACCTGGCGGCGGGTGGCGGCGACGGACAGCACACTCGGCGGTACGGCGGTCCCGGCGGGCAGCAGCCTCGTGCTCTGGCTGGCTCGCGCCGGCCGCGACCCGGCGGTGGTCGAGACACCCGACGAGTTCCGGCCGGGCCAGCGTGGGTCCCGTCGCCACCTGTCGTTCGGTGCGGGCGCCCACCGCTGCGTCGGTGACGTGCTGGCCCGGATGGAGGCGGCCGTGGTGGTTGCCGAGGCAGCACCGCTGCTGGACGGGGTGACGGTGGTCCGTCCGCCCTGGTGCCCGGACAATCTCACCTTTCGGATGCCGGACGCCTTCGTCATCCGCCGCTCGGCGGGGGCACCGGCCTGATGAGATCCTGATCTCGCTTCGGTAGGTTTCCGGGCGTGTCAGCGACCCCCGCACGTCGGATCCTCGCCGTCGTACCAGTTCTGGCCCTGCTGGCGCTGAGCGCCTGCACAGCCGGCGGCACGATCCACGCCCGGCAGATCACCGCGAAGCAGCCGACGCCGTCCGCCCCGCCGTCGACCTCGCCGTCCCCGACCGTGAAGCCCACACCGGGAAGTCTGGACTGGTACGTGTCCCAGGTGCCGACCTTCCCCGAGGCCCCGCCACCGCAACCGGTGCCGCTGCCCGCGACCGGCGCGGCCCAGTTCTGGCACCGACTGCCGACCGACCAGAAGGTCGCCTTCATCACCATCGACGACGGTGGGCTGGCCCGCCCGCCCGCGGTGCCCGACTTCATCGAGCGGGCGCACATCCCGGTCACGATGTTCCTCAACTCGCCGGCGGCGCGGGAGCACACCGACTACTTCCGGCGGATCGTGGCGGCGGGCGGGGTCGTCGAGAACCACACCATCACGCACACCTCGCTGTCCGGCCGGTCGTACGACTACCAGAAGCGGGAGATCTGCGGGGCGGCGGACACGCTGGAGACGCTCTTCGGCACACGCGCGACCCTGTTCCGCCCGCCCTTCGGCAACCACGACGCCACCACGTTGCGGGCCGCGCACGACTGCGGCGCGAAGGCGGTCTTCCACTGGACCGAGACCGTGCACGAGGGGAAGGTGCGCTACCAGACCCCGGAGAAGGTGGTGCGGCCCGGCGACGTGCTGCTGATGCACTTCCGGCCGGCGCTGATGGACGACCTGCTCGCGGCGCTCAAGGCGATCCACCGGGCTGGGCTCACGCCGGCGCTGCTGGAGGACTACGTGCTGACCGAGGCGCCGACGACCTGACGAAAGTCAGGGTCGGGTGCTGCCGTTCGGGCGCGGCGCGGCAGCGGGCCGCACGCCTAGCGTCAGCGCATGATCACATTACGTGGGTTGACGAAACGGTTCGGGGCGACCGTCGCGGTCGACTCGTTGACCGTCGACGTCGCGCCCGGCCGGGTCACCGGCTTTCTCGGCCCCAACGGCGCCGGCAAGTCCACCACCATGCGGATGATCCTCGGGCTGGACCGTCCCACCGCCGGACAGGCCCTGGTCGGTGGACGCGCGTACCGGGAGCTGCGCCGACCGCTGCACGAGGTGGGCGCGCTGCTCGACGCCCGCGCCATCCACCCGGCCCGCTCCGGCCGGGCACACCTGCTCGCCATGGCCCGCAGCAACGGCATCCCCGCCCGCCGGGTCGACGAGGTGCTGGACACCGTCGGGCTGGACGCGCGGGCCGCCGGCAAACCGGGTCGGACCCTCTCCCTCGGCATGGGCCAACGGCTCGGCATCGCCGGCGCGCTGCTCGGTGACCCGCCGGTGCTGATGTTCGACGAACCGGTGAACGGCCTCGACCCGGACGGGGTGCGCTGGGTACGACACCTGACGCGCTCGTTGGCCGACCAGGGTCGGACCGTCTTCGTCTCCAGCCACCTGATGAGCGAGATGCAGCTCACCGCCGACCAACTCGTGGTGATCGGGCGGGGCCGGCTGCTCGCCGACGCGCCGATCGGCGAGGTAATCGCCGGCAGCACGGTCGCCGTCCGGGTGCGCAGCCCGCACCCGGACGGGCTGGCCGCCCTGGCCGCGCGCCTCACGGCCACCGGGGCGAGCGTGGTGGCGGCCGACCGCGACGAGCTGACCGTCACCGGCACCACCGCGGACCGGGTCGGCGACCTGGCGCACGAACTGGGGGTACGACTGCACGAGCTGACCGCGCAGGCCGCGACCCTGGAGCAGGCGTTCATGGAACTGACCGCCGACAGCGTCGAGTACGCCGGCGGCCCGACCGAGGGTGGGCAACGATGAGCGCACGGACCGACACGGGCACCCGCCCCGCCAGCACGCCGACCACCGGTGCGCCGGCCACCCTCCGGGGGGCGGTGGCCGCCGAGTGGACCAAGCTCTCCTCGGTCCGCAGCACCTGGTGGACGGCGCTGGCCGGGCTGCTGGTGATGGCCGCGAGCGCCGGCCAACTCGCCATCTACGCCGCGAACGCCAACACCAACGACGACCCGACCGACGACCGGGGGATCGTCACCGTCGGCAGCGTGCTGATCGACTCGGTCGAGCTGACCCAGTACGTGGTACTGGCGCTGGGCCTGCTCGCGATCACCGCCGAGTTCACCAGCGGCACCATCCGGACCACGCTCCAGTGCACCCCGTCGCGCGGCCGGGTGCTGCTGGCCAAGGCCGTGGTCACCGGGGCGGTCACCTTCGCGCTCGGGTTGCTGCTCGGCGGCGTCGGCACCCTGGTGGCCCGGCCGGTGCTCGGCGAGTGGGGCAGCGCCCCGGCCGCCGAGACGATCGGCGACATCGTGGCGGTGGCGGTCTACCTGGCGCTGATCAGCGTGCTCGCGCTGGGCCTCGGCGCCGCACTGCGCAGCGCGGTGCTCACGATCGTCGTGCTCCTCGCCACCCTGATGATCGTGCCGCTGTCGCTTCAGGAGCCGGACATCGAGGTGTTGAACCGGATCGCCGACGTGTTCCCCGGCGTGGCCGGCGGGCACTTCCTGGCCGGCGACACCGAGCCGTACCCGAGCCTGGTCGGGCTGCTCCTGCTCGCCGGCTGGGCCGGTGCCGCACTGCTGCTGGGCCGGGTCGCGCTGCGCCGCCGCGACGCCTGACGACCTGAGCGGGGGCTTCCCGGCCCCCGCTCAGCCGTCGACCAGCCCCGCCTCGTACGCGAGGATCGCCGCCTGCACCCGGTTACGCACGTCCAGCCGGGTGAAGATGCTGGTCAGATAACTCTTCACGGTGCCCTCCACCAGGTGCAGCCGGCGGGCGATCTCGGCGTTGGACAGCCCCGCCCCGACCAGGGCCAGCACCTCCCGTTCCCGCTCGGTCAACCCGGCCGTACGGTCCCGCGCGGCGGGCCGGCGGGCCAACCGGCCGGCACCCAGCTCGATCACCCAGCGGGCCACCCGCGGCGACAGGTACGCCCCGCCGTCGGCCACGGCGTGCACACCGGCGATCAGCTCACGCGGGTCGCCGGCCTTGAGCAGGAACCCGTTGGCACCGTGCCCGAGCGCGCGGGCGACATGGTCGTCCTCGCCGAACGTGGTCAACATGATCGTCGCGGTCTCCGGCACGAGCCGGCGGATCTCGGCGGCGGCGGCCAACCCGTCCAGCCGCGGCATCCGGATGTCCAGCAGCGCGACCCGAGGTCGGTGCGCGCGGACCAGCTCCACCGCGGCGCGCCCGTCACCGGCCTCGGCGACCACCTCGATACCGGGATCGGTGGCGAGGATGGCCCGGACGCCGGCCCGGATCATCGCCTCGTCGTCGGCCAGCACCACCCGCACCGGCGCTGCCCCGGCCCTGTCGGCGTCCACTACGCGATCCACTCCTTGCTGGCCAACCGGCCGTCGGTGAAGCAGAGCCGCCACGTCGGCTCGGCGAGGGGAAAGTTGCCGTCGGTGTAGTACTCGCAGCCGGCCCGGTCGACGCCGACGGGGCTCTCCACCTGCCGTCGGGGCAGACCCTCCAGCTCCGACCTGGCCGTGCCGACGCGCATCTGGTCAAAGGTGGCCCGGTCCAGCACCGTCCCGGCGGTCGCCACCGGGTAGTAGACGAGCGAGAGCACCAGGGCGAAACCGGCAGGTGCCAGGAGCGCCACCAGCAGACTGCGCCGGACGCGCCGGCGGGCGTCGTGCAGCCGCCGCTCCGCGTCCACCGGCCGCTCCACCGGGCCGGGCCAGCCGCCGGACACGCCAGCAAGATCGCTCTCGATCGCCTCCACCGGTGGCGCGGTCGCCGGCAACGCCGCCACCACGGCGAACCCGCCGTCGGCGCGGGGACCGGCGTCGAGCGTCCCACCGGCGAGGCGGACCCGCTCGGCGAGGGCGAGCAACCCGCTGCCCTGCGACGGCGGGGCGGGCAGCGGCTCACCCGACGGAGCAGCGTTGACCACGCTCACCTCGACCCGCTCACCGTCGCGGATGAGGCGCACCTCGACCGGGGCGCCCGGCGCGTACCGGGCCGCGTTCGTCAGCGCCTCACGGACCACCCGATGGGCCGCGTGGCCGGTCATCGCCGGCAGCTCCGCGACCGCCGAGCCGGCCTCCAGCCGTACCGCCAGGCCGGCCTCCCGGGCATTGTCGACCAGGTCGGCGACGGTCTCCCCACTCGGACGCACCGACGCGCCACCCTCCTCGCGGAGCACCCCGATGATCTCGTGAAGTCGCTCGGTGGCGGCGGAGACGCTGGCCCGCAACTCCCCCGCCGCGGCCCGATGCCGCCCGTCGAGGTCGGCGGCGACCTCCAGGGCGGCGGCACGCAACGCGATCAGGCTGAGGTCGTGCCCCAACGAGTCGTGCATCTCCCCGGCGATCCGGGCCCGTTCCCGAAGCCGGATGCGCTCGGCGGCACCGCGCTCCTCGCGGATCAGCGCCTCCACGTGACGATGACCGGCGGCGGCCAACTCCTGCTGCTGACGCCGGTACCGGCCCACCAACCAGGGGAACACCGCGGCGAAGAGCAACACCGAGGCCAGCAGGAACCAGGTGGCCTCGCCGGTGCCGAGCAGACCCAGGTTGAGCGCCGTACCGCCGGCCGCGATCAACACGAAGACCCCGGCCACCGGGCGCGCGGAGACGCTGCGCCGCCCGGTGAGATAGCTGAAGACCGGAACGGCGAAGACGAAATTGCCATCGACGACCGACCCGAGCACCACCAGCACCAGGGCGACCAACGGTCGGCGTCGACTCTCCACCACCGCCGCGCCGAGCAGCAGCAACTTGCCGACCAGCAGCGGCAGCGCGTACCGCGGGTAGGGCGGGCTCACCCCGGCGTAGCCGACCGGGGCCGCGACCACCGCCCAGAGCAACGCGTCCACCAGCAGGCGACGCCGCCGATCCAGCGGACCTGGCAGCGAGAAGTCGAGGATCCGCACGGCGGCCAGGCTACCCACGCCCGACCTGCGCGGACACCGACGAAAGTCAGGTCCTCAGCCGCTCTCCTCGGCCCAGACCCGCCAGTCGTCGAGCACACCGTGCAGGGCCGGCGTGAGCCAGCCCGGCGCGGAACGCCGGAACACCCCCGGGTCCATCGCCCCGGCGCCGTCGGGCAACGCGCCGAGCAGATTCGGCACCAGGTCGGTGAGGTTCGTCCAGTGCACCAACTCCGGCCGGCTCGGCCAGGCCCCGATCACCACACCGGCCGGCACCGCCCGCCGGTCGAGCGCCTCCAGGGTCAACGCGGTGTGGTTGAGCGTGCCCAACCCGGCGCGCGCCACCACCACGGCCGGCGCGCCGAGCGACACCGCCAGATCGGCCATCGTCCACAGCTCCCCCGACGGACGCAACCCCATCGGCACCAGCAACCCACCCGCACCCTCGATCAACACCAGGTCGTGTTTGTCCGCCTCCGCACGGACGGCGTCCACCGCCTCGTACAACTCCAACGGCGGCAGGTCCGCCACCCGGGCGGCCGCCAACGGGGCGAGCGGATCCGGATAACTGGCCAGGGTGCGGCCGGTCAGCGGGGCGGCCAGCCGGTTCACCACGTCCACGTCGCCTGGTTCACCGCCCGCCGTACCCGTCTGGCCCGGTTTGACCACCGCCACCCGCAGCCCGGCGGCCTGCGCCGCGGCCGCGATCGCCGCGGTCGCCACCGTCTTGCCGACCTCGGTGTCGGTCCCGGTCACCAGAACCGGCCCCTCCCACCCACTCACGGGGCTACCTCTGCTCGCGACTGCGGGGCT
>NZ_JBEZDC010000007.1:0-279711 GCF_040647935.1 Micromonospora sp. NPDC049204 | reverse complement strand
GCTCGCAACCCCGGCTCACTCCTCGCGCTCACGGGGCTACCTCTGCTCGCGACTGCGGGGCTCGCAACCCCGGCTCACTCCTCGCGCTCACGGGGCCACCTCTGCTCGCGACTGCGGGGCTCGCAACCCCGGCTCACTCCTCGCGCTCACGGGGCACAGTCCACGATGACCTCCAGGGCACGCTCGAAATCCACCCGGGGCACCCCGGCGCTGACCGTGAGGCGCAGGCGGGAACGGCTGTCCGGGGTGGACGGGGGCCGGAAACAGCCCACCGCGACACCCCGAGCCCGGCAGTCGGCGGCCCAGGCGGTCGCCGCCTCCGGCCCGGGGGCGGTCACCGAGATCACCGCCGCGTCCGGCGCGGAGACGGACAGCCCGGCGGCACCCAGTCGACCGACCGCCAGCCGCACCCGGTCGGACAGCTCCGCGCGCAGCTCGTCGCCGACCCGGGCCAGTCGCAGCGCGGCATGCACCCCGGCGGCGACCGCCGGTGGCAGTGCCGTGTCGAAGATGAACGTGCGCCCGGTCTCGACCAGATGCCGGACGAACTCGGCCGGGCCGGCGACCACACCGCCGGCGCCACCGAGCGCCTTGGACAGGGTGGCGGTCACCAGCACGTCCGGTTCGCCGGCCAGCCCCGCGGCGGCCACCGCGCCGGCGCCGGCCGGACCGGTCACGCCGAGCGCGTGCGCGTCGTCGACAAGCAGAAGCGCACCGTGGCGGCGGGCCACCGCGTGCAGCCGGGCCAGCGGTGCGAGGTCACCGTCGACCGAGAAGACCGACTCGGTCACCACCACCGCCGGGCGGCCCGGAACGGCCGCGAGCGCGGCAGCCACGGCGTCCACGTCGGCGTGCGGGGTGACCACCGTCTCCGCGCCGGAGATCCGGCAGCCGTCGATCAGGGACGCGTGGTTGTGGGCGTCGGAGACGAGCAGCGTCCGAGGTTGGACGAGCGCCCGCAGCGCACCGAGGTTGGCCAGGTAGCCGGAGGAGAAGACCAGGGCGCGATCGGTGCCCAACCACTGCGCCAGGTCGTCCTCCAGCGCCTGGTGGGCGTCGGTGGACCCACGGACCAGGCGGGACCCGGTGGCCCCCAGCCCGTACGCCGACAGCGCCGCCATGGCCGCCGCGGTGACCTCCGGGTGCGTGGCCAGGCCGAGGTAGTCGTTGCCGGCCAGATCGGTCACGCCGTCGCCAGCGGGTCGCGGGTGCAGCCGCCGGGTCAGCCCCGCCTTCGCCCGCAACTGCGCACGGCGGTCGAGCGCCGCCAGCCAGTCCGCCACCGTCACCCCTTCGCCGCCGTCCGCGCCGGTCAGCCCGACACCCGCCGGGCGAAATTACCACCCGCCCCCGTCAGCCCGACGGATCCACTCGGTGCGGGCGGCCGGCGGGCGGCCCGGCCATTCCGGCTGATCGGGGGGCGTGGACCAGGCCTAGTAGGCTACGAGCCATGCCAGAGATCCTCGACCAGGCCCGGACCCAGGTGCTGGGTGACGGCGTCGGCCTCGACCAGGCCGGCATCCTCGCCGTGCTGAACCTGCCCGACGAGCACCTGCCCGCCGCCCTGCAACTCGCCCACGAGGTGCGGATGCGGTGGTGCGGCCCGGAGGTCGAGGTCGAGGGCATCGTCTCGCTGAAGACCGGCGGCTGCCCGGAGGACTGCCACTTCTGCTCCCAGTCCGGCCTGTTCACCTCTCCGGTGCGCTCGGTCTACCTGGACATCCCGTCCCTTGTCGAGGCGGCGAAGCAGACGGCGAAGACCGGGGCGACCGAGTTCTGCATCGTGGCCGCGGTGCGTGGCCCGGACGCCCGGCTCATGAAGCAGATGCGCGAGGGCGTCGCCGCCATCCGGGAGGCTGTCGACATCCAGGTCGCCGCTTCGCTGGGCATGCTCACCCAGGAGCAGGTCGACGAGCTGGTCGACATGGGCGTGCACCGCTACAACCACAACCTGGAGACCAGCCGGTCGTACTTCCCCAACGTGGTCACCACGCACTCCTGGGAGGAGCGCTGGGAGACGCTGCGGATGGTGCGCGACTCCGGCATGGAGGTGTGCTGTGGTGGCATCCTCGGCCTCGGCGAGACCGTCGAGCAGCGGGCCGAGTTCGCCGCGCAACTCGCCGAGCTGGCCCCGCACGAGGTGCCCCTCAACTTCCTCAACCCCCGGCCGGGCACGCCGCTCGGCGACCGTCCGGTGGTGGAGGGCAAGGACGCGCTGCGGGCCATCGCCGCGTTCCGGCTGGCCATGCCCCGCACCATCCTCCGGTACGCGGGTGGTCGCGAGATCACCCTCGGTGACCTGGGCACGCGGGACGGCCTGCTCGGCGGCATCAACGCCGTGATCGTCGGCAACTACCTGACCACGCTGGGTCGGCCGGCGACCGCCGACCTGGACCTGCTGGACGAGCTGAAGATGCCGGTCAAGGCACTCTCCGCCACGCTGTGACGACGATGACGACGACCGAGGTGTGGTGCGACAGGTGCGGTGAGTCGGCGACGACCGCCGCCCATCCGGGTTGCGCCTCGGCCCGCCAGTTGGAGCCGCCCCGGTTCTGCCACCGGTGCCGCCGCCGGATGAAGGTGCAGGTGCTGCCGGTCGGCTGGTCGGCGGTCTGCGTCGAGCACGGCGAGACCCTGGGCTGAGCCGGTGCTGCGTGGACGGGCGGTGACCCTGCGACCGGCGACGGTCGAGGACGTGCCGGCCCTCGCGGCGATCCGGGCCACGCCGGAGGTGCGCCGCTGGTGGCGTGGCGACGACGACCTCGCCGCGGCGGTCCGCGACGACCTCGCCGACGACGACCTGGCCCTGTACGCCATCGAGCACGACGGCCGGGTGATCGGCGCGATCCAGTGGCACGCCGAACCGGACCCGGACTACCGGCACGCCAGCATGGACATCTTCCTCGACCCGACGGTGCGCGGCGCAGGGCTCGGCGTCGACGCGATCCGCACCCTGGCCCGGCACCTGATCGACGAGTACGGCCACCACCGCTTCACCATCGACCCGGCTGCGGCGAACAGCGCCGCGATCCGCGCGTACGCGAAGGTCGGTTTCCGCCCGGTCGGCGTGCTGCGCCGCTACGAGCGCGGCGACGACGGGCGCTGGCACGACGGCCTGCTGATGGACCTGCTCGCCGACGATCTCGTGGAGTGACTCAGCCGTCCCAGCACAGGTGCCCGTTCGGGAGGCGCCGGGCACCCTCGGCGGGTTGGTGGGTGCTGAGCCGCCCGTCCGGCGTGAGGTGCGCCACCGGTGTTGCCCGACCGAGGGTCGCGACGTCGGCGATCAGTCGGCGGTGACAGCGCCACCAGAGGCTCTCGCTGCACATCACGGCAGTGCTCCGTTGGGCAGCGTCGGCCAGGACGCCGGTCAGCGCCGCGTCGAACGCCGGCGTGCGGGTGTACGCGGCGTACGCCCGGAACGCGGCGACCTTCCACCAGGTGTCCGGCTCCGGCTCGCCGGCCGGGACGTGCCGGCGTCCACCCAGGTTCGGCTCCCAGCGGTAGTCGATCCCGTACTCGGGCAGCCACCGTTCGAGTTCCTCGCGGTGGACGTCCGGGTTGGTGCGGCTGGCCGGGTATCGCCGCACGTCCACCAGCAGGGCCACCCCGGCGCCGGTCAGCAGCTCGCCCAGCCGCACCCGGTCGGCTGTGCCGTGCCCGACGGTCAGCAACTCCCCCACGCGGCTGACTTGCCCGAAATCCCGGCCGGTTATCCCCGGCCCGAGCGAGATCTTGGACAGTTACCGTCTCGGCGTGACGACAACTGTCCAAGATCTCGTCGGAACTCAGCTCAGGCGATGGCGCAGGTGACGTTGTTGACAGTGAAGGCCGTCGGCTTCGGGTTGGTGCCGGTGTGCGCGCCGTTGAAGCCGAAGTTGACCGACGCGCCCGGCGCGATCGTCCCGTTGTAGGACAGGCCCGTGGCGGTGACGGCGGCCCCGGTCTGGCTGACCGTCGCCGACCAGCCCTGGCTGACGGTCTGCCCGCCGGGGAAGCTGAACCGCAACGTCCAGCCGTTGATCGCGCTGGTGCCGGTGTTGGTGATCGTCACGCTGGCGGTGAAGCCGGGGCTCCAGTCGGTGACGGCGTACCCCACCGTGCAGGCCCCGCCGACCGGCGGGGCCGCGGTGGTCACCGCGACCGGCGCGGACGCCGCGGAGGTGTTGCCCGCCGCGTCCACGGCCACCACGTAGAACTGGTACGCCGTCGACGCGGTCAGCCCGGACACCGCCACGGTGGTGCCGGTCGGCGAGCCGACAAGCGCGTCGGTGGCGCCGGCCTCGCGGTAGACCCGGTAACCGGTGACGCCGACGTTGTCGGTCGACGGGGTCCAGGCCAGGGTGAGCCCGGTGGCGGTGACCGCCGACGCGACCGGGGTGCCGGGCGTGCTCGGCACCGTCGTGTCGGCCGAGCCGGTCGGCGGTGTGGTCACGGTGAGCACCGGTGAGGCCGCCGACCTGTTGCCCGCGCCGTCGCGGGCGATGACCGCGAACTCGTACGTGTGCTCCGGCAGCAGCGTCGAGATGGTGAGCGTGGTGCCGGTGACGGGCCGGTTCAGCACCGTGTCGCCACCAACCTGGATCTCGCGGACGTCGTAGCCGGCCAGGCCGCTGCCGCCACTGTCGGTGGAGGCTGGCCAGGTCAGGGTGACCGAGCGGGGCGCGAGGCCGGACGCGACGGGCTTACCCGGCGTGGTCGGGGCGGTGGTGTCCGGCACGACCGGCCCCGGCTCCTCGCCCCAGACGCGGGTCGTGCCGGAGTAGAGCGGCACCTTCCGGTTGGGGCCGGCGGTGGCCTGGTACGACGGGTCGTTCGTCGGGTCCCAGGTGCCGCCCTCCGGCACCCCGATCTTGAACTGGACCTCCATCCGGTGCGCCGACTGGCCGGCCGGGGCGATGGTGTAGCCGGTGCAGTCGACCTCCACGTACCAGATGTCGCCGCTGAACTGCTTGGCCGTGGTCGGGGACGGGCAGCCCTGGGTGTAGCCGGCGGTGACCTGCACCGGGCCGGTGCCGTCGGGCCGGAAGTAGTACCGGAACTTCCCGTCGCTCAGCGCACGCGCCGGGAACGCCGACTTGTTGTAGACCATCACCTTGAGCCCGGTGGCCCGCGGCTCGGCCTGCGCCACGGTGGTCTCCACCGTCAACTCGTCGATGTCCGGCGTCTCGGCGACCGGGAAGTTGGCCAGCGGAGTGCCGCCGTACTCGGAGGTCAGCCGGACCAGCGCGGACGTGAAGCCGGCGTTGTAGTCGGTGGCCACCTCGTTCATCACGTAGTCCGACCGGCTGTCGCTGTACGCGTCGTTGGCCGAGGACGGGCCACCGACGAGCGCGCCGTAGAGGGTGTGCCGGGTCTCCACGGGCACGGTCTGACTGTCCCACCAGGAGCCGTGCGCGGTGCGGTGGTGCGGGTTCTTCGGCGAGTTGGCGCCGAACCCGATGACGTAGCTGGAGTTGCGCGGGTTGTCGCCGAGCGCGTAGTTGATCTGCCGGACGGCGAAGTCGTGGTAGCGCGCCTTGCGCGTGGTGTCGGTGGTCTTGTCGCTGTAGACGAGCGCGGCGAAGGAGGTGTTCGCGGCGTAGCGCAGCGCCCCCCAGGAGTCGAGCACCGCCATCCCGCCCGGGGAATACGGAACCCGTTGCCCGTTCACCCCGACGGTCCAGTAGTCGAGCCACCGGTTGGCGTCGTCGACGTACTTCTGCTTGCCGGTCAGGTTGGCCAACAGAACGTACGCGCCGAACTGCTTGTTGTCCCAGGCGATCGTCCACTTGTAGGAGCGGGTGGTGGACTGGTTTTCGGTGTTGAGCTTGTCGTACTCGCTCTCGGCCCTGGCCAGGTAACTCGCCTCGCCGGTGGCACGGTGCAGCCAGATGGCGGCCCAGACCAGCTCGTCCTGCCAGCCGCTCCACGAGCGGTAGAAGCTGGTCGCGTCGGTGATGCACTCGTGGTAGGACTTCCGCACCGTGTCGGCGAAGGTGTAGAGCTGCCGGGCGTGGCCCAGCAGCTTGTCCGCGTAGGCCGCGTCGGTGGGCCGGAACACCATCGAGGACGCGGCCATCGCGGCCGCCGTCTCCCCCGCCAGGTCCGCGCCGCCACAACTCGCATCGATCTTGTACGCGGGACGCGCCATCTGCATCACCTCGGCCGGACCCCACCACTTGTGGTCGTCGTCGCCCTTGCCGACCTGGCCGTAGAGGACGTTCGCCGACGGGTGCGCCTTGATGAAGTAGTCGTTGACGAAGCGCAGGTTGTTGAGCAGGTGCGGCAGTTGGCCGGAGGAGGTGTAGCCGCTGCGGTACTCGACCGCGCCCCAGGCGAGCATGGTGGCGCTGAACGCCATCGGGAACCCGAACTTCACGTGGTCGCCGGCGTCGTACCAGCCACCGGTGAGATCCAGCCCCGCGCCGGCGCCGTCGGTGAGGGCGCTGTCGCCGCGCCAGGAGACCCGGTTCCAGTCGGGCAGCTTGCCGGACTGCTGCGCCTCGTAGAAGAGCAACGACTTCTGCAGCGCCTCGGCGTAGTTGTAGGTCGCGGCCGGCGCGGCGGCGGCGGGACCGGACGGCGGTGCGGTCACCGCGAGGGACGCGCCGGTGAGCAGCGCGACGCCGACGGCCAGCAAGCGCCGGGGCCAAGGCTGGTCGGCGACCGGTGACCGACCGGGGTGGCCGCTGGACGGCCGGGTCAGGTGGCGCATGCGGGCTCCTGTCGGAGGTGCCGCCGGCGGTCGCACCGACGCGGGACGGCGTACGGGCGGCACGGCCACCGGCGACAGCGAGGTGGCGGTGTGACCACGGAAGCCGTGGAAGCGCTCCCATGGATAACCGACAATGTAATGCGCCGGCCGGCGATTGGGAAGCGTCTCCACCGGCCCGACCGCGTACGGTCGGGAGATGGCGATCATCGCGCAGCTCTCGCTGGGAGTGTCCGATGCGGAGCGAGCCGGAGCGTTCTGGGCTGCCGCCCTCGGCTACCGCCGCCGCCCACCCCGCCACCCGGGCGACGAGTGGATCGTGGTGGAGCCGCCGCCCGGGATGCCCGGCACACCCATCGCGATGGACCTCAGCGAGAGCCCGGTCGAGGAGTTTCCCCGCACCCACCTCGACCTGGACGCCGGTGAACGAAGTCTCGACGAGGAGGTCGACCGGCTCCTCGCCCTCGGCGCCCAGCGGGTCGACTGGCGGCACTACCCGACGGACCCACTCCCGACCGAACCGCCGTACGTGGTGCTGGCCGACCCGGAGGGCAACCGGTTCTGCGTCTCGGGCCGCCGCGAACCGCCCCGGCGGTGACCGGGACCCTCGCTACGCCCCGGGCGTCAGCACCGTGCCCGTCCTCTCCGCCGCAGCGCGGACGGCGAGCGGAACGGTGAGGGTGAGCAACGCGCCGTCGCGCTCCACCGAGCTGGGCCGGCCCAGCCGGCGCAGCGTCCGCAGCATCGGGGTGTTCTCCGCCTGGACGTGCAGCACCAACGCCGCGTACCCGGCCGCGTCGGCGTGCCGGACCACGCGGCGCAGCAACGCCGAGCCGAGCCCCCGCCGCTGCCAGTCGTCGCGCACCAGCAGCGCCACCTCGGCCTCGTCGCCCTCGCCGAGCAGGTTGGCCATGGCGACCACCGACCCCGCCGCACCGTCGGGACCGGTGGTCGTGGCGACAAGCGTCAACCCGCGCCCCGGCTCCAGCAGCCGGCGCAGTCGGGCCGGCTGCGGCAGCAGCCCCCCGCCCAGGTAACGCCGCTGCCGACTACGTGGTGAGCACGTCTCGTGCAGCTCGACGAGGCCGGACAGGTCGTGCGCGCAGCCCGGCCGGACGGCCACCTCGGCCCCGTCGGGCAGCACCAGGGTGACCTGTTCCGCGGCCCGACGCGCCACGGTGGCGGCCAACTCGACCAGGGCCTGCGCCCGGGCGTACTCCGCCGGGGTGAAGGCGGGCGCGGCCCGGCGCAGCGCGAACGAGCCGCCCGCCGGGTCGGCCAGCGTCATGGTGGCGCCGGTGATCCCCCGGTCGATGCCTGTCGACGCGGGTCGCCAGGTGACCGAGTCGGCGCCGAGCAGGGTCTGCAACGCCTCGCCCGTGGCGTCCGGGTCGCGCACCAGCCGGTTGGCCAGCCCGAGCACCCGGGTGGGCTGGTCGGCCAGGCCGCGCGCCTCGCTGCGCGCCACCCAGCAGTCCCGGCCCCGACCGCGCTCGACGGCGGCGATCAGCTGGGCCTCGTCGAGCGCGTCCGGCGCGTCGACCAGGAAGTCGTCCACCGCGCCCTGCTCGGTGGGTTGCACCTGCACGGTGAGGATGTTGACCCCACGCAGCGCGAGGCTGGCCGTGAGCACCGACAGGTAGCCCGGTCGGTCGTCCACCGTCGCTCGGATCCGCCACAACGTCATGGTTGGCTCCCTTCCTCACCGCTGAGCCTCGTCGCCGGCTGTTGCCGCCCGATTGCCCGGTGGTGTCGTGCCCGGGAACTCCCCGGCCGGTCAGGGGCCGGCGACCACCGGCGGCGCGCCGACCAGGTCCAGCCGGTCGCCGAGGATCACCGCGCTGGCCCGGACCAGTTGGGTGAGCCGGTCGACCTCGGTGCTGTGGAAGTTGGCGGCGCAGAGGGTGTCGCTGTACTCCCGGGCCACCACCAGCACCAGGCCCGCCCGGCCGAACGGCGCGATCGCGTGGTGGGTGCCGTCGGGCGTGGTCATCGACCGACCGCGCAGCGGCGTCACCTCCGGCAACCGCAGAGGCACCGGGGTACGCCAGCTCGCGTGCCCCACCGTCGCCCCGCCGCCCCCGGTCCGGGAGGCCCAGTCGACAGGCACCACGGCGGCGACGGCCCAGTCCGCCGCCAGCAGCCCGGGAACCGCGTCGACGAGGGTGGCCAGCCCGTCGGCCGGGTTGGCCGCGACCTGGGCCAACAACTCCGCGTCCTGGCCGGTGGTGGTGGGCGCGCCGATCGCCCGCCACACACCGTCCACCCGCACACCAGGAATCGCCGCGAGACCAGCCAGCAGCCGCTCCACCCGGGCGGCACCCGGCCAGACGACGGTGAAGTCGTCCACCGCGCGTCCGCCGAGTCGTTCGAGGACCACCACCTGGACGATGTCCGCGCCGGAGACGCCCAGCGTGCGGGCGACCTGGCCGAGCGTGCCCGGACGGTCCGGCAGGGTGACCCGAACTCGCAGCAACATGTCTGTCCCTCCGCTCGGCGGGCCGGCGACAAGCGTCCGGCAGGCTGCGTCACAGCCTGCCGGTTGACCATTTCGTCCCTGTTGCAGAGGCATGTCCCGAGGGGAAATTCTGACCTTGACAACGTGAGCGAGCTGCCATCAACTAGTCGGATGAGTGATCCGGCCGTCAGTGCGCCGCGACCGGGCACCGTTCCCGCCTCCCCCGCCGGGCTGTCCCTGGACCGGCTCGCCGGCTACCTCGCCGCACACCGACCCGAGCTGGCGGTCGGGCCGCTGCGGGCCGACCTGATCGCGGGGGGCAAGTCCAACCTCACCTACCTGCTGCGCGTCGGCGACCGGGAGGTCGTGCTGCGCCGCCCTCCGCTGGGGCACGTGCTGGCGACCGCGCACGACATGGCCCGCGAGTTCCGGGTCATCTCGGCGCTGGCGCCGACCGAGGTGCCGGTCCCGGGCGCGCTGCTGCTCTGCACCGACCCCGAGGTGATCGGCGCGCCCTTCTACCTGATGGAGCGGATGCCCGGCGAGGTGTTCCGCACCCGCGCGCAGACCGACCCGCTCGGCGACGACCGACGCCGGGATCTCGCCATGGCGATGATGGACACGCTCGCCGCGCTGCACAGCGTCGAGCCGGCCACGGTCGGGCTGGGCGACTTCGGCCGCCCGGAGGGCTACCTGGCCCGGCAGGTCCGCCGCTGGGGCGGGCAACTCGACCGCTCGCGCAGCCGGGAACTGCCCGGCATCGACGAGCTGCGTGACCTGCTCGCGGCGACCGCCCCGGAGGGCGCGAACGCCGGCCGGATCGTGCACGGCGACTACCGGCTGGACAACCTCCTCGCCTCGGCCGACCCGGTGGCCGTGCACGCCGTCCTCGACTGGGAGATGGCCACCCTCGGTGACCCGCTCGCCGACCTGGGGCTGCTCCTGACGTACTGGGACGTGCTCGGTGGCAGCGACACGGCCGAGGGCAACCCGGTCGCCGACGGGCTCGGCCCGCGCGCCGGCTTCCCGACCGGCGGCGAGCTGATCGACAGGTACGCCGGGCGCAGCGACGTGGACGTCGGGCCGCTGCACTGGCACGTGGCGCTCGGCTGTTTCAAGCTTGCGGTGATCTGCGAGGGCATCCACTACCGCCACACGCTCGGGCAGACGCTCGGCGAGGGCTTCGACCGGATCGGCGAGATGGTGGCACCGCTGGTCGCGCACGGACTGACCGCTGCCAGGGAGCGGTGATGGACTTCTCATACGACAGCCGGACCGAGGAGCTGCGCGACGAGCTGACCCGGTTCCTGACCGAGCACGTCTACCCGGCCGAGGCGGTGCACGCCGAGCAGGTGGCCGCCGGTGACCCGTGGTCGCGTACCCCGGTCCTGGCCGAGCTGAAGGCGGAGGCCCGTAAGCGCGGCCTGTGGAACCTGTTCCTGCCCGACCCGCGCTACGGCGCCGGCCTGACCAACCTCCAGTACGCGCCGCTCGCCGAGTTGACCGGCCGCAGCCCGCATCTGGCGCCGGAGGCGGTCAACTGCGCGGCACCGGACACCGGCAACATGGAGCTGCTGGCCGAGTTCGGCTCGGAGGCGCAGCAGAAACGGTGGCTGATGCCGCTGCTGGAGGGCGAGATCCGCTCCGCGTTCTGCATGACCGAACCGGACGTCGCCTCCTCCGACGCCACAAACATCGCCACCTCGATCACCCGGGACGGCGACGAGTACGTCATCAACGGCCGCAAGTGGTGGTCGTCCGGCGCGATGGACCCGCGCTGCGAGATCTTCATCGTGATGGGCAAGACCGACCCCGACGCCGATCGGCACCGCCAGCAGAGCATGGTGCTGGTCCCCCGGGACACCCCCGGGGTGCACGTGCGCCGGGGCATGACCGTCTTCGGCTACACCGACGGATCCCACGGCGGGCACGCCGAGATCGACTTCACCGACGTCCGGGTGCCGGCGGACAATCTGATCGGCGCCGAGGGCACCGGCTTCGCCATCGCCCAGGCCCGGCTCGGCCCGGGCCGGATCCACCACTGCATGCGATTGATCGGAATGGCTGAGCGGGCATTGGAGCTGCTCTGCAAGCGGGCGCTCGAGCGGGTCGCGTTCGGCCGGCCCCTCGCCGAGCAGGGCGTCGTCCGGGAGTGGATCGCCGAGTCGCGGGTGCGTATCGAGCAGGCCCGGCTGCTGGTGTTGAAGACGGCCTGGCTGATGGACACCGTCGGCAACAAGGGCGCGCACACCGAGATCCAGGCCATCAAGATCGGCACCCCGGCGATGGCGGAGTGGGTGATCGACAAGGCCATCCAGGGGTACGGCGGCGCCGGCGTCAGCCAGGACACTCCGCTGGCCGCCCTCTGGGCGCAGACCCGCACCCTACGCCTGGCCGACGGCCCCGACGAGGTCCACCGCAACTCCCTGGCCAAGCGCGAACTCCGCCGCTGGACCCCGTAGCCCTCACCTGACCACCCACGCCACGCCACACCGCACCGCACCGCCCTGCCGGGGTCGCCCCACCGGCAAGACCGCGCACGGGCAAGACCGCGCACGGGCAAGACCGCGCCCCACGGGCACGACCACGCCCGCGACCGCGCCCCACGGGCAAGATCGCGCCCACACGGGCAAGATCACGCCCCGGGCAAGATCGCGCTACATCCGGGATGTAGTGGCCTCCGCCTCCAGGATCACCACTACAACCAGGATCGAGCACGATCTAGGGCATTGCGGCGGGTGATCATGAGGTTGACCGGGCGGTTCGGGTGATTTGTGCCCGCCAACCTCATGATCAACGCGCAGGGCAGCGCGGAGGGCGCACGCAGGGCAGCGCCGAGGGCGCGCGGAGCGCAGGGCCGAGGGCGCGCGGGGCGCAGGGCCGAGGGCAGCGCGGAGGGCGCGCGGAGGTGGGTGGGTCAGGCGCTGGCGCGGTGGATCAGGTGGGTGTCCAGGAGGAGGTGCGTGGCCGGGAGGTCCTCGCCGCGGATCCGGGCCACCAGCAGGCGGGCCATCTGTCGGCCCATCTCCTCCACCGGTTGGAAGACCGTGGTCAGCGGCGGGTCCGCCCGGAGGGCGATCGTCGCGTCGTCGAAGCCGATCACCGCGACGTCCTCCGGCACCCGCCGGCCGGCCTCCCGCAGCGTACGCAGCGCGCCGAACGCCATCAGGTCGGACGCGACGAAGACCGCGTCCAGGTCCGGGCAGACGTCCAACAGCCGGCGCATGGCGGACGCGCCGCTGCCCTCGCTGAAGTCGCCGTACGCGATCAGGTCGGGGTTGACGCCGGCCCCGGTGGCCTTCACGGCCTCGGTGTAGCCGGCCAGGCGGGCCAGGCCCACGCCCATGTCCTGGGTGCCGGCGATGGTGGCGATGCGACGACGCCCCTGCCTCGCCAGGTACTCGACCGCCTGCCGGGCCCCGCCAACGTTGTCCACGTCGACGAACCAGGCCGGCTGGGCGCCCGGTTGCAGCATCCGGGCGGGCCGGCCACCGAGCACCGCGGGCAGGCCGCGCTCCTCCAGCAGCGTCGGCAGGGGGTCGGAGTCGTGCAACGACAGCAGCAGTACGCCGTCGACGTGCTGGTTGGTCAGGTGGTGCTCGACCCGCTCCCGCTCCACCGGCGACTGCGCCATGGCCAGCCAGAGCTGCATCGGCGTCTCCAGCAGGCCGGAGCTGATCCCCCGGACGATCGCGGCGAAGAACGGCTCGGTGAAGACCCGCTCACCGGACTCGGACACCACGAGCGCGACGGAGTCGGTCCGCTGGGTGACGAGCGCGCGGGCGGCTCGGTTCGGCACGTACCCCAGCTCGGCGATGGCCTGTTGGACCGCGGCCCGGGCCTCCGGACTGACCTGCGGCGAGCCGTTGACGACGCGGGAGACCGTGCCGCGACCGACACCGGCGCGTGCCGCGACCGCATCGAGGGTCGGACGCCCGAGTGACCGGGTGCGCTGCGTTGTCATCGTCTGCTCCTCCGACGGCGGGCGGACCCGGCGCCACCTGCGAGAGGTGGACGCCAGGGCCGTCCTGATGGCTGGCCCGAGCCTATTGTGCGGCCAGACCGTTGCGCCGGATCACCGAGGCGTACCACTTGGCGCTGGACTTGGGGGTGCGGACCTGGCTGTCGTAGTCGACGTGGATCATGCCGAACCGCTTCGTGTAACCCCAGGCCCATTCGAAATTATCCATCAACGACCAGGCGAAGTATCCCCGCAGGGGAACTCCGTCGTCGATCGCCTCGTGCGCGGCGCGCAGGTGGGCGTCGAAGAAGGCCAACCTGTCGACGTCGTCGACCTGCCCGTCGACCACCGAGTCGACGAACGCGGAACCGTTCTCGGTGACGTACAGCGGCAGGTCGGTGTAGCCGTGCACCCGACGCAGCGTCTCGGCCAGGCCCGGGGCGTCGATCTCCCAGCCCATGTCGGTGACCGGTACGCCACGGGTGACGAACCGGACGTCCTCGCTGCCCGGCCAGCACGACGGGGCCGGGTCGATCGCGGCGCCCTCGGCCGCCGCGGCGACCACGTGCCGGCTGTAGTAGTTGACCCCGACCAGGTCCAGCGGCGTGGCGATGGTCGCCAGGTCGCCGTCGTGCACGTGGCCGAAGTCGGTCACCGTGCGCAGGTCGGCCACCAGGTCCTCCGGGTACGACCCCCGCAGCAGCGGGTCGAGGAAGAACCGGTTGGCCAACCCGTCGATCCGGCGGGCGGCGTCCACGTCCGCCGGGGCGTCGGTGGCCGGGTCGACCGGGTAGAGGTTGACCGTCACGCCCACCTCGGCGGTCGGCCGGGCGGCCCGCAGCGCCTGCACGGACAGGCCGTGTCCGAGCATCAGGTGGTGCCCGGCGCGCACCGCGTCCGCACCGTCGGTGCGGCCGGGGGCGTGCACACCGGCGCCGTAGCCGAGGAACGCCGAGCACCACGGCTCGTTCAGCGTGGTCCAGTAGCGCACCCGGTCGCCGAGCGCGTCGGCCACCAGTGTCGTGTAGTCGGCGAAGCGGGCCGCGGTGTCCCGGGCCGGCCAGCCGCCGGCGTCCTCCAGCGGCTGCGGCAGGTCCCAGTGGTAGAGGGTCAGCCACGGCTCGATGCCGTTGGCCAGCAGCTCGTCGACCAGCCGGCGGTAGAAGTCCAACCCCTGCGGGTTGGCCGCGCCGACGCCGCCGGGCTGCACCCGGGACCAGGAGACCGAGAAACGGTACGACTTGAGGCCCAGCTCGGCCATCAGGGCGACGTCGTCGCCGAGCCGGTGGTAGTGGTCGCACGCGACGTCGCCGGTGTGCCCGAGGAGGACCCGACCGTCGGTGTGGCTGAAGGTGTCCCAGATCGACGGGGTACGGCCGTCCTCGGCCGCCGCCCCCTCGATCTGGTATGCCGCGGTCGCGGCCCCCCACAGGAAACCGGGTGGGAAGGTCAGCCCGGGGCGCTCGTCGAGGACGTCGACGGCGTTGGGGCTGGCGGGGTTGCTCACGACTTGACGGCACCTTCCATGATCCCGCCGATGATCTGGCGGCCGAACACGAGAAAGACGATTACCAGGGGGATGGTGCCGATCGCCGTGGCGGCGAACACCTGGGAGTAGTCGGTGTAGTAGGCGTACGACAGGAAGGAGAGCGAGACCTGGAGGGTCGGGTTCTCCGGGGTGAGGATGGCGTACGGCCAGATGAACGAGTTCCAGGTCTCCATGAAGGTCAGCAGACCGAGGACGCCGGCGGCGGGGCGCAGTGCGGGCAGCACGATGCTCCAGTAGATCCGGAACGTGCTCGCCCCGTCGACCCGACCGGCCTCGATCAGCTCGTCGGAGATCGCCTGGCTGGCGTACTGCCGCATCATGAACACGCCGAAGCCGGTGACCAGGAACGGCACGGTGACCGCGTAGAGGGTGTCGTACCACCCCAGGTCCTGCATCATGCTCCAGAGCGGGATGAGCCCCATCTGGGTCGGGATCATCATGGTGACGATGATCGTCAGCAGGAGGGCGTTGCTGCCCCGGAAACGCAGCTTGGCGAAGGCGAACCCGGCCAGCGAACCGGTGAGCACCACCGACACGGTGACCACCGAGGAGACGATGACCGAGTTCATCATGCCGGTGAAGAAGTTGGCGGCGTCGTTGTCGAGCACCCGCTGGAAGTTGTCACCGAACGCGCCGGCGGGGGTGATCGGTGGTGGCACGTCGTTGATCTGGTCCAGGCTGCGAGTGGCGATCACCAGCATGTAGTAGAACGGGTAGATCGACAGCAGCGCCGCCAGGACGAGCGCCACGTAGGTGAGCGGACTTGTGCGCCACAGGCGCTGGGAGGCCGAGGTCATCGATCTCTCCTCACTTCGCCGAGCGGCGGACGAGTAGGAAGTTGAACAGCGACACCACGACGATGATCATGAAGATCGCCCAGGCGACCGCGGCTCCGTAACCGGCGGTGCTCAGGTTCTCGATGCCCATCTCGTACATGTACATGGCCAGCGTCTGGAACTCCCGCTGGTCGCCGCCGAGGATGTTGCCGTTGGCGAAGAGCAGCGGCTCGGTGAAGAGCTGCATGCCGCCGATCGTGGAGAGGATGACCACGAAGATGAAGGTGGGCTTGAGCATCGGCAGGGTGATCTGCCAGAACTGCCGCCACGGGCTCGCGCCGTCGATCGCCGCGGCCTCGTAGAGGTCCTTCGGGATCGCCTGCATGCCGGCGAGCAGGATCAGGGTGTTGTAACCGGTCCACCGCCAGTTGACCATCGTGGAGATGGCGAACCAGGAACTCCACCGCTGCCCGTCCCAGTCGACCGCGTCGACACCGACGAGGCTGAGCAGCCAGTTGAACAGGCCGAACTCCTTCTGGAACAGCATCCCGAAGACGATCGCGACCGCGGCCACCGACACCACGTTCGGCACGAAGATGGCCATCCGGAAGAAGGTCTTGGCGCGCAGGAAGGTCCGGTTGAGCAGGTTCGCCAGGAAGAGTGCGAGCAACAACTGCGGGATGGTCGACAGGGCGAAGATGCCCAACGTGTTGACCAGCGCGTTCCAGAAGTACTCGTCGGACACGAGCCGGGTGTAGTTGTCGAAGCCGATGAACGAGTGGTCGCCGATCATGTCCCAGTCGTGCAGGGACATCCAGACGGTACGCAGCATCGGGTACAACCCGAACACGCCGAAGATCAGGAAGAACGGGGCGATGTAGAGGTAGGGCGAGTACTTGACATCGAGACGGTTGAGTAACCTTGCCCGGCTACGTCGGGAAGAGACGTCGCGAGAAGGCGGTGCTGCTGGCGACGGCGGTGCCGTCGTGGCCGACAGGCTCATGCGAATTTCCTTTTCCGGCGAGGCCCGGGGGCCCTCGCGCAGGGCGCTACGCGGAGGGGACCGGCCGGTGGCGTCCGGGAAGCCCCGAACGCCACCGGCAGGGGATCACTCAGAAAGCGCCCTGAGTCTTGGCGTCCTTCGTGAACTGCTCCCAGGCCTTCGCCTTGTCGGCCCGCCCGTTCTCGAACGCCCGCAGGGCCGGCTCGAACGCGTTCTCCTTCACCGCCTGGTGCTTCGGACCCAGGTAGGTCGGCTGGATCTTGGCGACGCTCTCCCCGAAGATCTTGCCGGTCGGCGCGTTGCTGAAGTACTCGTTGGTGTAGCTGAGGAACGCCTCGTTCTTCAGCGCCTCCAGGTTGGTCGGCAGCGGGCCCTTGAGCTTGAAGGCGTCCACCTGGCTCTTCGCGTTGGTCAGGTACTCGGCGAGCTTCGCCGCCTCCTTCGGGTACTTGCTCTGCTCCGGAACCGCGAGCCACGAGCCGCCCCAGTTGCCGCCGCCGCCCGGAACGGCCGCGACATCCCACTTGCCCTTGTTGGCCGCACCGGAGTTGTCCGACACGATGCCGAGCATCCAGGACGGGCAGAAGGTGACCGCGAAGGTGCCCTGCTTGAAGCCACCCGACCACTCCGGCGACCAGGTCTGCGCCTTGGCGGAGATGTCCGCCATCGAGGTGGCGGTGTCCCAGGCGTTCTTCACCGCGGGGCTGGTGTCCGCGATGATGTTGTTTTCCTTGTCGTAGAACAGGTCACCGTTGCCCTGGAACATCACACCGTTGGAGACGGCGGTGATCGAGTCGACGAACGCCTTGCCACCGCTGCCCTGCTTGTACTTCAGGCCGGCGTCGTGGAAGCCCTTCCAGTCCGGCCAGAGCGCCGACACCTGGTCGCGCTCGGAGGGCAGACCGGCGGCCTGGAACAGGTCCTTGCGGTAGCAGACGGCGAGGCTGCCGACGTCGGTCGGGAGGCCGATCAGCCGACCGTCCTGCGCCTTGCCCAGCTCCCACTTCCAGGGCAGGAACTCCTTGGAGTGGTCGGCGATCAAGGGGTTGAGGTCGGCCCAGTTCTTCGGGTTGGTCTTGAACTCGTTGAGGATGCCCTCTTCCAGGGCGGTGACGTCCGCCGCGCCCTTGCCGGTGGCCAGGTAGCGGACCAGCTTCGGCCGGTACTCGCTGAGCTGCGCGGTCTTGCGCAGCTCGACCTTGATGCCGGTGTCCTTCTCGTACTGCTTGACGAGCTCGTCGTAGCCGAACTCGCTGAAGGTGTCGACGACCAGCTTGGCCGGCTTCTCGCCGGCCGCCGGCTTGTCGTCGTCGTTGCCGCAGGCTGCGAGACCGCTGACCGCGGTGATCGCGGCCAGGGCAGCGGCCGCCAGGCGGGTACGCCGCGTGGTGACACTCATTCGCTGACCCCTCTTTCCGGTGGTGAGGCTGATGTGTGTGGTGGGGGGTGCTCATCGCGCCACGCCAGGGTGTGTGAGTGACCCGTGCCACCTCCGGGAGCGCTCCCATGAGATTGCCGACAGGTAACGGGGGTGTCAATAGGACGTTGGGAGCGTTCCCAGATCGTTACCGCTCCCGGGCTCGGAACTCCGCCCAGCCTGCGGGGATTTTCAGCAGAAGCGGCGCAGCAGGGTGGTGGCCCGGTCCGGGTCGAACCGGGCCGGGTCGAAGGTGGACCCCGCCCAGTCGCGCAGCGTCGCGTGCCGCGGATCGATCGGCCCGATCGGGTCGTCCTCGTCGGCCAACGCGACCAGAAGGGCCTGGTAGCCCGACGGCCCGCCGACACCCTCCGGCGGACAGGCCCGCTCGCCGTCCAGGCAGACCGGGTACCGCTCGTCCGGGTCCGCGGTCAGCGCGTCCTCCACGACCAGGTCGTGCTCCCACCAGTCGCCGAAGTCGTAGGTGTAGGAGAACCGGCTGCCCTTGCCGAGCACCGAGTCCAACCGCGCGTCCAGCTCGTCGTGCAGCGCCAACTCCCCGTCCGGGTCGGGTTCGCCGTACTGCATCGCGTCGATCTCGAACGAGTGCAGGCGGCAGTCACGCCAACCCATCGCGTGCTGCACCACCCGGTGCAACCGGTCCAGCGTGTAGCCGGCCGGCACGAGCACCCGTCGCCACACCGGCGGGCGGACACCGGCGAGGGACATCTTCAGCTGGAAGATCTGACGCGGCATGCTGTCCTGTCCTCCCGCGGCTTAGGCTGCGAGCATGATCTGCCGAGCGTGCCGGGCCCGGCGACACGACCACTGCCCGGGCCGGAACTGGTGCGACTGCCAGCACCGTACCGCCGAACCGACCCCTCCCGTCACCGGTCCGGCCGGCGAATGAGCGTCGGAATTCCGATCCGACGGCTCTGGCCCGAGCCGTCGACGCAGCCCCTCGACGACGCCGCGCTGACCACGCTCTACGGCCGCGCGGACGAGCCGAGACTGCGGGTCAACTTCGTCACCAGCCTGGACGGCGCGGTCACCGTGGACGACTACTCCGCCGGGCTCTCCGGGCAGCCGGACAAACGGGTGTTCGGGCTGCTGCGGATGCTCTGCGACGCGCTGGTGGTGGCCGCCGGCACGCTGCGCCACGAGGGGTACCGCGCGGTCCGCCTCGACGAGCGCCGCCGCGCCTGGCGACGCGAGCACGGGCTGGCCGAGTACCCCACGCTCGTGGTCGTCTCCGGCTCGCTGGACCTGGATCCGACGCAGGCCGCCTTCGCCGACGCCCCGACCCGGCCGATCGTGCTCACCCACGCCGACGTCGAGCCGCCGCCCGGCCTGACCGACGTCGCCGACCTGCTGCGCAGCGGCACCGAGCGGGTCGACCTGGCCGCCGGTCTCGCCGAACTGCACCGACGCGGGCTGACCCAACTGCTCTGCGAGGGCGGCCCGCACCTGTTCGGCGCGCTCACCGATGCCGATCTGGTGGACGAGCTGTGCCTCACCGTCGCGCCGCTGCTGGCGGGTCCCGGACCGGGCCGGATCAGCGCGGGAGAACCCGCGCCGCCGCGCCAGCTCACCCTGCGGCACGTGCTCGCCGCCGAGGATGGTGTCCTCCTGCTGCGCCACGCCCGTCGGTAACCCGCCGTCGCCCGGTCGCACACCCACCGTCGTGAGTGTGACGGCGCAGGGTGTCGTCCGACGCGTCGCGTGGCGACCTGTCGTACTCCTCGGGCAGGATGCACGTCATGGTTCCCGACCGTGCTGACCGACCGACCCGAGTCGCCCGATGACCGACGCCGAGCTCGACAGCCCTGGCGAGGCGGTCGGGCGGGTGCTGGGCACCGCCGACGCCACCCCGTTGCAGTTCTGGACGGCCGTGGCGCCCGGCAGTTATCTCCAGCTCGACGACGTGGTGGTCACCCGGCGGGAGCTGCCGGACCGGGAGCCGGTGACGATCGCCGGGGTGGTCACCCAGGTCCGCGCGCGCCACGAGGGTGCCCAGTTCGACTCCGATGTGTTCGCCATCGCGGACGGCACGCTCCCCGCTCAGGTGCAGGAGGCGGCCGAGGTCACGACGACACGTGTCGATCCGGAGCTGTACGTGCCGCCGACCCCGGGCGCGGTGGTGTTCCGGGCCGAGGGCGACGCCCGGGCGCGCGCGCTGCACTTCGACCGGATGGAGCGGCGCATCCCGATGGGGATGGGTCGCGACGGCGTCCCGGTCTATCTCAACGCCGACTTCCTCGACGGCAGCCGCGGCGCGCACGTCTCGATCTCCGGCATCTCCGGGGTGGCCACCAAGACCAGCTTCGCGACCTTCCTGCTCTATTCGGTCTTCCGCTCCGGCGTGCTGGGCGGCGACGCGGTCAACGCCAAGGCGCTGATCTTCAACGTCAAGGGTGAGGACCTGCTCTTCCTGGACCACCCCAACTCCCGCCTCGACGATCCCACCCGCGCGGCGTACGCGAAGCTCGGGCTGAGCGCCGGCGCCTTCCCCGACGTGCGGGTGTACGCCCCGCCCCGGGTCGGTGACGCGGCGGGCACACCGGATGTGAGCAGCCGGCTCACCGGGGTGGACTCGTTCTACTGGACGTTGAGCGAGTTCTGCGCCGACCGCCTGCTGCCGTACGTCTTCGCGGACGCCGACGACGAGCGCCAGCAGTACACGATGGTGGTCCACTCGGTGACCGCGCACCTGGCCCGTTACGCCCAGCCGGCCGACGGCGGGGTGAGCATCGACGGGGTGCGGCTCGGCTCCTACGGTGACCTGGTCGACCACATCGTCGACCAGCTCAACGACGACGAGACCCGCTCCGACTGGGCGGGCAGCGCGGTCGGCCTGGGCACCGTCAACGCGTTCGCCCGGCGGTTGATCGGCAGCAAGAAGGACCTCGCCCGGCTGATCCGCGGCGATCTGGCCACCCGTCGCCCGCACTCGATCAACACGAGCGAGTCGGCGCAGGTGACGGTGGTCGACCTGCACAACCTTCCGGACCGGGCGCAGCGGTTCGTGGTGGGTGTGACGCTGAAGAGCGAGTTCGAGCGCAAGGAGAAGTCCGGCACCGCCAAGCCGCTGCTCTTCGTCGTCCTCGACGAGCTCAACAAGTACGCCCCCCGGGAGGGCTCCTCGCCGATCAAGGAGGTCCTGCTCGACATCGCCGAGCGGGGCCGCTCGCTCGGGGTGATCCTGATCGGCGCGCAGCAGACGGCGAGTGAGGTGGAGCGGCGCATCGTCACCAACTCGGCGATCCGGGTGGTCGGCCGACTCGACCCGGCCGAGGCCTCCCGCCCGGAGTACGGTTTCCTCCCGCCCGCGCAACGGCAGCGGGCGTTGCTGGCCAAGCCGGGCACGATGTTCGTCAACCAGCCGGACATTCCGGTGCCGCTGTGCCTGGAGTTCCCGTTCCCGGCCTGGGCGACCCGGGTCTCCGAGGCGGGCCGGGCACCATCGGAGACGCTGCGCTCGATCACCCAGTCCGCCGACCCGTTCGCCGTGGTGGGCTCGGGCGGCGGCAGCTCCGACGACGACATCCCGTTCTAGGCAGGGGCCAGCACAGCAATGAAGATCCTGCACACCTCCGACTGGCACGTGGGAAAGGTGCTCAAGGGGCAGTCCCGGGCCGACGAGCACAAGGCCGTGCTGGCCGGCGTGATCGACATCGCCCGTGCCGAGCAGCCGGATCTGGTGATCGTCGCCGGTGACCTCTACGACACCGCCGCGCCCAGCTCCGAGGCGACCCGGCTGGTCACCCGGGCGCTGACCGCGCTGCGGCGTACCGGCGCGGACGTGGTCGCGATCGGTGGCAACCACGACAACGGCCCCGCGCTGGACGCGCTGCGCCCATGGGCCGATGCCGCCGGCATCACGCTCCGCGGTGGGGTGCGGGAAGATCCCGACGAGCACGTGATCGACGGCACCACCGCCGGCGGTGAGCGGTGGCGGCTGGCCGCGCTGCCGTTCCTGTCCCAGCGGTACGCGGTCCGCGCCCTGGAGATGTACGACCTGACCGCCGCGGAGACCAACCAGACGTACGCCGACCACCTGGGCCGGGTGCTGGGGCGCCTGACCGAGAGTTTCACCGAACCGGACCGGGTCCACCTGGTCACCGCGCACCTCACGGTGACCGGCGCGGCCACCGGTGGCGGCGAACGCGACGCGCACACCGTGCTGGGCTACGCCGTTCCGGCCACGGTCTTCCCGGCCACCGCGCACTACGTGGCGCTGGGCCACCTGCACCGGGCGCAGCGGGTCGCGGGCCCCTGCCCGGTGCGGTACAGCGGCAGTCCGCTCGCTGTCGACTTCGGTGAGCAGGAAAACGTCCCCTCGGTGACGATCGTCGAGGTGACGGCCAGCACCGCCGCCCGGGTGCGGGAGGTGCCGGTGACGGCGGCGAGCGCGCTGCGCACGGTGCGAGGCACCCTGGCCCAGCTCGCCGAGATCGAGGCACCGGACGCCTGGCTACGGGTGTACGTGCGCGAGCAGCCCCGGGCCGGCCTGCGCGAGGAGGTGCAGGAGCTGCTCCCCCGGGCCCTGGAGATCCGGATCGACCCGGAGCTGTTGACCGCCCCGGGCAGCGGCGCGCGCATCGCCCAGCGTTCGGGGCGTTCGCCGCGGGAGTTGTTCGCCGACTACCTGGACAGCCGGGGCCACGCCGACGAGGGTGTCCGGGAGCTCTTCGACGAGCTTTTCGAGGAGGTCGAGCACTGATGCGTCCGATGCGGTTGGACATGGCCGGGTTCACGGTCTTCCGGGACGAGACGACAGTCGACTTCACCGACGCCGACTTCTTCGCCCTGATCGGCCCGACCGGTTCGGGCAAGTCGACGGTGCTGGACGCGATCTGCTTCGCCCTCTACGGCATGGTGCCCCGCTGGGGTGGCGCCCGGGGGTTGGCGAATGCGCTCGCGCCGTCGGCGACCGAGGCGCGGGTGCGGTTGGTCTTCGAGTCCGGCGGCGCCCGGTACGTGGCGACCCGGGTGGTTCGCCGGGACGGCCGGGGCAACGTGAAGACCGCGAACGCCGGGTTGCAGCTGATGCCGGCCGGCTTCGACGTGACCAAACTGGACACCGGGTTGAGCCCGGACGACCTCGGTGAGGTGGTGGCCGGCACCCCCGCCGAGATGGAGCAGGCGGTGCTGGAGGCGGTGGGGCTGCCGTACGAGCAGTTCACCAGCTGTGTGGTGCTGCCGCAGGGGCAGTTCGCGGACTTCCTGCACGCCAAGCCGGCGACCCGGCAGCAGATCCTGGTCAACCTGCTGGGCCTCGGGGTCTACGAGGACGTGCAGAAGAAGGCGACGGCCCGCGCCGGGCAGGCGGAGGCCCGACTGGAGGCGGTCGACCAGGTGCTCGCCGGGCTGACCGGCGTGGACGACGAGGCGTTGGCCGAGGCCGACGCGCGGGTCGACCGGATGGCCGAGCTGGCCGGCAAGGTGGCCGAGGCGGTGCCGGAGCTGGCGACGGCCCGGCTCACCGCCCGGGAGGCGGCGGCGGCGCTGACCGCCCTCGACGACGAGCTGACCGTCCTGACCGGGGTGCGCGCGCCGCGCGGGGTGGCCGAGGTGGCCCGCGCGGTCACCGCGGCGCGGGCCGACGCGGAGGCGGCGTCGACCGCTGTGTCGTTGGCCGAGGAGCGGGAGGAGAAGCTGCGCGGCGAGCTGGCCGGTGCCGGCGACGAGAGCGCGGTGCGGCTGCTGCTGCGGGCGTACGACGATCGGGACCGGCTGTCCGGCGAGGCCGACACGGTCCGCGCGGCGGTACGCGCGGCGAACGACGAGCACGTCACGGCGGTGGCGGCCCTGGCCGCCGCCCGCGTGGTCGCCGAGCGGGCCGACGCCGAGTTGGAGGCGGCCTTCCGGGCGCACGAGGAGGCGAAGGCCACCGACCTGGCGGTCAGCCTGCGGGTGCACCTGCACGCCGGCGCGGCCTGCCCGGTCTGCGAGCAGCAGGTGGAGCGGGTGCCGGCGGTGCCTGCCGACTCGGCGGTGGCGGCGGCGACGGCGGCGGGCAAGGCGGCGCGGGCCGCGACCAAGGCCGCGCAGGCGACCGTGCAGGAGCGGGACGCGGCGGCGCGGGACCTGGAGCGGCTGCTGGTGCAGGCGCGGGCCCGGCAGGAGCAGGTGGATGCCCGACTGGCCGAGTTGGACGGGCAGCTCGCCGGGGCGGCGGAGCCGGCGGTGTTGCGCCGGGAGTTGGCCGAGCACGCCCGGTTGCGGCGTGCGCTGGAGGACGCGGCGACCGCGGTGCGGGCCGGCCGCGAGACCGCGCGCCAGGCCCGGGCCGGGGTGGACGCCGCCGAGGAGCGGCTGCGGGCGGCGTGGCGGGCGTTCGACACGTCCCGCGACGGGTTGGCGCGGTTCGGCCCGCCGGTGACCGATCGGGACGACGTGGCCGTCGCGTGGGCGGCGCTGACCGGTTGGGCGGCGACCGAGGCGGACCGCCGCCGCGCCGATCGGGCGAGCCGGGCCGTCGCGGTCGCCGAGGCGGAGTCGGTGGCCGACGCGGTGCAGCGGCGCATCACCGGAATCTTCGCCGACGCCGACGTGCCGGTCGGTGACGACCCGGTGCACGCGGCGACAGTGGCGGTCGAGCGGGCCGACGCCGAACGGCGGCGGCTGCACGAGCGTCGCGAGCAGGCCGGCACGTTACGCGAGCAGCGGGCGGGGCACGAGCGGGAGGCGCAGGTGGCGCGCGCTCTCGCCGGGCACCTGCGGGCCAACAACTTCGAGCGGTGGTTGCTCGCCGAGGCGTTGGACCTGCTTGTCGACGGCGCGTCGGGGATCCTGCGGGAGCTGTCCTCCGGCCAGTACGAGCTGGTGCACGACAAGGGCGAGTTCGTGGTGGTCGACCACCACGACGCGGGTCTGCGCCGGGGGGTGCGAACCCTCTCCGGCGGCGAGACGTTCCAGGCGTCGCTGGCGTTGGCGTTGGCGCTCTCCGAGCAGCTGGCCGGGATGTCGACGACGGCGGCGAGCCTGGAGTCGATAGTCCTGGACGAGGGCTTCGGCACGCTCGACGCCGCGACCCTGGACACGGTCGCCGCCACGTTGGAGAACCTGGCCGCCCGGGGCGACCGGATGGTCGGCGTGGTCACCCACGTGCCGGCGCTGGCCGAACGCATCCCGGTCCGCTTCGAGGTGCGCAAGGATGCGCGTTCCGCGCGCGTGGAGCGGACGGGCCGGTGAGCGCGAGGAGCGACCCCGCGTTCTTCGTGGATTCGTGGGATCCGGCGTATGGCGCGTCGTTCGAGGCGTCGACCGCCGGACCGGCCGCGCCGAGCAGCGCGCAGGTCGACGCGGACGTGGAGCTGCCCGCGGTGGACTGGCGGGCGATCGGGGTACGCCCCCAGGTGCGGGCGCCCGACGTGGTGTTGCTCGTCGACGGGGTCCGCCGGATCGACGCGAGCATCTGGACGGCGGAGGCCGACGGCCTGTCGTTCCCCGGTCTGGCCGCCTCGTACGCGGCCGGGGTGGTCCGGTGTGACCTGGGTCGGGGTGCCGCGCAGTTGGCCGGTACCCGGGTGGGTCGGGGCCTGTTCACCGCGAGCCCGTCGGCGCAGGATGTGGTGGCGGGCTCGATCCGTTACCCGGTGCACCGGGTCGGTGGCACGGGTGAGCTGGCGAAGTTGCCGGCCGCCGTGCAGGGTCCGCTGACCGCGCTGGAGGTGGCGGTGTCCGACGCCGCCCGGGTCGACGGCGATCTGCTGGTGGTGGACGGCCCGTTGCGGAGTCGCCGGCAGCTGCCGCGCACGCTGGGCTACATCAAGACCCAGCACAGCCAGTATCTGGATGCCCGACTGACCGCGGTGGTGACCGGTCTGGCGTCGGGCGAGCGTTCTCCGGTGTTCCGGCTGGGCACCGCCTGGGGTGGCTGGTCGTGGTATCTGCGGTTGCCGGTGGCGATCGGCGCACCGTGGGCGGGCATCGTCCGGGTGGAGTGTTCGGCCGACCTGCCCGTCGAGGCGGCGATCGAGTTGGCCGACCTGTCGCTCGTCACCCTGCCCCGCTTCGCCTCCACCCCGTACAAGGACCCGCGGGCCCCACAGAACCTGATTCCGATCGCCGGGCTGGAGCGCCGGCTGCGTGCCCTGCTCGGCGATTCCCGGTTGCTGCACCGCGCGTTGACCGCCGCGGCCCGCGCGGCCCGTTGACCGCGGATACTGGTCAGGATGGGACGTAAACGGGCGGCTGACCGGGTGGTCGAGTCTGTCGACACGGGGCAGGCCGAGCTCGTGCCGGACCTGGACCGGCCCGGCTCGTGGACGCTGCTGCTGGACGGCGCGCCGCAGTCGCACGTCGACCTGACCGACCCGACGCACCTGGAATTCGAGTACGTGCGGCGGCTGGCGGCCGCGGTGGATCTGATCGCACCGGCGGGTGAGCCGCTGCGGGTGCTGCATCTGGGTGGCGGGGCACTGACCCTGCCCCGCTACGTGTCGGTCACCCGGCCCGGCTCCACCCAGCGCGTGGCCGAGGTGGACGGCGCGCTGGTGGAGCTGGTCCGCAGGGTGCTGCCGTGGCCGTCCGACGCCCGGCTGCGGGTCCGCGTGGAGGATGCGCGGGCCGTGTTGACCGCCACCCGGGACGCCAGTTACGACGTGGTGGTCGCCGACGTGTTCGCCGGTGCCCGCACCCCGGCTCATCTCACCTCGGTGGAGTACGCGGCCGAGGTGGCCCGGGTGCTCCGCCCGGCGGGCTGGTATCTGGCGAACCTGGCCGACGGCCCGCCGTTGCGGCACGCGCGTGGGCAGGTCGCCACGGTCCGCTCGGTGTTGCCGCAGGCCTGTCTGGTCGGGGACGCGGCGGTGTTGCGGGGCCGCCGGTACGGCAATCTGGTGCTGGTCGCCGGGCGGTCCACGCCCCCGGTGCCGGAGCTGACCCGGCGCGCCGCCGGCGACTGGTTCCCGGGACGGGTGGTGGCCGGCGACGAGTTGGACCGCTTCGCCAGCGGGGCGCCTGTGGTCCACGACGCCGACGCGACCGGCTCGGATCCGCCGCCACCGGGCCTGTTCTCCGTCCGTCGCTGACCGTCCACTCAACGACGGCGGGGAAAATTTTCGCCGTTCGTTGATCCGCTCGGGGTGCTGCTGCGTACCACCGGGCGGCCACGCTTCGTGGGCCGGCGATGGTTACGGACACCCCGGAGGTCTGCATGCACGCGGTGGCGGCCGGTTGGCATGGCGACGTGGTTGGCGCGGACTGGATGTCGGCGCGGTCCTCGTCACGGCCGACGTCGTCTGCCCGGGGGGTCGACGCGCACGCGCCGTCTCGCCAGAATGGTCCGGTGACGCCGCGACCGGCGCCCGGACGCCATCAGGCGACGACAACCGAGGCCAGCCATTCCGACCAGTTGATCCGTCAGCTCTACGCCGAGCACGCCGGTCCGTTGCTGATGTTCGTGATGCGTCTTACCGGGGGGGACCGGCAGCGTGCGGAGGACATCGTCCAGGAGACGCTGCTGCGGGCCTGGCGCAACGCGCACCGCCTGGGCACGCAGGGGCAGGGGTCGCTGCGGCCGTGGCTGGTCACGGTGGCCCGGCGGATCGCCATCGACGAACATCGCAGCCAGGAGGCTCGGCCGCCGGAGACGTACGACCGGGATCTCACGGCGTTCGCCGAGGCGGACAGCACCGACCGGGTGCTGCGGACCATGACGGTCGCGGACGCGCTGCGTACGCTCAGTCAGTCGCACCGGGAGATCCTGATCTCGACGTACTTCCGGGGGCGGACGGTGCCGGAGGCCGCCGAGGAGTTGGGGCTACCGCTCGGCACCGCCAAGTCGAGGGTCTACTACGCGCTGCGCGCGCTGCGCACGGCTCTGCAGGAGCGGGGGGTGACAGAATGAGCCGGCCGGACCACATGGACGTCGCGGCGTACGCGCTCGGTGTGCTCGACGAGCAGGACACGGAGCGGTTCGAGGAGCATCTCGCGACCTGCTGGGCGTGCGCGGCCGAGTTGGAGACGATGGTGCCGGTGGTCGGACTGCTCTCCGACATCGACGGCGAGACGATGATGGCGCTGGAGCAGACGGCTACCGACCCGGCGTTGCTGAACCGGACGCTGGGCGCGGTCCGGGCCGACCGTCGGCGTACCCGGTTTCGGCAGATGCTCGCGACGGCCGCCGCGGTGGTGGTCTTCGGCGGTCTGAGCGGGTACGGCTTCGTCAACGTGACCGACAGCGGATCGACTCCGGTCGCCGGTCCGACGCCGAGCGCACCGATCGACCCGCAGACCAGCGGGCCGACGGCCCCGCCGAGCGGCCCGGGTGTCGGCGGCACCGAGGAGGAGGGCGACCAGGTCGAGGCCACCGACCCGACGACAGGTGTGCAGACCACCATGTTCCTGGTGAAGCGGGAGTACGGGACGCGGATCAACTTCGTTCTGCGGAAGCTGCCCGGCCCCCGCATCTGCCGGTTGGTGGTGGTGCGCAAGAACGCCAGCACCGAGGTCGTTTCGAGCTGGTCCGTGCCGGATGGCGGTTACGGCACCAACACCCGACCGCAGGGTCTGGAGTTGAGTGCGTCGACGTCGGCTCCGGTGGATGACATCAAGCAACTTCAGGTGCAGTCGGTGGACGCCAATGGTGTGGCGAGTCCGCTGGTCACGCTACCGATGTAGTCTCGCGTACGGATCGGCGCCGGCCCTGGCGACAATGGCCGGCGCCGATCTGTCGTTGCCGGAGAGGTCTCGCATCAGGGGCGTACGCATTCGCGCTGGAATTGGTTCAATCAGTCCACGTGAAATTGACCACTGTTGTTACTTCAACCTTGACAGCCTGACTCCCGTACCTATGGGTGAACTGCCAAGAATGAGGAGGGCACGTGGCAAAGATGAAGCGGACCGTCATCGTCGCGAGCGCGATGGTCGCACTAACGGCCTGCGCTCCCGCAGGTTACGACGGGGCGAACTCGAGCGCGGCCGAGCCGGTCGCCGTCGCCGCGGCCGAGCCCAGCGCGTCGGTTGAAGCCGAGGCGTCAGCGTCCGCGGAGGCGCCGCCAGCCGACGCGCCGCCCGCGAACGTCAACCTGACCGAGAAACTGGTCGGCAAGAGCGTCGCCCGGATGGGCAAGGTGGTCACCGACCAGGACGGCTGGATCCTGTACCGCTTCGACAAGGACACCGCCGACCCGCCCTCGTCGAACTGCGTCGACAAGTGCGCCGAGGTGTGGCCGCCGGCGCTGACCGACGGCAACCCGCAGCTCAGCGGCGTGTCCGACGACAAGGTCAGCAGCGTGACCCGCCAGGACGGCACCCGCCAGCTCACCATCGCCGGCTGGCCGGTCTACCGCTACATCGGCGACAAGAAGCCCGGCCAGTGGAAGGGCCAGGCGGTTGGTGGCACCTGGTTCGTGGTCCAGCCGGACGGCAAGAAGAACCTCAGCTGCCTGCCCACCTCCACGCCGAAGCCGGTCGCGCCGCCCGCGGACAGCGGCACCAACGACGCCGGAGGCTCGGGCTACTCGTACTGATCAGGGACACCACGGGCACGACGGTGGCCGGTCGCAGCCGGGGAGGGCGCGACCGGCCACCGTCGTACCCGTGGGGGCCGGTGGTGGCCGTGACCACGCCGCGACCTGGCAAAGTAGTGGGGTGACCGACACCGAACCCGCCGCGACCCGGGTGCTGCGCCCGCCGGTCGGCTACCGGCTGGCGGCGTCGGTCCACGCGCTGACCTTCACGCCGTACGACCCGTGCGCGCGGTTTGTCGGCGGCACCTTCTGGTGGGCCACCCGCACCCCGGACGGGCCGGCCACCCTGGCGCTGCGGTCGTCCGCCGGTGACCTGCTCGCCGAGGGTTACGGGCCGGGCGCCGCGCACGTGGTGGCGCGGGCCGACGCGATCGCCGGGCTGCACGACGACCTGACCGGCTTCGCCGAGCTGGCCGGGGCGCACCCCCTGGTGGCCCGGCTGGCTCGGGAGCACCGGGGGCTGCGGATGCCCCGCACCGGGCAGGTCTTCCCCCGGCTGCTGCGCGTCGTCTTCGAGCAGAAGGTCACCGTCAAGGAGGCGTACCGGGCGTACGCGGCGACGGTGCGGCACTTCCGGGAGCCGGCGCCCGGCCCGTCGCCGTCGCTGCTGCTGCCGCCCGAGGCCGCCGCGGTGGCCGCCACCCCGTACTGGGTGTTCCACCCGTTCGGCGTGGAACAACGCCGGGCCGACACACTGCGCCGCGCCGCCGCGCTCGCCGACCGGCTGGAGCGCAGCGCCGACGCCGCCGACGCCACCCGTCGACTGACCGCCATCCCGGGCATCGGGCCGTGGACGGCCGCCGAGGTGGTGCGGGTCGCGTACGGGGACCCGGACGCGGTGAGCGTCGGCGACTACCACGTCCCGAACACGGTGGCCTGGGCGCTCGCCGGCGAGCCCAGAGGCGACGACGCCCGGATGTTGGCCCTGTTGGAGCCGTTCCGGGGGCACCGGGGCCGGGTCTGCCTGCTGCTGGGGGCCGCCGGCATCGGGGCGCCGAAGTACGGTCCGCGCGCCACGATCCGCTCGTTTGCCCGGTACTGAACGGTCACCGCCCGGCGCAGAGCCGGCGCAGGGTACGGCCGAGCCACCACGCGTACGCGTGCTGCACCGCACGGACCGCCGGGCCACCGGCACGGGTGAACCAGCGGCTCGGGCGGCTGAACGCGCGTACCTCGAACCAGACCGCGCCGTCGTGGTCGCGGCCGACCACGAACGCCTCCTCGCCCCGCTCCGGGTGCCCGGCCAGGGTGCCGTAGCCGAAGCCCGCGAGTGCCGGCGACTCCTCGCTCCAGATCACCCGACACGACCCCCAGATGCGGGCCGGGCCGACGCCCAGGCCGGAGCTGACCAGCACACCCTCGGTGGCCCGGGGGGCGTCGGTGCGGATCCGGACCCCGGCGGAGCGGTGCAACCGCCACGTCAGCACCGCCTCGGCCGCCGTCTCGAAGCAGCCGACCGGCAACGGATACCGGTGACGCAGGTGGTGGTACCCGCCGGGTAGCGGCCCGTGCCGGGTCGCCCCCACCTCCGGGTACGTCAGGTCCACTGCTCGCACCGGCGCTTGAGACCGTCGGCCTCCAGGCGCAGGTAGCGCCGGAGCAGGCCGCCGTACAGCCGGCCGATCAGGCCGGCCAGCGGCCCGGACTGGTCGATGGCCAACTCGACCCGGGTACGACCGTCGGGCAGCGGCAGCAGCCGGTGCTCCCCACGGGTCCGTACCCCGGGGGTGTCGGACACCCAGGTGAACTCCCGTCCCTCGGTCAGCTCGGTGACCCGCCACACCGCCGGCCGCAGCTTCGGCTGGGTCAACCGGGCGGTCGCGCCGACGGCGAGCGGCTCCGGTTCCCCCCGCTCGACCCGGGTCACCGAGGCCGTCCACTCCGGCCAGCGTTCCACGTCGACAAGCACCGCCCAGACCTGCTCGGCGTCGGCGACGATCTCCGCCGTGGCTTCGAACCGCATGACGTCCCCTCCCTGGGCGGTGCCGTCGCGCACCGCCCACGGGTGCGGACAAGGCCGCCGGGTGGATCGTGACACCCGCGCGCAACCCCGGCGGGATCAGGCGGCCTCGCGGAGGTCGGCCAGGCTCAGCGGAGTCCGCAGCCGCAGCAGTTCCTCCAGCTCAGGCACCGAACCGACCTCGCCGAGCACGTTCCGGCCGCCGCCGAACCGCTGCGGATAGCGGCGGGTCAGCCGGTAGCGGTAGCGGCCCCGGATCAGCTCGACGCTCACCCGCCACCGCCCGCAGCAGTCACAGACCCACTCGGACACCTCGCGAAAGTAGCTCTGACCTGCGAATATTCGATTCGCCCGGTCGGGACGAGCGGCGCGTGGGCGGACACGCCACCCCGGTGCCCACGGTGATCTGCCTCACGACTGTCGGTGCCGTCTGATTGACTGGTCGCCGTGGACCTGCCGATCAATCCTCCGGTCGAGCCGATGCTGGCCAAGAGTGTCGCCAAGCTTCCCACCGCCTCCGGGCTGACCTACGAGCCCAAGTGGGACGGGTTCCGGTGCATCGTGTTTCGCGACGGTGACGAGGTCGAGCTGGCCAGCCGGGGCGGCAAGTCGATGACCCGCTATTTCCCCGAGGTGGTCGACCAGGCCCGCCGGCAGTTGCCCGAGCGGTGCGCGGTCGACGGCGAGTTGATCGTCATCCGGCGCGACGGGCCGAGCGGCCAACCCCGGTTGGATTTCGAGCTGCTGGCCCAGCGCATCCACCCGGCCGCGTCCCGGGTAAAGCTGCTGGCCGAGACCACACCTGCCGATTTCGTCGCGTTCGACCTGCTGGCCATCGGCGACGAGGCGCTGCTCGACCAGCCGTACCCGCTCCGCCGCGAACGGTTGGTCGAGGCGCTGGCCGGAGTGCGCCCGCCGGTGCACGTCACCCAGGTCACCACCGATCCCGACACCGCCCGCCGTTGGTTCGACGTGTTCGAGGGCGCCGGGCTGGACGGGTTGATCGTCAAGCCTGCCGACCTGCCGTACGAGCCGGGCAAGCGGCTGATGTCCAAGGTCAAGCACGCCCGCACCGCGGACGCGGTGGTGGCCGGCTTCCGCTGGCACAAGTCCGGCCCGGTGGTGGGCTCGCTGCTGCTCGGTCTCTACGACGACGCCGGGGTCCTGCACCACGTGGGGGTGAGCGCGTCGTTCACCATGGCCCGTCGCGCCGAGTTGCTCGACGAGTTGGCCCCCTACCGGGACATCGGCGGCGAGCATCCGTGGGTGCACGGCGACCACGAGCGCGGCCAACGCATCCCGGGTGGGGTGAGCCGGTGGACCGGCACCAAGAACCTGGAGTGGGAGCCGGTCCGCCCGGAGCTGGTGGTCGAGGTGGGCTACGACGCCATGGAGGGCGAACGGTTCCGGCACACCGCCCGGTTCGTCCGCTGGCGCCCGGACCGCGACCCCCGGTCGTGCCGTTACGACCAGCTCGACCGGCCGATCCGCTTCGATGTGGACCAGGTGCTGCGCGGTGACCCGGCGGCCACCGTGGACCGTGCCGCCGATGGCTCGGCGTAGCCTGGCCGTCGACCCGACCCCGGAGGAGCACGTGATCCGCACCGCCCATCAGCTTCGGCTGGCGACCAGTCGCCGGGTCCGTCGCACACTGGCCGCCCTCGTCGTCACGGCGCTGCTCACCGCCGGTTGCACGCTGCCGGCGTTCGCGCCACGCACCGAGGTGGAGGGCGCGGCCGCGCCGACCGGCAGCGCGCCCACCTGGCGGCCCTGCCCGGACGTGCCCGACGACCTGGTCGGGCGCGGCGCACCCAACATGCGCTACGAGTGCGCCCGGATCGCGGTACCCCGAGACTGGGGCACCGGCGGCGGGGCGAGCACCGGCCCGGGTGCCGGGGAGACCTTCGAGATCGCCCTGCTGCGGGCCCGCTCCACCAAGCAGCGCGACCGGGTCGGCTCGCTCGTGGTCAACCCGGGCGGTCCGGGCGGCTCCGGCGTCGACACCGCCGTCTACCTGTCGTTCGGTCCCCAGTTCGGCGGGCTGCCCGCCTCGATCACCGAGCGCTTCGACATCGTCGGTTTCGACCCGCGCGGGGTCTCCCGGTCCAGCCCGGTGAAGTGCATCTCCGACGCCGACCTGGACGCCAGCTTCGGCTTCGACCCGGACCCGGCGAGCCAGTCGGAGTTCGACGGCTTCGTCGGCCTGAGCCAGCGCATCGGGCGCGGCTGCGGGGACCGGTACGGCGACCAGTTGCCGTTGTACGGCACCGAGCAGGCTGCCCGTGACATGGACGCGGTGCGCGCCGCCGTGGGTGACGACAAGCTCACCTACCTGGGCTACTCCTACGGCACCCTGCTCGGTGCCACCTACGCCCAGCTCTACCCGCAGCGGGTGCGGGCGCTGGTGCTCGACGGGGCCGTCGACCCGCAGCAGCGGCTGGTGGAGGGTTCGGAGAGCCAGGCTCGCGGCTTCGAGCGGGCCTTCACCAACTTCACCCGCTGGTGCGCGGCGAACGCCGGCCGTTGCCCGATCGCCCCGGACGCCCGGGCCGCGGTCACCACGGCCATCGACAAGGCCAAGGCCTCTCCGGTAGGCGGCGCCGGCGGGCGGGAAGCCACCGCCGGCTGGGTGTTCTACGCGGTCATCTCGTCGCTCTACACCGAATCCGGCTGGCAGGAGTTGGCCCAGGCGATCGACAAGCTGGCCAAGGGCGATCCGAAGGACGTGTTCCGGCTCGCCGACGCGTACGCCGGCCGGGGCGACGACGGGCGTTACTCGAACCTGTTCGACGCCAACCTGGCCATCAACTGCGCCGACGAGACGGAGAAGCCGAGCCGGGAGCAGATCCGGCAGTTGCAGTCCGAGTGGCGGGGGAAATATCCGCTGTTCGGGCCGGCGCTGGCGGTCGGCATGCTGAGCTGCGTCGAGTGGCCGGGCGGGCGTGACCCGTACCCGACCGGGAAGGCGAACGGCGCACCGCCGATCGTGGTGGTCGGCACCACCGGCGACCCGGCGACGCCCTACGAGCAGACCCCGCGGCTCGCCTCGATGCTGGGCGTCGGGCGGGTGCTGACCTGGGAGGGCGAGGGGCACACCGCGTACCCGCAGACGTCCTGCATCACCGACGCGGTCGACGCCTACCTGCTCGACCTGACGGTGCCACCGGAAGGGAAGCGCTGCCCGGCCCGGTGACCGGTTGGAATGGCGGCAACGCGGGCACCTCGATGCCCTGCCGGCTGGCCAGTTCCTCCAGCAACGCCCGCATCCGACGTACGTCGGCCTTGAGCTGCTCCTGCTCCTCGTGCTCGAAGGCGTTGTCGTCGACGATGAGCCGGCTCGCGAAGTGCGCGGTGATCAGCGGAATGACCAGCAGCACCATTGTCGAGATGAGCAGCGCGGCCAGCGTCCGGCCCGCCCAGGTGGTCGGCGAGATGTCGCCGTACCCGACGGTGGAGGCGGTCACCACCGCCCACCAGACGGCGTCGGCCGGGCTGCGCTGCTCGACCTCGCCGTAGATGATCCCGGCCACCACGATCATCAGTAGGTACGAGGTGATCAACGTGCGGGGCGAGTTGGCGAACCACACCAAAGCCCGGTAGATCCACCGGAACGGCAGCAGCAGGAGCTCCATGGCGCCCCATGCTGCCCGTTGCCCGCAAGCAGCGCCGGCCCATTCGCCGGTTTCGTTGTGCCAGGCTCATCGGCATGACCGACGTGATCTTCCGGGAGGCGGTCCGGGCTGACCTGCCCGGCGTCATCGCCCTGCTCGCCGACGACGTTCTGGGCAAGGCCCGCGACTTCACCGAGGTCGACGAGGCCTACGAGAGGGCGTTCGCGGCAATCGACGCGGACCCGCGCAACCAGCTGATCGTGGCGGAGCAGGCCGGCGACCTGGTCGGCTGCCTGCAGATCACCTACATCCCGGGCCTGGGTCGGCACGGCAGTGAGCGATCGCTCATCGAGTCGGTCCGGGTCCACTCGGACCGGCGCGGCCAGGGGCTGGGCCGGGACCTGATGACCTGGGCGGTCGACCAGGCCCGGCAGCGTGGCTGCGCGCTGGTGCAGCTCACCACCGACAAGACCCGCGCGGACGCGCACCGCTTCTACCTGGGCCTCGGCTTCGTGGCCAGTCACGAGGGCATGAAGCTCGCGCTCTGACCCGCCGTCACGCCCGCCCGGCGGGGCAACAGGGCTCGCCCGACCGGATTACGTTCGCTGTCATGAGCAGGACGCCGATTGCCAAGAGCGCCGCACCGTCGCGCCCGCCCTGGCGACTGATCGGCTCAGCTCTCTTGGTGGTCGGCGGCCTGCTGGTCGTCGTCGCGTTCTGGTTGCCCGCCTGGCGCAGCGTCTACCCGGGGCGGACCGATGTCACACCGGGCACCGAGGTGATCGGCTGGGCGCTGCCCTTCGCGGTGGTCGGCGCCGTGTTCGCGGTGCTGTCACTTGCCAACCCCGGTCCGTCCCGTTGGGTGTGGCGGCAGGCCAGCCTGGGCATGCTCGTCTCCAACGTGCTCGCCTGCGGCAGCCTCACCGGAGTGTTCTGGTATTTCGAGGCCAACGACCCCTACGTCGAGGACGATCTGCTCGGCACCGGCCCGGGCATCGGCACTCTGCTGGCCCTGCTGGGCTGTCTGCTGATCCCGCTCGCCGGCGCCCTCCCCAACGGCCGCAAGGACGCCGGCCGGGCCAACCCGACGACGGAGAAAGCGCTACGACCGCCGGGTCGCTGACCGAGTTCGCAGCCCACGGCCCACGGCCCGCGCTCCACGGCGCAGAGCCACAGCCGAGGGCGCAGCGGTCAGCCGTCGACCAGGCGGCCGTCGCGCAACATGAGCACCCGGTCGGCGAGGTCGATCAGGGCCGGGTCGTGCGTGGCCACCAGCGCCGTCATGCCGCGCGCGTGCACCACCGCGCGCAGCAGGTCCATGATGGACCGGCCCGTCTCCGAGTCGAGCTGACCGGTGGGCTCGTCGGCGATGAGCAGATCCGGCTCGTTGGCCAGGGCTCGGGCTACCGCGACCCGCTGTTGCTGCCCACCGGAGAGCTCGTACGGGCGCTGGGCCGCGTGTCCGCCCAGGCCGACCATCTCCAGCAGCACGGCGACCCGCTGCTCGCGCTCGGCGGCCGGCACCTGCGCCAGCCGCAACGGCACGCCCACGTTCTCGGCGGCGGAGAGGATCGGCACCAGCCCGAACGTCTGGAACACGAACCCGACGGTGCCCCGGCGCAGCCGCAAGAGTTCCGCCTCGCCGGCCGCGGTCACCTCGTGCCCGGCCACCACCACCTGACCGCTGTCCGGGCGGTCGAGACCGCCGATCAGGTTCAGCAGCGTGGTCTTGCCGGCCCCGGACCGGCCCCGGATGGCGACCAGCTCGCCCCGGTTGGCGCTGAACGAGACGTCCCGCACCGCGTGCACGGCGTGCTCGCCCCGACCGAAGGTGCGGCTCACACCGCTGACCCGGACCACCTCGACCGGTTGTCCGGCGGTTCCGCCGTCGAACCCGGCCGCACCGGTGACCACCATGTCCCGTTGACTCATGCCCGTGCTCCCCGCTCGTCCGCGGCCCGGTCGCCGGGCCGTACCTGCACGTGGTCCGGCTCCAGGTCGAGCCGGACCCGCTCCTTCAGCGCGAGCGCGTCGACGAATGCGGCAGGCAGCTGCATCCGGCCGTTGCGGTCCAGCACCGCGTACTCCTCGCTGACCAGCTCGGTGTTGCCGTCCGCGTCGGTCCGGGCGGTTCGGCGTACCTCCGAGGCGGTCCGGCCGTCGCGGATCGCGACGGTCCGGCGGACCTGCGTGGCCACGGCGTGGTCGTGGGTCACGACCACGATTGTCACGCCCAGCTCGGCGTTGATGGTGCGCAGCGCCGCGAAGACCTCGGCGCCGGTCGCCTCGTCCAACTCGCCGGTCGGCTCGTCGGCGAAGAGCACCTCCGGGTCGTTGGCCACCGCCACCGCCACCGCGACCCGCTGCTGTTCGCCGCCGCTGAGCTGCCCCGGCCGGCGGTCCGCGCAGTAACCCACGCCGACCATGTCGAGCAGCTCCCGGGCCCGTTCCCGGCGGGCCCGGCCGCCGCGTTTGCCGGCCAACTGCATCGGCAGCTCGACGTTCTCCACAGCGGTGAGGTACGGCAGCAGGTTGCGGCCGGTCTGCTGCCAGACGAAGCCGACCAGTTCCCGCCGGTAGCTCAGCCGACGCTTGGTGGACAGCGTGAGCAGGTCGTAGTCGGCCACCCGGGCGATGCCGGCGGTGGGCGTGTCCAGGCCGGAGAGGATGTTGAGCAGGGTCGACTTGCCCGAGCCGGACGCGCCGACGATCGCCACCAGCTCCCCCCGGTCGATGACCAGGTCGAGTCCCTGCAGGGCGACCACCTCCACCCCCTCGGTCTTGAAGATGCGCACCAGGCCGTCGCAGACGATGTGTCCGCGCAGTCGGTCCTGCCCGCCGGCCCGCTCGGCGGCGCGTTGCGCTGCCCGCTGTTGCAGGGAGGCCAGGTCGGGCACCAGTGAAGTCTGGGCGGTAGCGGTCATCTCAGCTCTCCTCTCCGAGCCGAAGCACCTCACCGAGGCGCAACCGGCGGTTGTTCAGGGCCTCGACGGCGACCGCGAAGCCGAGGGCGACCACCCCGAGCGCGAGCACCGCCGCCACCAGGCCGGGCTCGAAGGCCACCCGGACCGGCATGCCACTGGTGAACGCGGACAGGCCGAGCACCGGGTTGAGCAGCAGGGGCAGCACCGCACCGACGAGCGCGCCGGTCAGCACCGACACCCCGACCAGCGGGGCCAGCTCGACCAGCAGCAGCCCGCGCCACTGCCGGCGGGACAGGCCGAGGGTACGCAGCCGGGACAGCACCTGGCCGCGGGCCCGCGCGCCGGCCAGCACGATGAACGCGATGGCCAGCAGCCCGAGCACCGAGCCACCGACGGCACCGGCGACGAACCCGAAGGCCAGTACGCCGTTCGCGCCGCCCGCGCCGAGATCCCGGCGGACGTCGGCCCGGGTGTCGACGACGACCCCGAGTGGGCGTTGCCCCCCGGTGACGGCCCCCTGCTGCTGGTACCGCAACTGTCCCTCGTCACCGGCGCGGCGCAGCGCCTCGACGTCCAGCCGATCGCCGGCGACCAGCAGGCTGGTGGCCACGGGCGAGGTGGGGCGCGCCGGGAGCGCCTGCCAGGGCAGGATGACGAACCGGTCGGTGTTCGCCGACAGCAGGGGGAAACTGTCCTCGCTGCCGGCCACCCGGAACTCGTACCGCTGGTTCTGCACCGAGATGAAGGCGGAGCGGTCCAGTCCGGCCTTGGTCAGGTCGGCGGCGACCGCCGGCGAGACGATCGCCGGCACCGGCCCCGATTCGGGCCGGGCGGTGCGCAACGCCGCCGGTAGCGGCAGATCCACGGCCGACTGCTTGGCCACCTCGGCCAACCGTGAGCCGTCGATCAGCAGCACGGCGGTGTCCTCGAGCCGCGGGTCGGTGCCGAGTTCGTCGGCTGCCAGCCGCTCGTCGGACGCGAACAGCACTCCGGTGGCGGCCCGGACCCCCGGCAGGCGACCCAGCTCGTCGATCGTGTCGGGAGCGAAGCGTTCACCTCGGATCACCGCGTCGGCGGGCACGATCCGTTCGGCGGCCCGGTCCCGGCTCGCGTCGACGCCCGCGGCGACGACCGCGCAGAACGCCGCGGTGCCGATCGCGAGCACCACGACAACCAGCGGGGCGGCGACGGACGACCGGCCGGCCCGCGCCGTGCCGAGGAAGGCGACGCTGCCCCTTCTCCGCGCGGCAAGCCGGCTGACCAGCAACAACGGCCAGGGGTACGCCCGCAGCGCGAGTACCGCCGCGGCGATCGCGAGCAGCACCGGCACCGACACCAGCAGCGGGTCCACCTCACCGAGGGTGAGGCCGCGCCGACGCAGCAGCACCGCGGCGAGCACGGCGAGCAGCAGCACGGAAACCTCGACGGTGAGCCGGCGGGTCGACGGGCGCATCCGGACCAGGTCTCGGCGCGACGCCCCGCCGGTCGGCACGGCCAGCGTGGCCAGCGGCAGGGCCAGGGTGACCAGCACGGTCGCGGCGATCGCGTACGGGGTGCTCGGGTCCGGGGCGCCCGGGAACAGGGTGCCCAGCCACCAGCCGAGCGCGGCGGCGACCGGCACCACCAGCAGTGACTCGGCGAGGCTGCGTCGGGCGCCGGCCGTGCTCCCACCGCCACGCGCCCGGATCAGCACGAACTCCGCCCGACGCCGCCGGGTGGCGAGGGTCGCCGCGAGGACGATCAGCCCGGCCAGCGTGGCCAGTACGCCGGCCGCGATCACCGCCAGCAGGGTCCGGGCGGCGTTGACCTGGGCGGCGAACGCGCGCAACGGGATGTCGATTCCCTGGGCCAGCGAGAGGTCGGCAGGCCTACGCAGCTGCGTCTCCTGGAGGCCGTCGATCAGCTGGTCCAGCTGCCGCGTATCGATCTTGTCGGCGCCCAGCCGGTACCGCCAGTTCGACCGGATCGGCCACCCCTCCGCGGCCCGCTTGTCGAGGGTCGACTGGGCGACGACCCCGGAGGCGATGAACGGCTGAGCGTCCCCTTCCGGTGGGATGATCTGGAGCATCGATGGCAGCCCGTCCCAGATGCCGCTCGTACGGTCGACGGGGCGGTACAGCCCGACCACGGTCAGCGGGACGGCGTCGTGGAGACGCTTCTGCTCATCGACCCGGCCGATGCGCAGTTGGCTTCCGGTGCGCAGGTTGAGTTTGCCGGCCACGTCGGCGTCGAGCGCCACCTCGATCGGCCGGTCGGGAAGGTACGTCTCGCTCGGCCACGCCCCCTCGACGAGGGTGCTGGCGTCCTGGACGCCGGGCATGCCGCGCAGACCCAGGTCGACGAGCAGGTCGCGGGCCTTGAGGTCCGGGCCGACCACGCGGGCCGGTTGCGCGTCCACGTTGTACCACCGCTCGGACACCGCCGAGCGCACCTGCGGCGGCAGGCCCGCGGCCAGCGCGTCGAACCGCTCGCGGCCGTAGGCCATCGCCGGCTTCAGGGCGGGGGCGGTCACCACGGCGGTGCTGTACGAGAGGTCCCGCCGGGCCGGCAGCTCACTGTTCAACTGCGCCCGGAGCCCCTCTTCGGCGAGCTGGTTGACCAGCCGGGGCACGCCGCTGATCAGCAGCGTGACCACCAGGGTCAGCACCGCCAGCAGGAGGAACTGCCCGCCGTACACCCGGACCCGCCGGGCCACCGCGCCGACGCTCATCGTTCTCCCCCGATTCGCAGCTGTACCGCCGCCACCCGCTGCCGGATGCCGGAGGCGATGAACGCGCTGAAGGCGAGCGCCGCCAGCAGCAGACCGACCGCGGTCAGACCGATCGGCACCCAGGGCAGCGCGAACGTCGCCGGGGGGATCGGCCGACCGGCGGCCGGGGTGAGGATGACGAGCGGGGCCATGGTGGCTCCGACCACGGCGCCGAGCAGCAGACCGACCCCCACGCCGATGCCGGCGAGGAACGCCTGTTCGGCTAGCAGCGCCCGAGCCAGCAGTCGGGGCGTGGCGCCGAGGGTGTGCAGGACCGCGAACTCACTGAGTCGGCGTCGGGCGGTCGCCCAGACGTCCACCATCAGGCCGACGATGGCGAGCAGCACCGCGCCGAGCGCCGCGGCGAGCATCCCGGTCCGCGAACCCTGCCAGTACGGGTCGTCGGCCGCGGCCGTGATCACCGCTTCCCGGTTGAGGACGGTGACTCCCGGCAGCTCCTCGGCCGCCCCGGCGGCGGCCATCGCGTCGGTGGCGCCGATCCACCACTCCGGTGTCGGGCGGATCGTCCCGCCGGATCCGACAAGCGCGTCGACCGCCGCCGGCAGGTCGAGCAGTACGCCCTCGCCGGTGGTCGTCGGCACGGCTTCCAGTTCACCGACCAGGTGGACCCGCAGCGTCACCCCGGAGAGCGCCAGCTCGACGGTGTCGCCGAGGTGAAGGCTCAGCGCCTCGCGTACCCGGGGGGTCATCAGCACCGGGACGCCGGCGACCGGCGCGCTCGCCGCTCCCGGCACGACGACGAACTGGCCCTCCGGCCGGTCCGGCCGTCCCTCCTCGGCGATCAGCCGGATGGGACGGTTGGCGACGAACCCGGCGCCGCTCGACTCCACCGGCGCGCGCGGCCCACCGGGCCAGGTCACCGTCCAGTCACCGGTCAGCTCCGCCGGCCGGGTCGCACCGCCACCATCGACGAACGCCAACCCCTGCACCTGGAACGGGTACGACATGCCGGCCGCGTACCCGGCGTCGGCCTCGAAGCCGGCCAGCCGCAGCCGCGCCTCGCCCACGTCCGGAAGCGTGACCGTGAACCGCGTGGCCTCCCCGGTGCTCGGTGCCTCGACCGCCGGCAGCCGGAAGGCGAGGCCGTCGGTGGTGGTGAACAGCAGCGTCACCGCGATCCGGTGCGGCTCGATGGGTTCGTCGACAGGCTCGGTGGGTTGTTCGAGAGGCGTACGGACGGTTCCGGTGACCGCCCGGGTGCCCTCCGGCAGCTCGACTCCCCCGCTGGCACCGCGCGCCTGGATCATGCGCCGGTACTGCTCCGACACCGGATCATCGCTGAGACGGTCGGGGAGTCGGACGACCCCGGGGGCGCTGGCCGGGTCGATACCGACGACGGTCACCGGCAGGTCCGCCCGCCCGACCCGGATGTCGTCCCGCCACGCCGGCAACACCCGGTGGACGCCCGGCAGCGCGGCGAGTTCACCGGCCCGGGTGAGGGGGGCGGCCCCGGCTCGTTCGGTGACCCGCAGGTCGGCGCCGACCGTGTGCCCGGCCTGCTCGACCTGGGACCGCTCCCCCGTGCTGATCAGGGACCAGGCCAGGGTGCTGCCACCGACGGCGAGGGCGAGCAGCAGCACCGGGCCGGCGTGCGGACGGCGACCGGCCTGCCACATGCCGAACATGGTGGCCGTCCAGGGCCGCCGGTCGACGAACCGCTCGGCGAACCGGGTGACTGGCGGCAGCACCCGCAGCGCCAGCACGGCACCCGCCAGCACCCCGAGTGTCGGGGCGGCGATCAGCAGCGGGTCGAGACCGAGCCGGCCGCCCGAGCCGGCCAGCGGCGAGGCGTACCGGCGCAGCTGCACCCAGGCGAGCACGGCGAGCGCCACGAGCACCAGGTCGACGCTGGCCCGCTGGACGCTCGCCGCCCGGTTCGGGCGGGAGCGGGCGGCCATGTCGGCCACGTACGTGCCGGCGCCGCGCAGCGTCGGGGCGACCATGACCACCAGGCAGCCGGCGGCCGTGGCGGCGGCGGCCGCCCAGACCAGGACGGTGCTGCCGCCGGCGCTGGACAGTTGCTCGGCACCGCCGGGTCGGACGAATCGCAGCGCCACACCGGCGATCACCGGCGCGAGCAGGACCGCGGGGGCGACCACCAGGGTCGCCTCGCGGGCGGCCAGGCCGGCCAACTGTCGGCGGGCGGCGCCGCGAGCACGCAGCAGTGCGGTCTGCGCGCGACGGTCCTCGTGCAGGAGCGCGGCGACGAGCACCAGCGCGTACCCGCCGAGCACCAGGATGAGCAGCAGCGGGGTGGCCAGCGCGGAACGGCCGACCAGGTCGGCGCGGCCCATCCGGTCCAGCAGCTGGGGCATCTCGGTCACCGCCTGGCCGGAGCTGCCCAGTTGGGCGGCTTCGGGCACCGCCGCGGACGCCTCGGTGAGGGCCTTCCGCACGGCGGGCAGGTCGGCCGCGTCGACGCCGGCGAGATCCGGTTCGACGAGCCAGGACGCCGACACCGAGCCGGGGAAGATGGCCGCGAAGTCAGCCGGGTCGAGGACGAACGGCCCGTACGACGTGCCGGAGCCCGCGCTGCCCGTCCCCACCCCGGGGGCCAACAGCCAGTACGCGTCCGCCGGGTCGCGGGGCCGCCAGGTGCCGGCGAGCACCAGCTCACTGCGCCGTTCGGTGGCCCGGTCGCGGACCGGGATGCGTTGACCGACGCTGAGGCCCAGCGCACCCGCGGCCCGCTCCGGGAGGCTCACCTGGGTCGGGTTCGCCCCTGGGCGTGGCCAGGTTCCGCTGGTCAGCTCCGCGTGCGCGGCGAGGTCGTCGAGGGTGGCCAGGTTGGCGAAGACGGGCTCGTCGCCGGTACGGGGCACGGATCCGAGCGAGCCGGTCAGCTCCCGTCCGGTGCCGAACCGGGCGACCGAGACGCCGACCGGGACGCCGGCCAGCCCGTCGGCGAGCTCGGCGCGGACCGCCCCGTCGCGGGTGGCGAACTCGGCCGCGTCGCGCCCGCCCGACCCGGTGACCAGGAGGCCGCGTTCCTCGGCCGGCGAGGCGGCCACCAGCGCCCGCTGCCCGGCGTCCACCGCCCGACGGTTGTAGTCGGACAGCCCGGTGACCAACGCGACGGCGACCAGGGCCGCGATCACCGCGGCGACCAGCAACCCTCGCGCCTCTCGGGCACGCCTCCACACCAGCTTCATCCGACGCCTCCCCTGGCCCTGACGGGCCGACGACCATCAAGACAGGCCACCCACCGGGAAAGGTTCGCGCCCGTTACATGATCGTTACTACGAGAGGGGTCGGTGCGGGCCGGCCCGCGCTTCGGGAGGGCTGCCGGCCCGCGCCCGGACGGCTGGCTAGCTGCCGCCGCGGAGGTTGCGGATGCCGAACGCCACCGCTCCGAGGACGAGCACGACGCCCAGGAGCTGGAGGCCGGGCGAGTCGTCGGCCTCCCCGTGCACGATGCCGGCGACGCCGAGGGCGACCGCGAGAACGACGCCGACGGTCAGGACGTACCTCACGGGGTGTCCTCCTCGACCCACTCGAGCAGGTCTCCGGGCTGGCAGCCGAGGACCCGGCACATCGCTTCCAGCGTGCTGAAGCGGACGGCCTTGGCACGGCCGTTCTTGAGCACCGCCACGTTGGCGGGCGTGAGCCCGACACGCTCGGCGAACTCACCGACGCTCATCTTGCGTTTGGCCAACTCGACGTCGATGCGCACGACGATGGGCATCAGATCACCGCCTCCATGTCGGTCCGCAGCGTGGTCGCCTGCCGCAGCAGCGCACGCATCACCACCATGAGAAGCCCGAGCACGGTGACACCCATCGTCAGGAGGAACAGCAGGATCGGACCACCCGGATCGTCCGCGTTGAAGCCGACGTAGAGGAAGACCCCCACGAGCACCACCCACGCGGCGCCGACGGCCCACACGATCAGGTCGACCCACCGCAGGGACGCCTCGGTGAAGATGCGGTCGTTCTTGACCAGGCTGAGCAGCATCCACGTCGACACGATGACCACCTGGACGCACAGCACCCAGAACACCGTGATGGCGGTCAACGGCCACCGGAGGTAGGCCTGCTCCGGCGACTCCTGGGCCATGTGCGCGAACTGTCCGGGCAGCGAGAACGTCTGGAACCCGATCAGGACCACGAACAGCACCCCGAGAAAAACCCTGAGAGCGGCTACCGCTCGATGCTCTGTCACCATGCATCGAGTTTCGCTCGTTACCTATCGAAAGTCAATCGCTCTCCGAAGCGTCATCTCCCGCCTGGGCAGCCACTGGGCTCGCTTTCTGCGGGTGGATCGTCTCGTGGCGGGCCAGCATGGCGACGAACTCGGCGATCTTCCGCTCGCGGGTCTGCGCCCGCTTGACGGCGTTGAGGCGGTGGATGAGCGCGAACCGGTTGGTCTTGGTGAGGACGTCGAACATGGCCTGCGCGGCGGGGTCGGCGGCGATGGCGGCGAGGAGATCGGCCGGCACCTCGGCCTCCGACGGCGGGGCGTAGGCAGCCGACCAGCGCCCGTCCGCCTTCGCGGCCTCCACCGCGGCGCGACCCGAGGGCAGCATCAGCCCCTCCGCCTCCAGTCGGGCCACGTGGGAGACGTTGCGTTGCGACCAGGCACTACGGGCCCGGCGCGGGGTGAACCGGATCCAGGAGCTCTCCTGATCCCGTTTCCGGGCCTGCCCGTCGATCCAGCCGAAGCACAGGGCCTCGTCGACCGCCTGCTGCCAGGTCAGCGTCGTGACCGTGCCGCCCTTCTTGGTCAGGGCGAGCCAGACACCGGGCGATGTGGCGTGGTTGGCCGACAACCACGCGCGCAGGGCCGCGTTGTCCGCGACGATCAACTCATCCAGCTCTGGGCTCACCATGGCGGCAGGCTAACCGCCACGGCCGACACCGACGCCCCGGTGGACACCAGGACCGACGCCGGGGCGGACGCATGGCCGACGCCCGGGCCGACGTCACGGCCAGCCGCCGGCCGGTCAGGCTCTACCATCGTCGCCATGGCAACACGGCTTGTGCAGATCAACATGAAGGCTCGGGACGATGCCGCACTCGGCGGTTTCTGGGCGCAGGCGCTCGGCTGGGGAATCTCCAGCGAGGGACCCGGCGTGACAAACCTCGAACCCGAGGGCTTCGTCTACCCCGATCCCGTCGCCGTCTGCGTCGACCTCGTCGTCTCGACGGAACCCAAGACGGTGAAGAACCGCGTACACGTCGACCTCGCCACCTCCTCCGCGGCCCAGCAGGCGCAACTGGTCACGCGCCTGCGGGATCTCGGCGCGACACCAGTCGACATCGGTCAGGGCGATGTGCCCTGGACGGTCCTGGCCGACCCGGAGGGCAACGAGTTCTGCGTGCTGGACCCCCGACCGCTCTACCGGGACACCGGCCCGATCGCCGCCGTGGTGGTCGACTGCGCGGATCCACGGGCCATGGCCAGCTTCTGGGACACGGCCACGGACTGGACCTCGCACGAGGTGACCGACCAGAGCGCGGTGCTGCGCTCCGCCAAGGGCGTTGGCCCATATCTGCGGTTCGTCCGCACCCCCGACGTGAAGACCGGGTGGAACCGCGTCCATCTCGACGTCCGCCCCTATCCAGGCGACGACCTGGCGGCGGAGGCGGCCAGGCTGCAGGCCCTCGGCGCCACCGCCGTCGACCTGAGCCCGAGCGAGATCCATTGGAAGGTCCTCACCGACCCCGAGGGCAACGAGTTCTGCGTCCTCACTCCAGGCTGACCTGAACCTGCGCTGACCCGAACCCGCGCTGACCCGAACCCGCGCTGAGCCGAACCCGCGTCATCCACGCGGCACGTCCACCGGGACACCTGGACGCCATGACGCCCCCGGCGGCGGCGGGCATCCCCCGAGCCGCCTCGCACCTCGGTCGCCGGTTCGGGGCCGCTTGGGATCGGTCACGTCCGCCGGTGGTAGTGGTTGCGACGCGGGATCTGGTCGGCGTCGAGCCAGGCCGGCGGGACGAACTCCGGGTTGCCGTCGCCCCCCAGCCGAACCGCCCACTCGCCCTGGTGCAGGTGCCGATGGTGGTGGCCGCAGAGCAGCACCGCGTTGTCGAGACTGGTCGGGCCGCCGTCGACCCAGTGTCGAATGTGGTGGGCGGCGCACCAGCGGGGCGGCCGGTCGCAGCCGGGAAAGGCGCAGCCTCCGTCGCGCAGCACCAGCGCACGCCGCAGCGGACCACTGATGAGGCGGCGTTGCCGGCCGACGTCGAGGACCTGACCGGCACCGCCCAGCACGGCCGGCAGGACGGCGGCGTCGCAGGCGAGCCGACGCACCGTCTCCGGGGTGAGCCGCGGGCCGACGTCGAGCGCGCCGGCGCGCAACCGCCGCGTCAGCTCGTCGAAGCCAGTGGTGACGACGAGCTGGGCCGGGTCGCCGCCCTGCTCCGGTAGCTCACCGGTGCGCAGAGCCAGCCGGCACACGTCGGCGAGGGCGTCGTGCCGACGCTGGCCGGCGGTGCGCGTGTCGTCGGCTGCACTGGGTGCGCTGAGCGGGTCGATGGCGGCGCGCACGAGCGCGGCGGTCTCCGCGTCGAGGATGCCGCTGAGCCGTAGCTGCCCGCCGGTCTGCTCGGAGACGGTGAGGTGCCGGTCGCGGGCGGCGCGAGCGGCCTCGGCCTCCAGGGCCGCCGCGGCTGCGGCGTCGGCGATCTCGGGGGCGACGTGGTCGAGGATGCGGCTGCCGAGCCTGTGCAACAGGGTGGGGTCGAATTGGCCGGCCCAGTCGACCAGCACGCCGACGGCCTTGTCGGCGACCTCCGGCCCGGCGGCCGTCTGCACGGTGGCGACGGTGTCAGCGATGACCCGGGCCTGCTCCACGCTGACCGCGCCGCTCGTCAAGGCATCCCGCACGGCGCTCGGGGCCGCGTCGACGCGGGCCGCGAGGTCGACCAGCCGGCGCGCGGCGGGAACTGTCAGCCGCAGTCGCTCGCGCAACCAGACCGCCGTGCTGGAAGCGCCCTGCGTCAGTGCGGTGCCGCGACCGTCCAACTCACGCACCAACGCCAGCTTGACGGCGGCAAGACGTTGCTCGACGCGGTGCGCGGCGTCGAGAGCATCGATCAGCTCCTGCTCGGCGAGAGCCCAGGCGGCCGCGTCGGTGCAGGCCGCCACCGCACCCTCCGCCCGCACCAACTCATCGATCACACCCAAACCCTAGAACAGGTGTACGACAACTTCGCTCGCGATGACATTCGTCTGGCATGGGAGAGGTTCGTTGGATGGACCCGGTGACCGACGTCCAGCGAGGACGCCACCGCGCCTCGCTCAGGCGCTTTCGTCGGGTGTGCGCTTGGCGCGGCTGGGCTGCACCCGCTTGGGTTCGCCGGGCATCTTCGGGTGGTCCGGCGGGTACGGCAGGTCGCCCTGGCCGGCGGCGGCGTCCCGGTCGGCCCACTCCAACAGTGGCGTGATGTCCCACGGGGCGTCGTCGATGTCGGCGTGCGGGTCGCCCCGCTCGGCGAGCCGGGCCGGCACGGTACGCAGGTCGAAGTCGTCCGGGTCGACGTCGGGCAGCTCGTCCCAGCTGACCGGGGTCGAGACGGTGGCCCGTGGGTTGGCCCGCAGCGAGTACGCGCAGGCGATCGTCCGGTCCCGGGCCGTCTGGTTGAAGTCGACGAAGACCCGGTTGCCGCGCTCCTCCTTCCACCAGGAGGTGGTGACCAGGTCGGGGTGGCGGCGTTCCACCTCCCGGGCGAGCGCGATGGTGGCCCGGCGCACCTCGGTGAACGTCCAGCGGGGCTGGATGCGCAGGTAGACGTGCACACCCCGGCCACCGGAGGTCTTCGGCCAGCCGGCCACGCCCAGCTCGTCGAGGACCGCGCGGACCCCTGCGGCGGCCCGCGCCGCGTCGGCGAAGTCGGTGCCGGGCTGCGGATCGAGGTCGATGCGCAGCTCGTCGGGTCGGTCGACGTCGGCGGCGCGCACCGGCCAGGGGTGGAAGACGATGGTGCCCATCTGTGCCGCCCAGGCCACGTGCGCCAGATCGGCCGGGCACAGCTCCGCCGCACTGCGACCGCTGGGGAAGGTGATCTGGGCGGTGCTCAGCCAGGGCGGCACCCCTCGGGTGGGCACGCGTTTCTGGAAGAACGCCTCACCCTCGATGCCCTCGGGGAAGCGTTGCAGCGTGGTGGGTCGCTCCCGCAGGGCACGCATGATCCCGTCGCCCACCGCGAGGTAGTAGTGGAAGACGTCCGCCTTGGTGAAGCCCCGCTGGGGGAAGATCACCCGGTCCGGACTGCTCAGTCGTACGGTGTGCCCGGCCACCTCGACCTCGGTGACCGCTGCCTTGGTGCCCGCCATCTCGCGACCTTATGCCACACCCCCGACGTTCGACGTACCGTTGAGGGGTGAGTCTTGACGACAACGAGCTGCCCCGCACCGACGACGAGTGGCGGGTCCGGTTGACCCCCGAGGAGTTCCACGTCCTGCGGGAGGCCGGCACCGAACGCCCGTGGGTCGGCGAGTACGTGGACACGAAGACCCAGGGGGTCTACCACTGCCGCGCCTGCGGGTTGGAACTCTTCTCCAGCGACACGAAGTTCGATTCGCACTGCGGCTGGCCGAGTTTCGACGACGCCATCCCGGGCCGGGTGAAGGAGATCGAGGACCGCAGCCTCGGCATGGCGCGCACCGAGATCCGCTGCGCCCGCTGCGACAGTCACCTCGGGCACGTCTTCCACGGCGAGGGCTTCACCCCGAAGGACACCCGGCACTGCGTCAACTCGATCTCGGTCCGGTTGGAACCCCGCTGACCTGAGCTGTGCGGGCGCGGTCGACGCGCGCTCACGGCGTACCCCGGAGCAGCTCGACCTCGGCGGTCCGGGACTGCTCGATCCGCCGGGCCAGGTCGCGGACCTGCTCGTTTCGGCCGACGCCGACCTGGGCTCGGGCCAGGTCGGCCGCCGCACGCTGGTGGTCGGCGAGCACCTCGCGCAGCGCGCGGTCGACGTCCGGGTCGGGCGCGGTCCGCAGCCGGTCGAGCGCGCCGTCGTCGCCGTGCCCGTCGTGCTGGTGCGCGCCCGCGCCGGCACCCGGCCCGGCCGTGGGCAACCAGCCGCGCATCGCGGACAGCTCGTCGGCCTCGGTCGCCTCGATGGCGGCGGCCAGGGTGCGCAGCGCGTCGTCGCGCACCCGGTCGCGGGCCAGCGCGACGATCTGCAGGGTGCGTTCGCTGTGCCCGACCATCGTGGTCAGGAAGACCACGTCGATCCCGCTCATCGTGTCCCCGGCGACCGCGGACCCCGCGCCCCCGGACGACGCCGTCGCGGCGGGGGCCGGTTGCGGCACGACCGGCGGGCTCGACGTGGGCGACCCACCGCAGGCGCCGGTGAGCAGCACCGCGGCGACAAGGGACACCAGACGGGTACGACGGCGCATGCCGGTGCTCCGTTCACGCGGGGACGGCGACACGGGTGCGGCCGATGACCGCACCCGTGGGGTCAGACCTGTTGCCAGAGCGCCGGTACGTTCGGCGGCTCCCACCCCGGGATCGCCGTGTGCGCCTGCCGGCAGCGGTACGTCGCTCCGCCGTAGGTGACCTGGTCACCGACCTGGTACGCCCGTCCCGCGGTCCAACTGCCGCCCGGGGCGGGCGTCGCGCTCGGCGTGGCGGTCGGGGTGGGTCGTGGGGTGGGTGAGGTGGTGGGGGTCGGGTTCGACCCGCCGCCGCCGACCTGCACGTCGATGCAGGAGTAGAAGGCGTTCGCGGTGTCGGAGATGTTCCACACCGCGAGGATCTTCTGCCGTCCGGAGAAGCCGCCCAGGTTGACGGTGTGCGAGACCGTCGCGCCCGGCTGCTGGCCATTGCCGTTGACCACGCCGACGCGGGTGTTGCCGATCCAGTACTCCCAGTTGCTGGTGGCGTGGCGGGCGGTGTTCACCCAGGTGAAGGTCAGCGAGCTGCCGACCGAGGTGGCCGGCCAGCCCCGGCTGTCGTCGTTGAGGACGGCGAACTGGGCGATGCCGGCATTGCAACTGCGCAGGCCCTTGGGTCCCTCGACGCTCTGCGGCTCGTACCTGATCTGCCCGCAGTCGGGCATCCGGCCCTGCGCGCAGAGCGCCTGCCGGCTGGGCGGGGCGGAGACGTAACCGTGCGCCTGCGCGGGAGCGGCGACGGTGAGGGTGGCGGCGACGGCACCGGCCGCCACCAGCGGGATGGTGATTCTTCGACGCATCGGGGCGGCTCCTTCTCCAGGGTCCGGTCAGGTGCCCCTCAACATAATTTAAACATTGTTAACAGTAAAGACTCCCATCAATAAATCCATCGATGGTGACGACTTTGGCTCAGAGGCGGAGCAGGCTGCCCCGGTCGTCGACCTGGTCGGCCGAGTCGTCGTCCAACCAGATGCCGTCGGCGGCGAGGTAGCGGAAGACGTACTCCCCCGGCGGGAGCTTCACGGTGACCGTCCGCATGCCGTCGCGGCGGATCACCAACTCGTGTCGGCCCGGCTCCCAGTCGTTGAAGGAGCCGACGACGCTCACCGGACCGGGCGGGGAGTCCCGGGGCAGGCAGAAGGTGACCCGGGTCTGGTTGCCGAAGAGCTTGTTGCGCTTGATCACTGTGACCCTCCGGGGGTTGCGGCGGTTCACCTGGCACAACGGACAACACGCCGGAGCCGACACGCCGCACCGGCCGCCGGAGAGCGGCGTTTCCGTCCGCGCGCGTCCCAGCGTGCGGCATTCTGGGCGAAAAGTCGGAATGAGGGGGTTGGTCATGGCCACGTGCGAGGTCTGCGGCAACGACTACTGGATGGCGTTCGAGGTGCACACCGTCAGCGGCGACGTGCACACCTTCGACTCGTTCGAGTGCGCGATCCACCGGATGGCACCGATCTGCGAGCACTGCCAGGTCAAGATCGTCGGACATGGGGTGGAGGTCAACGGCCGCTTCTTCTGCTGCGGACACTGCGCCCGCGCGGTCGAGGGCGCCGAGGGCGCCGAGATCCGCGACGCCGTCGGCGCGCGCCCGGCCTGACCGCCCGCCCGGCCTGACCGCCCGCCCGGCCTGACCGACCGGCCGCGCCGCAACGCCGCGCCCGATCCCACCATCCTGCGGTACGGTCGTCGCCATGCGGCCACTGCTCGGCGTTCTGCCTCCGCCGCGCTCCTGATCGGAGCGCCGCGCCCTCCCCGACCCGGTGACGCACCCGGCTCGGCACCCTGCCGTACGCGCTCCGTCGACGTCGTCCCCGTCAACGGCTCACCCTTCGGAGCGCCTCCGTGTCCCTCTCCCGTACCGTGCCGCCGGCCGCCCCGGCCACGACCGCCGGTCCGACCCGCACCGGCCTGATCCAGATCACCGTCACCGGCGTGCTGTGGGGCACCACCGGCGTGGCGGTGCAACTCCTGCGCGACAGCACCGGGCTCAGCCCGGTGAGCATCGGTTTCCACCGCCTCGCGATCGCCGCGCTCGTGCTGCTGGCGTGCACCGCCGGCCGACTCGGCGCGTTCCGGTCCGCCCTGCGGGCGACACCCGTACCGCTGCTGCTCACCGGCCTCGGCCTCGGCCTCTACCAGGCGCTCTACTTCGTCGCGGTGGCGTGGGCCGGCGTCAGCGTCGCCACAGTGGTCAGTCTGGGCCTGGCCCCGGTGCTCGCCGCGGCCTGGGAGTCGGTGCGCGCCCGCCGGATCCCCGGCCCGCTGCGCCTCGCCACGCTCGTCGCGGCAGTGGTCGGCCTCGCCCTGATCACCGGGGCGACGGCGGACCCCACCGCCGCCGCGCCCGCGCCACTGCTCGGCCTGCTCGCGGCGGCCGGCTCCGGCCTCGGGTACGCGGTGACCACCCTGATCAGCCGCGAGGCGTCCCAGCGCGTCGCGCCGATGACGCTGACCACCATCTCCACGGTGATCGGAGCGCTGACCCTGGCCCCGTTCGCCGTGGTCGCCGGGGTCGGCGTGCCGGTCCGCCCCGACACCGTGGCCCTGCTGCTGCACCTCGGCGTGATCACCACGGCGGTGGCGTACGCGCTGTTCTACGCCGGGCTGCGGACCACCCCGGGCAGCGTCGCCGCCGTGCTGACCCTGCTCGAACCGCTCACCGCGGCGGCGCTGGCCGTGGCGCTGCTGCACGAGCCGCTTCCGCTGCCGGTCGTCGGCGGCGGTGTGCTACTGCTCACCGCCGTGGCCGCCACCTACCTGACGCCTCGACGAGACACCCCCTGAGGCGGCCTACCATCGTCGGATGCCCTCGCAGACCACCGAGATCCGGACGGCGTCCTTCGCCGACCTGAACGCCCGCACCCTCCACGACCTGCTCAAGCTGCGCATCGACGTGTTCGTGGTGGAACAGCACTGCCCCTACCCGGAGCTGGACGGGCGCGACGTCGAGCCGGGCACCCGCCACATCTGGCTGACCGACGGCGGCGCGCCGCTGGCGTACCTGCGGGTCCTGGCCGATCCGGACGGCACCGCCCGGATCGGCCGGGTGGTGGTCGCCCCGCAGGCGCGCGGCGGCGGGCACGCCGGCCGGCTGATGAGCGCTGCGCTGGACGTGGTGGGCAACCGGCCGTGCGTGCTGGAAGCCCAGTCGCACCTGGTCGCGTTCTACACCCGGCACGGCTTCGCGGTCAGCGGCCCGGAGTACGTCGAGGACGGCATCCCGCACACCCCGATGCGCCGCGACGTCATTGACGGCTGACGATCGAGCTGGCATGGTTCCGGGTAGAGCCGTCGCGGGAGCCAGCGATTAGGCGCGGGAGTGGGCAACTCCCGCCAGTCCGGGTGTCGCCGTCCGACCTTCTCCCCCCGGGGGCTCCATGTCCACTCTCACCCGATCACGACGCGTGCTCTGGTTGTTCGCCATCGCGGCGACCAGCACGCTTTTGTTGACGACCGCTCTGAACACGATGCGGGCCGAACCCGCCTCCGCGCACGGGTCGGTCGTCGATCCGGCCTCGCGTAGCTACAGCTGTTGGCAACGGTGGGGCGCCGAGTTCCAGAACCCCCGGATGGCCACCGAAGACCCGATGTGCTGGCAGGCCTGGCAGGCCGACCCGCAGGCCATGTGGAACTGGAACGGCCAGTTCCGCGAGGGTGTGGGCGGCAACCACCAGGCCGCCGTCCCCAACGGCCAGCTGTGCAGCGGCGGGCGCACACAGAACGGTCGCTACAACGCGCTGGACACCATCGGCGCGTGGAAGACCACCGCGGTGTCGAACAACTTCCGGCTCCGCTTCTTCGACGGGGCCAGTCACGGCGCCGACTACATCCGGGTGTACGTGACCAAGCAGGGCTTCGACGCGCTCAACGAGCCGCTCGGCTGGGACGACCTGGAGTTGGCCGGTCAGATCGGCAACACCCCGGCCTCCCAGTGGAACCCGGACACCGGCGGTGTCTCCATCCAGATCCCGGTGAACGCGGCCGGGCGCACCGGACGGCACATCGTCTACACCGTCTGGCAGGCCAGCCACTTCGACCAGTCGTACTACCTGTGCAGCGACGTCACCTTCGGGGGCACGACTCCGCCGCCGACCACGCCGCCGCCGACGACCCCGCCGCCCACCACGCCGCCGCCCACCACGCCGCCGCCCACCACCCCGCCGCCCACCACCCCGCCGCCGAGCACCCCGCCGCCGGCTGGGGCCTGCACGGCGACGTACCAGGTCACCGGCCAGTGGTCCGGCGGCTTCCAGGCCGAGGTGAAGGTGAGCGCGGGCGGATCGCCCACCAAAGGTTGGTCGGTGAGCTGGAACTACAACAACGGCCAGCAGGTCACCTCGTCGTGGAACGCGACGGTCAGCACCAACGGCTCGCTGGTCACCGCACGCAACGCCAACCACAACGGCACCCTCGCCGCCGGCGCGAGCACCACGTTCGGTTTCCTCGGCTCGTGGAACGGCAGCAACCCGGTTCCGCTGGTCTCCTGCACGTCGACCAGTTGACCTCCGTCCGGTGCCGCACCCGGGCGGGGGTGCGGCACCGGCCGGCGGTAACCGGGGTCAGACCAGGCAGTTGACGATCTCGGCGACCGAGCGACGGCGACCGGTGTAGAACGGGACCTCTTCGCGGACGTGCCGGCGGGCGCCGGAGGCGCGCAGATCCCGCATCAGGTCCACGATCCGGTGCAGCTCGTCGGCCTCGAAGGCGAGCATCCACTCGTAGTCACCCAACGCGAACGAGGCCACCGTGTTGGCGCGGACGTCCGGGTAGCCGCGCGCCATCTTGCCGTGCTCGGCCAGCATCTCGCGCCGCTCGGCGTCGGGCAGCAGGTACCACTCGTAGGAGCGGACGAACGGGTACACGCAGATGTAGGGGCGGGCCTCCTCGCCGGCCAGGAACGCCGGGATGTGGCTCTTGTTGAACTCGGCCGGCCGGTGCAGCGCCATCTGCGACCAGACCGGGGTCAGCGACCGCCCCAGCGTGGTGCGACGGAACCGCAGGTACGCGTCCTGGAGCGCGTCGGGGGACGCGGAGTGCCACCAGATCATCACGTCCGCGTCGGCGCGCAGACCGGCGACGTCGTACACGCCGCGGACCACCACGTCCTTGCCGGCCAACTCGTCGAAGAGGGCCACGACCTCGCCGGTGACGTTGTCCCGCAGCGACGGCAGCGGGGCGCTGGCCCGGAACACCGACCACATGGTGTAGCGGATGCTGTCGTTGAGCTCCCGCAGGCGGGCCGCGTTGGTCTGCTCGGTCATGTCGCCGATCCTCCCAGTGCTGTGATGATCTCGTCGGCCGCCGTCTCGCCGGAGCGGACGCAGACCGGAATGCCGACGCCGTCGTAACCAGCGCCGGCGAGGACCAGGGTGGGGTACGCGGCGCGCAACGCCGCGCGTGCCGCGGCGACCCGGTCGGCGTGCCCCGGCGCGTACTGCGGCAGCGCACCGCCCCACCGCTGCACGTGCCCGTCGACCGGGGCGGGCAACGGGGTGCCGAGCACCGCCGAGAGCTCTCGGTGCACGGTGGTCGCCAGGTCCGCGTCGGGGCGCTGAAGGTGCGCCTCCTCGCCGTAGCGGCCCACCGACGCCCGCACCAACGCCAGGCCGTCCGGCCGGCGCAGGTGCCCCCACTTGGTGGTGAAGAAGGTCGCCGCCTTGATCAGCAGCCCTTCGGTGCTGGGCACCAGGAAACCGGACAGCTCGGGCAGCTGCGGTTGCGGCAGCGCCAGCGTGACCAACGCGACGCTCGCGTAGTCCAACTCGCCGACACCCTTCGCGGCCACCGGGGCCGGACCCGCGAGCAGCCGGGCCGCCGGTCGCGCCGGCACCGCCAGCACCACGGCGTCCACGTCGACGAGCGCGGGGTCGCGCGTCGGGCCGACGGTGAGCCGCCAACCCGTGCCGGTCGGGGTCACCTCGCGGACGGCGGCGTCCCGCCGTACCGTCGCGCCGCTGGCCGACACCGCCGCCTCGACCAGGGTGCTGAGCCCACCCACCAGGGTGCCGAAGATCGGAGCGCCGGGGGCGCGCGGCGCGGCGGCCTGCGCGGCCCGGACCGCACCGGTCAGGGTGTGCTCCACCCGGGCCGTGCGGGCCAGCGCCGGCATCGTCGTGACCAGGGAGAGATCGTCGGCGCGGCCCGCGTACACACCGCCCAGCATCGGGTCGACCAGCCGCTCGACCACCTCGTCGCCGAAGCGGGACCGGACCAGCGCGCCCACCGAGACGTCCGCGTCCGGCCCGACCAGCGGCCGCCCGTCGTCGGTGTCGGCGTCCGCCGCCGGGCGGGCGACCGAGGTCACCCGGTCCAGATCCCCGGGTACGCCCACCAGGGTGCCGCCCGGGATGGGGCGCAGCCCGCCGTCGACGACCAGCGCGGCCTGCCCCACCGTGGGGTGCACGATCCGATCGGCCAACCCGAGCCGCCGGATCAGGGTCACCACGGCGGACTCCGCCCCGGTCGGGTCACGCATCAGGAACGACTCGGCCCCGAACTCCACCGGCTGGCCGGCCAACTCCCCGGTCCGCAGCTTGCCGCCCAGCGCGCCGGACTGCTCGTACACCGTGATCTCGGTGCCGGCCGGTGCGTGGTCGCGCAGGCGGACCGCGGCCGCCAGGCCGGCGATCCCGCCGCCGACCACCGCCACCCGCCAGGGCTGCCGCATGCCCGCTCAGCCCTGGTCGGCCCGGCGGCTGGACAGCTCGTGCACCAGCGCGACCACCCGGGTCAACACCTCCGGGTCGGTCTCCGGCAGCACACCGTGGCCAAGGTTGAACACGTGCCCGGGGGCCGCCCGGCCCTGCTCCAGGATGCGACGCACCTCGGCCTCCACCACCGGCCACGGTGCGAACAGCACGCACGGGTCCAGGTTGCCCTGCACCGCCCGGTCCGGGCCGATCCGCTGAGTGGCCACGTCCAGCGGGGTACGCCAGTCGACGCCGACCACGTCCGCGCCGGCCTCGCCCATCGCGCCGAGCAGCTCGGCGGTGCCCACCCCGAAGTGGATCCGCGGCACCCCGGAGTCGACCAGCCCGCTCAGCACGGCGGTGGAGTGCGGCAGCACGTAGCGGCGGTAGTCGGCCTCGGACAGCGCGCCCGCCCAGGAGTCGAACAACTGCACGGCGGACACACCCGCCTCGATCTGCACCCGCAGGAAGGCGAGCGTCACCTCGGACAGCCGGCCGCACAGCGCGTGCCACAGCTCCGGGTTGCCGTACATCAGGGCCTTGGTCTTCGCGTGGGTCCGCGACGGCCCACCCTCGACCAGGTAGCTGGCCAGGGTGAACGGCGCGCCGGCGAAACCGATGAGCGGGGTGTCGCCCAGCTCGACCACCAACTGCCGGACGGCCTCGTCCACGTACGGGACGTCGTCGTGGGTGATGGGGCGGATCCGCTCGACGTCGGCGAGGGTGCGGACCGGCTCGGCGACCACCGGACCGGTGCCCGGCACGATGTCCAGATCGACACCGGCCGCCGCGACCGGCACCACGATGTCGCTGAACAGGATCGCCGCGTCCACTCCGTGCCGGCGCACCGGCTGGAGCGTGATCTCGGTGACCAACTCCGGGCGACGGCAGGACTCCAGCATCGGCACGGTCGCCCGGATCTCCCGGTATTCCGGCAGCGAGCGGCCGGCCTGGCGCATGAACCAGACCGGGGTGTGCGGGCCGGGCCGTCGCCAGCAGGCCCTGACGAAGGGCGAGTCGGCTGGTCCGCCGGGGCGGGGTTCTCCGTCTCGGGCGACAGTGCCCGTGGTGTCCGTGGTCATCGCCGCAATCGTGCCACGCCCACCACCCCCGTCCCACCTGGGGTGAAAGGAAGAGTGACTTCCGTGGGCCTCCGGCGGCGCACGGGTGTCGGCGCGCCGTCGGAGCCGGGGGCCGACGGCGGCATAGGCTGCCGACATGGCCCCCCCGATCGCGCTCCCGGAGACGTTCGCCCGCGCGGTCGCCGGGCTGCGATCGGCGACCCCCCGGCCGGAGATCACGCTGGAGGAGGTCGGGGCCCCCCAGCGGTTGGCCCCGTACACGTTCGCGCTCTCCGCGACCGTCCTGCGCGACGGCGACGAGGTGGCGACCGGCCGGTTGATCCTGCTGCACGATCCGGTCGGCCACGAGGCGTGGCAGGGCACCCTGCGGTTGGTCACCTACGTGACCGCCGAGTTGGAGGTCGACCTGGCCGCCGACCCGCTGCTGCCCGGGGTCGGCTGGACGTGGCTGACCGACGCGTTGGACGCCCAGGACGCCGGCCACCGGGCGATCGGCGGCACGGTGACGCAGACCATGTCGACCCGGTTCGGTGACCTCGCCGGCCCGCCGACCGTGGGCGACATCGAGATCCGCGCCTCCTGGACGCCTGTCGACGACGAGCTGACGCCGCACCTGCTCGGCTGGTGTGCGTTGCTCGCCTCCACGGCCGGTCTGCCACCACCGGGGGTCACCGCCCTGGCCGATCGCCGGTCGGCCGGCGCGGCCTGACCCAACCGGTCCATCCCCTCCCGCGCCCGTCCCGCCCCGCGCCCCGCCCCCTTCCGCGTCGATCATGGAGTTGGGGTGGGCGAAATACTGCTGTGCGCGGCATTTGTGAGGCACCACAGGTCCATGATCGACGGGGTGTGGGCAGTTGGCCGGGACACCTCGCGGACACCTGATCGACACACGCCGGACCGGCTGCACCCGCCGGTTCACCGCGCGCACTAGGGTTGGCAGGTGACCGACGAACCACCCCAGCGCCGTCGGCCCGCCGAAGAACTCCCGGGAAACGCACCCCAGCACCCGCCGTCGGCCCAGCCGCAGCCGGCGGACGACAGGGTCGACCCGACCGACGGTGGGCCCGTTCCGCTGATCGCCCCGCGTGACGGCACCCCCGATCCGGTGGCCGCCCCGGCCGAGCTCGCCGAGGTCGTGGCCCGCTTCGCGGCGGGCAGCGGCCCCGTCGCCCTGGACGCCGAGCGCGCCTCCGGCTACCGCTACAGCCAGCGCGCGTATCTGGTGCAACTGCGCCGGGCCGGCGCGGGTACGGCGCTGATCGACCCGCTGCCCCTGCCGGACCTCAGTGCGCTGGACGCGGCGATCGGGGATGCCGAGTGGGTGCTCCACGCGGCCAGCCAGGATCTGCCCTGCCTGGCCGAGGTGGGGCTGCGCCCGCGCCGACTGTTCGACACCGAGCTGGCAGCTCGGCTGGCCGGGTTCGAGCGCGTCGGGCTGGCCGCGCTGACCGAGCAGCTGCTCGGGTTCACCCTGGAGAAGCACCACTCGGCCGCCGACTGGTCGAGCCGACCGCTGCCCGAGTCGTGGCTGACGTACGCGGCTCTCGACGTGGAACTGCTCACCGACCTGCGCGACGCGCTCGACGCCGAGCTGACCCGACAGGGCAAGTCGGCCTGGGCCGCGGAGGAGTTCGCCGCGCTGGTCCGCACCGGGGCGCGCCCGCCGCGGGTCCGGGCGGAGCCCTGGCGGCGTACCTCCGGCATCCACCGGCTGCGCGGGGCGCGGGCGCAGGCTCGCGTCCGCTCGATGTGGTACGCCCGGGACCAGATCGCTTCCCGGCGGGACGCCGCGCCCGGTCGGGTGTTGCCCGACTCGGCGATCATCGCCGCCGCCGAGTTGGACCCGAAGGACGAGAAGACCCTGCTGACCCTGCCCGGTTTCGGCGGTCGGTCGGTCCGTCGGTTGGCCCGCACCTGGCTCGCCGCTCTCGACGACGCCCGGCAGTTGCCGGACGACTCGTTGCCGGTCTCCCCGACCGTGGAGGGTCCACCCCCGCCGCACCGCTGGGCCGAACGGGATCCGGTGGCGGCTGGTCGGCTCGCCCGTTGCCGGGAGGTGGTGATCCGCGTCGCCGGTGAGCACAACCTGCCGCCGGAGAACCTGATCACCCCGGATTCGGTGCGCCGGCTGGCCTGGACGCCGCCGGAGGACCTCACCGAGGAGACGGTCGCGGAGACCCTGCGCGGCCTCAACGCCCGCGAATGGCAGATCGGCCTCCTGAACCCCGACCTAACCGAAGCCCTAAACCCCACCCCCTAACCCCCGCCCCAATCCCACCCACCCATCACCCGCCCCCTGCGGTTGATCATGGAGTTATTGCCACCGCGACCGGCGTGTCGTGACAACAACTCCGTGATCGACCGAGGGGTGGGGTGGCGCCGGGTGTGGGGTGGGCCACAGGGGGACGTGGCACCAGGGTGGTTACTGGCGAGTAGCATTCGGGGGAACGTGCCCGTGTCGGCGACCCTTGTCCGGTCCGGCGTGCCGCATGGCCGAAGGCCGAATCATGGTCGAATAGGAGGCTCAAGTGCCCCGTGAAGTTCGGGATGTCGTCTTTGTCGACGGTGTCCGTACCCCGTTCGGCAAGGCGGGTGGCATGTACGCCAACACCCGCGCCGACGACCTGGTGATCCGCTGCATCCGTGAACTGCTGCGCCGCAATCCGCAGCTGCCCCCGGAGCGGGTCGAGGAGGTCGCCATCGCGGCCACCACCCAGATCGGCGACCAGGGCCTCACCATCGGCCGTACCGCCGCCCTGCTGGCCGGTCTGCCCAAGACCGTTCCCGGCTTCGCCATCGACCGGATGTGCGCCGGCGCCATGACCGCGGTGACCACCGTGGCCAGCGGCATCGCCATGGGCGCGTACGACGTCGCCATCGCCGGCGGCGTCGAGCACATGGGACACCACCCGATGGGCGAGGGCGTCGACCCCAACCCGCGCATCATCGCGGAGAAGCTGGTCGACCCGTCCGCGCTGGTCATGGGCGCCACCGCGGAGAACCTGCACGACCTGGTCCCGCACATCACCAAGGCACGCACCGACGCGTTCGCGCTCGCCTCGCAGCAGAAGACCGCGAAGGCGTACGCCAACGGCAAGCTCCAGGACGACCTGGTGCCGATGTCCATCCGCGACGAGGAGGGTGGCTGGGGCCTGGCGACGGTGGACGAGGCCCCGCGGGACACGTCGCTGGAGAAGCTCGCCACCCTGAAGACCCCGTTCCGCCCGCACGGCAAGGTCACCGCGGGCAACGCGGCCGGCCTGAACGACGGCGCCACCGCGAGCCTGCTCGCCGACGAGGCCACCGCCCGCGAGCTGGGCCTGCCGGTCGCCATGCGGCTGGTGTCGTTCGGTTTCGTCGGCGTGGAGCCGGAGGTGATGGGCGTCGGCCCGATCCCGTCGACGGAGAAGGCGCTGCGTCTCGCCGGGCTCAGCATCGACGACATCGGCCTGTTCGAGCTGAACGAGGCGTTCGCCGTGCAGGTGCTCGCCTTCCTCGACCACTTCGGCATCGCCGACGACGACGCGCGGGTCAACCCGTGGGGCGGCGCGATCGCCATCGGCCACCCCCTCGCCTCGTCGGGCGTACGGCTGATGACGCAGCTGGCCCGCCAGTTCGCCGAGCACCCCGAGGTCCGGTACGGCCTCACCGCGATGTGCATCGGCATCGGCATGGGCGGCACGGTCATCTGGGAGAACCCGCACTGGGAGGGTGGCAACAAGTGAAGACACCGAACGAGGTCGTCACCCGGGCGCTGCTGCGGCAGGTGAACGTACCGGGGCTGGACCGGCCCGCCGCCCTGATCACGTTGGACAACGGGCTCGACCACACCAAGCCGAACACGTTCGGTCCGGGTGGGTTGGCCAGCCTGGACGAGGCGATCACCGCCGCGCTCGCCGCCGACCCGGCGTTCATCGCGGTCACCGGCAAGCCGTACATCTTCTGTGTGGGCGCGGACATCGTCGGCCTGCCGCAACTCGCCGACCGCGCGCAGGCGCTGGAGATCGGCCGGCTCGGTCACCGGGTCTTCGCCCGACTCAAGGACAGCACGGTCCCCACCTTCGCGTTCGTCAACGGGGCGGCGATGGGCGGCGGGCTGGAGTTGGCGCTGCACTGCCACTACCGGACGCTGTCCGGCGGCGCGGCGGCCCTCGCGCTGCCCGAGGTCTCCCTCGGTCTGGTGCCCGGCTGGGGCGGCACCCAACTGCTGCCGAACCTGATCGGCATCCCCGCCGCGACCCAGGTGATCATCCAGAACCCGCTGATGCAGAACAAGATGCTCAAGCCGAAGCAGGCCGCCGAGCTGGGCATCGCGGACATCCTGCTGGAGCCGGCGGACTTCCTGGAGCGTTCCCTGGAGTGGGCCGCCGGCGTGGTCCGGGGTCAGGTCACCGTGACCCGGCCCGAGGTCGACAAGGACATGTGGGCGGGCGTGCTCTACTTCGCCCGCGAGACGCTGAACCAGCGGCTGCACGGCGCGGTCCCGGCCGCGTACAAGGCCCTCGACCTGCTGGAGACGGCGAAGGACGGCGACTTCGCCGCCGGCACCGCCGCCGAGGACGAGGCCCTCGCGGACCTGGTTTTCTCCGAGGAGTTGCGCAGCGGCCTGTACGCCTTCGACCTGGTGCAGCGGCGGGCCAAGCGGCCGGCCGGGGCACCGGACAAGGGACTGGCCCGCACGATCACCAAGGTCGGCATCGTCGGCGCCGGCCTGATGGCCAGCCAGTTGGCGCTGCTGTTCGCCCGCCGCCTCCAGGTGCCGGTCGTCATGAGCGACCTGGACCAGTCCCGGGTGGACAAGGGCGTCGGCTACGTGCACAGCCAGATCGAGAAGGCCGTCGTCAAGGGCCGGATGGACAAGGGCACCGCCGCCAAGCTGTACGGGCTGGTCAGCGGCACTGTCGACAAGAGCGCCTTCGCCGACGCCGACTTCGTCATCGAGGCGGTCTTCGAGGACCTGGGCGTCAAGAAGCAGGTCTGGGCCGAGCTGGAGAAGATCGTCTCCCCGGAGGCGGTGCTCGCCACCAACACCAGCTCGCTGTCGATCACCGAGATGGCCGCCGACCTGGAGCACCCGGAGCGGGTGGTCGGCTTCCACTTCTTCAACCCGGTGGCGGTGCTGCCGCTGCTGGAGATCGTCCGGGGTGAGCGCACCGACGACACCACCCTGGCCACCGCGTTCGCGGTCGGCAAGCAGCTCAAGAAGTCGAGCGTGCTGGTCAAGGACGCTCCGGCGTTCGTGGTGAACCGGCTGCTCACCCGCTTCCTGGGCACCGTCTTCGCCGCCGTCGACGCCGGCACCCCGCTGGACGTGGCGAACAGCGCACTGGACCCGCTGGGCCTGCCGATGCGCCCGCTCGCCCTGCTCCAGCTCGTCGGACCGGCCGTCGCGTACCACGTGGGCGGCACCCTGCACGCGGCGTACCCGGACCGGTTCGGGGTCAGCGAGAACCTCAGGCGGATCGCCGACTCCGGTCAGCCGATCGTGGTCGACGACCAGGTCAACGACGAGGTGGCCAAGCTGCTCGTCGTCGGTGACCAGCCGCTGACCGCCGAGCAGGTACGCCAGAACGCGCTCGACGCGCTCGCGCAGGAGATCCGGCTGATGCTGGATGAGGGCGTGGTCGCCGAGGCGCAGGACATCGACCTGTGCATGATCCTGGGCGCCGGGTGGCCGTTCCACCTGGGTGGCGTCACGCCGTACCTGGATCGGACCGGCACCTCCGAGCGGGTCACCGGTCAGCGGTTCCTGCCGCACGGGGCGGCGAGCCTGCCCGCCTGACGAGTCCACCGCGTCACCGTCGCGGTGGTCGGACCGTCCCTCGTGGACGGCCGACCACCGCGACCGTTTGTGATCAGCCGGTTGCCCGAGGGGGGCCGACGCGGGGGCATCGCCGGTTGCCGCACCGGGTTAGGATCACGCGCTTCGCACCCCCTGACTTGGAGCCAACTGATGTCTCAGCCGCCGGCCAACCCGTACGGCCCGCCGCACGATCCCGCCAACCAGCCCCAGCAGCCGGGGCAGCCGCAGTACCCGGGCCAGGCGCAGCAGCCCGGTGGGTGGCCGCAGCAGCCGGGCCAGCCCGGTGGGTGGCCGCAGCAGCCGAGCCAGCCGGGGCAGCCCGGTGGATGGCCCCAGCAGCCGGGCCAGCAGCAGTACCCGGGTCAGCCGCAGCAGCCCGGTGGGTGGCCGCCTCCGCAGCAGCAGGGGTTCCCACCCGCGCAGCCGGGTCAGCCGTACCTGCCCGGCGGCCCGCCCCCGGCGAAGAAGTCGAACGTCGGCAAGATCGTGCTCATCGTGCTGGCGGTGGTGCTGGTGCTCTGCCTGGGCGGGGCGGCGATCACCTGGTTCGCGATCCGGAAGGACGTCGGCGACGTCGTCGACGCCACCAAGACCCGGGTGGTCGCGCCGGCGACCCTCGCCGGCCGGCCGAAGCTCACCGACCCGCAGCTCCAGGCGGCCGCCGACGATCTGGTCACCAAGATGAAGGCCGAGGTGCAGAACGAGACCAGCACGGTCGGTGCGTTCTACGGCGACCCGACCAAGCAGGACATCGTCATGATCGCCGCGGTGTCCGGTCTGATGACGGACCCGAAGAAGGAACTGGACGACGCCGTCAACGGGCTCACCACCGAACTGACCGTGACCAACATGGCCGCGGTCGAGGCCGGCCCGCTCGGCGGCGACGCGAAGTGCGGGGACGGCAAGGCCGCCGGGAACATCCCGTTGGGTGTCTGCGTCTGGGCCGACCGGGGCAGCGTGGGCATGGTGGTGGTCTACTTCAAGACCGCCAAGCAGGTGGAGGCCGAGTTCGTCACCATCCGGGGCCAGATCGAGCAGCGCTCCTGAGCCGTGCGACGACCGGGGCCTCGCCCACCTCAGGGTGGCCGAGGCCCCGTGCCGTACTCCGGCTCAGACCACCGGGAAGTACGTGTTCAGCTTGTTCCGCAGGTGGGCCGCGTAGATGAAGCCGAGCACCGGGTTGCCGCGGTAGGCGCTGGCCGTGCCACTGCCGACCTCCACCGCCACCGGTCGGGCCACCGCGGCGAACTTCACCTGCTGGCCCCCCTGCGCCCACGCCGAGGCCGCCGGATCGACCTGGACACCGACCAGGGCGGGAAACACCGCCACGCCGGTCTGAAGGCCACGCAGCTGCCCCTTGCGGGCCAACACGTAGTCCATCGCCGTGGCGGTGAACCTCTGCAGGGCGTCCGCCGTGACAAGCGTCGCCGGTGCGGCGACCGTGAACAGGTGCAGCTTGGTCGCCATCCACCGCATCCGGAAGTCGCCCCGGTGACCGATCAGCACCGGTACGCCGCCCCAGTTCTCGGTCCACACCTCGCAGCGGTCAGACCGAAGCCGCTCCCCGGCCGCGGTGAGGTACGGCCGCACCGGCTCGGTCGTCTTCGTGTCCATCCGGCCACACATCCCTCATCCGACTGCCGTGGCCGTTCATCCAACACCACGGCGGAGTGGTTCCGCGGCCCCGGCCACCGCAGGGTGGCCGAGGCCCCGAACCGTACGCCGGCGATCAGGCCGGTTCGTTGTCTCCCGCCGCGGCCCGCGCCGCCGCTGCCGCCGCCCGCTCGTCAGCGTTGCCGAGTACGCAGAACTCGTTGCCCTCCGGGTCGGCGAGCACCACCCAACCCCCGCCGGTCGGGCCGACGTGATCGGCGACGAGCGTCGCGCCGATGCCGAGCAGCCGCTCGACCTCCTCGGCCCGGGTGCGGTCGGCGGGTTGCAGGTCCAGGTGCAGGCGGTTCTTCACCGTCTTGCCCTCGGGCACGGCGAGAAAGAGCACCTCCGGGCCGCCCGGCGGCAGGAGCATCGCCTCCGGGTCGCCGGGGAAGTCGTCGGGATGCCGGGGGCAGTCGAAGACCTGCGCCCAGAAGCCGGCCAGGGCGTACGTGTCGTGACAGTCGATGCTGATGTTGTGGATCGTCGAACTCACAGCTGGTCCTCCTCAGTGGTGGTGGCGACACGTTCCCCGACGCTGCGGACCACGCAGAACTCGTTGCCCTCCGGGTCGGCGAGCACCGCCCAGCCCGTACCGTCGGCGCGCCGTCGGTCGGTGACCAGGGTGGCCCCGAGGCCGAGCACCCGCTCGACCTCCTCGTCCCTGGTCCGGTCGACCGGTTCCAGGCAGATGTGCAGCCGGTTCTTGGTCACCTTGTCCTCCGGCACCTCTTGGAAGAACAGGTTCGGCGTGGTCTCGCCCGGCGGCAGCAGAGCCGCCTCCGGGTCACCCGGGAAGTCCTCCGAGTGCCGGGCGTACCCGAGCACGGCGGCCCAGAAGCCCGCCAGGGCGTACGTGTCGTGACAGTCGAAACTGATGTTGCGGATCCGTGGATACACGGGTGTTCCCTCCGTGTGGGATGGGACGCTCCGCTTCCGGGAGTCAGCCGGCGCAGACCCGGGGCGCGGAGTCATGATTGGTGGACATCGACGCACCCCCCTTCGCTTCTCGAGCTGACGGCGTGATCTTGCCACCGGTCGAACGCCGCGCGCAACCCCGGTCAGCCGGTCGTGACCGCCGCGCCGTTCACCGCCGGGGCGTCCGCCGACGGCAGGGTGACCGTCACCTCCAGGCCACCGCCGGGCTGGGCGATGACCCGTACCGTGCCGCCGTGCGCCGTGCAGACCGCCCGGACGATGGACAGCCCCAGGCCGGAGCCACGGGCGCCGGTGCGTTCCCGGCCACCGCGCCGGAACGGCTCGAACAGCCCCGGCACGTCGGCCTGGTCCACCTCGAACCCGGTGTTGCCCACGACCAGCCAGGACCGTTCGCCGTCGGTGCCGGTGCGCACCCAGAGCCGGCCGTGCAGGTGGTTGTAGCGAACCGCGTTCTCGATGAGGTTGCCGGCCAACCGGTCCAGCAGCCCCGGGTCACCGACGACCGGCGCGGGCTTCAACGACGTCTGCACCCGCAGGCCGATCCGCTCCACCTCGCGGCGCATCGCCGACAACGCGTTCGCGGTGCCCGCCGAGAGGTCACACTCGGTGCGCCGGCCCAGTTGCCGCCCGGCCTGGGCCTCGCTGCGGGCCAACACCAGCAGCGCGTCCACCAGGCCGTTGGCCCGCTCGGACGCGTCCCGGACGACCGTCGCCATCCGCCGGTACTCCGCGGCATCCGCGTCGTCGTCGCTGAGCGTCACGTCGATCTCGGTACGCATCACGGCCAGCGGAGTACGCAGTTCGTGCGAGGCGTTCGCCACGAAGCGCTTCTGCGCCTCGAACGCCGACGCGATCCGGTCCAGCATGGCGTCGAACGTCTTCGCCAACTCGGCCACCTCGTCGTCGGCGCCCGAGTAGCCGATCCGCTGGTCCAGGGTGGCCTCGCCGAGGCGCTGCGCGGTCGCGGTGACCTGGTGCAGTGGGCGCAGCGCCCGGCCCGCCACCGCGTACGCGCCGGCCACCCCGACCACGCTGATCGCCAACAGCGCGACCAGGCCCTTGGCCAGCAGTTCCCCGGACGCGGCGTCGACCAGGCGCCGCTGCCACTCGGCGGCGTCCATCCGCCCGCCGTCGGAGAGCAGGACCGTCGTGCCGGGCAACAGCTCGTCGGTGGGGCGCAGCGCGTCCCGGACCAACAGCCAGGCCAGCAGCACCAGGATCGCCCCCGCGCCGACCAGCAGCACCCCGTTGAGCAGGGTCAGCCGCAACCGCAGGGTGGGCCGGACCCGGCGGCTCACGCGCCCACCTCGGCCGTGCGGTAACCCGCGCCCACCACGGTCTCGATCAGCGGCGGGTCACCGAGCTTCTTGCGCAGCGTCATCACGGTGACGCGGACGATCGTGGTGAACGGGTCGGTGTTCGCGTCCCAGACCCGTTCCAGCAGTTCCTCACTGGAAACCACCGCGCCGCGGGCCTTGAGCAGCTCGCTGAGCACCCCGAACTCCTTGTTGGTCAGGTCGACCGGCACCCCGGCGCGGGTGGCCACCCGGCGGGCCGGGTCGAGCACCAGGTCGGCCAGTTCGAGCACCGGCGGCGCGGCCGGGGTGGCCCGCCGGCCCAGCGCCTGCACCCGGGCGACCAACTCGTCGAAGGCGAACGGTTTGGACAGGTAGTCGTCCGCGCCGAGCTGCAATCCCTCCACCCGGTCGGCCACCGTGCCGCTCGCGGTCAGCATCAGCACCCGGGTCAGCGCACCGGAGGCGGCCAGATCCGCGCAGATCTGGTCACCGTGCACGCCGGGCAGGTCGCGGTCCAGCACCACCACGTCGTACCGGGTGACGAACGCCGCCTCGTGGCCGGCGTCGCCGTCGTACGCGACGTCGACCGCCATCCCCCGTTTGCGCAACCCGCGCGCGATCGCGTCGGCGAGGTTGCGCTCGTCCTCCACCACCAGTACCCGCATCCCGGCCTCCTCGCTGCTGACCACCGACAACCTAGTGCCAGCCGGCAACCATCCTCCCTCGCCGCCCGCCCGGGCCAGCCGGTGATCAGTCGCGCAACTGCCAGATCTGGTACGGGCCGCCCGTGCCAGCGCAGAGCAGGTGGCCCGCGATCGCCTGGCACCGCCCGGTGGCGTCCGGCAGCAGGTCCGCGACGCGCGACGTCCCGGCGGAAACGTCCAACTCCCCGACCAGCACCCCGCCGTCGGGATGCGGGCGGACGCCGAGCAGCCGACCACTGCTGTCGAGCTGGTACAGCTCCCACCGACCCAGGTTGGCCACCTCCTGGCCGGTCCGCACGTCGACGACGAAGACGTCCCCCAGCGGATCGCTGCTGCGCGTGCTGGCCACCAGCTGACCGCCGGACGGCCAGGCCCACGCCCAGCGGTCGCTGCGCCAGCGCACCTCGCCGGTCGCGGGGTCGACCCCCCACAGCCCGCTGGAGCGGGTGCCCAGACACAGGACGGCGCCACAGCCCTGCACGAAATCGATCTCGCCGATCGTCGTGCTCCAGCGCCGGTCCAGCCGGTCCAGCCCGTACGCCGTGAGCGCGCCCGGTTGCCCGCCGGCGGTCAGCAGCAGGTCGTTCTCCACCTGCACGTACCCGAGTGGCCCGCCGTCGGGTGGCCGCAGGTCGGCGCGAGCACGCACCGCCCCGGTCAGCGCGTCGCGTACCTCGACCGGTCCGCGCACGTCGCTGAGCACCACCCGGTCCGCCTTCTCCCCGACGGGCTGCGCGGTGACGCCGGCGGTGGGGGTGCTCAGCTGCCAGCGCACCGTGCCACAGCAGGGGTCGACAACGCGCAGGCTGAGCGGCTGGTCCTCGCCGACGGACTGCAGCAGCACGTTGCCGTCAGCCAGCTCGAAGGAGCCGCCCGGCTGTTGCCAGCGGTACGCCCCGGTCGCGCGGTCCAGCGCCACGGTGAGGGTGTCCCGCGCGTCCGCACCGATCTCGTACCCGGTGAGCAGCAGCAGACCGTCCTTCGGCTGGATTCCCCAGAAGCGGGCCTTCCCGGGCAGCGGGGTGTCCCAGACCGGCTCGCCGTCGGACAGCCGGAAGGCGGCCAGCCGCCACGGCGGCGCCTGGACGGTGACCGGGTTGATCACCAGGACCAGGTCACCGTCGATCTGCACGTCGGCGCCCGCCTCGGCGGGCACCGTCACCACGGTCCGTCCCGGCGGCGGCGGCCCGGCGGCAGCGAGGGTGGCCAGCGCCAGCAGCAGGGCCAGCACGCAGCGCAGCGGCCGGCCCTTGGCGCGGGGTGGGCGGGGCGACGGCGCCGGCTCCAGCTCCGGTCCGTGCCGCAGCTCGCCGAGGTCGATCACCGAGCCGCTCACCGGGACACCCGGAACAGCCGGTACGACCCGTCCACCAGCTGGCAGAGCAGGAGGCCGGCGGTGGCCTGGCAGTTGCCGGCGACGTCCGGAAACACGTCCAGTACGTGCGCCTCTCCGGCGCGGACGTCCAACTCCGCGACGACCATCCCGCCGTCCGGGTGCGGACGCGTGCCGATCAGCGGGCCGTCGAGGTTGACCACGGCCAGCTCCCACCGGCCCAGTTCGGCCACCTTCTCGCCGGTCGTCGGATCGAGTATGACGAGCGGCTGTGGAGGGTCGGCGACGGGCGCGGACACCAGCCGTCCGTCGTACGGCAGGACCCACCCCCAGCGGTCGCTGTGCCACCGCACCTGGCCGGTCGCGGGATCGACCCCCGACAGCTCGGCGCGATGTCGCTGCGAACACAGGACGGGACCGCAGTCCTCGATGACGTCGATCCGATCGGTGCCGGTGGTACTCCAGCGCCGCTCCAGCCGGTCCAGCCCGTACGCGGTGATCGTGGTCGGCGTCCCTTGGCTGGCCAGCAGGAGGTCGTTCACCACCTGCACGTACTCGTACGAGCCGCCCTCGGGTGGGCGCAGGTCGGCACGGGCCAGCTCCGCGCCGGTGATCGCGTCATGCACCTCGGTGTGTCCCGTCCTCCAGTGGAGCACTATCCGGTCCAATCCGCGGGCGTCCTGCCGGAGGCCGACGTACTCGGCGGCGTCGGTCAGCTGCCAGCGCACGGTGCCGCAGCACCTGTCGACCGCGCGCAGGGTGACCGGCTGGTCGTCCGCGCCGGACAGCAGCAACACGTTGCCGTCGGCCAGCAGGGTGGGGTGGCCCGGCTGCTGCCAGCGGTACGCCCCGGTCTCCCGGTCGAACGCCAGGGACTGGACGCCCTGCTCGGGCGACAGCACCTCGTAGACCGTGACCAGCAGGGTCCCGCCCGCCGACGTGATCGCCCAACTCCGGCCCTGCACCGGTACTGCGGCCTGCCAGAGCAACACGCCGTCGGGCAGCCGGAAGGCGCTCATCCGCCGCCGCGTCGGCTGCTCCGGGTCCGGGTCGAGCACCACGAACAGGTCGGCGGTTAGCAGCGTCTCGGCGGCGAGTTGCGCGGGCAACGTCACCGAGGCCGGGCGGGGTGGCGGCACGGCGGCGGAGACGAGCGTGGCCAGCACGAGCAGCAGGACCAGCGCGGAGCGCAACAGTCGACCGTTCGCGCGGGGCGGGCGGGGCAGCGGATCCGGCTCCGGGCCGGCCCGGAGCTCACCGAGGTCGATCACCGGGTCGGTCACTGCCCCAACCGCCACAGCGCGGTCGAGCCGTCGAGACGCTGGCAGAGCAGGATCGGTAGCGACGCCTGGCAACTGCCCGCGATGTCCGGCAGCACGTCGAGGATTCGCGCCTGGCCGGCCGGCAGGTCCAGGGCGGCGACGACCAGCCGGCCGTCGTCGCCGTGCCGCAGCCCGACCAGCGGATCGTCCAGCCGGAGCACCTGCATCAGGTCCCACTCACCCAGCTCGGTGCGCGTTCGTCCGGTCGCCGCGTCGCGCACCGCGTACTGCCGCCCGAAGCCGGCCATCAGCAGATGGCCGCCGCGTACGTCGGCCAGCAACTCCCTGCCCGGGTCCGACCAGCGCACCACGCCGGTGGCCGGATCGAGGACCCGGAGGCTGCCGTCCTGCCCCGACACGCAGAGCAGGTCGGCACAACCGACCACGAAGGACACCGGAGACACCTGCGCCGTCCACCGCTGCTCCAACCCGGCCAACTCGTAGGCCACCACCATCGGGACGTCCCCGGGGGTGAGAAGCAGCAGCAGATCGTCGACGACCTGGACCCGCTGGAACACCGATCGGTCGCCGGGCAACGTGTCCACGCTGCGCAGCAGGCGGCCGCTGTCGGCGTCGTGCACCTGAACCTCGCCGGTGGGCTGCACCAGCACGAACCTGTCGACCCGACCGTCGATCACGTGGTAGCCGGGGCCGGAGGGCGACAGCAGGGGCACCGACCAGAGAACCCGACCGGTGTCGGGGTCGATCCCGCTCATCCCGTCCACCCCGTTCTGGCGGACCTCGGTCAGCAGCAGCCCGCCGCCGGCGATCGGTACGGGGGAACCACGACGCTGCCACCGCTGGTGGCCCGTCTCGGCGTCGAAGGCGGTGGTCTCGATCACCCCGTCCTCGGCATCGACCCCAGTGAGCAGCACCAGCCCTCGCTCGATCCGGACGCCGAGGTAGTCGTCGCCGCGGGGCACCGGTGCCCGCCACCGCACAGCGGCGCCGTTCGGTGCCGGCTGGGTGTACGCGGTCAGGTGCCGGTCCTGGTCGGCTGTCGGGGGGTCGATGACGATGACGCCGTCCGCGATGAGGAAGACGGAGTCCGCCCGCGACGTCGGCACCACGGTCATCGTCCGTTCCGGCTGCGGTGTCGCGCCGGCCGGCAGCAGCAGGGCGAGCAGCAGCACGGCGGCGCCGCGCAACGGGCGGCCGGCGGCGCGGGGCCGGCGGACCGGCGGACCGGCGGTCGGCTCGTCCCCGATCTCACCCAGCTCGATGATCGACAACGACCATCCTCCCCGTGCTGGCCGGCGAGTGACGTCCGGCAAACCGACCGTGAGTGCACCGGCCCGGCAAAAGCGACGGACCCGCGCCTGTACGATGGCGCGTCGTGGCTGTGCCGGTGGTAGACCCTTCGCTGAATCCCGTTATCGACGTCGACCCGGCCGAGGTCGAGCCGACGCGGCGGTCTCGCCGCCGCCCGGCCCGAGCCGACCTGTTGGCCCTCGGAGCCTATGTGCTGCTGGGCGTCTTCGTCTGCCTCAACTACTGGGGTGACGTCACCGGCCGGGTCTCCTCGCATCTGCCCACCGACCACAGCTGGTTCGAGTGGTTGTTCGCGCATGGCGCGTACTCGGTGCGGCACCTGGAGAACCCGCTGTTCACGGCCCGGCAGAACGCCCCGGACGGCGTGAACATGATGGCCAACACCTCACTGCTCGGGGTGACCCTGCCGCTGGCCCCGCTGACCCTGCTGCTCGGCCCCCAGGTGATGTACGCGCTCTATCTGGGTGCGGCGCTGGCGGCCACCGCCGGCACCGGGTACTGGATGCTCTCCCGCCACCTGGTGCGCTCCCGGGCGGCGGCCTTCGTCGGCGGCGCGTTCCTCGGCTTCGCGCCGGGAATCATCCACCATGCCAACGGTCAGCCCAACTTCGTGTCCAACTTCCTGTTGCCGCTGATCGTGGTGCGGGTGCTGCGCCTCGGCGAGCCGGGCCGGTGGCGGCGCAACGGGCTGGTGCTCGGCGCGCTGGTGACGTACCAGATCTTCATCAACGAGGAGATGCTGCTGCTCACCGCGCTGGCCTGCCTGGTCGTCGTGCTGGCGTACGTCGTGCAGCGGCCGCGCGCCGCCTGGGCGGCCGCCGGCACGTTCGCGGCCGGGCTCGGGGTCGCCGGCGGGCTGGCCCTGGTGCTCGCGGCGTACCCGATCTGGTTCCAGTTCAACGGCCCGCAGTCCTACCGGGGCCTGCAGGGTGGCGTCTTCCACAACTGGGGCGAGGACCTGATGGCCTTCGTCACCTTCGCGAGGGACACCTGGGCCGGTGACCCGGCGGTGGAGCAGACGATCGGGCTGACCGAGCAGAACACCTGGTTCGGCTGGCCGTTGGTGCTGCTCTCGCTGGTGTCCCTGGTGCTGCTCGTGCGTCGGTCGCTGGCCACCCGGATCGTCGCGGTGCTGATCGTGGTGTTCACCGTGGCCGCGATCGGGCCGATGGTGCGCTTCGACGGTGTGGAGACCACCGTGCGTGGCCCGTGGTCGTACGTTCCGGACGACCTGCCGCTTGTCGAGATGATGATGCCGACCCGGCTGACGCTCGTGGTCGCCGCCGCGGTGGGCGTACTGCTCGCGTTGACCTGGGACGCCGCGCACCGCCAGGGGCGCGCGGTGGCCGACCCCGCGCGGGTGCCGGCCCAGCGCGTCGACGAGCCGACCCCGGCGACGTCCGACGACCCGGCCGCTCCCGCGCCGGTCGCGGCACGCCGTCGGTGGCTGCGCCCGGTGGGGTACGCGGCGGTCACCCTCGCCGTGCTGCCGCTGCTGCCCCGGCCGCTGCCCGCCCAGCAGATCGACCCGCCACCGCACTTCATCACCGCGGGCGGCTGGCGACCGTACGTGCCGGCGGGCCGGACCCTGGTGCCGGTGCCGATCCCGAGCAACGTGCACGGCCTGCCGACGCTGCGCTGGAGCGCCCTGACCGGGCAGGAGTTCCCCGTCCCGGGCGGTTACTTCATCGGACCGAACGAGCTGGGCGAGGGGGTCTTCGGTGCGCCGAACCGGCCCACCAGCACCCTCATCTACTCCACCATGGACAAGGACGCGGTCCCGGCGCTCACCGACGAGAACCGTCGCCAGGCCGTCGAGGACCTGCGGTTCTGGCGGGCGTCGGTGGTGGTGCTCGGGGCGCATCCGCGCGAGGCGGTGCTGCGCGACCTGGTCACCGGCCTGATCGGGCCGCCGCAGCGGGTCGACGACGTCTGGGTCTGGGACGTCCGCGCCCTGGTGGGTTGATCAGTCGACCTGGTCCCGGACGTCGTCCCGGTGGTCATCAGACCGAGCGGTCGGTGAGCGCTCGCACGTCCCAGACCCAGACGTCCAGCTCCTGGCGCCCCGGACCAACCAACTCCTCGACCGTCCGCCGCAGCGGCTCGGCGTTCTGCTGCCGCAACGGCAGCACCAGGATCGCCGCGCGCCAGTGCCGCAGCTCGTCGGCGAATCGACGGCGCTGCCGGTCGTCGAGCTTCGGCGTACGGCCGGTCGTCGCCACCTCCTCCAGCATCTGGCCCACCCCGCTGGGTCGGCCGCCGAACCGGCCGGCGTCACCGGTGTTGCCGTTGCGGGGGGCGAGGAAGTAACCGCCGGGGATCTTGAAGTCGAGGTTGGTGGCCGCCGCCCAGCGCATGCCGTGTGTGTTGCCCATGCTGGGCACCGGGATCGGCACCAGCGTCTGGTCGGGCCCGACGTACGCCCGCCAACGGTCGGCGGTGATGAAGTCCGGCACCGGTGGCCGGGAGACCATCCGCAGCGGCATCGGGGCGATCGGCAGCAGGGCGAACGCCAGGCCCGCCGCGGTGAGCGTCCGCACGGTACGCCGGTCGGCGGGACGCAACGCCCAGGCCCGTTCGACGGCGAGCGCGAGCAGCAGACCGACCACCACGCTGGTGATCAGACCGAACCGGGTCGGCACCACCGCGTCCAGCAGCGGCAGCTGGACCAGCAACTGCCACGGCCCGGTGACCAGCTCCCGATCCCACCAGGAGACCCGCTCCCCGAGCGAGAGGACGGCGAAGAGCACGCCCGTCGCCGCGAGCGCCCGGACGATCAGTTCCCGGCGCAGCCAGACCACGATGCCGATGGCGATCAGCGACAGGCTCCAGCCGAAGAAGGCGTTCTCCTCGGAGTAGTTCGGCGCGAGGTTGATGTTGGCGCGCTGGTTGCCGCCGAGGGTGGGCGAGCCCTGGGCGAAGAAGGCGGCGATGTCGTTGCCGTAGTCCTTCACCGCGTCGCTGAGCCCGTGGTAGGCCATCGGCCCGGCGAACTGCACGTACAGGGGGTACGCCAGCAGCGCCCCGGCCAGCAGTGCGCAGGTCACCACACCGGCGCCCAGGGGCCGCCAGGCGGCCCGCCAGCGGGCTGGCTCCTGCACGAGGACCGCCAGCAGGAAGACGCCGCACGCCAGCGCCGTGAAGAGCAGGATCTCCTCGTTGATGAACGCCTGCACCGCGACCAGCAGGGCGAGCAGCGCGCCGTCCCGGACCGGCCGGGTCGAGCGGGTGAGCACCAGCACCCGCCAGATGATGAACGGCAGCAGGAACTGGCTGATGATGTTCGGATGCCAACTGGCGTGCGAGAGCATCGCGGGTGAGAAGCCGCAGAACCAGCCGCCGGCCGCCGCCGCGAGCGGGGTGCGCACCAGGTGGCGGGAGAGCATGAGGTACCAGGCCATGGCGGTGCCGGCGAGGCCGAGCGTCACCAGCACCACGAAGGAGACCGCCGGCCCGAACAACAGCGTCACCGGGACCATCGGGATGCCCAGCGCCAGCACGGCCGTGTTGGCCATCAGGTTGACGCCGTCGGGGTAGTTGAACTGCTCGGTGTAGAACGGGTACTCGCCGTGCAGCACCACGCGTACCGAGTGGGCGAGGAAGAACTGCACCTGGGCCGGGTCACCGGTGTAGAGCGAGGCCACCCGACCGGACGGGTCGAGCCAGATCCGGCTGGTCACCCAGAGCGCGGCGAGCAGGAACAGCCCGCCCACCGCCAGGTGCTGCCGGCGCCGCGTCCACCCACGCCACCACGCCCGCGACGGTACGGCCGCCGCGCTCTCCACGGACTCGTCCGGCGCGTCGGTCTCCGCCGGCGCCGGCACGACGGTCTCCGCCGGCGGCGCGGCCGCCTCAGCCGGAGCCGGCGCGGCGGTCTCGGCGGGGGTGGTGCGGGTGGGGGCGGTCGCGCGCGCCTCGGCCGGCGCGGCGGAGGCGCTGGTCAACGCGGCGGGGCCGGCGAACTGACCGACCGGAGTGCGATAGCTCACCATCTCGCCGGAGCCGGCTGCCGACTCCGGATGCGGCGCGGGCAGGGCGCGGGACTCGGCAGGCGTCACAGTCGGCGGAGTCTACCGGAGTAACCAAAACGCACTAAAGCCCCGGTGGCGTCCACTGTAGGTGGTCCGGCGGCGACCACCTGAGGTCCGGCACCGGACATCTCGTACTATGGCGCTTTCCGACAGCGACGGCGAGGCGATCGGGGGCGGGCCAGGTGACTCCAGGCCGTCGGTACGGCAGGACGCTCGCCGTCCTGCTGAGTGCGCTGTTGGTCAGCACGGCATGCGGTCCGGTCGCGGATCGCAAGCCACAGGACCTGCGGGTCGGGTACGACAGCCTGGATGGCACGCTGGCGGTGTGGCCGCCGCGCGGCGATCTCTCGGGCGACGGCACGGCGACGGCAGCGGTCACCGACGCCGTTCGTGACTGGCGGTCGCCGGCCGATGACCGCGCGCACCTACCCACGTCCGGCATCCTGTTCTCCGGCCGGGTCGATGGTGCCCCGACGGCGATCGTGGCCGCCGACGTGCCCGGCGAGAGCGCCTCCTGGCTGCTGCAACTCACCCGCGACGGCGATCGGTACGCGGTGACCCGTGCCACCGAGTACACCGACCCGGGTTATCTCGTCTACTCCGACGTACTGCCGGTGCAGACCGCCGGCGGCCGGCGCTACCTGATCTCCGCCCGGGTGCAGACCCTGGTCGGACCACAGGATCGGACGCTCACCGTCGCGGACGGCCTCAGCGCACCTGTCGACGTGCCGGCCTGCACGGCTGTCGCGGTGACCGCGACCCTCCGAACCACCGAGTCGTTGCCGCGCGGGCGGGCCGCCGACCGGCTGCTGGATCTGGGCACCGGCACCGTCGATCCGCGCTATCCCCTGGTCCGGGACGAGTCCGGCACGGGACGGCGGGCGCTGACCGGGCTGGACACCTGTGTGCTGGCCGGCGACCGGGGTCCGTTCGGCAGCATTCCGCGCCGGATCGGCGACCGGGACGCCCCGCGCTCGGTGCCGACGTCCTGGCCGATGGCGAAACTCACGGTCCGCTCGCTGGGCGAGGTCGCCCTCGGAGGTGGCGCGGCGGCGGAGTTGCAGCAGCTCAACTGGGATACCGACGCCGGCGCGATGACCGCCGTGATCTACCGACCGGCCGACGGCGGCGCACCCGTCGTCTCACCCGCGGACCGGGCCACCCCGCTGCAGGCGTACCAACTGCCCGTACCCGGTCAGCCGCTGGTCGTGCTCAGTTGGCGGGCCACCCGGGACAGCTCCCTGTCCGTCCCGCCGGGCACTCCGCTGCTGGTCGAGCGCCCCGGCCTGGCGGTCATCCCCAGCCCGTCCCGCTCCCAGACCTACAGCCTCGCCAACTCCGACAAGACCCACTACCGCTCGGTAAAACCCCGCTGACCCACCCCCGTCCCCGCCCCACCCTGGCCCCCGCCCCCACCGCGGCGATCTTGCACTTTCTGCCCCGACAAATAGTCGCAAAGCGCGCCTTACGGCGACCGAAAGTGCAAGATCGGCGCGGCACGGGGCCGGGCAGCGCGGCACAGGGTGCGACGACGCGGCGGGCGGTCCCGGAGGGCCGCCCGCCGCTGTTGTCGCGAGGTGGTCAGTTCTGCGCGGCCGCGTCGCTGGGGGTGAGGCGGTCCGGGGTGGCGTCCAGGCCGGAGATCCAGCCGGTGACGTTGCGGGCCACGTCCTGGGCGGTCAGGCCCAGGTCGGCGAGGATCTGCGCGCGGGTGCCGTGCGGGTGCCAGTCGGCCGGTACGCCCAGGTCCTTGAGCGGCACCCGGACGTCGGCGTCGCGCATCGCCTGGCCGAGCGCGTCGCCCACCCCGCCGACCCGGACGCCGTCCTCGACGCTCACCACCAGCCGGTGACGGGCGGCCAGGTCGACCAGTTCCGCCGGAACCGGACGCACCCAGCGGGGGTCGACGACGGTGACCCCGTAGCCCTGCTCGGCGACCCGGGCGGCGACCTCCATGCCCAACTGGCCGAAGGAGCCGACGGCGACGAGCAGCACGTCGGTACGGGCGGACTCGGCCAGCACGTCGACAGTGCCGACCCGACGTAGCGCCGGCAGGTCCGCGGCGACCGCGCCGGTCGGGAAACGCACCACGGTCGGGCCGTCGTCGACGGCGAGCGCCTCACGCAGCTCCTCGCGGAGCGTGGCGGCGTCCCGGGGAGCGGCGATCCGCAGGCCGGGCACCACCCCGAAGACGGACATGTCCCAGATGCCGTAGTGGCTGGGGCCGTCCGGGCCGGTGATGCCCGCGCGGTCCAGCACGAAGGTCACCGGCAGCTTGTGCATCGCCACGTCCAGCAGGACCTGGTCGAAGGCGCGGTTGAGGAAGGTGGCGTAGACCGCGACCACCGGGTGGAGGCCGCCGAGGGCCAGCCCGGCCGCCGAGGTGGCGGCGTGCTGCTCGGCGATGCCCACGTCGTACACCCGCTCGGGGTACTTGCGGGCCAGCTTGGCGATGCCGGTCGGCTCGGCCATGGCGGCGGTGATGCCCACCACGTCCGGGCGCTCGTCGGCGATGGCCAGCAGCTCGTCGGCGAAGACGTGCGTCCACTTCACCGACGGGGCGGCCAGCAGCGCGCCGGTCTCGACGTCGAAGGCGCTGCCGGGGCCGTGCAGGCAGTCCGCCTCGTCCTCCTCGGCCGGGCGGTAGCCGTAACCCTTGCGGGTGACCGCGTGCACGATCACCGGGCCGCCGAAGTTCTTGGCCGCGCGCAGCGCCGCCTCGACCGCCGCCACGTCGTGCCCGTCCACCGGACCCACGTACTTGATGCCGAGGTCCTCGAACATGGCCTGCGGGGCGACCGCGTCCTTGATGCCCTTCTTGACCGCGTGCAGCACCTCGTACATCGGCTTGCCGACCAGCGGCGTGGAGCCGAGGGCGTCCTTGACCGTGTCGAGGACCTTCTCGTAGCCGGGGTTGAGCCGCAGCGAGGAGAGGTGGTCGGCCAGCCCGCCGATGGTCGGCGAGTAGGAACGGCCGTTGTCGTTGACCACGATCACGAGGGAGTTGCCGGCGGTGGCGATGTTGTTCAGCGCCTCCCAGCACATGCCGCCGGTCAGCGCGCCGTCGCCGACCACGGCCACGACGCTGCGGGCCTCGCCCCGCAGGGCGTACGCCTTGGCCAGGCCGTCGGCGTAGGACAGCGCGGTGGAGGCGTGCGAGTTCTCGATGAGGTCGTGCTCGCTCTCCGCCTGGCTGGGGTAGCCGGAGAGGCCACCGCGCTGGCGGAGCTTGTCGAAGCCGGCCTGGCGGCCGGTGAGGATCTTGTGCACGTACGACTGGTGACCGGTGTCGAACAGGAGCCGGTCGCGGGGGGAGTCGAAGACGCGGTGCATGGCCAGCGTCAGCTCGACCACACCGAGGTTGGGCCCGACGTGCCCGCCGGTGCGGGAGACCTTGGCGATCAGGAAGTCACGGATCTCGGCGGCGAGGACGTCCAGTTCCTCACCGGACATCCGCTTGACGTCCTGCGGACCGCGGACCGTCCCCAGCAACCGGCCGTGGTTGGCCGTGTCCTCTTCAACACTCATGACCGGAGAGTCTATCGGCCGCCCGGCACTCCGCAGCCTGGGCCGAGTGGCCCGAGCCGCGCGGGTGGGCTGAGCGCCTGGTCAGAGCCGGATCCGCCGCCGCCGCCGGAGGACCGGAGTACGAGGATCGCCGGTCAGCGCTCGACCGGAGGCAGCAGCAGTCCGACGCACTCGACGTGCTGCGTCATCGGGAAGAGGTCGAAGCCCCGCAGCGCCGCCAGCCGCCAACCCATCTCGGTGAAGGTGCGCACGTCCCGGGCGAAGGCCGCCGGGTCACAGGCCACGTACGCGACCGCCCGTGGGCCGGCGGCGACGACGTCCCGCACCACCTGGGCGCCCGCGCCGGAGCGCGGCGGGTCGAGCACCACCACGTCGACCGGGCCGGTGATCCGTCGACGGGTGAGCGCGGTCTCCACCCGGGCCGCCACCACCTCGACCTGGGGCAGATCGGCCAGGTTGGCGCGGGCCGCGTCCACCCCGTCCCGGCTCGACTCGACAAGGGTGATCCGGGCAGCGCCGACCCGGCCGGCGAGGGCGGCGGCGAACAGCCCCGCGCCGCCGTAGAGGTCCCACGCGGTCTCGCCCGGCCGCGGGTCCAGCAGCTCCAGCACCGCCGTGCAGAGGGTGTCCGCCGCGGCCGGGTGCACCTGCCAGAACCCGGACGCGGGCAGCGCCCAGTCCCGGCCGGCGGCCACCTCGCGGACCTCGGTCGGGCCACTGACCGGGGTGGGCACCCCGTCGCGGACCGCGGTGACTGTCACGTCCCCGCCGGTGCTGGCGACGGTCTCCACCGCCTCGGCGGCCGTCCAGCGTTCGGCGAGCACCGGCAGCCGCTGGATGGCCGGGTGGGCGATCCGGCACCTGTCGATCGGCACCACCTCGTGCGAACGGTGTTTGAGCAGGCCGGCCCGGTCCGCGGCGTCCACGGCGTAGCGGACCCGGGAACGCCAGCCCAGCAGCCCGCCGGGCAGCGCCTCGACCCGGACGCCGAGTTGGTCCAGCTCGGCGTCGGTCAGCCCACCCAGGCGGGTCAACTGTTCGCGCACCACCGCGGTCTTCCAGGCCAGTTGCGCCTCCGGGGCGACGTGTTGCAGGTCGCAGCCGCCGCACGCACCCGGCTTCGCGTACGGGCAGGGCGGCTCGACCCGGTCCGGTGAGGCTTCCAGCACGCTCACCGCGTCGGCCCGGACGAACCCCCGGTGCACCTCGGTGACCTCCGCGATGACCCTTTCGCCGGGCAGCGCGTGCCGGACGAAGACCACCTGCCCGTCCACCCGGGCCACGCAGTGCCCGCCGGGGGCGACGGCGTCGACCGTCAGCTCGACCCGTTCCGCCTCGGCCAGGCCACGCTCAAGCACCGACGGCACCGACGGCACCGACGGCACCGACGGCGGGTTGGCCGGGGTGGCGGGCTGGCGTACGCCGGGCTCAGTCACGGCCGGTCCCGACCGGGCCGCCGTCGATCGGGCGAGTCTCGGGCGCCGGGGCGGAGGCGACCGGCAGGCCCTCCGGCGGTACGGTGCCGCGCGGCCCGCGCGGCCCCCGCGCCGGGGTACGGGACAGCGTCGCGTCCAGCCGGTCCAGGTTCTTGCTCGCCGTCGAGGCGAGCTGCCACGGCACGCTGACCACCATCACCCCCGGTTCGAAGAGCAGCCGACCCTTGAGGCGCAGGGCGCTCTGGTTGTGCAACAGGTTCTCCCACCAGCGACCCACCACGTACTCCGGAATGAAGACGGTGACCACGTCCCGGGGCGACTTGCGGCGGGTGTTGGCGACGAAGTCCAGGATCGGCCGGGTGATCTCCCGGTACGGCGAGTCGATCACCGTGAGCGGAATGGCCATCTCCCGCCGCTCCCAGTCGGCCTGCAGGTCGCGGGTGTCCTTGTCGTCCACGTTGACGGTCACCGCGGTCAGCGTGTCCGGTCGGGTGGCCCGAGCGTAGGCGATGGCCCGCAGCGTCGGCTGGTGCAGTTTGCTGACCAGCACGATCGCGTGGTTACGGGCGGGCAGCACGGCCCGGCCCTCGTCCGGCGGGGTCAGCTCGGCCGCCACCCGGTCGTAGTGCCGGCGGATGGCCAGCATCAGCAGGTAGATCACCGCCATGGCGGCGATCGCGATCCAGGCGCCGAGCAGGAACTTGGTGATCAGCACGATCACCAGCACCGTGCCGGTCAGGCCCATGCCGAACGTGTTGATGGCCCGGGACCGGATCATCCGGCGCCGCGCCTCCGCGTCCCGCTCGGTGCGCAGGCGCCGGTTCCAGTGCCGGATCATGCCCGCCTGGGAGACCGTGAACGAGACGAAGACCCCGACGATGTAGAGCTGGATGAGCCGGGTCACCTCGGCCTGGAAGCCGACGATCAGCACGATCGCGAACAGGGCCAGGAAGGTGATGCCGTTGGAGAAGGCCAGCCGGTCGCCCCGGGTGTGGAACTGGCGGGGCAGGTAGCGGTCCTGGGCGAGGATCGAGCCGAGCACCGGGAAACCGTTGAACGCGGTGTTCGCCGCCAGGAAGAGGATGAGCGCGGTCATCCCGGCCACCACGTAGAGCAGGATCGAGCCGGAGCCGAAGACCGTCTCGCCGAGCTGGGTGGTGACCGTCTTCTGCACGTAGCCGTCCGGGCCGGCGACGATCTGGAGCGCCGGGTCCTCGACGAACTGCAGGTGCGTCAGTCGGGCCAGCCAGATGATCCCGACCAGCATGCTCACCGAGATCGCACCCAGCAGCAGCAGCGTGGTGGCGGCGTTGCGGCTCTTCGGGGCCTTGAACGCCGGCACGCCGTTGGAGATCGCCTCGACGCCGGTGAGCGCGGCGGCGCCCGAGCTGAACGTCCGCAGCAGCAGGAAGACGAGCGCGAAACCGGTCACACTGTGCTCGGCCTGGATGACCAGGTCGGCACTGGGCGCCCGGAGGTCGTCGCCCAGCACGAAGACCCGGAAGAGCCCGGTGAGCAGCATCCCGCCCATCACGATGACGAAGCCATAGGTGGGGATGGCGAACGCGGTGCCGGACTCCCGCAGGCCGCGCAGGTTGACAGCGGTCAGCAGGACCACCGCGATCACCGCGATCAGGACCTTGTGGGTGGCCACGAACGGCACCACCGAGCCGAGGTTGGCCACCCCGGACGAGACCGACACCGCCACCGTGAGCACGTAGTCCACGAGCAGCGCGCTGGCCACCCCGACTCCGAACTTCGGACCCAGGTTGACCGTGGCCACCTCGTAGTCGCCGCCACCGGAGGGGTAGGCGTACACGTTCTGCCGGTAGCTCGCCACCACGGTGAGCATCACCACGACCACCGCGAGGGCGATCCACGGGGAGAAGAAGTACGCCGAGGTGCCGGCGATGGAGAGGGTCAGCAGGATCTCGTCGGGCGCGTACGCGACGCTGGACAGGGCGTCGGAGGCGAACACGGGTAGCGCGATGCGCTTCGGCAGGAGGGTGTGCTGAAGTCGGTCGGACCGGAACGGTCGACCGAGCAGAAGCCGCTTCAGCAGCGAGGTGGGACTGGCCACGAACGCCAAGAGTACGACCACCACCGTGGGAGCGCGGGGGTGGGCGAGCGTGGCCGCCGGGCACGACGGGGTACGGTCGGTCCCCGCTCCGCACCGGGACGTGGCAGGCTCGCACTCGTCAGGCCACCAGCAGACGGAGTGGTACGCACCTTGGGAGGGACAGCGTGCACGTCGTGATCATGGGATGTGGCCGGGTCGGGTCGACCCTCGCCCACAGCCTGGAGTCCCGGGGGCACTCGGTGGCGGTGATCGACCAGGACGCCGACGCCTTCCGCCGACTCGGCCCCGACTTCGCCGGAATCACGGTGACCGGGGCCGGTTTCGACGGTGAGGTGCTGCGCCAGGCCGGCATCGAGCGCGCGGACGCCTTCGCGGCGGTGTCGAGCGGCGACAACTCCAACATCATCTCGGCTCGGCTGGCCCGCGAGACGTTCGGCGTGTCCCGGGTCGCCGCCCGCATCTACGACCAGCGCCGGGCGCAGGTCTACGAGCGGCTGGGCATCCCCACCGTGGCGACCGTGCGGTGGACGGCCGACCGGATGCTGCGGCATCTGGTGCCGGAGGGCAACGTGGAGATCTTCCGCGACCCCACGAGCACCGTGTCGATCGTCGAGGTGCCGGTGCACAAGGACTGGATCGGTCGGTCGGTACGCACCCTGGAGGACGCCTCCGGCGCGCGGGTGGCCTATCTGATCCGCTTCGGCATCGGCACGCTGGCCACCGGCTCCACCGTCGTGCAGGAGGGTGACCAGGTGTTCATGCTGGTCAGCGATGACATCGTGGCGACGGTCACGTCGGTGGCGGCGGCGCCGCCGGAAGGGGGGCACTGAGCCATGCGGGTCGCCATCGCGGGCGCGGGCAACGTGGGCCGTTCGATCGCCCAGGAGCTGATCGACAACGGCCACCAGGTGATGCTGATCGAACGCCAACCCAAGATGCTGCGCCCGGACCGGGTGCCGGAGGCCGAGTGGGTGCTCGCCGACGCGTGCGAGGTGGCCAGCCTGGAGGAGGCCAACATCGCCGGGTGCGACGTGGTGGTCGCGGCGACCGGCGACGACAAGACCAACCTGGTGCTGTCGCTGCTGGCCAAGACCGAGTTCGCGGTGCCTCGCGTGGTCGCCCGGGTGAACCGGGCCGAGAACGAGTGGCTGTTCACCGAGCAGTGGGGCGTGGACGTCGCGGTGAGTAAGCCGCGGGTGATGGCTGCGCTGGTCGAGGAGGCCGTCACCGTCGGCGACCTGGTCCGGCTGATGACCTTCCGGCAGGGCGAGGCGAACCTGGTCGAGATCACCCTGCCACCGACCGCGCCCTACGTCGGTCAGCCGATCCACGCCGTGCCGCTGCCCCGCGACTCCGCGCTGGTGGCGATCCTGCGCGGCAAGCGGGTCCTGGTGCCCAGCCCGGACGACCCGATCGAGGCCGGCGACGAGCTGGTCTTCGTCTGCACCGCCGAGGTGGAGGACCAGGTCCGCGCGGTGATCCTCGGGCCGGACAGCGTCGAACGGACCCGCGGCTCGCGCTGAGCGGACGAGCGGGCGACCCGGGTAGCCGGGCGCTCGCTCAGGCGCCGGGCAGCGGGGTCGGCTGCGGCTCCCGGGTGACCCGGCGCACCGTCCAGACCGTGATCAGCAGCAGCAGCGCGTACGGCGGGTAGCCCAGAGCCAGCCGGGCCACGCCCAGGGCGGTGTCCTGGTGGGCCAGGTAGAGCCCGGCCTGCACGCCCACCTTGGCCAGCCACACCACGCCCCAGAGCACGGTCAGCTGGGTGAAGGTCCGCACCAGTTTCGGATCGTCGCGCCATTCCGAGCGGCCCTTGGCGACCAGCACCGACCAGATCCAGCCCACCAGCGGCTGCCGGATGACCGCCGAGACCAGCAGGGCGATGCCGTACCCGATGCCGTAGAGGATGCCGGGGAGGTAGAAGTCGCGCTCGTCGCCGGTGCGCCAGGCGATGGCGGCGCCGATACCGACGCCGAACAGGCCGTTGACGGCGTGCCGGATCGGCCGGCGCTGGGCCAGCCGCAACCCGGCGATCAGCAGCGCGATCGCGACCGAGGCGATCACCGCCGGTCGCAGCTCACCGATGATGTTGGCGAACACGAAGACGACCACCGGGATGCTGGACTCCACCAACCCCCGCCAGCCGCCGAGCTGGTCGGCCATCTGCTCGGCGATCGTCGGCAGTGGCTCCTCTTCCGGCGGGCCGGTCTCCGGCTGTGCCGCGCGGTGCTGTCCCGTCGTCATCGCCGGCCTTCCGTCCGCAGCGCCGTCACTTCGGCGAGTCCAGCTCGTAATAGGGGTTGTAGATGACCTTGCGGTCGTCGCGCACCGCCACCCGGCCCCGGGCGGTCAGGTGCCGGCCCGGCTCGATCCCGGCGATGTGCCGTCGACCCAACCAGACCAGGGTGACCACGTCGGTGCCGTCGTACAGGTCGGCTTCCAGGGTGGGCAGGTTGGTGCGCGGCGTGTAGACCACCGTGCGCAGCCGACCAGCGACCGAGACCAGCTGGCCCCGCGAGCACTGCTGGGCGGGGATCCCGCCGCACTGGGCGCTCTCCCGACGCAGCTCCTGCGCGTCGATCTCGGCCTCGCTGGCGGTGAACCGTTGCAGGATGCGCCGCAGCGACACCCGGCCCTCGTCGGTCGTCATGACCTCCGCGTCACCCTCTCCACGCTCGCCGTCCCCGGCCGGCCCCGGCGGCGCCGGAACCGTGCCGCCAGCGTACGCCGACGGGGCTGGTTCCGGCGGGCCGGTGGACGCGGGTCAGACCTGGCGCGGCTCGGCGGCGGCGGCGCCCGCCTCGGCGTCGGTCTGGTCGGAGATCTCCCGGGGCAGCCGCAGCGGCAGTGGCTCGCGGACCGGCTTGGCCTCCTGGCCGCGGTCGACCACCAGGCCGTCCAGGCACTCGACGAGCGGCCCGGCCGCGGCCGGGTCGATGGCCACCGGCCCCTGGAACACGCCGCGGACCATCCAGCGCGGCCCGTCGACGCCGACGAACCGCAGATTCGTCGGGCCGTCCGGGGTGGGCACCTGGGCGTGCAGCTCCGGGCCGTACTCGCCGTCGACCTCCTGCGCGCTCGCCCCGTCGCGGAGCAGCGACTGGCGGATCTCCTCGCGCACCTCGTCCCAGATCCCCTCGGACCGGGGGGCGGCGAAGACACCCAGCTGGAGCGCGTTGTCGCCATGCACCAGCACGACCTGCTGGATCACGCCCTGCGGGTCGGCCTGCACCCGCACCTCGACCTCGGCGATCGCCGGGATGTGCAGGCTGCCCAGGTCGAGCCGCTGCACGTCGGCGTAGCTCTCGGAGATGTCGTACGGGCCGCGCTCCAACGTCGGCGCCGCATCGCCCTGGTCCGGGACCTCGACGGCCTGATCGTCACGGGTGTGCCGTTCGGCATCGGCCCGCTTTCGGGAGAAGATCACTGCGCTCGCCCTCCGCTGTTCACACTCACCCTGCCACCTCTTCCGTCTGCCCGCGGCCCGGCTCGTCTGGCCGCGGCTCGACCCGGTCCTGGCCCGCCGGAGACGGCACCAGCCCGGCGTGACCACCGGTGGACCCGTGCCCGCCGGTCCCGCGCCGGGACGCGGGCAGCTCGACCACCGGCTCGAACCTCGCCCGCGCGACCTGTTGGACCACGAGCTGCGCGATCCGGTCGCCACGGGAGATCTTCGCCGGCAGATCCCGATCATGGTTGATCAGGTTGACCAGGATCTCACCCCGGTAGCCGGCGTCGACCGTACCGGGCGCGTTGAGCACCGTCACGCCGAGCCTGGCCGCCAGGCCGGACCGGGGATGGACCAGACCCACATACCCCTCCGGCAGCGCGATGGCGACGCCGGTGGGCACCAGAGCACGGCCGCCGGGCGGCAGCTCCACGTCCGCGGCCGCCATCAGGTCGGCCCCGGCGTCGCCGGGATGGGCGTACGTGGGCAACGGCAGCTCGGAGTCGAGCAGCTGCACGGGCACGGGTACGACGTCGGTCACGGGTCCCCTCTTCCGTCCGGTTCGCGGGCTGACCCTGCCATCCTGCCGGTTCACCGAGCCGCCGTGCGCCGTACCCTCGCAGGAGTGAGCATGTCGCCCTCTCCGTCCGCCGACCAGCCGCCGGTCGACGCCCGCACGGCGTACGACGAACGGCTGGATCTGCCCTGGTGGCTGTGGCTGGCCGGGCTGGTGGCAGCCGCGTTGTTGGCCGTCGAGATCTGGATGGGCGCCGACGGCGTCCGCGCCTGGCTGCCGTTCGCCGTGCTGCTGCCGCTCACCGCCGCCGGGTTGTGGTGGCTGGGCCGGATCCGGGTGCGGGTCGCCGACTCGGAGCTGCGGGTGGACGACGCCCGCCTGCCGGTGCGTTTCGTGGCCGACGTGGTCCCGCTGGACGCCGCCGGTCGCCGTGAGGTGCTGGGCGTCGGCGCGGACCCGCTCGCCTTCGTCGTACAGCGACCGTGGATCGGCGGGGCCGTGCAGGTGGTGCTCGACGACCCGGCCGACCCGACCCCGTTCTGGGTGGTGAGCACGCGGCACCCGGTCGAGCTGGCCGAGGCGGTGCTGGCCGCACGGGACGCGCTCGCGGTGACCGGTCCGACGGCGGAGGAGCCCGGCTGATCCGGCGCCACGGCCGCTCAGGTGCCGGTCGGCGGACCCGGCAGGGCCTGCGGTGGCGCGGGCCGGGCGATGCCCCGCCGGCGCAGGTCCACCTGAAGCTGCTCGGCCATCTGCTGGGTGGCCCGCCGGTTGAGGAAGCTGGCCACCGCGGCGCCGGTCAGGAACGGCCCGAGTGTGGTGAGGTTACGACCGAAGCGCCGCAGCAGCATGTCCCGCAGCTCCTTGCGGGCGGCGGTGCCGAGCACCGCGCCCACTCCCACGCCGGGGACCATCGGGTTGACCCCGCGCTGGGTGGCCCAGGAGTGCACCAGGGCGACGGCCCGTTGGCTGCCACCGTCCGGTAGCGCGACACCGTGGACCTCGTGCAGCTCACCGACCAGCTTCAGCTCCACCGCCACCACGGCGACGGTCTCGGCGGCGAGCAGCACCGGCGCGGAGAGCAGGGTCGGGGCGATCGTCCACTCGACGGCGGCGACTCCCCCACCGGCCGCGCCGATCGCGGCGGTGGTCCGCGACGCGTTGCGGATGAGCCGGTCGGCCAGGGCGGCGTCGTCCAGGCCGGGAAAGTGCTGGCGCAGGGTGTCCAGGTTTCGCACCGGTATGTGCGGGGCGACGTCCGCGACCGCGTCGACCATCCAGCGCATCGCGGCACGTGGCTTGAACAGGTCGGAGACGCCCCGGGCACGGGCCTGCCCGACCATCCGGGTCAGCAGTTGACGGCGACGGGCCGGCTCGATGTCGTCCGCGGTCAACGCCGCGACGGTCGCGCCGAGGTCGTCCGAGCCGCCGTCGGTGGCGCCGAGGTTGCCGGTGCCGCCGTCGGTGGCGCTGGGGTGGTCAGTGCCGCCGTCGGTGCTGCCGCCTCGATCGCTCATCGGACCTCCCGGTGCTGTGGCTACCCGCTACGAGTCAAGCAGGTACCCACCTCGGCCGCATGCCTACACCGGCAGCGGCGGCCCCGTTCCGGAGGCCGCCGCTGGTGTCGTGGTTGTCAGACGCACTCGCGGCAGATCAGCTCGCCGTTACGCTCGACCGCCAGCTGGCTACGGTGGTGGACCAGGAAGCAGCGGGCGCACCGGAACTCGTCCTGCTGCATCGGAAGCACCTTGACCGTGAGCTCCTCGTCGGCCAGATCGGCACCGGGCAGCTCGAAGCTCTCGGCCACCTCGGCCTCGTCGACGTCCACCGCGCCCGACTGTGAGTCGACGCGCCGTGCTTTGAGCTCTTCCAGGCTGTCCTCGCCGAGGTCGACCTCGTCGCGACGCGGGGCGTCGTAGTCGGTGGCCATCGGTTTCACTCTCCCATATCGATGTTGTCGCTTCCGGTTGTAACGCCGGACGACGCTGTTTCGGTTCCGCTGGCCGGCCACCACTTGTGTCGGGCACCCGACCCGAGGACCGAACGGGTCGAGCTCGCTGGGGCGACTCCCCTGCGAGCGCGGAACCTTACCCCCCCTTGGGCGAGGCATGTATACCGCCCTTGCGGCTGAGATGTACGCCCCTGCGCGCCAAGTTGTTCCCAATGTGATTCAGGCGACACGAAGATAGGGGTATTAGTACCCGGTCTGCGGTCGGCGCGCCGGCATGTCGGGCTGTTTCCACGCGACGGCCGGACAACCGTTAACCTCAGCGGCGTATTCGACGGCCGGCGGCCCGAGCGATCGCTCCTGGCCGTCACCACCCACTGGAGTCCGGGGAGGCTCTGATGAGTTTTGCGCGCGTGCGGGCACTCGTCGTCGTCGGCCTGCTGGCGATCATCGCCCTGGTCTTCGTCGTCGTGGCCGTGGTCCGCGACAGCCAGGGCGACGCGGGCACCGCGGCGGGATGCCCGGATGGCTGGCCGCTGGCGGATCTGACCCTGCGCGAGCGCAAGGACGTCAAGATCAACGTGTTCAACGCCACCGACCGGCCCGGCCTCGCCCACACCGTCAGCGACGAGTTCCGCAACCGCCAGTTCCAGGTCACCAAGACCGGGGACGAGAAGAAGCAGGTCGACAACGTCGCGGTGCTGCGGTACGGCCCGAACGGCGTCGGTTCCGCGCACCTGCTCGAGGCGTACTTCCTCAACGAGGCCAAGCGGGACTACCAAGAGAAGCGCACCGACGACACCGTGGACGTGGTGCTGGGCAACAACTTCCAGCAGCTCGCCACCACGACCGAGGTCAACCAGTCCCTCGGCGACTCGGGGCCACCGAAGGCGCCCGCGGGCTCCTGCCCGTCCCCGGCCGCCAAGTGACGGCGTAGCCACACCGCGCGCCGTCGGATCGACAGGTCACGGTCCGCCGGCGGCGTCCAGCTCGGCGAGCCGGTCGTGCAGCGACGGGAAGAGCGCCGGCGGGGCCGCGACCACCAGGTCCGGCCCCGGCGGCCGACCGGCCAGGCCGGCGACCCGCACACCCGCCTCGGCGGCCACCAGCCCACCCGCGGCCAGGTCCCAGGCCGCGAGGCCCTTCTCGAAGTACGCGTCGAGCCGGCCCTCCGCGACCAGGCAGAGGTCCAGCGCGGCGGCGCCCAGCCGGCGGATGTCCCGGACGTGCGCGATCAACCCGGCCACCACCTGGGCCTGGTGCGCACGACGACGGGCGTCGTAGCCGAACCCGGTACCGACCAGCGCCTGACCCAGGTCCACCTCGGCGGAGCAGCGCAGCCGGACGCCGTCCCGCCAGGCGCCGCCCCCGGCCGTGGCCGTCCACTCCTCGCCGGTGCTCACGTTGCGCACCACGCCGGCGACCACCACCCCGTGCACCTCGGCGGCCAGCGACACCGCGCTGTACGGCAGCCCGTAGAGGTAGTTCACGGTGCCGTCGATCGGGTCGACGATCCACCGCACCCCGCCCGGCGCGACCGGCCCGGTGTCCCCGCTGCCGTACTCCTCGCCGAGCACCGCGTCGTCCGGCCGCGCCCGCTTCAGCGCGTCGAGCACCTGCCGTTCGACCGCCCGATCGGCGGCGGTGACCACGTCGGTGACCGTACTCTTGGTCGCGGCCACGGAAACTCCCTCGGCGCGCATCCGGTACGCGGTGGCCGCCGCGTCCCGCGCCACGTCGAGCGCGATCGCCAAAAGATCCCGAGGTGACGGTGCCGAACCGTGCATCCCAACGTCCCCTTCCCGCACGACCGGGGTGTTCCGGGCCACGCGCGGGTATCATCCTTACAAAGTCCAGATCAGCGTCGAATCAGCGGTCCCACCGTCGTTACGCAGTGCGGCGCAGGATGATCGCCGCAGACGGCGTTACAATTCACCCCTGCCCACGCGCCACGGACCGCCGACCACCGGCCGGCCCGGGACGCGAGGGTCCCTCAACCACATCGCCCGGCCCGGTTGCCCCATGCTGTGCCGGACGACCCGGCCGTGCCCGCTCTTCGCCTCCGGAAGGTCATTCGTGACAGAACCCCGCCAGACCGGCGCCGACGTTCGCTCGCTCACCGACACCCTGATCGCCCACGCGCAGAGCGCCGGTGGTCAGCTGACGTCGGCCCAGCTCGCGCGCACCGTCGAGTCCGCCGAGGTGACTCCGGCCCAGGCCAAGAAGATCCTGCGGGCGCTCTCCGAGGCGGGAGTGACCGTAGTGGTGGACGGCTCGGCGAGCACCCGCCGCCGGGTCGCCGCGGCCCGGTCGACCACGCCGGCGTCCCGGGCCACCACCGCCAAGACCACCAAGAAGGCCGCCGCGCCGGCCCCGAAGCAGGCGCCAGCCGGCGACGACGCGCCGGCGACGCCGGCCCCACGCAAGGCGACCGCGAGCAAGGCCACCGGCGCCTCCGCCGCGGCGGCTCCGGCGAAGGCGACCAAGTCGACCCGAGCCACCAAGGCGACGGTGGCCGCGGCCGCCGGTGCCAAACCGACGAAGGCCGCCGGCAAGGCAAAGGGCGAGGGCGCCGACGGCGAGATCGACCCGGAGGAACTGGCCGCCGCGATCGAGGACGTGGTGGTCGAGGAGCCGGCCGAGCTGGCCCAGGCCGCCGAGACCGACGCCGCCGCCTCGGCGACCGACAACGACTTCGAGTGGGACGACGAGGAGTCCGAGGCGCTCAAGCAGGCCCGGCGGGACGCCGAGCTGACCGCCTCGGCCGACTCGGTCCGCGCGTACCTGAAGCAGATCGGCAAGGTTCCGCTGCTCAACGCCGAGCAGGAGGTGGAGCTGGCCAAGCGGATCGAGGCCGGGCTCTACGCCGCCGAGCGGCTGCGCGCCGCCGACGAGGGCGAAGAGAAGCTCGTCCGGGACATGGTCCGTGACCTGGGCTGGATCTCCCGTGACGGCGAGCGCGCCAAGAACCACCTCCTGGAGGCGAACCTCCGACTGGTGGTGTCGCTGGCCAAGAGGTACACGGGTCGCGGCATGGCCTTCCTCGACCTGATCCAGGAGGGCAACCTCGGCCTGATCCGCGCGGTGGAGAAGTTCGACTACACCAAGGGCTACAAGTTCTCCACGTACGCCACCTGGTGGATCCGGCAGGCGATCACCCGCGCGATGGCCGACCAGGCCCGCACCATCCGCATCCCGGTGCACATGGTCGAGGTCATCAACAAGCTCGGCCGCATACAGCGCGAGCTGCTCCAGGATCTGGGTCGCGAGCCCACTCCGGAGGAGCTGGCCAAGGAGATGGACATCACACCCGAGAAGGTGCTGGAGATCCAGCAGTACGCTCGGGAGCCCATCTCTCTGGACCAGACCATCGGTGACGAGGGCGACAGCCAGCTCGGTGACTTCATCGAGGATTCCGAGGCCGTGGTCGCGGTCGACGCGGTCTCGTTCTCGCTCCTGCAGGACCAGCTCCAGCAGGTGCTGCAGACGCTCTCCGAGCGTGAGGCGGGTGTGGTACGCCTCCGCTTCGGCCTGACCGACGGCCAGCCCCGGACGCTTGACGAGATCGGCCAGGTCTACGGGGTGACCCGGGAGCGGATCCGGCAGATCGAGTCCAAGACGATGTCCAAGCTGCGTCACCCGTCCCGGTCGCAGGTCCTCCGGGATTACCTGGACTGAGCCGGTTTCGTCAACCGAACGTGTCGTTTTGACCACCTGGTGTGCAACACGAGATGGTGATCGTCCGGATGCACGAATGTGATCGTTGACGTGGCACCCTGGGTGCACGGCACACTGTCCCTGCCAGGTGTGACCTCGGTCCCCCGCGGGCACACAGGGAAGGCAGTGCCTAGCAAGGGTGTTGCACCATAGGTGAGCAACGACCGAAGAGATTGTTCATCGGTGACGACCAGAGGAGGAAGGCGATGACCCCGACCCTCACGCCGCCGCCCGTGACGGCGGCTCCCCCAGCCGCCGATGAACGGTGCGACCGCTGCAATGCTGCCGGGAAGCTCCGGATCACCCTCACGGGTGGGAGCGAGTTGGTGTTCTGCGGGCACCATGCGAACAAGTACGCGGAGGATCTCGTGAAGATCACCGAGCGGTTCGCGACGGAGCCCGATTTCAGCTGGCGTGGCGCCGATCTGATGGCGAACTAAATCCGCTAACCGACATAGCCGACCGGAGGTCCCCCGAGGGGACCTCCGGTCGGCTTTTTCTGTCCGAACCGCCACGCCCGCCCCACGCCGAACGCGCCCCCGCAACCCGCAACCCGCGCCCCGTGCGCCGCACCCCGTGCCCCGTGCCCCGTGCCCCGCACCCCGCGTGCCGCACCCCGTGCGCTGCACCCCGTGCGCTGCACCCCGTGCGCTGCACCCCGTGCGCTGCACCCCGCGTCCCGCACCCCGCGTCGTCCCGCACCCCGCGTCCCGCACCCCGCGTGCCGCACCCCGCGGTGCCGCACCCCGCGGTGCCGCACCCTGCGCCGCACCCCCGTGCGCCCACCCCGAGCGCCGCACCCCGTGCGCCCACCCCGGGCGCCGCACCCCGTACGCCGCGCCCCGGCAACTTCTCCGATGTTGCTGTCTCCGACGCCACCGAGACAGCAACATCCCTGATCCTGCAGTGATCTTGACGACGACCACCGCCCTCGGGACACCGGGAGCGAGATCCAAGCGCCACCGGCCGACCAAGGTCACGCTCGAACCAGGATGTAGTGGCCTCACCAACCCACCGACACCACTACATCGTGGATCTAGCGCGATCTTGAGGATCGGGGCGCGCCCGCGGAGGGCATGTGCGGCCGTCCGGGCAGGCAAGCCTCGACACCACCCCAGACCCCCGTGATCCACTCGGTTTCACGGAAGTCGCGCTTTCCCCCCGGCTCGAACACCGCGTTTTCAAGGAAGCCGAGTGGATCACGCCGCCACGCCGCCACGCCGCCACGCCGCCACGCCGCCACGCCGCCACGCCGCCACGCCGCCACGCCGCCAGGCCGCCAGGCCGCCAGGGCGCCAGGCCGCCAGGGCGCCAGGCCGCCAGGCCGCCACGTCGCCAGGCCGCCACGTCGCCAGGCCGCCACGTCGCCAGGGCGCCACCCGGCTGGTGTGGTGGGGCCGGGCGGGTGGATCTGTACGGGGGGGCCGTTCCTCGGCGGGTCTAGAGGGTCTGGACGGTGGCGATGCGTTCCTCCAGCTGCTCGATGGTGGCCTGCGCGCTCGGCGGCCCGCCGCACAGCCGACGCAACTCGGCATGGATCTTGCCGTGCGGCTGGCCGGTGCGGTGGTGTCGGGCGGCCACCAGAGCGTTCAGTTGGCGCCGGAGCGCCACGCGACGCTGGGCGGCACTCAGAGGTGCCGGTGGTGCCACGGTGGGCGCAGCGGCCGGCTGAGAGGCCGCGTCGGCGGTACGGCGGCGTTGGGCGGCAAGTTGGGCGGCCTGCCGCTTGGTCAGCAGCAGGGACACCTGGTCGGCGGTGAGCAGGCCGGGCAGGCCGAGGTATTCCTCCTCCTCGGGGGTGCCGGCCTGTGCCGCGGTGCCGAACGACGCCCCGTCGAAGATCACCTGGTCCAGCTCGGCGGTGGCCGACAGCGCGGCGAACCGCTTCTCCAGCTCGCCGCTGGCCTGGTCGTCGCGCTGCGCGCGTTCCAGCAGGTCGTCGTCGAAACCGTCGGATTCCTTGGGTTTGCCGAGCACGTGGTCCCGCTCGGTCTCCATCTCGCTGGCCAGGCCGAGCAGGTGCGGCACGCTGGGCAGGAACACCGACGCGGTCTCCCCGGGGCGGCGGGCCCGGACGAACCGGCCGATCGCCTGGGCGAAGTAGAGCGGCGTGCTGGCGCTGGTGGCGTAGACCCCGACCGCGAGTCGGGGGATGTCCACCCCCTCGGACACCATCCGCACCGCGACCAGCCAGCGCTGGTCGGACGCCGCGAACGTCGCGATCCGGGCGGATGCGCCCTGGTCGTCGGAGAGCACCACGGCGGCCTTCTCGCCGGTCACCTGCTCGATCAACTTGGCGTACGAGCGGGCGGTCTGCTGGTCGGTGGCGATGATCAGACCACCGGCGTCGGCCATCCCCGCGTTGCGGAGCACGGTGAGTCGGGCGTCGGCGGCCCGCAGCACCTGCGGCATCCAGTCCCCGGCCGGGTCCAGGGCGGTACGCCAGGCCTGCGCCACCAGATCCTGCGTCATGGGCTCACCGAGGCGGGCGGCCAACTCCTCCCCCGCGTTGGTCCGCCACCGGGTCTCCCCGGAGTACGCCAGGAAGAGCACCGGCCGGACCACGCCGTCGCGCAGCGCGTCGGAGTAGCCGTACACGGAGTCGGCGCGGGAGCGCATGAGCCCGTCCCCGCCCCGCTCGTAGCTGACGAACGGGATCGGGTTGTCGTCGGAGCGGAACGGCGTCCCGGTCAGCATCAGCCGGCGTACGGCGGGTTCGAAGGCGTTCTTCACGCCGTCGCCCCAGGACCGGGAGTCCCCCGCGTGGTGGATCTCGTCGAGGATGACCAGGGTGCGCCGGGTCATGGTGCGCCGGCGGTGCACCTGCGGGGCCATTCCGACCTGGGCGTAGGTGACCACCGCGCCGTGGAAGTCGGCCGCGGAGTGCAGGTCGGCGTTGCGGAAGGCGGCGTCGAGTTGGATGCCCACCCGGGCCGCGGCGTCGGACCACTGGTTCTTCAGGTGCTCGGTCGGGGCGACCACGGTGACCGCCTCGATGGTGCCGTCGGCGAGCAGTTCGGCCGCGATCCGCAGGGCGAAGGTGGTCTTGCCGGCACCTGGCGTGGCGACCGCGGTGAAGTCGTCGGTACGCCGACGCAGGTATTCCACCAGGGCCTTACGCTGCCAGGAGCGTAGTGCCGGGAACGTCTCGAGCACCGGCGTCCGGGCTGCCACGCGAAGCTCCTCTCCGACCGCACGAACGCGGATCCGGGGCGAGGGCCACGAGTCCCGCCGCCCATGAAAACGCCTCCGCGCAGTAGCTGCCGCGAAGGCCGACTCAGCATAACCAGCACGGGCCCCACGGCCCAGGCGACGCCACGCTGGTCACAATCCCGCACTCACCCGAACAGCGGCCGGGCCGTTCACCACTCCCGGTCGGTACGCGGATCCGCCCCACCGGTGCGCGGTGGGCGCAGCGTCGCCACCGGCGCGGACCAGCGTCGACGCAGTGCGATCAGGCGCAGCCCGAAGACCAGGGCGGCGGCGGCGGTGAGCGACGCGGGCGCGGTCTGCCCGGTGACGTACAGCAGCACCACCGTGACCGACCCGGCCAGCGCGGCCAGCGCGTAGATCTCCCGGCGCAGGACGACCGGGATCTCGGCGGTGAGCAGGTCGCGGGCGAGTCCGCCGCCGATCGCGGTGAGCATGCCGATGAGGCAGGCGCCGACGGCCGGCACCCGGGCGTCGAGCGCCTTGAGCGTGCCGGTGACGGTGAACAGCGCGAGACCCGCCGCGTCCAGCACCAGCACGGTGGTGCGCAGTCGGGCCAGTTGTGGGTGCAACCAGAAGGTGGCCAGCGCGGTGATCGCGGCGGTGGCCACGTACCGCCAGTCGGCGAAGGCCAGCGGCGGCGCCTCGTCGATGACCAGGTCCCGGAAGATCCCACCGCCGAGGGCGGCCACGAACCCGACGAACGCGACGCCGAACAGGTCCAGCCGTTTGGCCACCGCCGCCGACGCCCCGGACGCGGCGAACACCGCGACGCCGGTCAGGTCGGCGAGGAGCAGGGCGGTGGAGGTGGTCACCGCCGCAGGCTACGTCGCCGGCCGGAGCGCCGGCCGAGGTTCACTCGCGGTACGAGTCGTAGATCTCCTTGCACTTCGGGCAGACCGGCGAACCCGGCTTGGCGGCCTTGGTGACCGGGAAGGTCTCGCCGCAGAGCGCGACGACGAAGGTGCCCATGACGGCACTCTCGGCGATCTTCTCCTTGCGGACGTAGTGGAACATCTCGGGACCGGTGTCGGCGTCCTTCAGCTCGGGACGCTCGAGAACCTCTGTGCTCACGTCTGCACCTCCAACCGACAAGTTTGGCAGGTCATCACGGCCGGGTCCACCTGAGGCCGGCGGGAGCCCGACCCCGTACGGTGCCCGGGTGACTGACTTTCACCTCAGCTACGGCACCGAGGTCGCCGACGCCCTGCGCGACGGCCGGCCCGTCGTCGCACTGGAGAGCACCATCGTCTCGCACGGGCTGCCCCGCCCGGAGAACCTACGGGTGGCCAGGGAAATCGAGCGGGCGGTCCGGGACGCCGGGGCCGTTCCCGCGACGATCGGCATGATCGGCGGCAGGCTGGTGGTCGGCCTGGACGACGCACAGCTGACCCGACTGGCGACGGTCGATGGAGTGACGAAACTCTCCGTCCGCGACCTCGCGGTGGCGGCGGCGAGCGGCGTGGACGGCGCCACCACGGTTGCCGCGACAAGCGCCGTGGCCGCCGCGGCCGGCATCGGGGTGTTCGCCACCGGCGGGTTGGGTGGGGTGCACCGGGAGGCCGCGCACACCTTCGACGAGTCGGCCGACCTGGTCACCCTGGCCCAAACCCCGATCGTGGTGGTCTGCGCCGGCGTCAAGTCGATCCTCGACGTGGGCGCGACGCTGGAGCGCCTGGAGACCCTCGGGGTCGCCGTGCTCGGTTACCGCACCCGCCGGTTCCCCGGCTTCTACCGCACCGACGCCGGCTTCGACCTGGACTGGTCGGTGGACTCCCCCGAGCAGGTCGCCGACGTACTCGCCGCCCGAGACGCGCACGCGTTGCACACCGGCGGGCTGCTCGTCGCCAACCCGTTGCCGGTCGACGAACAGCTCGACCCGGAGCTGCACGACCGGACGCTCGCCGACGGTCTGGCCCTGCTGGAGCGGGACGGGATCACCGGAAAGGCCGTCACCCCGTACCTGCTGGCGCACTTCCACTCGGCCACCGAGGGCGCGAGCCTCACCGTGAACGTCCGGATCATTCTGCGCAACGCCGATCTGGCCGCGCGGATCGCGGTCGCCGCGGCGGCCCGCGACACCGCCGCCGCGGTATGACCCGACCGGCCCGGGTGATCGTCGTCGGGGACGTGATCACCGATGTGGTCGCGGTGCTGAACGGGCCGCTCGCGGCCGGCTCGGACACCGGAGCCGAGATCAGTATCGGCGGCGGGGGCCAGGCGGCCAACACCGCCGCCTGGGTCGCCGCTCAGCGGGTGGACGTCACGCTCGTCGCCGCCGTCGGGAACGACGACGCCGGGCGGGACCGGGTCGCCGAGTTGGAACGGGCGGGTGTCGACTGCGCGATCGAGCGGGTCGAGGACGTACCGACCGGCACGGTGATCGTGTTGGCGACCGACGACGAGCGCACCATGGTCAACCAGCGGGGTGCGAACCTGCGGCTGAGCGCCGCGCACGTCGAGCGGGCCCTCGCGGCGGTGCCCGACGCGGGGCATCTGCACCTGTCCGCGTACACCCTCCTGGACGCCGGGTCGCGCGACGCCGGGCTGCGGGCGTTGGCCGCCGCCCGCGAGCGCGGGCTCACCACGAGCGTCGACGCGGCCTCCGCGGCGCCGCTGCGGCGGGTGGGCGCGGCGGCGTTCCTGAGTTGGGTACGCGACGTCGACCTGCTGCTGGTCAACGCGGACGAGGCCACGGTGCTGGCCGGCGGCCTGGACCCGGCGGCGCAGGGGCGGGCACTGTCGGCGACGGCCTGGCGGGTGGTGGTGAAGCGTGGCGCGGCCGGCGCGGTCTGGGTCGACCGCAGCGCGGCGGTCTGGGTGGCGCCCGCCCGGCGGGTGGCGGTACGGGACGTCACGGGGGCGGGCGACGCCTTCGCGGCCGGCCTGCTCACCGCCTGGCTCGCCGGCGCCGCCCCGACCGCGGCGCTGACCCGCGCCACCGACCTGGGCGCGCTGGCCGTCTCGACGGTCGGCGCACGACCACAGCCGTGAGTGTCGAACCCTGGCCCGTTCGCGGGTCAGGGTTCGACGTCGATGACCTTGTGGTGGCGCTCCTCCGCGGTGAGGCTCATCGGCGGGGTGTCGTCCGTGTGCCGGCGGTGGAACCGGTTGGCCAGCCGGTGTTCCTCCTTGGGCGGCCGGTCATTGGCCAGCAGCACGGCCAGCCACGGGATGAGCACCATGCCGAGGACGCACAACGGCAGCCAGAGCCAGAGCAGTGGGGCGTTCGCACCGACCAGGACCGCGCCGACGATGATGCAGGCCACCCGGATGCCCATCATCAGGACATAGCGGCGCTGACGGCTGGTGAGCTGGTCACCCTGGCTGCGCGAGGCGTCGGTGATCAGAATCGGCTGGTAGGCCTGACGCTTCACCTGGGACCTCCTCGAGGGGATTACGCCTCATCCTGTCACCGCGAGGCCGTGATCAGCGAAATTCGGCTCATCCCCATGCGTGTTACGCCCGTGGTACGCTCCGCGACGTGGGCAGCAGGTTCAGCTTCACCGACGAGGCGTTGGCCAACCTGAGGGTCTACGACGTCACGCCCGGGGAAGTCTGGGAGGCGCTGCACAGCGCCCGACGGGTCATTCGTCACCTGGGCGACGACGTCATGGTGGTCTACGCCGCCGCCCGTCGGGGCCGCCGACTGGCGGTGCTGCTCGCCGAGGCCGATGGCACCGACAACGACTGGGACATCCTCTCCGCCCGCGAGTTGAGCGACGTCGAGTCCAAGCGCTACGACGAGGCCGTGCGGAGATCTCGCCGATGAGGAGGCCGTGACGATGCACCGAAACGACGCGACCAAGCAGTTCCACAGCGGCGACGACCGGATCGCCGAGCTGATCGACGAGGGCCCGGGGGTCGACCTCCCCGCCCCCGACACCGACGTGCCGATGGTGAGCCGGTCGGTCCGGCTGCCGCTGGAGACCTACGAGCGGGTGCGGGCCGCCGCCGACGCCCGCGGCATCGGGGTCACCACGCTGATGCGCCAGTGGATCGAGGCCGGCCTCGCCGACCTGGACGACTCCGCGACCGTCTCGCTGGCCGACGTCCGGCGGGCGCTGGCCTCCCTGGCACACCCCACCGCCGCCTGAGCGTCAGCCCCGCGCAGCCTTCGCCGCCGCCTTCATCTGCTGCTTGAACTCCCGCACCCGGCTCAGCGAGTCGACGTCGGTGACGTCGGCCACCGACCGGTACGCACCGGGGTCGCCGTAGTCTCCGGCCGCCTTCCGCCAGTCCTGCGGGGTCACCCCGAAGCGCTTGCCGAGCAGGGCAACGAAGATCTGCGCCTTCTGCCTGCCGAAGCCGGGCAGCGCGGAGACCCGCCGCAGCAGCTCCGGCCCGTCGGCGACCTCGGCCCACAGCAGGGCCGCGTCACCGTCGTAGCGCTCCACCAGCACCTGGCAGACCTCCTGCACCCGGGCCGCCATCGCCTTCGGGAACCGGTGCAGCGCCGGCGGCTGGGCGAAGATCGCGACCAGGGCCTCCGCGTCGTACCCGGCCAGCTCCGCCGCGTCCAGGTCGTGGCCGAGCCGCTGCCTCAGCACGTACGGCGAGGAGAATGCCTTCTCCATCGGAATCTGTTGGTCCAGGACCATGCCGAGGAGCAGGGCCAGCGGGCTGCGCTCCAGCAGACGGTTGGCCTCCGGGTCGATGGGCAGCACGAGCGTCATGCCGACCATCCTGCCCGGCCCACCCGGCCGGGCGGACACCGACGCTCCGACCGTGCACGACAGATGGGCGCACGACAGATGGCGTCCGTCTGCCACGCTCGACGACATGCTTCGGACCGCCCCGCCCGGATCCCCGTACCACCGGCTCGGCCGCACCGACCGGCACCGCTGGTGGCAACCCGTCGTCGGCACCCTCGCGCTGGTCGCCGCGGCGCTGGTGATCGTCTGCCTGCTCTTCGGCGTCGCCGCCGTCGTGGCCGAACTCACCGACCGCCCGTACGGCGCCGACGGGCTGCCGACCTTCGGCCCGATTCCGGACACCGCGCTGCTGATCGCCTCGCTGGCACTGCTGCTCCCACTGCTGCTCGGCGCCGCCTGGCTCGTGCAGCGCCGACCCGCCGGCACGCTCTCCTCGGTGCTCGGCCGGCTGCGGTGGGGCTGGCTCGGCCGCTGCCTGCTGATCGCCACACCGCTGATCATCGTCATGCTGGTCGGCGCGGGACTCCTGCTCGATCTGACCGGCGAGAGCGCGATACCCGCCCCGGACACGTGGGTGGGTTGGCCGGAATTCGCCGCCGGGCTGCTGATGATCCTCCTGCTGGTGCCGTTCCAGGCCGCCGCGGAGGAGTACGCCTTCCGCGGCTGGCTGTTGCAGGCCGTCGGCGCGTACCTGCGCACGCCCTGGCCCGGGATCGCCCTCCAGGCGGTGCTCTTCGCCGCCGCGCACGGCTGGGGCAGCGGCTGGGGTTTCCTGGACCTGGCCTTCATGGGCGTGTTGTTCGGCTGGCTGACGGTGCGAACCGGCGGGCTCGAGGCCGCGATCGCGCTGCACGTGGTGAACAATCTGTTCGCCTTCACCCTGGCGGCGGCGTTCGGCGGGCTCAGCGCCGACGAGACGATGGCCGACGCCCCGTGGCAGGTCATCGTCGTCGACGTGTTGGCCCTGTCGGCGTACGCCCTGGTCGTCGACCGGTTGGCCGCGCGTCGGGGGGTGGCGACAGTCGTACCGCCGGCCCTGGTCGTGGCGGTGCCCGGCGAGCCCTCGGCCCCGGCCGGTGCGGAGCCGAGGCTGCCGGGCGTCGGGGTCGAATCTCGCGGGTGATGCTGGCTTCCTCCGCGACGGCAGGCAGGATGTCGGGGTGGACGAACACGACATGCTGCTCTCCCCCGCCGGTGTCGACGCGCTGCGGGCCGCGCTGACCGGAACCGGGTTCACCAGCCAGGGCATCGCCGAGCGGTTGGGCGCGCAGGCGACCGCCGCGGTCGCCCGCAACGACTACCGGGCCGCGCTGCGCGCCACCGAGGACGGCGACCCGCTCGGCACCCTGATCCGGCTGTTCATCTGCGCCCAGACCGAGTCGGAGGCCGCGGTGGCCGCCGCGCTGGCACCGCTGGGCCTGCCGGAAGCGCTGGCCGGCGGGTTGGTCGAGCGGCACGGCGACGGCCTGCGTGCCGGCATCGACCTGGAGCCGTACGGCGAGGACTGGTGGGTGCTCGCCGACGTGCCGGCCAGCGCCCGCCCGGGTCGCCCGTTGCACGCCGAACACGTCCTCGGCGTCGGCGGGGCCACCCACACCCTGATCGGCGCGACCATGCGCCGGCCGGTCGACACCGCACTGGACCTGGGCACCGGCTCCGGCATCCAGGCCCTGCACCTGGGCACCCACGCCAGGTCGGTCACCGCCACCGACCTGTCCGATCGGGCGCTGCGTTTCGCCGCGACCACCGCCGCCCTCAACGGGCAGGACTGGGAGCTGCTCCGCGGTGACCTGGTCGCCCCGGTGGCCGGTCGGCGGTTCGACCTGGTGGTCAGCAACCCGCCGTTCGTGGTCGGCCCCGGCACCACCACGCACGTGTACCGCGACTCCGGCCGGGTCGGTGACGCGATCGGCGCCGAACTGGCCGCCGCCGCCCCGGAGCTGCTCACCGAGGGCGGCACCATGCAGTACCTGGCGAACTGGGTGCACGTCGCCGGCGAGGAGTGGGACGAGCGGGTCGCCGGCTGGTTCGCCGGGACCGGCCTGGACGCCTGGGTGATCCAGCGCGAGGTGGCCGACCCGATGGCGTACGTCGACCTGTGGCTCACCGACGTCGGCGAAACCGCCGACCCGCAGCGGATGGCCGCGTGGCTGGACTGGTTCGACGCGCACAAGGTGGAGGGAATCGGCTTCGGCATCGTGTCACTGCGCCGAGGTGGACACACCGACCCGGTGGTCCGCGTGGAGGATCTGCGCCAGCGGGTACAGCCACCGCTGGGCGACCAGATCGCCGCCTGGTTCGACCGCCAGGACTTTCTCCGGGTACGCGACACCGAGGCGTTGCTCGCCGAGCGCTACCGGGCCGCCGAGGGCCTCCAACTGCGACAGGAGGCCACCATGGGTGACGAGGGCTGGGCGGTGGACCGGCAGGTCCTGGCGATGCCGCACGGCCTGCGCTGGACCGAGGAGATCGACCCGCTGGTGCTGGCGCTGGTCGGTGGCGCCGACGGGCGGCTGCCGCTGCGTGACCAGCTCGCCCTGCTCGCCGCCGCGCACGACGTCGAACCCGACGAGATGGCCGAGGCCGCCGGCCCGATCGTGGCGCACCTGGTGGAGCGCGGCTTCATCGAGCCGGTGACCGCCTGATGCGTGCGGTGGTGCAGACCGTCGGGCGGGCCAGCGTGACCGTGGACGGCGAGGTGGTCGGCGCGATCGAGAACGGACTGCTGGTGCTGCTCGGAGTGACCCACACCGACACCGCGGAGACCGCTCAGACGATGGCCCGCAAGGTGCACGAGTTGCGCATCCTGGACGACGAACGGTCCGCCGCCGACACCGGCGCGCCGATCCTGGTGGTCAGCCAGTTCACCCTCTACGGCGACGCGCGCAAGGGCCGCCGTCCCACCTGGACGGCAGCCGCCCCCGCCGAGGTGGCCGAACCACTGGTGAACGCGGTGGTCGACGCCCTGCGCCAGCGAGGCGCAAAGGTGGAAACCGGCCGCTTCCGCACCCACATGCTCGTGGAAAGCACAAACATCGGCCCCCGAACCCTCCTCCTAGACCTCTGACCAGCAGCGGTGATCAAGAGGTTCGCGTCAGGATCCGGGCTCGAAATGACGCAAACCTCTTGATCACCACGGTGGGTTAGGAGAAGAGGCCTCGGCGGGACAGGGACTGGCGGAGCCAGTTGTCGAGTTCGGTGGTCCAGTCGGTGCGGTCGGCGGTGGCGTGGTCGACGGTGAACCGGCCGAAGGCGTCTCGTCCCTCGGTGAAGACCCCACCGCGCTTGTCGACCTCCAGCACGACCTGCATCTGCTGGGCGTCGGCGATGAAGGTGACCTCCAACTGGTTGATCGAGCGGGCGTACTGCGGCGCCGGGCCGAACTCGATCTCCTGATAGAACGGCAACGTCTGCCGTACGCCGTAGATGTGTCCACGCTCCACATCGGCACGCGCGAACCGGAAACCCAGCCGCAGCAGCGCGTCCAGTAGTCGCTCCTGAGCGGGCAGCGGGTGCACCGACACCGCGTCCAGGTCGCCCTTGTCGACCGCGCGGGCAACCTCCAACTCGGTACGCAGCCCCATCGTCATTCCGTGCAGGTGTTGCCCGTACAGCTCGGTGACCGGTGTCTCCCACGGCACGCCGAACCGGAACGGGATGTCGTGGCGCTGCCCCGGCTCCAGCCGGAACGCGCCGGTGACCTGCTGACGGTGGAACTCCTGCGTGGTGTCGTAGTCGTTGTCGCCGCTCTCGACCTCGACCCGGGTGACCAGGCCGAGGGCGACGTGGTCGATGTCGACCTGGTGGTCACCGCCGACCACCTGGATCCGGCCCTCCAACTGCCCGCCCGGGCGGCAGTTCGGGTTGGCCAGCACCGTCTCCACCGACGGGCCGCCGACCCCCATCGCCTTCATGAGCCGCTTGAAGACCACGCCGTCCTCCAACTGTGTCCGTGCCGACCGAGGTGCCGACCGTCCGCAACGTAGCCGGGGCGGGCAACCACGGACCGGGCCGACACTCCACACAACGATCTGACGCAATTCCTGTCGGGTGCACGATCGCCTCACTCCCGTTTTACGCCCTGCCCGCCAAGCTGTGTCTCACACCGGCACCACTGGGCCGGAGACACGGCATAGACGTGGAAAACGGGGAGAGACAGAGATGGTCCTGCAGATGACGGAACACCGAACCCGCCCGGCCACCACGACCGACACCGACGGGACCTCCGAGGTCCTCACCGACCTGGACGCCACCGACGAGCGTGGCATCTCGACCGACCTGGTCCGGGCGTATCTCAACGGGATCGGCCGGACCAAGCTGCTGACCGCCGCGCAGGAGGTCGACCTGGCCCGGCGGATCGAGGCCGGCCTGTTCGCGGACGAGAAGCTGGCCACCTGCACCCCGGTCTCCGAGGAGCTGCGGGCCGACCTGCAACTCGTCGTCGCGGAGGGCCGGGCGGCCAAGGACCATCTGTTGGAGGCGAACCTGCGGCTGGTGGTCAGCATCGCCAAGCGCTACACCGGCCGCGGGATGGCGTTTCTCGACCTGATCCAGGAGGGCAACCTCGGCCTGATCCGGGCGGTGGAGAAGTTCGACTACGCCAAGGGCTACAAGTTCTCCACGTACGCCACCTGGTGGATCCGGCAGGCGATCACCCGCGCGATGGCCGACCAGGCCCGCACCATCCGCATCCCGGTGCACATGGTCGAGCAGGTCAACCGGATGGTCCGCGCCCGCCGCGAGCTGGCCGTGACACTGGGCCGCGAGCCCACGGTCGCCGAGGTGGCCCGCGCCCTGGAGGTGCCCGAGATCCAGGTCATCGAGCTGATCTCCTACGACCGGGAGCCGGTCAGCCTGGACCAGGCCGTCGGCGACGACGGGGAGAGCGCGCTCGGCGACTTCGTGGCCTCGGTGGACCCGCGCACCGAGCCGGGCGACGCCGCCGCCCAGGGCGAGCTGCGCAACGAGGTCAGCATCGTGCTGGCCACCCTGTCCCAGCGGGAGCAGGCGGTCATCCGGTTGCGGTTCGGCCTGGACGATGGCCGGCAGCGCACGCTCGACGAGGTCGGCCGGGAGTTCGGCCTGTCCCGGGAGCGGATCCGGCAGATCGAGAAGGTGACGCTGCTGAAGCTGCGTGCCCCGGAGCGGGCGCAGCGCCTGGAGGCGTACGCCTGCTGACACCACCGGTTCCCACGGAAGGCCCTGGCGGTTCGCCGGGGCCTTCCGTGCTGCGGTGGTACTTGACGAAGGCGCCCATCCGCGATACAAACCAACTGGTTATAAAACCAGGAGGTTATGAGTGCCGAGCACGGAGCTGTTGGACGCGACATTCGCGGCGCTGGCCGACCCGACCCGCCGGGCCATCCTCGCCCGGCTCGCGGCCGGGGAGGCGACCGTGACGGAGCTGGCAGCACCCTTCGAGATGAGCCAGCCGGCCATCTCCAAGCACCTCCGGGTGCTGGAACGCGCTGGCCTCGTCAGCCGGGGGCGGGACGCCCAGCGCCGACCGTGCCGTCTGGAGGCCCGGCCACTGCGCGAGGCGACGGCCTGGCTCGCCGACTACCGCGACTACTGGGCGCAGAGCTACCAACGCCTCGACGCTCTGCTCGACGAACTCCAGTCCGTCGACCGCACCGACACCGCGCGTCGGCCCGCCGGACCGGACGGAACGGGCGAGTGACAAACGTCGACGATCCGCTCGTCGTGCACAGCCCGGGCGACCGGGAGATCGTGCTGAGTCGGCTGTTCGAAGCGCCGGCGCGGCTGGTGTTCGCCGCCTTCACCCGACCCGAGCTGCTGGTCCGGTGGTACGGCGCACACGGCTGGAAGCTGGCGGAGTGCGACGTCGACCTGCGGGTCGGCGGGCGGTGGCGGTTCGTGTCGCAGGGCCCGGAGGGCACCCGGATGGTCCAGGCTGGGGTCTATCGACAGGTCGAGCCGCCGCACCGACTGGTCAGCACCGAGCTCTTCGACGACCAGTCCTACCCGGGCGAGACGCTTGTCAGCCACGAGTTCACCGAGGTGGCCGGACGAACGACAGTCACCACCACGCTGCTCTACGCCACCGCGCAGGGGCGGGACACCGTGCTGCGCTACCCGATGGCGCGGGGGGTCGGGCAGAGCTTCAGGCGGCTCGCCGACCTGCTGCGTTCCACAACGACGACACGAGGGGTGCAACCATGAACTGGACGCTGGAAGTGGTGATCGTGCCGGTCTCCGATCTGGACCGGGCGAAGAAGTTCTACGCCGACCAGCTCGGCTTCACCGTTGACCACGACACCGTGATCAATGACGACGCGCGGATCGTGCAGCTGACCCCACCCGGCTCGGGTTGCTCGATCGTGATCGGCAAGGGGGTCGTCCCGGACATGCCGCCGGGCTCGCTCCGGGGCCTGCAACTGGTGGTGCCCGACCTGAAGCGGGCCCACGCCGAGCTGGTCGAGCGGGGTGTGGAGGTCAGCGAGATCCAGGTGGTGGGACAGAACCCGCGACCGGTGCCGGACCCACTGGACAACGTCGGTTTCGTCTTCTTCGCCGACCCGGACGGCAACACCTGGGGCGTCCAACAGATCTCCAGCCGGCCCTGACCAGGCACCGTCAGAGGCGGCGGGGGCCGGTGTCCGGGCGGGCGGCCACGCCGCCCACCCGGACCTGGGCGTGCAGGACCGCGATGCCGTCCGGGCGGGCGAGCACCGGATTGAGGGTCAGCGACCGCACGCGGGGCTGCTCGTCGGCGAGCTGCCCCACCCGCAGCAACAGGTCGGCCAGGGCCGCCCGGTCGACCGGCGCGGCACCCCGGTGCCCACGCAGCAGCGGCGCGGCCCGGGGCTCGTCGACCAGCTCGGCCGCGTCGGTGTCGGTCAACGGCACCGCCCGCCAGGCCCGGTCGCCCAGCAACTCGGTGGCGACCCCACCGAGACCGAAACCGACCACCGGCCCGAACGCCGGGTCCTCCACCAACTCCACCACGCACGCCACCCCGGGCGGCACCATCGGCTGGACCAGTACGTCCGCGCCGAAGGCCGCGGCCAGCTCGGTGTACGCCCGCCGGAGAGCCATCTCGTCGGGCAGGTCGAGCCGGACCGCGCCGAGGTCGAGCCGGTGCCGCAGGCCGGGGGCAGCCGCCTTGAGCGCCACCGGATAGCCCAGCAGCGCCGCCGCGTCGACCGCCGCGTCGGCCGAGTCGACGGGCACCGACGCCACCACGTCGATCCCGTACGCGGACAGCAGCGCACCGGGGTCGGTGGCGTCGGTGCGGAACGCGGCCTGCGCGGCGACCCGGTCGACGCCGGGCAACTCGGGGACGACCCCGGGCGGGCGGCAGAGCCACTCGGCGTACCGGTGCACCCGGGCGAGGGCGCGCACCGCCTCCTCCACTCCCCCGTACGCGGGCACCCCCGGCGGCAGCCGCCCGACCAGGAACGTCGCCACGGTCGGCTTGCCCAGCGCGAGGGCCGCCGGTAGGGCGGCGGTCACGTCGGCGTCCACCTCGGTCCGCTGGCCGGGCAGCGGCGGCGCGAAGACCACCACCAGGGCGTCCACCTGGTCGTCGCTGGCCGTCTCGGCGAGAGCGGCGGCGAACTCGGCGGCACCGGCGCCCGGCCCGACGTCGCGGGGATAACCGTCGGCCACCGTGAGGCCGTGCCCGGCGCAGGCGGTGGCGGCCAGGCCGGTCAGGGCCGAGGAGTTGCCCACCACACCGACCCGGCCGCCGACCGGCAACGGCTGGTTGGCCAGCAGCACGCCCACGTCCAGCAGCTCCGGCACGGTGCCCACCCGGATCACCCCGGACTGGGCGAAGAGCGCGGCCACCGCCACCTCGTCCGGCCCGGCGGTGTCACCTACCCCCACCGGGCGGGCCGGCGAGGCGAGCGCGACGACCGGTTTGGCACGGCCGATCCGCCGGGCCAGCCGGGCGAACTTCCGCGGGTTTCCGAAGGTCTCCAGGTACAGCATGATCACGTCGGTGCCGGGATCGTCCTGCCAGTACTGCAGCAGGTCGTTGCCGGAGACGTCGGCCCGGTTGCCGGCCGACACGAAGCTGGACAGCCCGAGGCCACGCCGGTCCGCCTCGGCGAGCAGCGCCACCCCGAACGCGCCGGACTGACTGAAGATGCCCACCCGGCCCGGCGGCGGCAGTGCCGGGGCGAGGGTGGCGTTGAGGCGTACCGTCGGGTCGGTGTTGGCCACGCCGAGACAGTTCGGGCCGACGACCCGCATGCCGGCGGCGTGCGCCGCGCGGACCAGCGCCCGCTGCGTGGCCGCGCCCTCGGCCCCGGCCTCGGCGAAGCCGGCCGAGATGACCACCAGCGCGTGCGCCCCCGCGGCGGCGGCGTCGGCGACCACCGCGGTCGCCGCCTCCGGCGGGACCGCCACCACCGCCAGGTCCACAGGCGTGCCGGCGTCGACCGCCGACGGGTACGCGGGCAGGCCCGCCACGGTGGACGCGCTCGGATGCACCGGCACCACCGCGCCGGTGAACCCGCCGTCGCGCAGGTGCCCGAGCACCGCCGCGCCGACACCCTGGCCGGTGGCGCTGGCACCGTAGACGACGATGCCCCGGGGGGTGAGCAGCCGGGCGATCGAGCGGGCCTCGGTGCGGTGCTCCCGGCCACGCTGCACCTCCAGCGTGGCTTCGGTGGGCGCGATCGGGAAGCTCAGGTGCACCACACCGTCGGCGTACTCGCGCTGGACCTGGTAACCGAAGTCGGCGAAGACCCGCAACATCGTCCCGTTGGTCGGCAGCACCTCGGCGACGAAACTCATGATGTCGTTGCGGCGGGCCGTCTCGGCCAGGTGCTCCATCAGCACCGAACCGATGCCCCGGCCCTGGTAGGCGTCCTCCACGACGAAGGCCACCTCGGCGTCCGGCGCCTGCGGGCCGAGCCGCTCGTACCGACCGACCGCGACGATCCGGTCGGCGGCCAGCACCACGAACGCCTCCCGGTCGTGGTGGTCGACGGTGACGAACCGGATCAGGTCCCGTTCCGGGATGCGGGGGTACGGCGAGAAGTACCGAAGGTAGCGGGTGCGCTCGGAGAACCGGCTGTGCATCGCCACGATGCCCGGCGCGTCAGCCGGGTCGATCGGACGCAACTGGACGGTGCTGCCGTCGCTGAGCAGCACGTCCACCGGCTGGTCCACGGTCGTCACCGAAACAGCCCGGCTCAGTCCCGCGGATCGTGTGGATCGAGCCCGAGCAGCGGGAAGACGGCCTTGCGAGTCGCCGCGATCGCCCGGTCCACCGCGTTCGGCTCGCCGGTCGGCTGCCACGGCTCGTACGACGGGTCGGCGTCGTCGGTCATCCGCAGCGGCACCTCCCGGCCCAGACGACGGGAGGCGACCAGGTCCCGCCAGCCCGGCGGCGTGAGCGTGGCCGGGTCGATCGGGTCACCGGTGGCCACGGCCAGCAGGTGACTCCAGGCCCGGGGCACGACCTCGACCAGCGCGTACCCACCGCCGCCGGTGGCCACCCACCGGCCGTCGCACAACTCGTCGGCGAGTGCCCGCATCGCCAGGTAGGTGGCCCGCTGCCCGTCCACGGTCAGGTTGAGGTCGGCGAGCGGATCCAGTCGGTGCCCGTCGGCGCCGCACTGGGTGACCAGCACCTGCGGCCGGAACGCGCGCAGCACCGACGGCACGACCGCGTGGAACGCCCGCTGCCAACCGGTGTCGTCGACACCCGGCGGCAACGGCATGTTGACGACGGTGCCCTGCGCGCCCGGCCCACCCGTCTCGTCCGGAAACCCGGTGTACGGGAACAGGGCAAGCGGAGTCTCGTGCAGGCTGACCGTGAGCACCCGGGGATCGTTGAAGAAGACGTGCTGCACGCCGTCGCCGTGGTGCACGTCGACGTCCACGTACGCGATCCGCTCGGCGCCCAGGTCGAGCAGGCGGGCGATGGCCACCGCCGGGTCGTTGTAGACGCAGAAGCCGGACGCGCGGGCGGGCATCGCGTGGTGCAGGCCGCCGGCCACGTTCACCGCCCGCCGGGCGTCACCGCGCCAGACCGCCTCGGCGGCGGCCACCGTCGCACCGGTGATCAGCGCGCTGGCCTCGTGCATCCCCTCGAAGATCGGATTGTCGGACGTGCCCAGCCCGTACCCGGCGAAGAGCGGATCGCGGGGAGCGGCCCGCACCGCGGCCAGGTAGGCCGGGTGGTGCACGCGGGTGAGCAGGGCGTCGTCGGCCGGCTCCGGCTTGACCACCCGCACCCCGGGCCGATCCAGGATGCCCAGCTCCCGGGCCAGCGCGACGGTCAGCTCCACCCGTACCGGGTCGAGCGGATGGTCACCCATGTCGTAGGCGAGCAGCGACTCGTCCCACACCACCACCGTGTCGTCGGACATGAGCCCATCGTCGCACGAGGACCGTCGCCGACCCACCGCACGCGCTGGTCAGCGCGCAGATGTCGGCCCGGGGGCGACCGGGCGCGTGGGATCGGCCACCCAGTTGCTCCACGATCCAACGTAGAGCGCCGCGTCGGTGCGGCCGGCCAGGTGCAGCGCGAGCACCGCCTGCGCGGCGGTAACCCCGGAGCCGCAGTACGCCCCGACGGCCCGCGCCCCGGTCACTCCGGCGGCGGCGAACCGCTCACGCAGGGCGTCGGCGGCCGGGAAGCGCCCGTCCGGACCGACGTACTCCCCGGCGGGCAGGTTCGCGGCACCCGGCACGTGCCCGGCGACCGGGTCGATCGGCTCGACCTCACCCCGGTAGCGGGGCGCCGCCCGCACGTCGAGCAGCACCGCGTCGTCCGCGGCGGCCAGCTCGGCGGCCTGTCCGGCGTCGAGGACCGGGAGATCACCGGGGCGTACCACGACGTCACCGGGAGTCGGGGCGGGCGCGTCGGTGGAGACGGGCCGGCCGGCGGCGACCCAGGCTGGATAGCCACCGTGCAGCAGGCGCACCGGGCGGTGTCCCGCCCAGCGCAGCGTCCACCAGGCCCGCGCGGCGGCCAGGCCGTCGCCGCCGTCGTACACCACCACGGGGTGACCGGCGCGGACGCCGGCGGCCCGCAGCGCGGCCTGCAACGCGGCCGGGTCGGGCAGTGGGTGCCGGCCGCCGACTCCGGGCGGCCCGCAGAGCGCGGTGTCCAGGTCGACGAAGACCGCGCCGGGCAGGTGGCCGGCGAGGTAGTCGTCGTGGCCCGGTGGGCCGACGAGCCGCCAGCGAACGTCGAGCAGGGTGGGCGGGTCATCCTGGTCAAGCTCGGCGGCGAGCCGGTCGACCTCGACCAGCGGCTCCTGGGTACCGGACATGGCGACCATCCAACACCATTCGCGTCGACGGCACGCGGCTCGGCGGCGGTCGCTGGTGCTTCTCCGAGGTAGCATCGTGCACCGGAGGGCCGCTGACGTTATGAAGTCTCACGACCTGGTCGACACGACCGAAATGTACCTGCGCACCATCCTCGAACTGGAAGAGGAAGGGGTGCCGCCGCTGCGTGCCCGGATCGCCGAACGGCTGCAACAGAGCGGCCCCACCGTGAGCCAGACCGTCGCCCGAATGGAGCGCGACGGCCTGCTCACCGTCGAGGGCGACCGGCACCTGACACTCACCGTGCAGGGCCGGGGCAGCGCCGTGTCGGTGATGCGCAAGCACCGCCTCGCCGAGTTGTTGCTGGTCAACGTCATCGGGATGCCCTACGAGGAGGCCCACGAAGAGGCCTGCCGCTGGGAGCACGTGATGAGCGACGCGGTGGAGAAGCGGGTGTACGACCTGCTCAACCGGCCGACCCGCTCCCCGTACGGCAACCCGATCCCGGGCCTACAGGAGCTGGGCTCGCCGGCCGAGGAGGCCACCGAGGCCGTCGAGGGCGAGCGCAACCTGGCCTTCCCCGGCCTCTCCGGGCCGGTCGTGGTGCGCCGGATCTGCGAGAGCGTGCAGAAGGACGCCGACGTGCTGCGTCAACTGCACGCCGCCGGTGTCGACCCGGGCGCCACGGTCACCGTGGCGCAGGAACGCGACGGCGTGTCGATCGACAGGTCGGGCGACCGGGTACGACTCCCCCGCGAGGTCGCCTCCCGGGTGTTCGTCGCCGCCAGTTGACCAACCGGTCACCCGGGCGTCACAGCGCCCGGGTGTCCACCTTCTTGGCCAGTGCGGCCAGGTCAGCGGTCACCTTCTCCGCCGCCGTGCGTTCGCTGCCCCGCGCACCGGTCCAGCTCAACGTGGCCAGCCGCCCGTCGGTGGCCAGCCAGCCCACCTCGGCGACCGGCCCGTGCCCGCTCGCCGCGGCGGTGGTCCGCCGGTACGCCTGCTGACCCAACCCGGTGATCTTCGCCGCCTTGTCCGGCACCACGTCCGCGGCGAAGGTGGCCTTGTCGATCGTGGTCTCGGACACACTGAGCGTCAGCTCCGGCAACGCCGCGCCTCCGGCCCGCACCACACAGGTGTGCGTGTCGCCCTGCTCACTGGCCGCCGCCACGTCGAAGCGCACCTTCAGCAGTTCCTCGATCACCGCGAAGTCCAACAGCCGGCACGCGCCGCCGGAGGACGCCGCCGCCACGTCCACGGCGATCGGCACCGGCGGCGGCAGCACCGCGATCGGCTCGGCCTCGGCGGCGCAGCCGCTCACCAGCAGCCCCGCCAGCCCTCCGACCACGATCCGCCCGCGCACGCTCCACCCTCTCGCCGACCGACGGCGGAAGGCGCCCGCCGGATGTCCGTCGGACACCGTACGGGGTGTAAGTGTCGCGGGGAAGTCCTCGTCTACGCCTGTTCCGAGAGTGGATCGTCCACGTACGGACAGTGCCGGCAGCCGCGCCCGCAGCAGGTGCCGCGCCGGGCCAGGAAGCCGGCGCTGAGCACGAACAGCCCGCTCGTCGGGTCGAGGTAGCCGGCCTCCCCGGCGCTCAGCGCGGCGGCGTGCGTGGCGAGGATCCGGGCCCGGTCGGGGTGCGCGGGCGACAGCCGGGACGGGTGCGGCTCGGTGAGCGGCCGATCCGCCAGGGGTCGTGGCTCCTCGGTCACCAGCAGCAGCCCTTCCCGTTCACGAGCAGCAGTCTAGGGCCGCGACTCAACAGTGCCGGGCCACTACCCCGGTCACCCGCTGGGACTGCGTGGCGCGCTCTGGGTGTGCGTGCTGGGCACCTGGGCGGCGTGCCTGTTCGGGGTCTGCTCCCCGCTGCGAGGAATGCGGGACACGCCGCCGGTTTCGTCGTAGGGTCCGACGATGCTCGGGGGACCGAAGGCTGTGACGAGCACCGAGGAGACGCGATGCGGAAGATCGTTGTGCACATGAGCGTGTCGTTGGACGGGTTCTTCGAGGGTCCGGGTGGCGACATCGGGTGGCACCAGGTCGACGACGAGCTGCACCAGCACTTCAACGACGTGATCGCGCCGATGGGTGGGTTCCTCAACGGCCGGGTCAGCTACGAGCTGATGGCCGACTTCTGGCCGACCGCCGACCAGGACCCGACCAGCAGCGCCCCGATGCGCGAGTTCGCCGGCATCTGGCGGGACATGCCGAAGACCGTCTACTCCCGCACGCTGGACCACGTCGACGGGAACGCCACTCTGGTCCGGGAGGTGGACCCGGAGCAGGTACGACGGCTCAAGGCCGAGGCCGGCGGCGACCTGGGGCTCGGCGGGGCCGGCCTGGCCGCGACCTTCGCCCGGCACGACCTGATCGACGAGTACCGGATCTACGTCCACCCGGTGCTGGTCGGTCGGGGTCGCCGGCTCTTCCCGGACGCCGACGCCCCGACCAGCCTGCGGCTGGCGGAGAGCCGCGTCTTCGGCAACGGCGTGGTCCTGCTCCGCCACGAGCGGGCTCGCTGACGTCTGTCGCTTGAGTCTCCAGCGGGGGGAGACGTGAGGGTGGGGGCATGAGCGGTGCGGAGCAGTACACGATTGGCGAGCTGGCCCGACGTACCGGCCTGAGCGTCAAGACCATCCGGTACTACGCCGACAGCGGCATCGTGCCACCGACGGACCGGAGCCCGACCGGCTACCGCCTCTTCGACGCCGCGGCGGTTGCCCGGCTGGACCTGGTCCGGACGCTGCGCGACCTGGGCGTGGACCTGGCCACCATCCGGCGGGTGGTGGAGCGCGAGGTGGCCCTGCCCGAGGTGGCCGCCGCGCACGCCGAGGCGTTGGCCGTGCAGATCCGGGTGCTGCGGCTACGTCAGGCGGTGCTCACCGTCGCGGCGAGGCGCGGATCGGGCCCGGCCGAGGTGGACGAGCTGCACCGGCTGGCCCGGCTCACCGCCCGCGAACGGGGGCACCTGGTCGCCGACTTCCTGGCCGGCGTCTTCGCCGGCCTCGGCGACCAGCCCGCGTACCCGGGTGTGCTCGTCTCGATGACACCGGAACTTCCCGACGACCCCAGCACCGAGCAGGTCGAGGCGTGGTTGGAGCTGGCCGAGGTGTGTCGGGATCCGGAGTTCCGGGCCCGGATGCGGCGACTGGCGCAGCAACACGCCGCCGACCACGACGTCCCGGGGCTGCCCCGCCCGGACGCCGTCGCGGTGGTCCGGGACGCGGTGGCCCCCGCCCTCGCGGCCGGCCTCGACCCGACCAGCCCGGACGCCGATCCGGTGGTCGCGGCAGCCGTCAGCCGGTACGCGAGCCTGCACGGTCACTCCGACGACGCCGACCTGCGTCAGCGGTTGCTCGACCGGCTGGTGCCGGCCAACGATCCCCGCCGGGACCGCTACCTCGACCTGGTGGCGGTGCTCAACGGCTGGTCGACGGGCGACGCGACCGCGCCGGCGGTGGACTGGTTCATCCGGGCCCTGCACGCCCGGATGCCCGAACCGGTTCGCTGAGCCGGCCGGCCTCGGCCTGGCTGGCTGGGCGGCTGGGAGGCTTCAGCCGAACCAGGTCATCGTCTGGCCGTGACCCCGGGCCCAGGCCAGCGGCTGCCCGTCGAGCGCGAGGACGTTGTGTAGCGCGTCGCTCGGCGGGTCGGGCAACCCGTCGTACGGCAGCACCTCCGGTGCCTCGTTCGCGATCCAGTGCCCCGGCAGCTCGCGGACCAGCCGGACGAACGCGTCCCGGCGCGGCGGCGGCACCTGGTAGAGCACCGACGTGTGGAAGACCACGAGCGTCGCGTCGGCCGGCGCGCGGGCGGCCAGCGCCGGGAGGTCGTCCACCAGATCACCGCGGACCAGCAACGGGGGGTCGGCGACGGCGACCGCCGCCGCGGCACGCAGCCGGGACCGCCGGTGCGCGTGCTCCGGCCAGATCAGGGCGTCCAACCAGGACACGTCGCCGGGGTCGGTCACGTCGAGCGGGTTGAGGTCCAGACCAGCCCGCCACACCACCCGGGGTACGCGGGCCGGCGGCACCAACCCGCTGGCCGCGCACTCCAGGACCGGCTCGCCGGAGCCGACCTGGTGTTCGCCGTAGCGGTACGCGTACCGGTCGGGGTAGAGGCAGAGCCCGGCGGACGCGCCGACCTCCAGCAGGGCGAGGGGCTGCGGCAGCGCGGCGAGCACCGGCAGCAGGACCGCGCACCTGCCGCTCTCGTTGGTCTGGGTGGCCCGGGTGCGCAGTTCGGTCTCGACGGCGGGCCAGTGCGTCACCGCGTACTCGTGGAACGCGACCGGGTCGTCGACCGGCCCGCCGAGCCAGCGCACGACGCCGAACAGCAGATTCGGCTGTCGTTTGCCCGGCGGGAGCCTGTCGAGCAGGGCGAGCAGGGCGTCGTCGCGGGCGACGGCCTGCGCCAGACGCTCGTACGTGGGCGACACCCCACGCGCCTCTCGGCTGCCGAACTCGGCGTACGCCTCAGCGGTCGTCATGCCCTCATCGTCGCAGCCCATTCCTCGGAAGTTCAGCCCCCGATCCCGTGTGCTGACTCACCGCCCTCGTAGAGTGCTGCGGCGGCCGGCCCGTTGAGCAGCAGCTCAGCGGGGGTGCGGGCAGGGGCAACGGGGAGGAGTGTGTCGTGCGGGGCAACGGTGTCCGGGTACTGATCGTCGGTGGAGGTGTCGCCGGGCTGGCGACGGTGGCCGCGTTGCGGGACTGGGGCGCGACGATCGACGTGGTCGAGCGGGCACCCGGGCCGACCGACTCCGGCACCGGCATCTACCTCACCGGCAACGCGACCCGCATGCTCGCCGTACTCGGTCTGCGGGAGCCGGTCGCCGACGTCGCCGTGGAGATCACTCGGCAGCGCAGCGCCAACCAGCGCGGGGGCCGCCTCTTCGACATCGACGTGACCGCGCTGTGGCAGGGCGTCGGGGCGTGCGTGTCGCTGCCCCGGGCGCACCTGCACCGGGCGATGCTCGCCGGCGTCGGGGACACCCCGATCCGCTGGGGCCGCCACCCGGTCGTGCTGGTCGAGGAGGGCGACCGGGTCGCCGTCGAGTTCGACGACCACAGCATCGAACGGTACGACCTGGTGCTCGGCGCGGACGGGGTGAACTCGACGGTCCGGCGGCTCACCTTCGACGCTCCGGCGGCCCGCGACCTCGGCCAGTACGCGTACCGGTGGATCGCCCCGCGGATCGACGCCGAGCCGGTCTGGTCGGTGCAGTTGGGGCGTGGTCGGCAGTTCCTGACGATCCCGATCAGCGCCGAACAGACGTACTGCTACTACAACGACGGCCCGGTCGCCGACCGACCCGGCTGGCGCGACGAGGTGGCCGCGACGTTCACCGAGCCGGTCGCCACCATGCTCAAGGCCCTCGACCACGACGACAGCACCCTGCACGCCGGGCCGAACCAGGAGGTCGTGCTCGGCGCCTGGTCCCGGGGGCCGGTGCTGCTGATCGGCGACGCCGCCCACGCCACCTCGCCGAACATGGCCCAGGGCGCGGCGATGGCCCTGGAGGACGCCGTCGTGCTCGCCGCGTCGCTGGCCGCCGCCGGGTCCATCGCCGAAGCCCTGCGCGGGTACGAGGCGCGGCGACGCCCGCGTACCGACTGGGTGCTCAGCCAGACCCACCGCCGCGACAAGGCCACCGGGCTTCCGCCCGCGCTCCGCGACCTGGTGATGCGCCGCCTGGGTGAGCAGATGTTCCGCTCGAACTACGGACCGCTGTTCGCCCAGCCCTGAACCGCTGCCGCCGGGTGCTGCTCAGGGCAGCTGGCCCGGCCGGTCGACGATGGCGGTGCGGAGGAGCGCGACGGCCGCGTGCACCGACTCCTTGCCGTCGCGTATCACCGATCCTCGGCGGCCGAGGTAGACGTGGGTGTCCCGGTCGAAGAGGAGGTCGTCGTTACCACCGATCACGCCGGGCATCCGAATCGCCACCCCGTGCCGACCGGCGGCGTCCACCACGTCGCCCGAGATGACGACCGCCCCCGGCTCCCGCGCCAACAACTCGAACAGCGCCGCCAGCGCTCGGGGCGGCACGTAGCCGTTGAGCATCGACCGCGCGGTGGTGTACGGCATGCTCTCGTCCCCGTAGACGGCCTCCTCGTCGGCTCCTTCGGGGAGATGCAGGTCGACCGGGTGTTCGCGGAGGTATCGAAGCAACTCGTCCGGGTCGGTAGGCAGGTCGCCGTGGTACGCGGGCGCCTGGAAGGCGTCGAGTTCCTTCTCGGGATCACCGGGATCATTGAGGCGGAGCTCCGTCAGCGTGCTCCACCCGTTCGGATCGGTCTCCGGTCGATAGCGTCCCTGCGAGTACGCGACTCCGCCGGCCGACTGCCACAGCTGGTTCCGGATGGTCCGGTACGGGCCGCTGGCCGGCATGTCCCTGACCCTCGCGAGGGATTCCGTGAAGACGTACTGATCGGGTCGGGCGGTCAGCTCGGGCTGCTGCCGGGCGGCGTCGGCCGCCATCCGGAAGATCTCCGACGCGGTTGCCGTGGGCGGCGGCTTGTCGCCCACCCCCATGGCCTGGACCGCCAGCGCACCGGCGGTCAGGACGACGGCCAGCCCGAACGCTCCGGCCAGGCGCCAACCGCGCGGGAACCGGGTACGGAAGCCGGCGGCACGGGTCGCCGAAGCCACCTCGGCCCGCCGGGCGACGTGGGCGCTCAGATCTCTGAGGAGCTGCTCCTCGAAACCCTCGGTCGACTGTTCGATCTTGTTCATGGCGTCAGCTCCGTCTGCTCAGGCGAGGGTGGTGGCCGGGCGGGCGAGCACGGCCTGGACGACGCGACGGGCACGGTGCAGGCGGACCCGGGCAGCGACCGGGGACATCCCGACCACGGTCGCCGCCTCCGCGACACTGAGGCCGTCCACGGCGACGAGTTCGACAAGCGTTCGGGTGCCCTCGGGCAGCTCGCTCAGCGCCCGACAGGTGTGGCGGGCCGCCGACTCGGCGTCGATCCGCTCCTCGATGCGGGCGATGTCATCGGGGCCGAGGTCCCGTCGTCCGGCCAGTCGGCCGGTCACCCGCAGCCGTTGGGCCGCCCGACGCCGTTCGTCGCCGATGACGTTGCGGGCCACCCCGTACAGCCAAGCGACCTGGCTCCCCCGGTCCGGCCGGTAGCCGTCCGCGGACTCGATCACCGCCAGGAACACGTCGGCGGTCAGGTCGGCGGCGAGGTGCGGGTCGTCGACCCGCCGCGCCACGAACCGGCCCACCGCCTCCAGGTGCCGCCGGTAGAAGACCTCGAAGGCCACCGGATCGGCCCCGATGCCGGAGATGTCACCTCCCGCTTCGCTGGGCTCACGCACAGGCTGTCCCCTCTCGTCACTCACACCTCTTCTTCGTAAGCCGGACCGCTGGTGTTACCAAACCCCCCGCCCGAGGCGGCACGGGCCGGTCAGCTGGGCAGTCGCCCCGTTGATGCGGCATGATCGAAGCACCGGCGACTGGCGGCACGGGGATGGTGAAACCATCGGGGAGCCTCTCGCGGGCGTCGACCGCCTGGGCGCCTGCGTGGAGAATCCGTCATGACCACGACCAGTGGATCCGCGCAGCACCACACCCCGTCTGGCACGGCTCGGCTCCTGCCGGGCGCACCCGTCGCCGAAGCCGTCCTGGCCGAGACCGCCGCCGCTGCCGCAGCACTCCGCAGCCGCGGGATCACACCGAGCCTCGCCACCATCCTCGTCGGCGACGACGACGCCAGCGCCGGCTACATCGCCATCAAGCAGCGCCAGGCCGCCGCGCTCGGGTTCGCCTCCCCGCACGTGCATCTGCCCGCCACCGCCACCCAGGCCGAACTGCACCAGGCCATTGCCCGCTTCAACAGCGATCCCGCCGTGCACGGACTGCTCGTGCAGTACCCCGTGCCGGGGCATCTGGACTACGACGCGGCGCTGCTGACGATCGACCCGGACAAGGACGTCGACGGCATGCACCCGCTGAACATGGGGCGTCTCGCCGTCGGCCTGCCCGGCCCGCTGCCGTGCACCCCCGCCGGCATCGAAGCCCTCCTGGCGTACCACGAGATCCCCGTCGCCGGTCGTGAGGTCGTCATCCTCGGTCGCGGCGCCACCCTTGGCCGCCCCCTGGCGATGCTGCTCGCCCAGAAGCGTCCGACCGCCAACGCCGCCGTCACCGTCGTCCACACCGGCGTGCCCGACTGGGACCGCTACACCCGCCGCGCCGACATCCTCGTCGCCGCCGCGGGCGTACCCCGGATCGTTCGGCCCGAGCACGTCAAGCCCGGCGCCGTCGTCATCGGCGCCGGCGTCCGCTACGAAGGACGGCGCCTCCTACCGGACGTGGACGAAGCGTGCGCCGAGGTCGCCGGCGCCATCACGCCCCGGGTGGGCGGCGTCGGTCCGACCACCGTCGCGATGCTGTTCCGCAACGCGGTACGCGCGGCCGAGCGCGCGAGCGAGTAGCCCGGCAGGTGCGTCGGGGGAATTGCGGACAACCGCACCGCCACGGGCGCGAGTTTGCTATCCAGCGGCGCTCAGCAAGCAATACGGGAATGAGCTTGGATTCGGCCCGAGCCAGGCAACGTGTTGTTGATCACGAGCACACCGCCGCCGATCGGGCTTGTGGCTCGGCTCATAGTCATCCGCGCCTTGCTACCCAAAAGTAGCGGCATATATTTCCGCTGTCCTCGGTCGAGATGGGGCGCTCCGGTGATGCACGACGGCGTGGTCGACGACGAACTCCAGATCCGATCATTTGAATACATGCGGGCAGGAACATCATCTTGAACAGCATTCCGTCGCTTCTTCTCGTGCACGGTGCCTGGCACGGGCCCTGGGTCTGGCAGTCGCTCATCGAGCAGTTTCCGGATATCGACATCCACACCGTCGCGCTACCCAGTAGCGGCAACGACCCCGCTGCCCTCGGTGACCTCTACGACGACGCTGCCGTGGTCAAAGCCGCCGTCGCCGCCATCGACGGACCGGTCGTGGTCGTCGCCCACTCCTACGGTGGCGCACCAGTCACGGAGGCGCTCGCTGCCGCGGACAACGTACGCCGAATCGTTTATCTCGCCGCTTTCCAGCCGGATGTCGGCGATTCGCTCTTCTCCACCGCCGGCGGCGTTGCTCCGCCGTGGTGGGAGGTTCACGAGCGGACGGACCTGAAGGGCAGGGGTCACATCGAACCGTCGCAGCCCCGAGAGGTCTTCTACAGCGACGTCGATCCGGAAATCGCGGAACAGGCCGTTGCACGACTCGGGCTCCAGTCCTGGGCCTCGACGCAGCAGCCGCTGACCGAGGCCGCGTGGCGCACCATTCCCAGCACCTACCTCATTTGTGCGGCCGACAACGCTCTTCCGCCCTTCGCGCAGGAGCTCATGGCCAAGCGGGCCGAGCGGGTGTTGCGCATGAACTCCTCGCACTCGCCGTTCCTTTCTCAGCCCGCCGAGCTGGCCGCGCTGATCCGGGCGGAACTTTCCGCCTGACGCAGACGGCGCGGGTAGCGGCCGTCGCCCGGCCGGACATGCGACCGGGCGACGGACCGCCACCCCGCAGGCAGGGGCGGCCGCTATGCTGCGCGGTGGCACAAACGTTGCGAGGTGCCCCGCGCGAGTGGGGAGAATCGGGAAGCCGGTGTGAGTCCGGCACGGGCCCGCCGCGGTGACCGGGGAGCTGCCACCCACGCGTACCAGACGCAGCCACTGGCCCTGAGGGGCTGGGAAGGCGGGTGACCAGCGGAGATCCGGGAGTCCGAAGACCGGCCTCGCGTCATCGCCCCGTCAGGGGCGCGAGCGCAGCGGGAGCCTGCCTTGAACAACGGACTCTACGAGACCATCCACCGCCGTCGGGACGTACGTGCCCAGTTCACCGGGGCGCCGATCCCCGCGGATACGTTGGATCGGATCCTCACGGCGGCGCACGCCGCGCCGAGCGTCGGCCTCTCCCAGCCCTGGGACTTCATCCTGGTCCGCGATCCTGAGCTGCGGCAGCAGTTCCACCGGCACGTGGAGCGGGAGCGGGACACCTTCGCGGCCACTCTCGACGGTGCGGCGGCGGAACGCTTCGCCCGGATAAAGATCGATGGCGTACGAGAGTCGACGTTGTCGGTCGTGGTCACGTACGACCCGGAGCGGGGTGGGCCGGCCGTGCTCGGCCGTCACGCGATCGCCGACGCCGGCCTCTACTCGGTCTGTCTGGCGATCCAGAACCTGTGGCTGGCCGCAACCGCCGAGCAGCTCGGGGTCGGCTGGGTCTCGTTCTACCGGGAGTCGTTCCTGCGCGACCTGCTCGGCATCCCGGCCACCGTCCGCCCGGTGGCGTGGCTCTGCCTCGGCCCGGTCACCCATCTGGAGGAGACGCCGGACCTGGAGCGGCACGGCTGGCGTCAGCGACGTCCGCTGTCGTCGGTGATCCACCAGGATCGTTGGTCCGAGTGACCCGCACACAAACGAGCCCCGGGCGCGCGAACGCCCGGGGCTCGTCGCTGACGTGTCAGCTGCAGCCGCTGGTGGAGCCGCAGCCCTCGCAGACGTAGCAGCTACCGGCGGGGCGCATCTTCGTACCGCAGGTGAAGCAGAGCGGCGCGTCGGCGGCCTTGCCGATCACGGCCTCCAGCAGTTCGGTGCTGGAACCCACGCTCGGAGCCGGCTTGGCGGCGGCCACGTCGGCCATCTCCTGGGCCGGCTGGGCGACGGCCTCCGACTTGGCCGGGGCCTCCACCGGAGCCGAGGACGCCATCGCGGTGAGCTCCGCGCCGGTGACGGCGGCGGCCTCCGCGTCGGCCTCGGCCCGCAACTGGGCGGCCCGCTCCGAGGCGGTGAAGATGCCCAGCTCGGCGCGGCGCTCGTAGGGCAGGAAGTCCAGCGCCAGGCGACGGAAGATGTAGTCCATCACCGAGGCGGCCATCCGCACGTCCGGGTCGTCGGTCATGCCGGCCGGCTCGAAGCGCATGTTGGTGAACTTGCTGACGAACGTCTCCAGCGGCACGCCGTACTGCAGGCCGATGCTGATGGCCACCGAGAAGGCGTCCATCACGCCGGCCAGGGTCGAGCCCTGCTTGGACATCTTCAGGAAGACCTCGCCGAGGCCGTCGTCCGGGTAGGACGACGCGGTGAGGTAGCCCTCGGCGCCACCGACGGAGAAGCTGACCGTCTCGGACGGGCGCTTCTTCGGCAGGCGCTTACGCACCGGCCGGTACTCGATGACCTTCTCCACGGCGGCCGGCGCGGCCTCGACCGCGGCCGGCTCGGTGGCCTTGTTGGACTTGGCCACCGAGAGCGGCTGACCGACCTTGCAGTTGTCCCGGTAGATCGCCAGCGCCTTGAGGCCGAGCTTCCAGCCCTCGAAGTAGATCTTCTCGACGTCCTCGACGGTGGCCGCCTCCGGCATGTTGACCGTCTTGGAGATGGCGCCGGAGACGAACGGCTGGATGGCCGCCATCATCCGCACGTGACCCATCGGGGCGATCGTCCGCTCGCCCATGGCGCAGTCGAAGACCGGGTAGTGCTCCGGCTTGAGGCCCGGGGCGTCCACCACGTGGCCGTGGTCGGCGATGTGCTCGACGATCGCCTCGACCTGCTCCTCGGGGTAACCGAGGCTGCGCAGGGCGCGCGGCACCGTCTGGTTGACGATCTGCATCGAGCCGCCGCCGACCAGCTTCTTGAACTTGACAAGCGCCAGGTCCGGCTCCACGCCGGTCGTGTCGCAGTCCATCATGAAGCCGATCGTGCCCGTCGGGGCGAGGACGCTGGCCTGGGCGTTGCGCCAGCCGAACTTGTCGCCGATCTTGTTGCCCTGGGTCCACTGTTTGGTCGCCTCGCGGACGATCGCGGTGGCCACCGGGCTGGTCGGCTTGATCTCGTCGTTGGCGGCGGCGTGCTTGCGCATGACCCGCTTGTGCGGCTCGGCGTTGCGGGCGTAGCCGTCGTACGGGCCGACGACGCCGGCCAGCTCGGCGGAGCGGCGGTACGCGGTGCCGGTCATCAGGGACGTGATCGACGCGGCGACCGAGCGGCCCTGCTCCGAGTCGTACGGCAGGCCGGTGGCCATCAGCAGGGCGCCGAGGTTGGCGTAGCCGATGCCGAGCTGCCGGTAGGCGCGGGAGGTCTCGCCGATCTTCTCGGTCGGGAAGTCCGCGAAGCAGATCGAGATGTCCATCGCGGTGATGACGAACTCGACGGACTTGACGAACTTCTCCACCTCGAAGCCACCGTCGGCGCGGAGGAACTTCATCAGGTTGAGCGAGGCCAGGTTGCACGAGGAGTTGTCCAGGTGCAGGTATTCCGAGCACGGGTTCGACGCGGTGATCCGCCCGGTCTCCGGGCAGGTGTGCCAGTCGTTGATCGTGTCGTCGTACTGCAGGCCCGGGTCGGCGCACTCCCAGGCGGCCTGGGAGATGGTGCGGAACAGCTTCTTGGCGTCGACGGTGTCGATCACCGAGCCGTCCAGCCGGCCACGCAGGTCGAAGCCCTTCTCGTTCTCGACCGCTGACATGAACTCGTCGGAGACCCGGACCGAGTTGTTGGCGTTCTGGTACTGCACGCTGACGATGTCGGAGCCGCCGAGGTCCATGTCGAACCCGGCGTCGCGCAGGGCGCGGATCTTGTGCTCCTCGCGCGCCTTCGTGACCACGAACTCCTCGATGTCCGGGTGGTCCACGTCGATGATGACCATCTTGGCCGCGCGGCGGGTCGCACCGCCGGACTTGATGGTGCCGGCGGAGGCGTCCGCGCCGCGCATGAAGCTGACCGGGCCGGAGGCGGTGCCGCCGGAGGAGAGCAGCTCACGCGACGAGCGGATCCGCGACAGGTTGACCCCGGAGCCGGAGCCGCCCTTGAAGATCAGCCCCTCCTCCTTGTACCAGTCGAGGATCGAGTCCATCGAGTCGTCGACGGCCAGGATGAAGCAGGCGCTGACCTGCTGCGGCGACGGCGTGCCGACGTTGAACCAGACCGGCGAGTTGAAGCTGAACACCTGGTGCAGCAGCATCCAGGTCAGCTCGTGGTCGAAGATCTCGGCGTCCGCCGGGCTGGCGAAGTAGCCGTACTCCTCACCGGCGGTGCGGTAGGTGGTGACCACCCGGTCGATCAACTGCTTGAGCGACCACTCCCGCTCCGGGGTCCCCACCGCGCCCCGGAAGTACTTGGTGGTCACGATGTTCGCCGCGTTGACGCTCCACGACTGCGGGAACTCGACCCCCCGCTGCTCGAAGTTGATCGAGCCGTCCCGCCAGTTCGTCATCACGACGTCGCGGCGCTCCCACGCCACGTCGTCGTACGGGTGGACCCCCTCGGTCGTCCACACCCGCTCGATCTTCAGCCCCGCGCCTGCCTTGCTCCGTGAACGGCTAGTTGTCACGCCGTCGCCCCCCTCGTCTGCGCGGTCACCCACCGCGCGTCCTGATCTCTCGAAAACAGTGAAGTCAGTTGGTACGGCCGGCGGCCTCGACCGCGTCGGCCCGGCCCTGCTCCCGGGCTCGCGCCACGGCCCGCAACGTGTCGATCTCGCGCTCGAAGTCGGCGAGCGAGTCGAACGAGCGGTAGACGCTGGCGAACCGCAGGTAGGCGATCTCGTCCAGGTCGCGCAGCGGACCCAGGATCGCCAGGCCCACCTCGTGACTGGGGATCTCGGCGGCCCCCTTGGCCCGGACGGTCTCCTCCACCCGCTGCGCGAGCAACGCGAGGGAGTCGTCGTCCACCGGCCGGCCCTGGCACGCCTTGCGCACCCCGCCGATGATCTTCGTCCGGCTGAACGGCTCGGTCACCCCGCTGCGCTTGACGACCGCGAGGACCGCCTCCTCGACCGTGGTGAACCGCTTGCCGCACTCCGGGCAGGACCGCCGCCGTCGAATGAGCTGGCCGTCGTCGGCCTCCCGCGAGTCGACCACCCGGGAGTCAGCGTGCCGGCAGTACGGACACCGCATCGCCCACCTCCTTGAAAATGATCAACTGCGACCTGTGCGGAGCACCCCCGGGCACGACTCACCGCGACGGTGCCGTCCTCGGACGACGCCCGCCGTGATCGACGTTACGGGAGTGCGGTCGGTAGTCGGACCCAACCTGTGGGCAACTCACGCCCGTGTCACTACTACATCTAGGGGTCGACCGTATGTCGCCGGGGAAGCCGGGTCAAGTTCGCCGGCGTGTCCGGCGCGTCACGGACCATCTGGTCATCCACGACCGACAGCACGTCCGAAAACCCCAACGTCGAGACCTCTCCCGGGTTACCGACCGGGCGGCCGGATCGGTCCGGAAAACGGCCGAGGATCGAACACCAGTGCTAGTCGACGTACCATTTATCAGAACATCCGTACGACGGGAGCGGTTTTTCACCCCGACACGCCGGTGAGAGGTCGTACAGATGTTTGAAAATGACCGATCTCACCTATACGGTCATGAACAACGTGGCACCACCGCACGCACCACGAGCCGACGAGGCACCCAGCGCCGACCAGGGAGGACGGACGTGACCGAGGACCGGGCCAGCCGGCCGAAGAGCCCGCAGCAGATCACCGAGGCGGGCCCCCCGGCCACCCGACGCCGCACCGCCGCGCGCAGCCGGACGGGTCAGCCCGCCGTACGCCCGGTCACCCCGGTCGTCAGCGCCTTCCCCGACCCGGCGACCGTCGACCTGACCGCCCGCCAGCGTCGCATCCTGGAGTTCATCCGCAACTGGGTGGAGCGGCACGGCTACCCGCCCAGCGTCCGGGAGATCGGCGAGGCGGTCGGCCTGGTGTCGCCGTCGAGCGTCGCCTACCAGCTCAAGGAGCTGGAAAAGAAGGGCTTCCTGCGCCGCGACCCCAACCGGCCGCGTGCCGTGGACGTCCGCGCCCCCAGCGAGGCCATCGACGACGAGCTGTCCCGGGCACAGCGACCGACCCCGGCGTACGTGCCGATGCTCGGTCGGATCGCCGCCGGTGGGCCGATCCTCGCCGAGCAGGCCGTGGAGGACATCTTCCCGCTGCCTCGCGAGCTCGTGGGTGAGGGCGAGGTCTTCATGCTCCAGGTCAAGGGCGACTCGATGCTCGACGCGGCGATCTGCGACGGCGACTGGGTGGTCGTCCGGCAGCAGCCGACCGCCGACTCGGGCGAGATCGTGGCCGCCATGCTGGACGGCGAGGCGACGGTCAAAACCTACCGGCGGCGCGACGGGCATGTCTGGCTGATGCCACAGAACCCGGCCTTCGACCCGATCCCCGGAGACGACGCGACCATCATGGGCCGGGTCGTGGCGGTGTTGCGCCGCATCTGACCGATCGGCGGGTGAGTGCTCACGGGCGCTCACCCGCGTCGGTTGCCCGGTGCTGGCCCGTCAGTTGTCGGGGGCTGGTCCGTCAGTTGTTGAGGGCTGGCCCGTCAGTAGCGGTCGCCGCGGGGGCCGCGACCGCCCCCGGGATACTGCCCGTACGGATCGATGGGCTCGTCGTCGTCACGGCGACGGCCTGGCCGCTGGCCCCGAGGGTCGGATTCCGGCCCCCCGCGCCGGGGCGGTTCCGCGCGACCCGTGCCGGTGTGGCCACCGTCACCGCCGTACACACCGCTGACGGGACGACCACCCCCGCCCGGAGGGACACCACCGGCACCCTGCGGACGGCCACCGCCACCCACCGGAGGACGACCGCCCCCTTGGGGGCGACCACCACCCGCCGGAGGACGAGCAGCGCCACCCGCCGGAGGACGAGCGCCGCCGTACACACCAGCGGCACCGCCGTCCGGTCGTGCCGCACCGTAGCCACCGTCGGCCGCGGTCGGTCGACCACCGCCGTACACGGCACCACCCGCCGGAGGCGGGCCACCGCGACCCGCAGGGCCACCGCGGCCCGTACCACCTGCCGGTGGCGGGCCACCGCGACCGGCGCCGCCGCCGTAGGCGCTCGCCGGCGCGCCGCCACCGTAGACGCCGCCCGTACGGTCACCCACCGCTGGCGAACCATCGACGGCCGGGCCCGGACGTGGGTTGAGCGGCTCGCCGTCCCGGGCCGACGTCTTCGCCACGTCGGCGGCCGGCAGCCGTCGGCGGGCCCGGACGATGCCGACGATGCCGGCAGCGACCAGCAGCAGGCCGATCACCCCGACCGCGCCGACCAGATAGGTGATGTCGTCGAAGTCCAGCCCGGCGGCCCAGGATGCCGAGGTCGCCTTCTTGATGTCCCCCGCCCCCGCCGCGACTGGCACCGCGGTCGACGTGGACGGTGAATAGCTGAGGATGTCGAGGGGCTCGTCCTCGCCGAACCGGAACGCGTCCGAGACGGTCAGGAACGACTTGCCGTCCGTGGAGTAGCTGATGGCCTCGCCGAACGGGTCCGCCAGCGCCGTCACCCGGGGCTTGCCGGTGGTGAGCGCGCCGACGATGTCACCGCCGCTCACGTCGTACTCGAAAGCGTCCGCGTAGGTGCGCAGGACCACCCGGGAGCCGTCCGGCGAGCGGGCCGCGCCGGTGATGGCGATCCGGCCGAACGTGTTGAGCGGGTTCTCCGTCTGGGTCTTCGGCAGCGTGATCTCGCCGACCTGGCGCATCGGCACCGAATCGGCCTCGCCGTTGCGCAACGCCGCCGTCGGCGCGTAGATCTCGGCCTTGCCGCTGGTGACCTTCGTGATGACGAGCGGTTTTCCGTCGTCACCGATGAGCAGTGCCTCGGCGTCGTGCGGCTTGCCCTCCGGGTAGGAGATCCGGTGCGGCGTCGGCTGCCTCGCGCCGGTGACCGGCATCGACCAGAGCGCGACGCGCGTGCGGCGCTCCTTCGCGTCGGCGTTGTCACCGGTGTCGGCGATCCAGAGGGTCGCGCCGTCCTTGGATAGGGCGAGATCCTCGGTGTCGACCGGGCCCTGCCCCGGGTACCGGACCGGCTCCTTCGAGACCTTGCACTTGGTGTCGAGGAAGAAGATCCGCTCGCGCGCCGTGAGATCGGTGCTGTCGTTGATGACGACGTAGCCACTCTTGGTCGCGACCAGACCGGACAGCTCCCGCAGCCGCTCGTCGACGATCGTGCACCGCTTCTGGCCGGCGGTGACGGCGGGCGGCTCGGACGACCCGGGGCCGGGAGCCGCCGCGGCGACTCCGGCGAGCGCCACGGTTGCCCCGAACAGGCCGAGGGCAACCGTGACCGAGGAAACAACGCGGCGCATTCGGCCAGTGTCGCATGCCACGCGTTTCCGACGGATGACACCGTGGCCGCTCAGGAGCGGCTGCCCGCCGCCTGTCCCTGTCGCTCGACGTCGAACGGTGCCAGTTCCGCGGCGAGGTCCGCGGCGACGCGGACATGCAGCAGGGTGCCCTCCGGCAGGTGCGCCGTGCTGAGCACCTCGCCCGTGCGGTGCACCCGGGCAACCAGGTCACCGCGGTCGTACGGCAGCACGGCCCGGACCTCCACGGCCGGTCGCGGCAGTCGGTCCTCGATCGCCGCGCGCAGCTCGTCCATGCCCCGCCCGGAGTGCGCGGAGACGAAGATCGCGTCCGGCCAGAGCCGCTTGAGCCGCAGCAGCGAGTCCTCGTCGGCCGCGTCGGTCTTGTTGACCACCAGCAACTCGGGAAGCCGCTCCGCGCTCACCTCGGCGAGCACCGTGTGGACCGCCCGGACCTGCTCCTCGGGATCCGGGTGGGTGCCGTCCACGACGTGCACCACCAGATCCGCCTCCGCGACCTCCTCCAGCGTCGAACGGAACGCCTCGACGATCTGGTGCGGCAGGTGCCTGACGAAACCGACGGTGTCGGTCAGGGTGTAGATCCGGCCGTCCGCGGCGGTCGCCTTCCGGGTGGTCGGGTCCAGTGTCGCGAACAGCGCGTCCTCGACAAGCACGCCCGCGTCGGTCAACCGGTTGAGCAGGCTGGACTTGCCGGCGTTGGTGTAGCCGGCGATGGCCACGGCGGGAACGGAGTTGCGGTTGCGTCGGGCGCGCTTCGTGACGCGTACCGTGCGCATGCTCTTGATCTCGCGGCGCAGCCGGGAGATGCGGTGCCGAATCCGCCTCCGGTCGGTCTCCAGCTTGGTCTCACCGGGACCACGCACACCCACGCCGCCGCCGGCGCCGCCGCCGCGGCCGGAACCACCGGTCTGCCGGGAGAGCGTCTCACCCCAACCGCGCAGCCGGGGCAGCAGGTATTCGAGCTGGGCCAGCTCGACCTGGGCCTTACCTTCCTTGCTCTTCGCGTGCTGGGCGAAGATGTCGAGGATCAGCGCGGTCCGGTCGACGACCTTGACCTTGGTGCGCTGCTCCAGGTTGCGCAGCTGCGACGGGGACAACTCACCGTCACAGATGACCGTGTCGGCACCGCTGGACAGCACCACCGCGCTGAGGTCGTCGACCTTGCCGCGACCGATGTAGGTGGCCGGGTCGGGGCGACTGCGACGCTGGATGAGCCCTTCGAGCACCTGCGAACCGGCGGTCTCGGCCAGCAGGGCGAGCTCGGTGAGCGAGTTTTCCGCGTCCGCCGCCGTGCCCTCGGTCCAGACGCCCACCAGGACGACCCGCTCCAGCCGCAGCTGGCGGTATTCCACCTCGGTGACGTCGGTGAGCTCGGTTGACAGGCCCGGGACGCGTCGGAGGGACTGCCTCTCCGACAGATCCATTTCGCCGGTGGTGACGTCGTCGAGCTCGTCCTCGACGGGGACAAAGCTCTCCTGGTCTCGCAAGCGGTTCTCCTGTCCGTTTTGATAAGTGGAACGTAATCCTGACATGACACAACGCCGAACGCACCTGCTATATGCCCATGCTCCGAGTCTCGAAAAGCGGGGGCGAATGCTGGTCGGCTGCGTCAACCCGGTAGAAATGCGGGCGGCGGCCGACTGGCCGCACAGCCGTGACGGAGGGATCCCGTGGCCATCACCCGACTGCCGAGCGCCGGATTTTCGATCACCATCCGGATCGCCGTGACCGCTGACGCGTCCTCGATCGGGCGGCTCACCACCTCCGTCGGCGAGGCCGGCGCGATCGTCACGGCGTTGGACGTGGTGGACTCCGACCCGACGAACGTGATCGTCGACCTGACCTGCGACACCGCCGACGCCGGCCACGCCGACCAGGTGGTCGACGCGCTGACCGCGCTGGACGGCGTGGACGTGCGGAAGGTGTCGGACCGGACGTTCCTCCTGCACCTCGGCGGCAAGATCGAGGTGACGTCGAAGGTCGCGCTGCGCAACCGCGACGAGCTGTCCCGGGCGTACACCCCAGGGGTGGCCCGGGTCTGCATGGCGATCGCCGAGAACCCGGCGGACGCCCGGCGACTGACCATCAAGCGCAACACCGTCGCGGTGGTCAGCGACGGCTCGGCGGTGCTCGGCCTGGGCAACCTGGGTCCGGCCGCCTCGCTGCCGGTGATGGAGGGCAAGGCGGCGTTGTTCAAGCGCTTCGGCGGGGTGGACGCCTGGCCGGTGGTGCTGGACACCCAGGACACCGACGAGATCGTGCAGATCGTGAAGGCGATCGCGCCGGCGTACGGTGGGATCAACCTGGAGGACATCGCCGCGCCGCGCTGCTTCGAGATCGAGGCCCGGCTGCGCGAGGCGCTGGACATCCCGGTGTTCCACGACGACCAGCACGGCACCGCGATCTGCGTGCTGGCCGCGCTGACCAACGCGCTGCGGGTGGTCGGCAAGCAGCTGGAGGATGTCCGGGTGGTCGTCTCCGGGGCCGGCGCGGCCGGCACCGCGATCATGAAGTTGCTGCTGCGCCAGGGCGTCGGCGACATCATCGCGTACGACCGCCAGGGCGCCTTGCACCGCGGGCTGACCGGGCTCAACTCGGCGTGGCAGTGGCTGGCGGACAACACCAACAAGGAGAACTACTCGGGCGACCTGCCGGGCGCGATCCGGGGCGCCGACGTGTTCATCGGGGTGAGCGCGCCGAACCTGCTCACCGGGGACGACATCGCCCAGATGGCCAAGGACTCGATCGTCTTCGCGCTCGCCAACCCGGACCCGGAGGTCGACCCGCGGGAGGCGCGCAAGCACGCCGCCGTGGTCGCCACCGGCCGCTCGGACCAGCCGAACCAGATCAACAACGTGCTCGCCTTCCCCGGAGTGTTCCGCGGGATGCTCGACGCGCACGCCGAGGAGTTCACCGAGGAGATGGCGATCGCGGCCGCCCGGGCCATCGCCGACGTGGTGGGCGAAGACAAGATCAACCCGACGGTGATCGTGCCGAGCGTCTTCGACTCCCGGGTCGCCCCGGCGGTCGCCGCCGCCGTTCGCGCCGCCGCGCACAACCCCAGCCCGCTGCCGGCGGCCGACCCCGGCCCGGCCGACCTCCCCGAAATCGCGGCCAACGCCAGCGCGACGCCCTGAACGAGTTCCCCCTGGTGATCAAGAGGTTTGCGTCAGGATCCGCGTTGTTCCTGACGCAAACCTCTTGATCAACCCGGGTGGCGGGTCAGGGGCGGAGCGTGGTCAGGTCTACGTCGCCTCTTGCCACCAGGACGGCGGGACCGGACAGCCAGCAGGAGGTCTCGGTGACGGTGACCGTCACCCGACCGCCGGGCACGTCCACGGCGATCACTCCGGTGTCCCGGCCGAGGTCACGCAGGGCCACCGCGCCCACCGCGCAGGCACCCGTGCCGCAGGACAGGGTCTCGGCGCTGCCGCGCTCGTACACGCGCATCAGGGTGTGCCCGTCGGCGTCGTCGACCGGATCGCCCGCCACGATGAACTCGACGTTCACCCCGTTCGGAAAGAACGCCGGGTCGAACCCGGGCGCGGTGGTCAGATCCAGCGCGGACAGCTCCACCCCGGCCGGCAGCACACAGACCAGGTGCGGGTTGCCGATGTCCACGGCGGTGCCGGCCAGGGTCAGCCCGCCCAGGGTGGCGGTCGAACTGTCGTACACCCGGGGTCGGCGCATCTCGACGGACACGGCGTCGCCCTCGACCAGCGCGCGCACGACGCCGGCCCGGGTGGCCACCGGCAGGGCCGCGCCGGCGGGCGTCGCCAACCCGGTGTCGAGCAGGTAGCGCACGAAGACCCGGGCACCGTTGCCGCACATCTCGGCGAACGAGCCGTCGGCGTTCCAGTAGTCCATGAACCACTCGGCCTCGCCGGCCAGCCCCGCGCCGTCCGGATGCTTGGCCGCCCGGACCACCCGCAGCACGCCGTCCGCGCCGATGCCCCGCCGCCGGTCGCAGAGCGCCGCGACCAGCTCCGGGGTCAGGTCGAGCTGACCGTCCGGGTCGGGAAGAAGGACGAAGTCGTTGCCGGTGCCGTGGCCCTTGGTGAACTCCACGCCCCCATTATCGCGTCTCGGCCGGCACCAGACGCAGCGCGGCCCCGATCAGGTCCGGCGCGGTCGAGTCCAGCCAGTGGATCCGCTGGTCGCGCCGGAACCAGGACCGCTGCCGGCGGACGAAACGCCGGGTGGCGCGGACCGTCTCCTCGTGCGCCTGCGCCTCGGTCAGCTCACCGGCGAACAGGCGCAGCACCTGCTGGTAGCCCAGCGCCCGGCTCGCCGTCCGCCCCTCGGGCAGCCCGCGTGCGACCAGCTCCCGGGTCTCCGGCACCAGGCCGTCGGCCCACATCCGGTCGACCCGCAGCGCGATCCGCTCGTCCAGCACGCCCGTGTCCAGGTCGACGCCGAGCTGTACGGACGGGTAGTACGGCGTGGGCTGCGGCAGCGACGCGGTGAACGGCGCGCCGGTGAGCTCGATCACCTCCAGCGCCCGCACGATGCGCCGGCCGTTGCCGGGCAGGATGCCCTCGGCGGCGACCGGGTCGGCGGCGCGCAGCCGCGCGTACAGCGGGGCCGGGCCGACCTCGGCCAACTCCCGTTCCAGCCGGTCCCGCAGCGCGGCGTCGGTCCCGGGGAACTCGAAACGCTCCAGCACCGCCCGCACGTACAGCCCGGACCCACCGACCAGCAGCGGCACCCGCCCCCGGGACAGGATGTCGTCCACCGCCGCGCGGGCCAGCCGCTGGTACTCCGCGACACTCGCCGGCTCGGTGACCTCCCAGATGTCCAACAGGTGGTGCGGCACGCCGTCCCGCTCGGCTGCGGTCAGCTTGGCGGTGCCGATGTCCATGCCCCGGTAGAGCTGCATCGAGTCGGCGTTGACCACCTCACCGTCCAGCGCGTGCGCCAACGCGATGCTCAGCGCCGACTTGCCCGCCGCGGTCGGGCCGACCACCGCGACGACAGTGCCCCCCGCGTCGCCTCTCACGTCCGCGTCGCCTGTCACATCCGCTCCCAGGACGCCACGAAGTAGGCCACCCCGTAGGGGGCGGAGTCGTGCAGCAGCTCACCACGCCACCCTCCGCCGGCCGCCCGGGCCGCGCCGGCCAGCACCTGCCAGGGCGCCCGGCCGGCGGCCTTCAGCTCCGCCGACACCACCGGGTCGAGGCCGAGCAGGGCGTCCAGGTCCGCCTCGGCCAGAGCCGTGGCAACCCCCTTGTCGTACGCGCTGGCGCGCGGGTCGTCGTACCCGGGGGCCTTCTCGCCCCGGCAGGCCGACCCGTCACCGAGCACCAGCAACGCCACCCGGTCCCCCGTGGCGCCGACCTCGTCCGCGAGCGCGGCCAGCTCGGCCGGGCCGGCGTCGGCGGCCACCTGCACGGCGGTCACCGACATCCGGGCATCGTGCGCCCGCGCGTCGTGCGCCCGCGCGTCGTGCGCCCGCGCGTCGTGCGCCCGCGCGTCGTGCGCCCGCGCGTCGTGCGCCCGCGCGTCGTGCGCTCGCGCGTCGTGCGCTCGCGCGTCGTGCCGGGACAGCAACCACGCGCCGATGGTCAGGCTCAACGGCAGCACCGCGCCCCGGTCCGGCTGACCGGGGACCAGCGGCACGTCCAGGTCGACACCCCACGGCTGGAGGGAACCGGTGGCCGGGGAGTCGATCAGGCCGGTGACCGGGCCGGTGCCGAGCAGCACCACGGTGTCCGGGTCGACGGCCAGCAACCGGCGTACGGCCACGTCGCAGGACGCCCGCAGGCCGTCCAACTCCGGGGCCGCGGAGCCGGCCACCTCGGGCACGAGCAGGGGCGGATGTGGGCAGACGGCAGCGGCGACCAGTGGCACCCTTTCACCGTAGCGGGAATCGTCGGTGCGTCTCCGCGCCGATCCGGTCATTCGGCCCCTAGGACACCGTATGGTCACGGTCGGCGATAGGCGCTCGACGCGGACCGGGTGAGACCTGTGACAATGCCGGAAGCAACTTGGCTGCGCCGTGGCGGCGACGGGGGTTCGTTCCCTCGACGCCGGGAGAACGAGGATGGGCACATGAGCGACTGGACTGCCTTCGGACGGGTGGACGCGGACGGCACCGTTTACGTCAAGACCACCGAGGGTGAGCGGGTGGTCGGATCCTGGCAGGCGGGTGCGCCGGAGGAGGGCCTGGCACACTTCGCGCGCCGCTTCGCCGATCTGGTCACCGAGGTGGACCTGACCGAGGCTCGGCTCAAGTCGGGTGCGGCGGATGCCGGACACTCGGTGAGCACGATCCGGCGGATCCGTGCCACGCTGCCCGAGGCCAACGTGGTCGGCGACATCGACGCACTGGCCGCTCGCCTCGACAAGCTGGCCACCCTCGCCGAGGAGAAGGCCGGCGAGGCGCGCGCTGCCCGGGAAGCCGCTCGCGGCGAGGCCCTGGCACGCAAGACCGCCCTTGTGGAGGAGGCCGAGAAGCTGGCCGCCGAGTCCACCGGTTGGAAGACCGCCGGGGACCGGCTCAAGGAGATCCTCGACGAGTGGAAGACCATTCGTGGGGTCGACAAGAAGGCCGACGGCGAGCTGTGGAAGCGTTTCGCCGCCGCCCGGGACGGTTTCACCCGTCGCCGGGGCGCCCACTTCGCGTCCCTGGACTCCCAGCGCAAGCAGGCGCAGACGGTCAAGGAGGAGCTGGTCGCCGAGGCGGAGAAGCTCTCGGAATCCACCGACTGGGCCGCGACCGCCAACCAGCTCAAGGAGCTGATGACCCAGTGGAAGGCCGCGCCGCGCGCTTCCAAGGAGGCCGAGCAGAAGCTCTGGGAACGGTTCCGGGGCGCGCAGGATGCCTTCTTCAGCCGGCGCAGTGAGGTCTTCTCCGCCCGGGACAACGAGCAGCGCGGCAACCTGGAGCGCAAGCAGGCCCTGCTCGCCGAGGCCGAGGCGTTGGACATCGACGCCGACCCGAAGGGCGCCCAGGCCAAGCTGCGGGAGATCCAGGCACAGTGGCACGAGGCCGGCCGGGTGCCCCGCGAGGCGGCCACCGGACTGGAGCGCCGACTGCGCGTCATCGACGACAAGGTCCGCGACGTGATGGACTCGGCGTGGCGCCGCACCACCAAGGAGGACAACCCGCTGCTCGCGCAGATGCGGGCGCAGGTGGCCGAGGCCGAGGAGCGGCTGGCCCGGGCCCAGAGCGCCGGCGACGCGCGCCGGATCAAGGACGCCGAGCAGGCGCTCGCCGCCAAGCGGCAGTTCCTCCAACTCGCCGAGCAGGCCGGCTGAGCTGACGACGTCCGGAGCCCCCGGTCCCGCTCGGGACCGGGGGCTCCCGCGTCTCCACCCGCACGCCTCACCCGCCCTGGTGCACGCGCCCGCGACCCTCATCCTCGCCCTTCGCGCCGCACGCGCCCGGCGCCGCACGCCCCGGCGCCCCGGCGCCCCGCGCCGCACGCCCCGCGCCCCACGCCGCACGCCCCGCGCCCGGCGCCCGACGCCGCACGCCAAGATCTGCGCACCTTCGCGGATGTTGCTGCCTCCGGCGCGCGGGAGACAGCAACACCCCTGATACTGCGCGGATCTTGACGACGACTACCGTCACCGAGCCACCGGGACGGGTGTTGTACGCCGCGCCCCGGCAAGATCACGCTCGATCCTGGATGTAGTGGCCACGAAGCGCCGGGATGCAACTACATCCGTGTTCAAGGGCGATCATGCGGGGGCGCGCGGCGCAAGGGGCAGCGGGCGGGGGTGCGGGGGTGGCGCACCGGACCGGCGGGCCGCAGGCAGGTGCGCACGGGCCGGGCCAGGCGGGGCGCGGCTGGACCGGGCGGGGCGGGGCGGCGCGGGCGGCGCGGGCGGCGCGGGCGCCCGCGGGCGGGGCGCGCTGCGGCGGTGCAGGTTGACGCATCGAGGCTGGCTGATCAGAATGAGCGACGGAGCCAGGTAGGGCCACCGGCACGAGGGCGACGAGGGCGGGACATCCGCCGTCGAGGGTCGCCGGTGAGCTGCCGCGAGTGACCACGTCCGCGTGACATGGGCCGTCGCGCACTGTCCGCGTACCCGAAAAGGGGCCGTGACGTGCGGACGGCCGCCCGCCGACGTCGTCATCGGACGGCGTCGGACCTCCGAAGTGGAGCTCGAATGTTCCGTCCCAAGGCTCTCGGCGGCGCGCTGACCGCGCTCGCCACCGTCGCGGCTGGCGTGTTCCTCGCCACCGCCGTCAGCACCAGCCCGGCCGTCGCCGCTGGCACCGGCTCCGGTTACCTGCACACCAACGGCAATCAGATCGTGGACAGCACCGGTGCCACGGTCCGGTTGACCGGCATCAACTGGTTCGGCATGGAGACCGACAACAAGACCTTCCACGGGCTGTGGTCGAACAACCCGTGGCGGGGGCAGCTCGACACGATGGCCCGGCTGGGTTACAACACGTTGCGGGTGCCGTACTCGAACGACGCGCTGAAGCCGGGCGCGACCGCCAGTGGGATCAACGACTTCGTCAACCCGGACCTGATCGGGCTGTCGCCGTTGCAGATCCTGGACAAGGTGATCGACTACGCCGGCAGCAAGGGAATGCGGATCATCCTGGACCGGCACCGGCCGACGTCGGCCGGGCAGTCGCCGTTGTGGTACACGTCGACGGTCTCCGAGGCGACCTGGATCAACGACTGGAAGATGCTCGCCCAGCGGTACGCGGGTAACCCGACGGTGATCGGCGCGGACCTGCACAACGAGCCGCACGCCGAGGGCACCAACCCGGCGGCCACCGGCGCGTGCTGGGGCTGTGGCGACACCACCCGGGACTGGCGGCTCGCCGCCGAGCGGGCCGGCAACGCGATCCTTGGTGTCCAGCCCAACTGGCTGATCTTCGTGGAGGGGGTGAGCTGCCCGAGCGGTGGCCTCTCCAACGTCTGGGACGGCGACACCAGCAACGACGAGGACTGCGGTTGGTGGGGTGGCAACCTGTCGAAGGCGGGTCAGTTCCCGGTACGGCTGAGCGTGGCCAACCGGCTGGTCTACTCGCCGCACGAGTACGCCACCTCGGTGTACCGGCAGACCTGGTTCGACGCCCCGGACTACCCGGCGAACATGCCGGCGATCTGGGACAAGTACTGGGGTTACCTCTACAAGCAGAACATCACTCCGATCATGATGGGTGAGTTCGGTAGCACTCTGGTCGACCCGAAGGACAAGGTGTGGCTGGAGAAGTTGATGGCGTACACCGGGACCGGGGTGACCGGGATGTCCTTCACCTACTGGTCGTGGAACCCCAACTCCGGTGACACGGGCGGCATCGCGCTTGACGACTGGACGAACGTCAACACCACCAAGCAGGCGATCCTCCAGCCGTACCTGATCGCACCGTCGGGTGGCGGACCCACCGGCGGACCGACGGGCGGACCTACCGGCGGGCCGACCGGCGGGCCGACCACCCCGCCGCCGGGTGCCTGCACGGCCACCTACCGGCAGGTCAACGCCTGGCAGGGCGGCTTCCAGGGTGAGTTGACCGTGAAGAACACCGGTTCGGCCGCGGTGAATCCGTGGTCGGTCACCTGGACCTGGCCGGCCGGGGTGACGTTGGGCAGTGGCTGGAACGCCACCGTCTCCCAGTCCGGCACGACTGTCACTGCCGCTGCGCCCAGTCACGCGCCGTCCCTGGCTGCGGGTGGGTCGGTCACCGTGGGCTTCACCGCCAACGGCACCGCCAGCGCCCCGGGTGCCGTGAAGCTCAACGGCGCCAGCTGCTGAACCGCTGGGACGGCCGATGCGGTGCGCATCGGCCGTCCCCGCCATTTACATTCACATGCTTCTATGCTTTCATCGGGAAAGCGTTTGCCTTCGCAGAGGTGGCCGCGAGCGCGGGAGCCGCTTTCCTTCACGTCATCGCACTGGCGGGCCACTGGTCCGGGCACGATTCGCCGCCCACGGGCATGGGTGTCGCGACGGTCCCGTCCGCCTCCTCGAAAGGAAGCAGCATGCGCACACCACAGCGTCGAATGACGCTGCTCGCCGCCACCGCCGCCGCCACCGCCAGCCTCGTCACCGCCGGGCTGCTGACGTCCGTGTCCGCGCAGGCGGCCGCCGGCTGCCGGGTCGCCTACACGGTCGCCAGCCAGTGGCCGGGCGGGTTCACCGGCAACGTCACGGTCACCAACCTCGGCGACCCGGTCTCCGGTTGGACGCTGCGCTGGTCGTACGGGGCCGGGCAGCAGGTCAGCCAGGCGTGGGGTGCCACCGTCTCGCAGACCGGGGGCCAGGTGTCCACCGCCAACGTGGACTACAACGGCAACCTGGCGACCAACGGCAGCGCCTCGTTCGGCTTCAATGCGAGTTGGAACAACGCCAGCAACCCGGACCCGACCAGCTTCACCCTGAACAACGTCGCCTGCACCGGCGGCACCACCACCCCGACCACGCCGACCAACCCGGGCACACCGACGACCCCGCCGATCCCGAGCGATCCGCCGCCCAGCGTCCCGCCACCGACCGGTCTCGTCGGTTGGGCCACCCAGAACGGCGGCACCACCGGCGGCGGCGGCGCACCGGCCACCACCGTCACCAACGCGTCGGCGCTGACCAGCGCGCTGAACGCGACGGGCGCCGCGGTGATCCGGGTGTCCGGCACGATCTCCTGCTCGGGAATGCTGCGGGTCCGGTCCAACAAGACCATCCTCGGCAACTCCGGCGCCACCATCGCCGGCTGCGGGCTCAACGTCAGCGGTGACCGCAACGTCATCATCCGCAACCTGACCTTCCGGGACTGGAACGACGACGCGATCAACGTGCAGGAGTCGGCCACCAACGTGTGGGTCGACCACAACACCTTCAGCAACGGGTACGACGGCGCGGTCGACATCAAGCGCGGATCGGACTTCGTCACCGTGTCGTGGAACCGGGTCTTCAACCACGACAAGGCCATGCTGCTCGGCCACAGCGACGACAACGGCGCCCAGGACACCGGCCACCTGCGGGTGAGCTACCACCACAACTGGTTCGACGGGAGCAGGCAGCGCAACCCCCGGGTGCGCTTCGGCAACCCGGTGCACGTGTTCAACAACTACTACCGGGCCAACGGCGGCTACGGCGTGGCCTCCACGGAGAACGCCGGCGTGCTCGTCGAGGGCAACTACTTCGAGAACGTCAACGACACGTACCACCTGGGCGAGGCCGACTCCGGGCCGGGCCGACTGGTCGCCCGGAACAACCACTTCGTCAACTCGCCCGCCGGGCAGACCGGCGGCAGCGTGGCCAGCATCCCGTACTCGTACCAACTCGACACCGCGAGCAGCGTCAAGTCCGTCGTGACGGCGGGCGCCGGCGCCGGCCGGATCACCGTCTGACCGCGGAAGGGCCCCTCGACGAGGGGCCCTTCCGTGCGCTCAGTGGGTGGCGCAGCCGGCGGTGGGTGCGGGCGCGACCGGCGGCGCGCCGATCGTCGGCAGACCGAGCAACACCCCGGGGGTACGCGGGGAGCGGCCCGCCTCGGCCGCGTCGCCGGCCCGGGTCCGTCGGTGCGCCACCGGCGGTCCGTCGGCGTTGAGGTGGTGCGGAGCGGCGTACGTGATGGTGGTGTGCACGATGTCGCCCGGCCGGATCTGCCCAGCGAGGGACTCCCCACCCGCGGTCGCGGTCGCGAAGTGCACCAGCCGGCCGTCGCGGGCCCGACCGGACATCCGACCGGTCCGCTCGTCCTTGCGACCCTCGCCGACGGCGACCAGCACCTCGACGGTCTCCCCGACGAGCCGCTTGTTCTCCGCCCAGGTGATCTCCTCGACGCAGGCGACGAGCCGCTCGTAACGCTCCTGCACGACCTGCTTGGGTAGCTGATCGTCCATGGTCGCGGCGGGGGTGCCGGGGCGCTTCGAGTACTGGAAGGTGAAGGCCGAGGAGAACCGGGCCTCGCGGACCACGTCCAGGGTGCGCTGGAAGTCGGCCTCGGTCTCGCCGGGGAAGCCGACGATGATGTCGGTGGTGATCGCCGCGTCCGGCATCGCCGCCCGGACCTTCTCGATGATCCCCAGGTAGCGCTCGGAGCGGTAGGACCGGCGCATCGCCTTCAGCACGTCGTCGGAGCCGGACTGCAACGGCATGTGCAGCGAGTGGCAGACGTTCGGCGTCTCGGCCATCGCGGCGATCACGTCGTCGGTGAAGTCCTTCGGGTGCGGGCTGGTGAACCGGACCCGCTCCAACCCGTCGATGTCGCCGCAGGCCCGCAACAGCTTGCCGAAGGCGTACCGGTCGCCGAACTCCACCCCGTAGGAGTTGACGTTCTGCCCGAGCAGGGTCACCTCCAGCACGCCCTCGTCGACCAGTGCGCGCACCTCGGAGAGGATGTCGCCGGGACGGCGGTCCTTCTCCTTGCCGCGCAGCGCGGGCACGATGCAGAACGTGCAGGTGTTGTTGCAGCCCACCGAGATCGACACCCAGCCGGCGTAGGTGGACTCGCGGCGGGTGGGCAGCGTGGAGGGGAAGACGTCGAGGGACTCCAGGATCTCCACCTCGGCGGCGGCGTTGTGCCGGGCCCGCTCCAGCAGCACCGGCAGCGCACCGATGTTGTGGGTGCCGAAGACCACGTCCACCCAGGGCGCCTTGCGGACGATCTCGCCCCGGTCCTTCTGGGCCAGGCAACCACCGACCGCGATCTGCATCCCCGGGTGCTTGTCCTTCACCGGGCGCAGCCGACCGAGGTTGCCGTAGAGCCGGTTGTCCGCGTTCTCCCGGACGGCGCAGGTGTTGAACACGACGATGTCCGGGTTGTCGTCGGAGGGCACCGCACGTACGTAGCCAGCCTGTTCGAGCAGGCCGGAGATGCGCTCAGAATCGTGGACGTTCATCTGGCAGCCGTACGTCACGACGTTGTAGGTCCTAGCCACCCTCTTGGTGCCCCTTCCCCTCGGGCTACCAGGGTAGCGGCCCAGTTGGCAGCCCCCACCCACCGGCATTGACCCGACGGTCCACGGTGAGGGTTCCCGGCGGGGAGCACGCTGCCGCCCGGGCCTCGGCACGGTCACAGCGGGGAGCCGGAACGGTGCCCCCGATCACAACAGGTGCAGGTCGATCACCCGGACGACGAACCGCCGGTCACGCAGGGTCCGCACCGTGGGGTGCTCCGCGCCGATGACCTCGGCCAGCCGGTCCGCCACCGCGCCGACGTCCTCGGCAGGGGCCTCGCCACCGGCGCGCGTCGACACCAGGGCGAGGTCACCGAGGCACCGCAGCGTGTCGGGGTGATCCGCCCCGATCACCGCGGCCAGGCGACCGGCGGTCTCCCGCAGTCGCTCCCGCGCCGAGTCCCACGCCCCCTCCTCGGCGAGACACACCGCGTGGTTCACCTCCGCGGCGAGGGTGTGCGGGTGGTCGGGGCCGAGTATCTTGCGGAACTCACCGGACGCCCGGGCCGCCGACGTACGGGCTTCCGACCTGCGGCCGAGCGCGCGCTCGGCGGCAGCGATGTTAGTCAGCGTGGCCAGGGTGTACGGGTGTTCCGGGCCGAGCCGGAGACCCTCCTCATACGCCTGGCTGACCGCGAGTATCTCGGTCAGTGCCCGAGTCGCATCGCCGACGGCCAGCAGGTTCGCCGCCCGGCTCGCCCGGCACGCCAGCGTGTCCGGGTTGTCCGGACCGAAGCGTTCGCCGAGTTCGCGGTAGGCCGTGTCGAACATCGGCGCGGCCTCGCTGCCCCGACCGGAGCTGCGCAGGGACACCGCCAGGTTGACCTGAGCGACGAGGCTCTGGCCGTCGTCCGGCCCGAGCACCTCGCAGTACGTGTCGTAGACCGCGCGCAGCAGGGTGGCCGAGCGCTCGTACTCGCCGGCCTCCCGCAGGTCGCTGCCGAGCCGCACGGCGGAGACGAGCGTGTCGGGATGGGTGGGGCCGAGCACCAGCCGCCGCCGCTGGTGCACCTCGTCGTCCCACCGCCGGGCCGACCGGTAGTCGCCGACCAGCCGGTACGAGACGGCGAGGTTGTTGGCCGCGCTCAACGTCCCCGGGTGGTCCTCGCCGAACACCTGGAGCCATGAGGCGTAGGTGGACCGGTCCCGTTCCAGGGCCTCGGCGTAGCGGCCGAGCGCTCGTAGGTCAGCGCCGAGGCCGCCGGCGGTCATCAGGCTGTGCGGGTGCAGCGGGCCCAGCAGCCGGTGTTGCTCGGCCAGCACCGCCTCGTCCAGGTCCCGGGCCTCGTCGAAGCGGCCCAGGCTGCGCAGGATGTTCGCCCGGTTGAACCGCAGGTGCAGCAACTGTCGACCCAGCGCCGACGTCTCGACCTCGTCGTGCGTGTCGCCGAGCCGGGCGCTCCAGGTGTCGTCCATCTCCTGGCTGAAGACGTCGGCCTGGTCCAGACCGCCGCGCTGCCACAGATAACGGACCCGGTCGATCAGGAGCTGACACACCGGCTCGTCGGGGCAGGTCAGCGCCTCGGAGACCTCCAGGTGCGGCCAGAGCATCCGCAGCCGGGCCCAGGTGGTCGGGTCGTCCACGTCGCCGCGTGGCCGGGACGCGGCCAGCACCAGGTGCACCTGGTGTCGGGCGCCGTCGATCTCGTCGTCGGTCATCCGGTCGCGGACCACCGCCTGCAACAGCCGGTGCACCTGCACCCGACCGCCCTGGACGTCGAGTTTGAGCAGCGCCAGGCGGTTGATCTGCTGGACCAGGGCACCACGTACGAGCCGCTCCGACACCGACGGGTCGAACGGCACGAGGGCCGCCGCCATCTCGTCGCTGTAGACGAGTTCGAGGGCGATCTCCGGAGCCAGCACCGAGCAGAGCTGCAACAGCCGGTACGCGGCCGGCGCCTGGTCGAGCAGCCGGTTCAGCGACAAATCCCAGGTCGCCTCCACCGAGAGGGCGCTCGGGCCGTGCCGCTCGATCTGCCGTAGGTAGTCGGCGACCGACGTGCCGGTGTCGGCGAGCCAGGCGCCCGCCGCGGCCACCGCGATCGGCAGGTCGCCGAGCGCCTCGGCCACCCGGTCGGCCTCCTCGGCGCCGATCGTGGGCACCCGCTGGGCGAGGTGCGCGACGGCCTCGGTGCGGTCGAAGACGTCCACCTGGATCGGGTTCGCCCGGTCACCCCAGGCACGGTTGCGGGAGGTCAGCAGGACGTGCCCGGGACCCTGCGGCAGGAAGGGCTCGATCTGGTCGAGCTCTTCGGCGTTGTCGAGTACGACGAGCCACCGCTCGTACGGTTCACCACGGCCGAGCACCTGGAGCACCGACCGGACCGTGTCGGGCAGGGTGGGACCGACGAGGATGCCGAGGCGACCGGCGAGGTCGGCCAGGGCGGTGTCGACGAACTGCGGCGGGTCCGCCACGATCCACCAGACCACGTCGTACGCGGACTTGAACCGGTGCACGTATTCCAAAGCCACCTGCGTCTTACCGACGCCGCCCATGCCCTGGAGGGCGACCGGCAGCACCACCGCGACGCCCCCGCCCTGCAACTGCGTGCGCAGTCGCGCCAGGTCGCCCTCGCGGCCGGTGAACCGGGCGTTCCGGTTGGGGGCGTTGAAGATCAACGGCTCGGTGCCGGGATAACGGGTGGCCCCGCCAGCCGGCCCGTCCGCCGACGACGGCACCGGCCGGCCGACCAGCCGCAACACCCGCTCCACAGCGGTCGCGGCGCTCACGTTGACCAGGGTGGTGGAGCTCCGGGCCGAAAACTCGGCCAACGGGCGCAGGTCGGCGACGTACACGGCCAGGGCCATGAAGTCGGAGCTCGGGCCGCGGTCGGGCGGACCGCCGGACGGCGTCGCCACGTAGGCCGGCGAGACCACGGTCAGCGTGCGCGGGGCCGGCGTGCCGGTGGAGCCGACGCCGGCCGTCGGCTCCACCACCCGCAGCCCGGACGAGCTGAGCACCTGCTCCAGCCACTCGGCCCAGATGGCGTCCTCCGGCGCGTACCGGAGCACGATCTGGTCGTCGATCGCCTCGGCGCGTCGGCGGAAACGGGCCTTGACCCGCTCCCGCACCGACTCGTCCATCACGGGCAGCGCCGTTACCGCGCCGGCGGTGAGGATCCCGGTCAATGTCTCGAACGCGGCCAGCAGCGAGGTCGGGGAGCCGGGCGGGTCGCAGAATGTCGCCAGCTTCTCCTCGTACGCGTAGTACGGCCGGTACGGCACCTCGACTGCGGCCCAGTACCGCTGGCGCTGCGCCTCGGTCATCTCCGCCGGCAGACCAGCGAACCGGCGCATGGCCAACAGACGACCAGCCTCGCTCTGCTCCTTCACGGCGTGGTCGACCCGCATCGGCACTGGCAGGACCCGGATGTCCCGCTGCCGGTACCGTTCCCGGACCGAGTGCGCGACCCGAGCTGCCCCGTCGATGCCCTGGTCGCTGAGGGTGAAACAGTCGACCAGGGTGTCCGGCAGGTGCAGGGTGCAGATGTCGGCGACGTCGCTCGACCCGGTCCGGCTGTCGATCAGGGTGAAGTCGTACTGCCGCTTCATGTCCGCCCGCAGCGCCTCGAAGAACTGCGCCCCGCCCAGCCGGTTGTAGAAGTTGTCCCAGTTCAACCCACTCACCGAGACGGCGTAGTCGCTGTTCTGCCGGCCGGCGGAGAGGAAGTCGAGAGCACCGCCGTCGGGGAAGTTCCAGCGCAGCGAGAACGCGTGCCGGCCGACCCGGGCGTACTGCTCCATCCAGCGGTCCGGCCGGTCGTCGAGCCGGGTGGTCTCCCACTCGTAGTCGCGGATGATGTCGATCACGCCGCTGGCGCCCTGGATCGCCCCGGTGTCGAGGAACGGGTGGAAGAAGCGATGCAGGCCGGGTGACTCGAGATCCCAGTCCGCGACCAGCACCCGCTTACCGTTGGCAGCGAGGATCCACGCGATGTTGGCCAGCGCCGTCGTCCGTCCCGTTCCACCCTTGAACGAGTAGAAGGTGATGACCTGACCTTCGCGATCAGCGCTCATGCCTGTCCTCTCTGGACCGGGCGTCATGCCCGATCAGAACGGTTGCGGGTCGATGATCCGGGCGACCAGCCGCCCCTCCCGCAGCGCGCGCACGCTTGGATGATCGGCCGCGACCACCTCGCCCAGCTTGACGACCGGGTTGGTGATCGCCGCCGACGGCCGGTCGCCGTCGCTCTCCCGCAGGACGAGATCCAGGTTCGCCCGGCAACGCAGGGCGTCCGGATGGCTCACTCCGGACTTGCCATCCCAACGGTCCGCGGTCGCGCGGAGGCAATCGATCGCGGCATCCCGGCTGCCCTCCTCGGCGAGACAGATGCCGAAGTTCTCCTCCGCCGCGAGGGTGTGCGGGTGGTCCGGCCCGAGCACCTCGCGCAGCGCGCTGGCGGCCCGTTCGGCTGTGGCGCGGGCCTGGGTGGCCCGCCCCACGGCTCGCTGCGCGACGGCAAGGTTGCTGAGCGCACCCAGGGTGTGCGGGTGGCGGGCACCCAGCCGCCGCTCGTAGATCATCGCCACCTGCTCGGCCTCGGCCACGGCGCGGTCGTTCTTGCCGAGTGCCAGCAGATTGGCCACCAGAGCCGCCCGGCAGATCAGGGTTTCGGGATTGTCCCGCCCGAACTTTGCCTCGAGCACCGGGTACGCCGAGTCGAGCAGTCCGGCTGCTTGCGTCTCCTGACCCGCACAACGCTGCGACACCGCGAGGCTGACCTGGGCGTTCAAGGTGTCCCCCGCCTCGCTGCCCATCTCCTTCAGACCGGTGAGTTGATCACGGAGGCCGACCAGCATCGCCGCCGATTTGCCGTATTCGCCGGCCTCTCGCAGGTCGCGTGCCAGTTGCGCGATCGAGTGCAGCGTGTACGGGTGTTCCGGGCCGTGCACGAGCCGGCGGTGATGGAGAACGGCATCGTCCCCGTTGCGCGCCGACTCGAAATCGCCGACGAGGCGATAGGAGTGCGCGAGGTTGTTGCCCGCGATGAGCGTCCGCGGATGCTGTTCGCCGAACTCCTCACTCCAGAGGTCGTAGGTCTTCTTGTCGTGCTCGAGCGCCTCGGCGTAGCGGCCGACCGCCCGCAGATCGGCGCCCAGGCTCCCGGCCGTCATCAGGGTGTGCGGATGCCGGTTGTCCAGGAGCTCCCGCTGCTCTCCAAGGACCTGCTCGTCGAGGGCGAGGGCCTCGTCGTAGCGGGCCAGTGCCCGCAGCACGTTCCCACGGTTGAAGCGCAGGTGCAGCAACTGCCGGAGCAGCGTGGCGACCTCGTCGGTGCCCTGGAGGCGGTCCAGCCCCGCCGACCAGACTTCGTCGGCCTCCGCGGCGAACGCGTTCGCCTGATCGAGGTCACCCCGACGCCACAGATACCGCACCCGGTCGATAATCAACTCGCGGGCCGACTCATCCTTGCTGCTGACCACGCCGGAGGGCTCGAAATGCGGCCAGAGCATCCGGAACGTGTCCCAGGTCTGTGGATCGTCGGTGTCGCCCTTGGGGCGGGCTTCAGCCAGCACCTGGTGCACCTGGTGCCGGGCGTCGGCGAGCTCCTGCACGGTCATCGTTTCCCGGACCGCCGCCTGGAGCAGCCGGTGCACCAGCACCCGCTTCTCCGATGTGTGGATCGTGACCAGCGCCGACCGGTTCATCTGCTGGACCAACCGCCCCCGCACCTCGCGCTGGGAAACCTCGGGGTCGAACGGCTTCAGCGCCGCAGCCATCTCGTCGTTCTCCAGCAGCAGGTCCGTGTGGATCTCCGGGGCCAGCACCGAGCAGAGCTGCAACAAGCGGAACGCCGCCGGGAACTGCGTACGCAACCGTGCCAGCGACAGGTTCCAGGTGGCCTCCACGGAGAGGGCGGTGGGCCCGTGCCACTCGATCTGCTCCAGGTACGCGTCGACCGAGGTACCGGTGTCCGCCAGGTACGCGCCGGCGGCGGCCACCGCGACCGCCAGGTCCCCCAACGCGTCGGCGATCCGCCCGGCCTCCTCTTCGGTGAGGGAGGGCACCCGGCGTCGCAGGTGGGCGACGCTCTTCGCGCGGGCAAAGACGTCGACCTGGACCAGGGTGGCCAACTCCGCCCAGGTCGGGCTGCGGGAGGTGAGCAACACGTGGCCACCGCCGGTCGGCAGAAAGCCCTCGACCGGGTCGACCTCCTCGGCGTTGTCGATCACCAGCAGCCACCGCCAGCGCTCACCCCGCCCGAGCGCCTCCCGCACCGCCCGGACGTCGTCAGCCCGGTCCGGGTGGCCACCGACACCGAGCCGGGCGGCGAAGGCCGCCAGGGACTTCTCCACGTCGGCGCCGGCCGACTCTGTCGCGCCGATGGTGATCCACCAGACCACGTCGTACGCCGACTTGAAGCGGTGTACGTACTCCAGGGCGAGTTCGGTCTTGCCGACACCGTCCATCCCCTGGAGGGCGACCGGCTTGGCGGGGGTCAGGTGTCGACGCAGGTAGGCCAGCTCACCTTCGCGGCCGGTGAAGCGCGCGTTGCGGTCTGGGGCCTCGAAGACGGCAGGCTCGGCGGCCGGGAAGCGCAGGCCGGCGTCGGCCGGATTGTCGGCACGCAGCGGCGGCGGTCGGTCCACCAGCCGAAACAGCCGCTCCGCGGCCTCCTCGGCGCTGACGTTGAACAGACTGGTGGACGAGGCCACCGGGAACTCCGCGAGGGGCCGAAGATCACTCACGTAGACCGCGAGCGGAGTGGTGCCGGCGGCCGGGTCGCGCGGGGGCAGTGCCGCAGGGGGCAGCGCCACGTAGGCCGAGGAGAGAATGGTCAGCGTACGGGCCGGTGGCTTGGCGCGGGGCTCGGCCGGTCGGGTGCCGTCGACGACCTCGACACCGGTGGAGCTGAGCACTTTCTCGATCCATTCCGCCCAGACCGCGTCCTCCGGGGCGTAGCGGAGCAGGAGGTCGTCGGGGAGCGCGGAGCGGCGCCGGAAGCGGGCCTTCTGCCGCTCGCGCACCGACTCGTCCATCGGCGGCATCGCGCTCACCTCGCCGTCGGTCAGCTCCGCGGTGAGCCTCTCGAACGCGGCCAGCAGTGAGGTGGGCGAGCCGGGATCGTCGCCGAAGGTCGCCAGCGTCTCCTCGTACGCGTAGAACGGTCGGTACGGCACCTCCACCGCCGCCCAGTAGCGCCGGCGCTCCTCCTCCGTCATACCGGTGGGGAGCCCGGTGAATCGGCGCATCGCGAGCGCCCGTCCGGCGTCGGCCTTCTCCTTCTCCGCCTGGTCGACCCGCATCGGCGCCGGCAGGATCCGGATGTCGCGCTCTCGGTGGTGCTCGGCGGTGCGGGCGACCCGAGCCCCGCCGTCGATGCCCTGGTCGCTGAGGGTGAAGCAGTCCACCAGGATGTCCGGCAGGTGCAGCGTGCAGATGTCGGCGACGTCGCTGAGCCCGGTCCTGCTGTCGATCAGGGTGTAGTCGTACTCGCGTTTCATGTCCGCGCGCAGCGCCTTGAAGAACCGGTCGCCATTCAGCCGGTTATAGAAGGTGTCCCAGTCCAGGCCGCTCAACGAGGTGGCGTAGTAGCTGTCCTGCCGACCGGCGGAGAGGAAGTCCAACCCGCCACCGCCCGGGAACTCCCAGCGCAGCGAGAACGCGTGCAGGCTGACCCGGGCGCACCGCTCGACCCAGCCCTCCGGCCGTGCCGCCTCGAGGATGGTCTCCGACTCGTAGTTCCGGATCAGGTCGATGACCCCGCCGGTCCCGCCGATCGTCGCCTCCTCCAGGAAAGGGTGGAAGAAGCGGTGCAGGCCGGGCGATTCGAGGTCCCAGTCGGTGACCAGCACCCGCTTGCCGTTGGCTGCCAGGATCCACGCGACGTTGGCCAGCGCCATCGTCCGGCCCGTTCCACCCTTGAACGAGTAGAAGGTGACTATCTTTCCGTCGCGCTCACTCCTCATCGGGCACCTCCGGGGCTTTGAACGATGACGGGACCGGGGTGCGCAGGCTGGGTGGCCGGGTGCCCGGCCCCGATGCCGGGAACACCGCGCCGTGCTTCAGGTAGAGCCGCCGGGCCTCGGTCACCAGGGTCGGCATCAATCCGGCGAACTCGTCCATGCGGCCGACCCACCGGGCTCGTGTCATTCCCGCGTCCTGGAGCACGCCGAGCGCAAGCCGGGCCAGATCGGCGCTGCGCTGCGCGTCGCGCGGGTCGTCGGCGTCGGTCACCACGAGCGGGACCGCCCACTGCGGAAGCGCCCGCGCGGCGGCCCGCAGAGTGGACGCGCCGCCAGGCAGCTCGGTGATCCACGGGTCGATCAGGACGACACCCGGGCGGATCTCGAGCAGGTCCTCGGCGTCGACGAAGTCGGTGGTGCGCACCGGCAGACCGAGTCGCTCGGCGGTGCTCGCGGCGTACTCGGCCAACGGGAGTTCCTGTCGTGCTCCAAACGGGCGCCAGAGCGAACTGCGCTCGGCGTACGAGGACGGCTCCCGTCCCTGCGGCGGCCGATCCCGGGTGGGCGCCAGCACCGCCACCACGAACGCCGGGTCTGCCGAGGTCTGCCGCGACACCTCATCCAGGGCCGGCGCTCGGGACGGGCGCAGCCAGAACCGCTGGGTGGGCTCCACGATCCGCCGGGCCAGCCGCCCGAGCAGGACCCGATACTGGTCCTGGTAGGCGTTGAGCATGCAGAGCGCTCGCATGCCGTTCTCGGCGTACTCGGGGACGTCCCGTCCCAGGGCCAGTGCCGCATCGAGCTCGGGATGGGCTTCCCAACTGGGGATCGGGATCCAGAGCACCGGTGCCACGTGTTCGGCCGCCACGACGGGAGGCACCGACCCCGCGCCCGCGGCCGTGAGCAGTCTGGCCAGGAAGGATTTCTGCTCGCCCAGCGCCCACGGCCTGTTGAAGTAGCCCGGCGAGTAGAGCGGCACGAACACCTGGGCCGCGCCGAGGGCACCCGCCAGGGCCGCCTTCACGTCGGCGCCCGGGGGGATGTGCTGGTCGATGAAGCCGATCTCCACGCCCGGCCGTGGGGACGCCAGCCGACCCACCTCGTTCGACAGGTCGGCGAAGAACCGGCGGACCCAGACGTCGGTTTCGGTGCGGGCGCTCCGCACGGGTGCGGAATGCGCATAGCTGAGGAAGAAGTACGTCTCTCGCGTCGGTGCCGCCCCCGCGGCGGTGAGCGGCGTCATACGGCTGCCTCCTCGGTGAAGACCGTGCGCAACTCGTCGACACCCTTCGGCACCAGCGGATGGACGCGGTAGGCCCGGTGGATCGCCACCACCCGCTGGGCCAGACGCCACACCACCGCGCGGTACGCCTGTTCCATCTGCATGGTCAGCAACCCGTAGACCCCCTCCTGCTCGTACTGGCGCGCGACGGAGTTGTCGTCCCGTATCGCGGTTGGCGAGAACCGTTGGATGGCACGGAGGCTCGGGGGCAGTGCCGCCTCGGCAGTGGGCGACCAGTTGACGGGCACGATCGCCGTCTCATGCGCGGAGGCACCTGGACTCAGCGGCTCGATACGGCGTCGCGCGAAGGCGTGCCACTCCATCGCACACCATGTGCTGGTGATGAAAGAGCTGGACACCAAGGGGATGAAAACCTGGCAGGTGCCGGCCGCGTTCAGCAGTTCGGGGGTCCACCGCTCACCGCCGGAGAGCGTGCTGTCCATGAACCCGGGATCCACCCCGGTCGGCAGCCCGACCAGCTCGCTGACGTGCGTGGAGAGGTCGTCGAAGAACCGGAAGACGTACTCCTGGGGGTTGTTTCCGGCCCGCCGGACCGTCGGACGGGAATAGCTCACGAAGAACAGCGGGGTTCGCGAATTGACGACCGCCACCGCTTCGCTCACCGTCGTTCCTCCGCCGGCCGGAAAGCGACCGGATTCTTAACGTAAGGCGTCCGTCAATGGTTCGGGCTGATCCGGTTGCTGACGAACCACTCTACGGCGAAGTCCACTGTGGCGGGTATCGGTAGCAGTCGGCTGATCGCCCGACCAACCGTGGCACGACGCACGAAGGGCTGATCGTCCAGGCACGAGCCGAGATCGTCGAAGTCGCTGTCGTCCAACTCCGGCGCGACGAAGTCGCAGCGCAGCCGCCCTCCGTCGACCTGACGGTAACAGCGATAGGCCTTTGTCGTCACGCTGGGCAGTCGGTACTCGGCCAGGTGCAGAGCGGTGCACGCCTCGTAGCCGACCCCGAGGAGCAGCACGTGGCCCCGGCTGTCGTACATCCGACCAATCGGCGACCGCTGCCCAAGGTGGCAGTCCAGGGCATGATCGGCCGTCAGCGACTCGGCCCGGCGTCCGACGGCGGCGAACGAGGTCTGCGGGTGGTCACTGCGCACGGCTCCCGGCAGAAGGCGTACGTACTCGGCCAATGCGCCGACACCCTGCGCGGGAGTGCGCCCGCGGTCCCAGCCCGGCAGGGTCGCCTCGTACCGGAGCCGCTCGTCGGCGCTCATCCCCCGGGTCGCCTCGTGCCAGGTACGTGAGGTCGTCGAGTTGCCCGCGTTGTGGGTCGGCACGACGAGCGTGCCCCGCGGACCGAGCACCGCGCTGAGCGCCTCGACCAGGGTCTCCGCCCCCTTGGCCAGCGGGCCCACCCGCCGCAGTGACGAGTGCACCAGGACGTCTTGCCCGGCGGCGAGACCTGCGGCGCGCAACTCGGCGGCGACGGTGCCGACGTCGAACGGGGGCGTTTGCGGGTCAGCCACGAACCAGCCCCGCCAGCGCACGTCCCAGCCCCGCGACGAAACGGTCCCCGGCTGCGGTCAACGAACGGCTCGCCGCCAACTCGTCGAGCGCCTCACCCGTCCAGCGGTGGAATCGGTCGGCGTGGGTCGCGGCCGTCCGATCAGCGGGTCGGTCGGCGACCGCGCGGGCATGCCATACCTCGGCAATCGCCAGGTGGGCGTACGCGCCCTGGAGCACCCCTTCGGCTGGCCGCGGATCGGGACGCCAGGGAACCGACAGCCGGACCGGCGATCCCGGTTCGACCAGGTCGTACAGGTCCAGCACCGCACCGAGTTTGGAGTGCTGCCACTCGTGCACGAGCAGCACGGCGAGGGTCTCCGGGTCGGCGACCGGCCCCACCGCCACGGCGCCGAAGGCGGCGCGCGCGGTGGCACTGCGCAGTGCGCCCGTAGGCGAGGTGTCCAGTGGAACGACAGCGCGCATTCCCACCCTCATCGCCGTCGCGTGGCGGGGGACATCCCGTTCGGCAAGCCGCCACGCCTCGGTGACCGTTTCCACCAGATCGGCGGCCGGCCGCTCCGCCAGGCGTTCCCGTACCGACTGCCCGTAGCAGTCCCGTGCCGGGTCCAGGTCCTCGATGATCACCTCGTGGCCGGGCAACCCGCTCCGTCGGGTCGGCCGCCATCCCGAGGGCCAGCCGGCCGGCTCGTCCAACCTGACGTCGTACGGTTCGGATCCGGCGAGTAACCGGAAGCCGCCAGGACGGACGGTGAGCACCACGGTGTCGATCCCCGTCGACGGCATCCGGAATGCGCCCAGCGTGGGCAGGAAGACCTCGCCACCAGCGACGGGGACCTGGACCTCGGCGGAAATTCCGGCGCGAACGGCGGCGGCCGCGGCGAGCGCGGCGACCGGGTCGGGTTCGGGGGATCGCGACCCGGGTTGCCGGGGACCCGACAGCAGACTGGTCAGGCGCGGGCGTAGAAATGGATGTCGGAGCACGGTACGGAGCGTTGCCGGCGCGGTCGTGTCCAGGTCGACGAGGAGGTCCCATCCGGGGCCGGGCGCCGTCGCATCCCGGCTGGCCGCCAGGAGCGCGCGGACGATGGCCAACTCGGCGTCGACCAGGAACGCGATCGATTCCGGGCCACCACCTCCGCCGGCGAGATCGTCCAGGATCCGCTCCACATCGAGCGGCACCGGTTCGGCGTCCGGCCGGTCCGGCGACCGCCGAGGAGGGGGAATCTCCCCGGGCGGTCGCGGCACCGCCGCACGGTCGGCTGTCGGGGCCGACCCGGGCGGGTGCCGGTCGATGATTGAGATCAACTTTCGGAGGTCGGCGCAGTAGACCGACGGGTTGTCGAACCCGGCGCCGGTCCGGTAGCGGTGCGCGTAGAGCCCGCCGCCGCAGCGCGCGACCACTGGGCAGGACTGGCAGATCGAGGAGAGCCCGGCCAGCCCGGTCTGCCGGGTGGCCACCCCGGGATGCCGCGCCGCCTCGTCCACCGGGTGGTCGAAGACCGTTCGGCCGGTTCCCGCGGCGCCGTCGTACGCCACCTTCAGCGAGTCCGTCTGCTCCCAGGTGCCGTCGGTCTCGACCACCAGCAGGTCGGCCGGCCCGAGGCCGACAGCCTCCGTGCCCGCGGGCGTCCCGCCGGGACACAACGCGTCGAACAGGCGGATCGACACCGGCCGGCCGTCGTTCACCCACCGCCGGTAGATCCGGCCCAGCCAGTCGGCGTAGGGGGTCGGGGAGCCGCCCGGTCGAACCGGTGGATGATCCCAGGTGTGGTGGGGCAGCAGCAGGTCGATCCGGGGTGGCTCCTCGGCGAGCAGCGCCGCGTAGACCGCCTCCGGGTCGTTGGCCACGTCCACCGTGCAGAGGATCCCGGCGTAGCTGGCGCGGTACTCGGGGCGCCGGAGCAGGGCCAGGGCCTGTCGGACCGGATCGTGGCTGCTGGCGCCGTTGGCGAAGCGGCGGTGCCGGTCGTTGGCAACGCGGTCGCCATCCAGGGAGACCCCCACCTTGACGTCGTACTCGACGAAGAGGTCGCAGAACGCGGGATCGAGCCGCACGCCGTTGGTCTGCAACCGCAGATCGAGCGGGGCGACCGGGTCGATCACCGTTCGCAGCCCGTTGAGGATCTGCCGCATCCGGGCCGGACCGAGCAGCAACGGTTCGCCGCCGTGCAACACGACGTGGACCACCGGCAGATCGCGTGCCGTGGCATGCTCGGCTATCCGGGCTGCGGCGGCGTCCAGCGTCGCCGCGGCCATCTCGCGCGGCCGGCCCCGCCAGGTCTGGTCGACGTGCTCGTAGACGTAGCAGTGATCGCAGCTGAGATCACAGCGGCTATGCACCTTCAGGACGTACTGGCTGATCGCAGCGCTGGGCAGAGCCGGCGCGGATCGCCCAGCCATCATGGGTCAGATGGCCGAGTTGAAGGCGGCGATGGGCACGACCGTCTCCGCCGGACCGGTCGCCGGAGGGAGGACGCGGCGCAGGAGCACGTCGACCGTCTCGGGGTGCTCGGCCGTAACCTGATCGAGCCGAGTCCTCAGGATCGACGCGATCGGGTCGAAACTGCGACCGGCGGGCGATGCGGGCTTCTGGTCCACAGTGAGTCTCCGGGTCCCGCGGACGCGCCACGGGAGGTGTGATGGACGGCCCGAGGGCCCTGACGCGCCACCAGAATAGGCAACAGCCCCAACGATGCCATCGTTGGTCAAGTAGCGCACCAACCGAGGAGGAACTCACATGTGCCGGAGCATCAAGACGCTGCGTGAGCCGTTCACCCCGCAGGTGACCGACGCGGATGTCGAGGCGGCGGCGTTGCAGTACGTCCGGAAGATCTCTGGCTTCCGGGCGCCCGCCGCACACAACGCCGCCGCGTTCGACGCCGCGGTGGCCGCCGTGACCGCGGCGACGCGCGACCTGCTCGACCAACTGGTGGTGCGGGGCGCCGGATCGGGCACCCCGGACCGGCAGGCCGCCGCCACCACCTGATCGCCGCACCACCTGACCGCGGGCGCGGACCGACCTGCTGTTGCGGCACGCGGGCCGCCCCTCTGGCGGGTCCGGCCGCGGCGATTCGCGCCCGAACCCTTGGCCGAAGGTCAGGCCGCGGCGAGCGCCGGGACGACCGTGTCCGGCGCCCAGCGTGAACGGTGGCACTGCGACCAGCCCCGACAGCCCGGGTCGCCCACCGTGCAGAGCCGGTGCCTGCTGAGCACCTCACCGTCCTCGGTGTCCCGTACGTCGAAGTGCACCGGACGGACCGTGCCGTCCGGGGCGACGAGCAGGTGCCGGCCCGCGTCGAGCGTGTCGTCGCGCAACAGGCAGTTGCGGCCCAACAGTCGAGCGAGCGCGGCGATGCTGGCGTGCTCGGAGAGCCGCTCGGGCACCCCGTAGCAATCCACCACCGTCGCGAACTCGCCCGGCGCCTCCCAGACGTCGCACACCACCGCGTACGCCGGCAGTCGGGCTGGGTCGGCCACCGCCAGCGGCATCACCACCCGACCAAGCGCCTCGGCCAGCGCCGGGTAGACCTCCACGGGTCGAGCCCCGTCGATTCTCCAGTTCCACAGCTCGGTCATTCCGCCTCCTCGCTGCGTTCGTCCCACCGGCCTCCGGATCGGGCCTTACTCACGATGGTGGGGGGCATTTGACCCCAGGCGGGGGCAAGTTACCGGTCTGTGACCATTCCGGGCCAAATTTCCCTGAGCCGCATTGCTCGGAGTAGCGGGAAGGTGACAGTTTATCGGCTATGGTGCACCGGCCGCACCACCGCGACCGCGTGTCCGGCGAACCGACCTCGCGTGTCCGGCGAGCGGTGACCACCGCGTATCCGGCGTCGACCAGCCGAAACGGTCAACGCAGGACGACGAGGTGCTCGCCGCGCGGCAGCAACTCACCCACCACGGGAGCGCCCGGAACCTCACCGGCGACCAGCAGGCCGCCGGAGGTCTGCGCGTCGGCCAGCAGCAACCGCTCGTCCTCCCCCACGGTGCCGAAATCGGTCCACGGCGTGACCCACTCCAGGTTGCGGCGGCTGCCGCCGCTGACGTACCCGTCGCGCAGCGCCTCCCGGGCACCCGCCAGGTACGGCACGCTGGCCGCGTCGATGGCCACCGTGAGCTGGCTGGCCCGGGCCAGCTTCGAGGCGTGCCCGAGCAGCCCGAACCCGGTCACGTCGGTGCCACAGCGGATGCCGGCGGCGACCGCCGCACGGGCGGCGTCCCGGTTGAGCGCGCTCATCGAGGCCACCGCCTCCGGAAAGGTCTCACCGGTGGCCTTGTGTCGGGTGTTGAGCACACCCACCCCGAGCGGCTTCGTCAACGACAACGGGATTCCGACCACTCCGGCGTCGAGAGTGATCAACTCCTCCGGACGGACCGTGCCGGTGACCGCGAGCCCGTACTTCGGGCCGTCGTCGTCCACGCTGTGGCCGCCGGCCAGGTGACAGCCGGCCTCCCGCGCCACGTCCTGGCCGCCGCGCAGGACCTCGCCGGCCAACTCCATCGGCAGCACGTCGCGGGGCCAGCAGAGCAGGTTGAGCGCGACCAACGGGGTGCCGCCCATCGCGTACACGTCGGAGAGCGCGTTGGCGGCGGCGATCCGACCCCAGTCGTACGCGTCGTCGACCACCGGGGTGAAGAAGTCGGCGGTGGTGACCAGCCCGGTCCGCTCGTCCAGGCGGACCACCGCCGCGTCGTCACCGTGGTCCAGCCCGACCAGCAGCTCCGCGGTTCCGGTGGCCGGTCCGAGACCGGACACCATGATCTCCAACTCACCCGGCGGGATCTTGCAGGCGCAGCCGCCACCACGGGCGTAACGGGTCAGGCGTACCGGTTCGGTCATCCCCCCATGATCTCGACAACGCGCCACGATCGCCACCGTTGTCACCCGCGCAGTGACCAGAATCGGACGCTCCTCGACGATCGTTACCGGTGTTATCGCTCCGTGACCCGCCGAGTTGCATACCGCCACATCAGGCCGCCTACAGTGGCCGCACCGGGGGTCAACCGACCCCGATCCGGGAGACGACAGGGGACGGTGGACGACGTGACGACGGGCGAACCGCTCATCGTGCTGGACGCGGTCAACAAGTGGTTCGGGCCGCTGCACGTGCTGGACGACGTCTCATTGTCGGTGGGTCGGGGTGAGGTGGTCGTGGTGATCGGCCCGTCCGGCTCCGGCAAGTCGACGCTGTGCCGCGCCATCAACCGACTGGAACCGATCAGCTCCGGCAGCATCACCTTCGACGGTCAGCCGCTGCCGGCGGAGGGCAAGCCCCTCGCCAAGCTGCGCAGCGAGGTGGGCATGGTCTTCCAGTCCTTCAACCTCTTCGCGCACAAGACCATCCTGGAGAACGTCACCCTCGGCCCGATCAAGGTCCGCAAGGAGAAGCCGGCCGCCGCCCGCGAGCGCGGCCTGGCCCTGCTCGACCGGGTCGGCATCGGCAACCAGGCGGACAAGTTCCCGGCTCAGCTCTCCGGCGGCCAGCAGCAGCGCGTGGCCATCGCCCGAGCGCTGGCCATGCAGCCGAAGGCGATGCTCTTCGACGAGCCGACGAGCGCCCTCGACCCGGAGATGGTCGGCGAGGTGCTCGACGTGATGACCTCGCTGGCCCGCGACGGCATGACGATGGTCGTGGTCACCCACGAGATGGGCTTCGCCCGGCACGCGGCCAACCGGGTCATCTTCATGGCCGACGGCAAGCTCGTCGAGGACGCCTCCCCGGCGGAGTTCTTCGAGAACCCGCGCAGCGAGCGGGCGAAGGACTTCCTCTCCAAGATCCTCACGCACTAGGCGTCCGTAGTGGAGCGCGCCGCACCTCGGTGGGCTCCGTCGAAGAAGGAGAAGAGTATGCGTATCAAGCGCATTGCGGCAGTCGCCGCGGTCGCGGCTCTGGCCGTCACCATGACCGCCTGTGGCGGGGACGAAGGCGGCAGCACCGGCAGCTCGGGCGCCAAGGGCATCGTCGGCAAGGCGGAGAAGCAGAAGAAGCTCGTCATCGGCGTCAAGGCCGACCAGCCCGGCCTGGGTCTGCAGACCGGCAGCCAGTACGAGGGCTTCGACATCGAAATTGGCAAGATCATTGCCAAGGGCCTCGGAGTCGAGGCGAACAACATCGAGTGGAAGACGACGGTCTCCAACAACCGGGAGCCCTTCATCCAGCAGGGCACCGTCGACCTGGTGGTGGCCACGTACACCATCAACGACGAGCGCAAGCAGAAGGTCAACTTCGCTGGCCCGTACTTCATCGCCGGCCAGGACCTGCTCGTCAAGGCCGACTCGACGATCACGGGCCCCGAGGGCCTGGAGGGCAAGAAGGTCTGCTCGGCCTCGGGCTCCACGCCCGCCAAGCGGATCCAGTCGGACTACCCGAAGGCGAAGCTCCAGCAGTTCGACGCGTACTCCAAGTGCCTGCCGCTGCTGGAGAACGGCCAGGTCGACGCCGTCACCACGGATGACATCATCCTCGCCGGCTACGCCGCCCAGTCGCAGTACGCCGGCAAGTTCAAGGTGGTCGGCAAGACCTTCTCCAACGAGCCCTACGGCATCGGCCTGAAGAAGGACGACAAGGACGGCTGCGAGAAGGTCAACGAGATCCTCAAGACCGCCGCCTCGGACGGCACCTACAAGGCCGCCTGGGACTCCAGCCTGGGCAAGAGCGGCAAGGCCGCACCCGAGCTGGACACCACCAAGCTGACCAACTGCGGCAGCGTCTGACCGGTCCCGGGGGCCGGCACCCGATCACGGGTGTCGGCCCCCGGTCCGTGACGACGCCGACGACCTGCCCCCGGGAGCCGACGCATGCACGTATTCGCTGATCCGACGAACTTCGACGCGTACCTGTCGGGTTTTCTCTGGATCCTCAAGCTGACCGGCGCGTCGGCGTTGTTCGCGCTGGCGCTCGGCCTGGTGCTCGCCGCCATGCGGGTCTCGCCGGTCCCCGTGCTGCGCGGCTTCGGGGCGGCCTGGGTCAACATCTTCCGCAACACACCGCTGACCCTGGTGGTCTTCTTCTGCTACTTCGGGCTGTACTCCAACCTCGGCCTGAGCCTCTCCGACGACCTGGACCTGAACAACTTCTGGCTCGGGGTCGTCGGCCTGTCGGTCTACACGGCCTCCTTCGTCTGCGAGGCGCTGCGCTCCGGCGTCAACACCGTGCCCACCGGTCAGGCCGAGGCGGCCCGCGCGATCGGTCTCACCTTCATGCAGACCCTGCGGATCGTGGTGCTGCCCCAGGCCACGCGCTCCGTGATCGCGCCGCTGGGCAGCATCCTGATCGCGCTCTGCAAGAACGCCACGATCGTCGGCACGATCGGGTTGATGGAGTCCTCAAACGTGATGAAGCAGTTGATCAACGACAACGGCGACGCGGTCATCATGATCTTCCTGGTCTTCGCCGGCACCTTCGCCGCGTTCCTGATCCCCACCGGCTACGCCTTCGGCTGGCTGGCCAATCGACTGGCGGTGAAGCGCTGATGAGCACCGACTCCGTCCTCTACGACCACCCGGGGCCTCGGGCACGCATCCGCAACGCGGCACTGACCGTCATCTTCGGGGTCGCCCTGGCCGGGCTGCTCTGGTGGATCTACGCGAAGTTCGACGAGGCGGGCCAGTGGGACGGGCAGCTCTGGAAGCCCTTCACCGAGGCCACGACGTGGACCCAGTTCATCGGGCCCGGCCTGCTCGCCACGCTCAAGGCGGCCGCGACCGGCATGGTGCTCTCGCTGGCGTTCGGCATCATCTTCGCGGTCGGCCGGCTCTCCGAGCGTCGCTGGATCAGCATTCCGTCCGGCGCGGTGGTCGAGTTCTTCCGCGCCGTACCGCTGCTCCTCATGATCTTCTTCATCTTCTACGGCGTGCCGTTCGTGCTCGACGGGCCGGTGAGCAACTTCTGGGCCGTCGTGATCGGGCTGACGCTGTACAACGGTTCGGTCCTCGCGGAGGCGTTCCGGGCCGGCATCCGCTCGCTGCCCGGTGGGCAGTCCGAGGCCGCGTACGCGATCGGCATGCGCAAGAGCCAGGTCATGCAGCTGATCCTCGTGCCGCAGGCCGCCCGGGCGATGCTGCCGGTCATCGTCAGCCAACTCGTGGTGCTGCTCAAGGACACCGCGCTCGGCTACATCGTCGCCTACCCGGAGCTGCTCCAGCGCGGGGTCAACGACCTCGCCGCGAACAAGGGCAACATCGTCGCCGCGGCCATCGTGGTGGCCGCGATCTACATCGTGATCAACTCATTGCTCACCGCGCTCGCCAACTGGTTGGACCGGCGCAGCCGGCAGCGTGGGTTCCGCGCCCAGCGACGGACCGCCACCGACGCCACGCCGGTCGGCGTCCACACGGTCAGCGAACCGCAGGGCTGACCGGCGGCGTGCTTCCCGCCGGGCCGCCCGGCGCTTTTCTTGATATCGGGGTGTCCCCTCCTTGGGGACACCCCGATATTGCTGAACTCGTGGTGAGCGGGCCGGTCAGCGGGCGATCTCGGTGACCCGGGACTCGCGGACCACGGTGACCCGGATCTGACCCGGGTAGGTCAGCTCCTCCTCGATCTGCTTGGCCACGTCACGGGCCAGCACGGCCGCGCCGATGTCGTCCACGTCGTCCGGCTTGACCATCACCCGGATCTCCCGGCCGGCCTGCATGGCGAAGACCTTGTCCACGCCGAGCTTGCCGGCCGCGATCTCCTCGATCCGCTCCAGCCGCTTGACGTACGCCTCCAGGCTCTCCCGGCGCGCGCCCGGCCGACCACCGGAACAGGCGTCGGACGCCTGGGTGAGCACGGCCTCGATGGTCTGCGGTGGCACCTCGTTGTGGTGCGCCTCGATGGCGTGCACCACGTCCTCGTGCTCGCCGTACTTGCGGGCCAGGTCCGCGCCGATGATGGCGTGGCTGCCCTCCACCTCGTGGGTGAGCGCCTTGCCGATGTCGTGCAGGAACGCCGACCGCTTGATGATGGGCACGTCCAGCCGCAGCTCGGCGGCCATGATGCCGGCGATGTGCGCGGTCTCGACCAGGTGCTTGAGCACGTTCTGCCCGTACGAGGTGCGGTAGCGAAGGCGACCGAGCAGCCCCACCAGCTCCGGGTGGATCTCGGTGATGCCGACCTCGACCAGAGCGTCCTCGGCGGCGCGGAGGCAGAGCTGCTCCACCTCCTGCCGGGCCAGGTCGTAGACCTCCTCGATCCGGTGCGGGTGGATCCGCCCGTCCAGGACCAGCTTCTCCAGGGTCAACCGACCCACCTCGCGGCGGACCGGGTCGAAGCAGGAGAGCAGCACCGCCTCGGGAGTGTCGTCGATGATCAGGTTGACGCCGGTCACCGACTCGAAGGCGCGGATGTTGCGCCCCTCGCGGCCGATGATCCGCCCCTTCATCTCGTCACCGGGCAGGTGCAGGACGCTGACCACGCTCTCCGCGGTCTGCTCGCTGGCGACCCGCTGGATCGCGTCCACCACGATGTGGCGGGCCCGCTGGTCGGCGGTGTTGCGCGCATCGGACTCGATGTCGCGCACCAGCAGCGCCGCCTCCCGCTTGGCCTGGGTCTCGATCGCCTCGACCAGCTCCAGTCGTGCCGCGTCGGCGCTGAGCCCAGCGACCCGCTCCAACTCCCGGCGGCGCAGTTCCTCGGACTCGGCGAGCTCGGTCTCCCGGCGGGCCAACGCGGACTCCCGGGTCGCGAGGGCAGCGCGCGCCTCGGTGAGCTGCCGCTCCCGCTCGGCGAACCGCTCCACCTCCTCGGTGTGCATCCGCTCCCGCTCGTCCATCCGCGCCGCCCGACGCTCCACCTCCGCGGCCTGCTCGCGGGTGGTGGCGGCGAGCACCGCGACCTCCCGCTCACCGCTGCGCCGGGCCGTCGTCCGTAGCTGCTCGGCGTCCGCCTCGGCCTGCTTGTGGGCGCGCTCCAGGACGGTGTCCGCCTCGGCGCGGGCGTCGTCGAGCACCCGGCGCGCCTCGGCGCGAGCTGCCTTCGCCTCGGCCTTCGCCGCCGCCGCCTCGGCACGAGCCGCCGCGGCTGCGGACTTCGCCACGTCGATCGTGCTGTTCGCCTCGTCGGCCGCGGTCCGCAGGGCAGCGAGAGACTGCTCCTGACGGTCCTTCTCGGCGATGAAGGCGGGATCCTCCGGAGCCGGCGCGGCGCCCATCCGCCGCAGCGTCCGGATGCCGACGAGGACAGCCCCGATCACCACCACGGCGAGGACGAGGACGGCCGCGAGGAGCACGACGTCGAACGCGTTCATGCCGGGACCCCGTCGGGTCTACCGATGAACCTGTGCCGCCGCCCCGCCATGGCCGCCTCCCCTAAGGTCGAGACCGCAGCGACCGTGCCGGGGGCACACTCCTGCGGCTGTGGACGCCCGACCGGAGCGGCTGGCCGTGGGTAGCTCTCTCCGCCGGCGGTGCCCGCGGGCAACGTCGGCGACCGGGTGCAGTTGTCGCGGCGTTCCGGACCGGCCTGTCCGGAGTTGCCGCCAAAGGCCGCGGAGTCGGCCAAAGTGATGCTGTCTTGTTACGCGATCTATGTTGTGCGCTTAGCCTGCAATGGTCGGGCAATGTGAGCCTGTATGGCGAGGCTAGGTCGCCGGGGGTGCTCTGGTCAAGGACTCATGATCAAACCCCCCGAACGGAGAGAAGTTGCATCGTCACCCAAAGGTGATGCCGTGTCGGACACGACGGGACAAACACGGCGAGGCGTCCGCCCCGATCCGGATGTCCTGCCTGTTCAGCGACGGCAGCGCCCCTCGGGGAGCCGACTGTGTGACGCCAACGACCCCACGTCCGCGCCCGACCCGCCGCCAGGCTCGCCCCGACCAAGATCACACTTGCCGTCCCAAGATCGTGCCTCGCCGGCCAAGATCGTGCTAGATCGTGGAGGTAGTGGCCTCACCGCGCGAAGACCCCACTACATCCCGGATCGAGCACGATCTTGGCCGGCGGCACGGCGGCCCGGCGGCACGGCGGACGCTGGCCGCCCAGCGCCTCGGCGCGACTCTCACCCGATCGAGCGGTTGTCGCGGTCCAACTCGCCCTCGGCGTCGGCGAGCGCATCGGCGTCGATCTGCTCGGCGAACTCGGCCGCCTCGGCGCTCTGCGCGGCCAGCGCGTCCTTCACCGCCCGGATGGCCACGCCGGGCGGGTAGCCCTTGCGGGCCAGCATGCCCACCAGCCGGCGGAAGACCGCGTCGGGCTCACCTCGGGCCGTGCGTAGCTTGCGCTCCACCAGGCCACGGGCGGTGTCCGCCTCGGTCTCCTCGTCCAGCTCATCCAGCGCCTCGGTGGCCACCTCGCCGTCCACGCCCTTGCGGCGCAGCTCGTTGGCGAGCGCCCGGCGAGCGAGGCCGCGCCCGGAGTGCCGGCTGGACACCCAGGCGCGGGCGAACGCGGCGTCGTCGATGATGCCGACCTCGTCGTACCTGTCGAGCACCTCGGCCGAGACCTCCTCGGAGATGCCTCGCTTGGCCAGCGCACCGGCCAGCTCGGCCCGGGTGCGGGGCCGGACCGCGAGCTGCCGCAAGCAGATCTCGCGGGCCACCTCCGACTCGTCCCGAGGGGGAGACTCGACCGCGTCGGTCTCCGTGGAGCGCCCACGGCGGCCCTGGCGGGGGCGCGGTGGATCGGTGGCGTCGCCCGTACGGGGTGGGCTGGCATCCCAGCCCCGCCCCGTACGGGCGCGTCGTCCTGCCATGGGTCAGCGACCGTCAGAAGTCGACAGGCGGCAGCTCGGGGCCACCGGCGGCGTCACCCGCACCGACACCGACGCCGAGCTTCTCCAGGATCTTCTTCTCGATCTCGGCGGCCACGTCCGGGTTTTCCTTCAGGAACTCCCGGGCCTTCTCCTTGCCCTGGCCGAGCTGGTCACCGTCGTACGTGTACCACGCTCCGGACTTGCGGATGATCGCCTGCTCCACGCCGACGTCGATCAGCGAGCCCTCACGCGAGATGCCCTTGCCGTACATGATGTCGAACTCGGCCTGCTTGAACGGCGCGGCGACCTTGTTCTTCACGACCTTGACGCGGGTGCGGTTGCCGACCACGTCGGTGCCGTCCTTGAGGCTCTCGATGCGTCGCACGTCGAGCCGGACCGAGGCGTAGAACTTCAGCGCCCGACCACCGGTGGTGGTCTCCGGGCTGCCGAACATGACGCCGATCTTTTCCCGCAGCTGGTTGATGAAGATCGCCGTGGTGCCGGTGTTGCTGAGCACACCGGTGATCTTCCGTAGTGCCTGGCTCATCAGCCGGGCCTGGAGGCCCACGTGGCTGTCGCCCATCTCGCCCTCGATCTCGGCGCGCGGCACGAGGGCCGCCACCGAGTCGATCACGATGATGTCCAGGGCGCCGGAGCGGATCAGCATGTCCGCGATCTCCAACGCCTGCTCACCGGTGTCCGGCTGCGAGACCAGCATCGCGTCGGTGTCGACGCCGAGGGCCTTCGCGTACTCCGGGTCGAGCGCGTGCTCGGCGTCGATGAAGGCGGCGATGCCGCCGTTGCGCTGGGCGTTGGCCACCGCGTGCAGTGCCACCGTGGTCTTACCGCTGGACTCGGGACCGTAGATCTCGACCACCCGGCCGCGCGGCAGACCGCCGATGCCCAGCGCCACGTCGAGCGCGATGGAGCCGGTCGGGATGATCGCGGTCTGGACGACCGGCCGGTCACCCAGCCGCATCACCGAGCCCTTGCCGAATTGCTTGTCAATCTGAGCGAGAGCAAGGTCGAGTGCCTTCTCCCGGTCAGGCCCTGCTGCCATGGTTGCCACCCCTGCCTTCGCCGGCGTCTTTGCTGAGCTTCGCGTCACGCGGACACGCTAGGCGCTAGGTCCGACAGAAAACCAGCCGACGGGCCGCGAGCTGTGGACGAGCACCCCGCTGTGGACAATAGCCGAACAGGTGTACGACTGGACAAGCGACACGCGGAAGCGACGAAAAGGCTGCTCAGCGTAGTCGGGCGGGCACTCGGTCGGGGTACGCGGCGCACACCGCCCGCCACACCACGTGCGTCTGCTCCCCCGACGACAGAGCCTGCTCGATGGTCCGTCCGCCGAGCTGCGACAGCACCTGGTCGCGGGCGATGCTGGCCGCGTAGCCGGGCCCGAACGCCTCGTCAAGGCGCGTCCAGAAGTCGGTCAGCCGCACAGTGATCAGCCCTCCTCGTCCGGTGCCCCGGTCGGCACCGGGCGCAACGCTAGCGCCACCAGGGGCACCGCCGCGACCGCCGCGAGCAGGGTGAGCACCGGATAACCGGCGAGCTGCATGACAAACCCGCTCACCACGGCGGCCGCGGCCCCGGCCAACCCCATGATCAGGTCGCAGAACCCCTGGACGCTCGGCCGCACGTCGGCCGGCACCGACTCGGACAACAGGGTCGAACCAGCCACCATCGTGCCCGACCAGCCCAGCCCGAGCAGGGCCAGACCCACCGACAGCCGGGGTGTGTGGTGCCCGGCGGTGCCGGCGACCGCGCAGGCGGCCAGCAACAACCCGACCCCACCCAGGATCACCGCCCGCCGACCGAGCCGGTCGGTGAGCCAGCCGACCACCGGGGAGAACGCGTACATGCCGGCGATGTGCAGGCTCAACACGATGCCGACCAGCCGCAGCACGTCGGCGTCGGCGTGCGACTCGCCGAGCCGCACCGGCGTCATCGCCATCACCGCCACCATCACCAGGTGACCGACCGCCACCGCGGCGATGCCGAGCCGGGCGGCCGGCCGCCCGCGTACCACCGACCAGGCCGTCCGCATCCCGGCGGTGCGCGGCGCGCGTACCTTGACCGGCGCGACGGCCGGCGGCGTCTCGGCCGCCGCGGTGGCCGCCGGCGCGTCGGTGGCCGGCGGCGGGCCGGCGAAGGGCGCGTCGGCCGCCGCGAGCCGCCGCGCGGTGAGCAGCGGGTCGGGCCGGAGCAACCCGAGGAGTACGACGGCGGCCAGCACGAACGCGGCCGCGCTGAACGCGAACGGGCCGGCCAGCGCGGGCAGCCCCCAACCGGAGGTGACCCGGTCGGCCAGCGCGGCGAAGTTCGGCGCGGCCACCGCGCCGATGGTGGTGGCCCAGACGATCAGGGAGAGCTGCCGCCCGCGGCGGGCCGGCTCGGCGAGATCCACCGCCGTGTAGCGGGCCTGGAGGTTCGCGGCGGTTCCCCCGCCGAAGAGCAGCATGCCGAGGAAGAGCAGCGGCACCCAGTGGGTGGCCGCGGCCAGCACCACCAGTACGCCACCGACGGCGCCGATCGCGTACGCCAGCACCAGGCCGGGCCGGCGACCGTGCCGCGCCATGATCCGGGTGACCGGGACGGCGAGCAGCGCCGCGCCCACCACCCCGGCGCTCTGCGCCACACCGGCCATCGCGGTGCCGGCGATCCGCGCGGCGAGCAGCGCGCCCACGGCGATGCCGATGGTCACGCCGATCCCACCGATGATCTGGGTGGTGAAGAGCAGCCGCAGGGTACGCCGCTGGATCGACGCGACGTCGGGTCGGGCGGCGGTACGCGGCGCGGTCAGGTCGGTCGCCATCGGCGCTCCTCGGGACGGGTGACCCATCCTCGCGCACCCACCCCGACCAGCGGCAGTGGGTTTCGCCCACAGCCGACAGCCGCCCGCCGCCCGCCGCCCGCCGCCCGCCGCCCGCCGCAAGATCCTCGCCACTTCGGGGAAACTGCTGTCTCAGCGCGCCGGGACGCAGCACCTTCCCCGAAGTTACGCGGGCCGGGGTTTGGTCAGCCTGCCATCACCCGCTGGTGCAGCGCGGAGACCGCCGAGCGGGCCGCCACGAACGCCCCGTGCTGCCAGGCCACCTCGTGGCTCAGCCAGTCCCCGGCGAAGTAGACCCGCCCGGCCGGCTGAAGCAGCAGGTTGTATCCGGGTGTGCCGTACCGGGGCGAGGTCCACGCGCCCTCGATGTAGGGGGTCCGGTCCCAGGCGTGCGAGTACGAGGTGACCAACTCACTGCGGTACTTCTCGCCGTGGATCTTCACACCCTGGCTGACGGCACGCTCTCTGCGCTGCTCCGGCGCGAGTGCGCTGTACGCCCTGGCGTTCGCCCCGGTGTTGTAGTAGCCGACGACCAGGCCGCGCCTGCCGTGGAAGCCGTACGACGGGTACCAGATGTGCGACAGGTCCAGGTCGGTCTCGGTGATGCCGCCGTAGATCCGCTGGTCGGTCTCCCACCAGCGGCTGCGGTACTCCAGGCCGATCTTGCCGGAGGCGGTGACCGGGAAGTCGGCCAGCGCCGCGGTCACCGCCGTGCCGAGATTGTTCGGTACCCGGGCCATCAGGTGCGGCGGCAGCGCCGCCACGCAGTAGTCGGCGGTGATCTGCGACTGCCGGCCACCCTGCCGGTAGGTCACCTCCACCCGGCTGCCCCGGTCGGTCACCCCGGTCACCTCGGCGTTGAGCCGTACCCGCTTCGGCCCCACGGCCCTGGCCAGGGCGCGCGGGATCTGGTCCATCCCGCCGACCGGCTGGAACATCAGCATGGCCTGGTCGTAGCCGAGTTCGAACGAGAAGTACCGGCCCACGTTGCTGGCGAAGACGTCGGAGAGCGGCGGCGGCGTGCCGAGCGAGGTGCCCACGTCGTTGCCCGCGCCCGGATACCCGGAGAAGCCGCGCCGGCTGGTCCCGGTGTACGCCCAGTCGCTGGCCCGCCCGCCGATCGCGCCGAAGCTCTGCAGGAACGACAGCAGCCGGTCGCGATCGTCGGTGGTCAGCCGGCCGTCCAGCGCACCCTGGTCGGTGGCCTTCGCGAGCAGTTCCGAGACGTAGCCGTACACGTCCGCCTTGGCGGTGCGGTACCGGACCGGCTCGGTCATCCCGGCGGACTCGTTGTAGATCCAGGCGTCGGCGTTCTGGTTGGTGAAGACCTCGATGGGTACGCCGAGTTCCCGGCAGTAGTCCATGGTGAGCATCCACTGCGCGATCCGACCCGGCCCGGCGTTGAAGTAGACCCCGTCGGAGAAACCGGCCCGCTGGGTGCGTCCGTCGAGGTCGGTCTCGACGTCGCCACCCCGGATGGTCAGGTTCCGCCCACCGACGCGGTGTCGTGCCTCCAGGATCGTGCAGTCGTAGCCGGCCTTGCCCAACTCGTACGCGGTGGTGAGCCCCGCGATGCCGCCGCCGAGAACGACCACGCTGGCGCCCGACCGCCCGGTCAGGGTGAAGTCGGATCGCTCCGGCGCTCGGAATGCGGGGAGCACGGCTCCGGCCGGGCTGGGAGCGAGTCCCATGGCACCCATCGTGGCGAGCATCGCACCGGCACCGCCGCTGACTCCGACCGCCCGCAGGAACCCACGCCGGCTGACCATCGACTGTGTTTGATCGCTCATAACGGCCTCCCCTACAAGATCGACTCCCGTGAGTCTGTAGAGGACCTGTTACGCGGATCGCGCATTGCCGTTTCTGGCAGGTATCGCCTCAGCGTTTAGCCGCAGTGGCATTTTCCGACGGAGATTCCCGACCCGGCAGGGCGTCGCCGACCTCCCGGGTGCGGCGGGTGAGACCACTGACGAGCGGACGAGCCTGCCGGTCCCTACCCGGCGAGGGCACGGGTGACGACGGCAAGGTCGGTGACCAGCCCTTCGTACGCCTTGTCCTGGTCGTCGGCGCGCAGCACCGCGGACGGGTGGATGGTGGCCAGCAGCCGTGCCGTGGGCGCGTCGGCCCGCTTCCCGGAGTTGTCCACCGGCACCCGCCGGAAGTCCTCCGGGTGCTGTGCCGACTCGGGCCAGGGCAGCAACTCGCCGCGCTGCCGGGTGACCCGGAAGGACGGGCCGAGCAGCGCCTTGGCGGCGGTGGCGCCGAGCACCACCACGATCTCCGGACGCAGCCGGGCGAACTCGGCGACCAGCCAGGGCCGGCAGGCGGTGACGTGCACCTGGTCCGGCGTCTGGTGGATCCGCCGCCTGCCGCGCAACTCGAACCGGAAGTGCTTCACGGAGTTGGTGAGATAGAGCTGACCCGGCTCCAGCCCGGCGTCGTCGACGGCACGTCGCAGCAGCCGTCCGGCGGGGCCGACGAACGGCAGCCCCTTCTGGTCCTCCAGATCACCGGGCTGCTCCCCGACGAGCACCACCCGGGCGCTCTCGTCGCCCCGGCCGAACACCGTCTGCGAGGCGTCGCGGTACAACTCGCAACCCCGGCAACCACCGGCCGCGGTGCGCAGGTCATCGATGGTGTCAGCGTCGGGCGGGATGAACCGCTGGGCGCCCGGAGCGCTCCCGGTCTGCTCGGCCATGCCGACTGTTATATACCCGTCAGGTGCCCCGCGCCCGGTACGTCCACGGCGCGGTGCCGCGACGCGACGCGGTGCCGCTTGCTCCCGGCGGCGACGCGACACGCTCCCGGCCACGCCAGGTCGTCGGCGACGCGACGCCGGCCCGCGTCAGTACCCGTTGCCGCCGCCATCCCCACCGGAAGCGATCGCGATCAGCACGATGATGATAATGATGATCGCCACTGCGACAGCGATCCAGACTCCCTTACGCGCCCCACCTGAAGCCATGACCCCACCTCCGGCGCCCGCATACCCGCCTCGTCCGCCCCGAATCCCCGCGATCTTGCACTTTCTGCCCGGACTAATGCCGCATCGATCGACATATCGGCGACAGAAAGTGCAAGATCGCGGGGGTGGGAGGGGCGCGGGGCGGGCTAGGTTTGGAAGCCTCGGGGTGGGGTGGGATTCTGGGCTTGCGCCAGGGCGGCCGCCAGTGGAGCCAGATCCTCGGTGGTCAGAGGGCTGACGCAGATGCGGACAGCGGGTGGCGCGGCGATCCGGTAGAGGGCGCCGGGGGCCACCGCCCAGCCGGCGTCGCGCAGGGCGGTGACCACGCTTGTCTCGTCCGCCACGGGGAGCCAGACGTTGATGCCGCTGCGGCCCTGTGCGGTCAGGCCGTGCGCGGCCAGTGCGGCCAGCAGCCCCGTACGCCGCTGCTCGTAGCTCCGCGCCGCCCGCCGCACCTGCTCGGTGACCGCCGGGTCCTGCCAGAGGGCGAGGACCAGCCGCTGCAACACCGTGGAGACCCAGCCGGCGCCGACCCGGGTGCGGCCGGTCACCCGGGCCACCGTGGTCTCGTCGCCGACCAGCACCGCGAGCCGCAGGTCCGGGCCGAAGGGCTTGCTCACCGAGCGCACGAAGGCCCAGCTCGACGTCGCCCCAGCCAGCGGGTGCAGGGGTACGCGGGCCAGCTCCGCGGCGTGGTCGTCCTCGATCAACAGCAGGTCCCGCCGACCGGCGAGCAGCGCTCGCAGGGCCTCGGCGCGGGCGGCGGAGACGGCCGCGCCGGTCGGGTTCTGCGCCCGGCTGGTGACCACCAGCGCCCGCGCTCCGGCGGCCAGTGCGGAGGCCACCCCGGCCACCAGGGGTCCCTCGTCGTCGAGCGGTACGCCGATCGGGCGCAGGCCCAACGCGGCGACCAGGTCGAGCAGGTTGGCCCAGCCCGGATCCTCCACCGCCACCGCGTCACCGGGGCGCAGGTGTGCGCCGAGCAGCCGTTCGATGCCGTCCAGCGCGCCGCCGGTGAGGGTGAGCTCCCCGGCCGGTACGCCGTCGGCGCTCAGCCGGGCGCGGGCCGCCTCGGCAAGCTCCGGCAACACCCCGGCGTCTGAGTAGCCGACCGACGGGCCGTTGTCGGCGGCGAGGGCCGCCAGGTGCGGGCCGAGTGGCGGGAGCAGCCGAGGGTCGGGCTCGCCCCGGGACAGGTCGCGGGCGCCGGGCAACGGCGGGGGGCGCAGCGCGGAGCGGCGGGCGGCCACCGGCGGGCGCGGACGTACCCGGGTGCCGTGCCGTCCGGCGGTGGCGAGCAGGCCGCGCTGGCGCAGGTCCTGGTAGGCGCGGGCCACGGTGGCGGGGCTGACCCCCAACTCGGCGGCGAGAGCCCGTACGGGCGGCAGCGCGGCCCCCGGCGGCAGGGCACCCGTACGGATGCCCGACTCGATGCTGGCCGAAATCTCGGCGGCCGTCGTTCCACTGAGCTGATAGCGTGCTGACACAAACAAGAGATTGTACTAGAACAAAGGGACGCGCGCATGTATCCACCTACCGCCCGGACCACACCCCACCGCTCCCGCGACAAGATGACCTACGACCGGGCCGCCGCCCACGCGGTGCTCGACGAGGCGTACCACTGTGCGTTCGGCTTCACCGTCGACGGCCAGCCACGGGTGCTGCCCACCCTGCACGTCCGCATCGGCGACACGCTCTACCTGCACGGCTCCACCGGCAGCCGCCCGCTGCTCGCCGCCCGCGATGACGGGCTGGAGGTCTGCGTCACGGTGACCCTGCTGGACGGTCTGGTCTACGCCCGCTCCCAGTTCCACCACAGCGCCAACTACCGCTCGGTGGTCGCGCTCGGCACCGCCCGACTGGTCACCGACGAGCGGGAGAAGAGCGCCATGCTCACCGCGCTCGTCGAGAAGGTCGGCTCGGGGCGCAGCACGGACACCCGCCCACCCAGTCGGCGTGAGCTGGCCGAGACCGCCGTGCTGGCGCTGCCGCTGCACGAGGTGTCGGTCCGCACCCGCTCCGGTGGGGTCCGCGAGGACGAGGCCGACCTGGACCTGCCGCACTGGGCCGGCGTGCTGCCGCTGCGGCTGACCGCCGGGCAACCCGAGCCGGACGCCGGGGTCACCGCACCGCTGCCGGCGTTCCTCCGCACGGTCCGCACGCCCTGGCACGACCCGGTGGCGCTGCACGGCGAGCACGTCCGGCTGGAGCCGTTGGAGTTGGCGCACGCCGACGAGTTGCACACCGCCACGGCGGACCCGGAGGTGTGGCGGAACCTCAGCGTCGCACTGCCCACCACGCCCGCCGCGACGGCCGAGGTGATCCGCACCGCCCTGGCCGCCCAGCACCGTGGCGAGCGGGTGGCCTGGATGCAGCGGTGCGCGAGCACCGGGGCGGTGGTCGGCACCACGTCCTACTACGAGATCGACCCGCAGCGGCGATCGGTGGCGATCGGGCACACCTTCCTCGGCCGGCCCTGGTGGCGTACCGGAATCAACACCGAGGCGAAGTTGCTGCTGCTCAGCCGGGCCTTCGACGACCTGGGCGCGGTCCGGGTGGCCTGGCACACCGACATCCGCAACGTGCGCTCCCAGGAGGCCATCGAACGGCTCGGCGCGACCCGGGAAGGGGTGCTGCGGATGCACCGGCAACGCCCGGACGGCTCCTGGCGGGACACCGTGCAGTACGCGATGACCGTCGACGAGTGGCCGACGGCACAGGCACGGCTGCGCGAAAGACTTCTGCGGACGGCACCGGTGGCGTGATGATGGCGGGCGTGCTGGGGATCACCGACATCTGGACGTACGTGCTGGGCACCGTGGCCATCATCCTGCTGCCCGGGCCGAACTCGCTCTTCGTGCTCTCCACCGCGGCCAAGCGGGGCGTCGCGGTGGGCTACCGGGCCGCCGGCGGTGTGTTCGTCGGCGACGGGGTGCTGATGTTCCTCTCCGCCGCCGGGGTGGCGTCGCTGCTCAAGGCGTACCCCCCGCTGTTCCTCGTGGTCAAGTACGCCGGCGCCGCGTACCTCGGTTATGTCGGGGTGACCATGCTGCTCGGCGCCGTGCGTCGCTGGCGCGACCGCAACGACCCGAGCACGCCGCGGCTCATCGACGCCGCGGAGCCGGCGGCGATGCGCAGCCCGTTCCGCAAGGCGCTGGTGATCAGCCTGCTGAACCCGAAGGCGATCCTGTTCTTCATCTCCTTCTTCATCCAGTTCGTCGACCCCGGCTACGCCTGGCCGGCGCTGTCGTTCCTGCTGCTCGGGCTGATCGCCCAGGTGACCAGCGCGCTCTACCTCACTGCGTTGATCTTCGCGGGCACCTTCCTGGCCGCCCAGTTCCGCCAACGCCGCCGCCTGGCCGCCGGCGGAACCACCGCCGTGGCAGCCCTCTTCCTGGCCTTCAGCCTCAAGCTGGCCACCGCCAGCGCCGGCTAATCCCCGCGGCAGGTCAACGCTCGTGCGAGCGTCGGTCCTTCTCGGCGCGTCGACGCTCCTGCGCGCGTCGATCATGGAGTTGTGGTGTCTCGCAAAAGGTGCAATAGCGGATATTAATCCCACCACACCTCCATGATCGACGCGGGCGGACTGATCCCTCGCGCCCTACACCCGCGATCTTGCACTTCGGTCGCTGAAATGAGCGCTTTGGGCAGAAAGTGCAAGATCGCCGAGTGGCGGCCGGGCCGGGCCGGGCGGGATTGGCTTTGCGCTGGTCAGGTGCCGTCGCCGCCGGAGCCGCCGCCTCCTACGCCTCCGCTGCCCGCCGTGCCGCCAAGGCCGTAGCCGGATCGGATCGGCTCGTCGGGGTGGCGGCTGGTGTGGGCCGATCCCGCGATCTGCGCGGACCAGTCGGCGTGCGCGGCCGCGGCGGCGTGCCGGTTGATCGCCTGGCGGATCCAACCGTCGACGGTGGCGACCCAGTCCCGGCGGTCGGCGTCCTCGTGCCAGATCCGGAACCGGCTGATGCTCTGATGCGTGATTCCGGCCAGCGCCAGCTTGCGGTCCATCCAGAGGATCGCCTCCATGCCCGCCGAGTTGGTCACGAAGATGATCTCCAGCTCGGTGATCGGGCCCGCGTAGAGGGGCCCCACCCAGTATCCCCAGCGCTGATGCAACGGCAGGGTGTGCTCCACACCCGGCAACCCGCCCTCCTGCAAGCCGGCCTGGCGGATCATGAAACCCAGCGTGTCCAGCGCCGCCAGCACGTGCTGCTGGGTGGGGAGCGGGTGCACGAAGACGGGCACCATCGCACCCTGGTCCAGGTCGGGGTCGAGCGACACCTCGGTCCGTAGGCCCATCCGCAGGCTCAGCAGCGGCACCCCGCCGAAGATGGTCACCGGTGTCTCCCACGGCAGCGGCAACGCGAAGTCGACCGCCCGCCGCCGGCCGGCCGGTACGACGAACCGGCCGGCGATCGGCAGTTGGTGGAACTGCATGAGGCGTCGGGCTCCAGCCGGATCATCCGGCTCGACGGTGCTGACGAGGCCGAGCCGGATGTGGCGCACCAGCACGTCGTCCGGTCCGGCGGCGAGGGTCACCCGCCCCGGCAGGCGCAGGCCCGGCCGGGTGCTCGGGTTGGGGAGCGTGGTCTGCACGGACAGCCCGGTCCCGCCGGACTCCGGAGACACTCCCGTCAGCCGCACCGCGCGCCCCCTCTCGGGACGGGGCCCCGCCGGCCCCACACCGGCGCGCCTACCCAGTCGAGGTGACCTCAAGCCCGACCGCGTCGAACCGCGACCCGCCCACGCCGGGCAGCGACCCGGCCGCGTCGCTCGGACGCGGCCGGGTCGACGGCTCAGCGCAACCGCCGTCCGCGCGGCACCGTGTCGGTCTCGTCGTCGAACTCACCGATGACCTCCTCCAGGAGGTCCTCCAGCGCCACGAACCCGATCGGTCGGGTCGGGCCACCGCCGTTGCGCACCAACGCGAGCTGCGACTGCCGGCCCCGCATCGCCGCCACCGCCTCGGTGACCGAGGAGGTGGCGGGCAGGGTGAACGCGGGCGTCATCAGCGACCCGGCGGTGGCGACGCGGCCGGTGGTGACCACCCGTACCGCCTCCCGGACGTGCACCAGACCGCAGACGTCGCCCGCCTCGTCGAGCACCGCCAGTCGGGACCGGCCGCTGTCCCGGCTGACCTGTTCGATCCGCTCGGCCGGGTCGTCCCGACGGACGGTGACCATGGTGGCGAACGGTTCCATCACCTGCGCCACGGACGTGCCCTGCAACTCCAGCATGCTGGTCAGCAACTGGTGCTGCTCCGCGCCGAGCAGCCCGTGCTCACGGGACTGCTCCAACAGGATCCGCAACTCGTCCGGGCCGTGCACCTGGGCGAGCTGATCCTGCTGGTTCACCCCGACCAGCCGCAGGATCGCGTTGGCCAGAGCGTTGAGGGCGGAGAGCACCGGCCGGGACACCCGGGCGAAGGCACGGAACGGCAACGCCAACAACGTCGCCGAACGCTCCGCGTCGGTGATCGCCCACGACTTGGGCGCCATCTCCCCCACCACCAGGTGCAGGAAGGTGACCACCCCGAGGGCGAAGACCAGGGCCACGAGGTGGCTGGCCGCGTCCGGCAGGCCCACCGCGTGCAGCAGCGGGCTGAGCAGGTGCTCGATCGCCGGCTCGGCCAGCGCGCCGAGACCCAGGGTGCACAACGTGATGCCGAGCTGCGCGCCGGCCAGCATCAGCGACAGCTCGCGGACACCGTCCAGCGCGGCACGTGCCGCCCGACCGCCGTTCGCCGCCGCCTGCTCCAGGCGGTAGCGCTTGCTGGCCACCAGGGCGAACTCGGCGGCCACGAAGAACCCGTTCAGCGCCAGCAGGATCACCGAACTGAACAGCGCGATCCCGGGGCTCATCGGTGCTGTCCTTCGTTCGCGACCGCGGGGCTCGCAAGCTCACTCCTCGCGCTCACGCGCTCACCCCCGGTTTGGTCAGCTGCAACCGCACCGAGTCGGCCACGTGCCGGTCCACGGCCAGCACCTCGACCAGCGCCCGGGGCTCGGCCTCGTTGTCCTCGCCGTCCGCGCCCTCGCGCAACAGGCTGATCTCCAGCCGGTCACCGACCTCCGGCACGCGGCCCAGCTCCCGCATCACCAGTCCGGACAGGGTGTCGTACTCCGGGGCCTCGGGCAGGGCGATGCCGGTGCTGTCGGCGACCTCGTCGATCCGCCAGCGCGCCGGCACCACCCAGGACCCGTCGTCCTGCCGGGCCGGTGCCCGATCCGGCGGGTCGTCCTCGTCCCGGATCGGGCCGACCAGCTCCTCGGCGATGTCCTCCAGCGTGATCACCCCGGCGAAGCCGCCGTACTCGTCGACCACGCAGGCCATCTGCCGATGCCCGGACCGCAGCCGGTCGAGCACCGTGGGCAGGGGCAACGTCTCCGGTACGAGCAGCGGAGGCACGGCCACCGCGCTCACCGGGGTGGTGGCCCGCTCCCCCGGGGGTACGCCGAGCACGTCGGCGATGCCGACGACACCGAGCAGGTCGTCGACGCCCTCCGAGCCGCGTACGGGGAAGCGGGAGTGGCCGGTGTCCAGCAGCTCGACCACGCGGCTGACCGGCTCGTGTGCCCGTACGGTGTGCACGTCGACCCGGGGCACCATGGCCTCCCCGGCGGTCAGCTCGCGGAAGTCCAGACCTCGGTCGAGCAGCGTGGACATCTCGGCGTCGAGGGAGCCCTCCTCGCGGGACTCGGCGATGATCTGTTCCAGGTCCGCCGGGGTGGCGCCGCTGGGCAGCTCCTCGATCGGCTCGATGCCGATCCGCCGCAGCAGGCGTACCGAGGCCCGGTCGAAGAGCCGGATCAGCGGCCCGGCGACGGCCAGGTAGATCAGGGTGGATCGGCTCAGCGCCCGGGCCAGTTGCACGGCCCGGGCGATGGCCAGGTTCTTCGGGGCCAGCTCACCGAGCACCATCTGCACGACGGTGGCGATGACCAGGGCCAACGCCACCGACAGCGGGAGACTGACCGAATCGCTGACGCCGGCCACGCCGAGCAGGTCGGCGAGGCCACCACCCAGGTACGGCTCGGCGACGTAGCCGACCAGCAGGGCGGTGACGGTGATGCCGAGTTGCGCGCCGGAGAGCATGAAGGAGAGCCGGCTGGTGACGGTCAGCGCCCGGGCGGCGGCCTGATCGCCGTCATCGGCGAGCTGGCGCAGCTTGCCCCGGTCCACGGCGACATAGCCGAACTCCTGCGCCACGAAGTATCCGGTGGCGGCAGTGAGAAGAATGATCAGAAGGAGACCAACGACGATCAACACGGGTCGCTCAGGGCTCCCGGGGTCGTCGGTACGGGGATATGCCGGGCACGACCCGGCTGGCTACTGCTGCCCTCCTGGGCAGAAGAGTCGATCATGCCGCTATTTTATCGGCGCTGGCTGGGACCGCGCTGGGGGTGGGCCGAAGGAGCGGCAACGTCCGGTTCGACAGCCGTCACGCCGGCCCCGCCGACCCGCTGCCTGGGCCGCGTTCGGCCAGCTCGTCGGCGTCGAGCAGGCTCCGGTCCAGCCGCCCCGACCGGTACGCGGCCCGCCCGATCATCTGGGCCGCGACCGGCGCGGTCGCCAACTGGAAGACCGCCACCAGCGCGACCATGCCCAGGTCCGCCGGAGACCGCAGGCGCAACGCGATGCCCACCAGCAGCAGGAGCACCCCGAGCACCTGTGGCTTCGTGGCCGCGTGCATCCGGCTCAGCGCGTCCGGGAAACGCAGCACCCCGATCGCGGCGGCCAGGCCGAGCAGGGCACCGGCCACCAGACAAGCGCCGCCGAGCCAGTCCGCGATCGTCGCGATCACTGCTGCTCCCGGACGGCGAAGCGGACAAGTGACACCGAGCCCACGAAGCCGAGCAGGGAGAGCACCACGAGCACGGGCAGCGTGGTGGCATGCCGGTTGACCGCCGCCTCGGCGCCCACCGCGCCGACCATGGTGGCGAGCAGCATGTCCGCGGCGATCACCCGGTCCACCAGCGACGGGCCACGGTACAGGCGGGCCAGCGCGAGCAGCGCGGTCACCGACAGCAGCGGGGTGAGGACGACGGCCAGGAACGTGGTCACGGACTGGTTCCCCTCTCGGATCGGTCGGTCTCGACGCGGCGCAGTTCGGCGGCGGAGCCCACCGCGCGGACGATGCGCCGTTCGACGGTGCGGGTGCGCTCGCGGGCCACGTCGAGGTCCGCCGGTCCGTGGGTGTCGAGCACGTGCAGGTAGAGCGTCCCGGAGTCCCGGTCCACCTCGAGGATCAGCGTGCCCGGCACCAACGAGACCGCCTCGGCGGTGAGCGCCAGATTGAGGTCGGTGGTGACCCGCAGCCGGACCGCGACGATCGCCCCGCGCGGCCGGTAGCCGGGCTGCACGGCGATCCGGGCGACGTGCAGGCTCGCGCTGACCAGCTCGACGACGAACCGGCCGGCGAACACCAGCAGCGCCCCTGGTCGCAGCCGGCCGCCGAAGCTGACCGCCGGCAGCGGGTAGAAGACCAGCACCGCGCCGCCCACCAGCAGGCCGCCGACCACGTTGGCCCAGTTGATGTCCCCCCAGAGCAGGTTCCAGACCACCACCAGCCACCCGAGGGCCGCCACCTGGTCGCGCCAACGCCCGAGCCGGCCGCGTCCCACCACGGGGGGCGCGGTGGCGTCGGGAGCCGGGTCAGGGGGGCCGGTCACGGCACGCCGCCCGGCAGCACGGCATCCACGTACGGCGTACGCAGCCGCAGGTCGGCGGCCGCGTCCGTGGTGACGTCGAACAGCGGTCCGGCCAGCACGGTCAGCGCCAACCCGAGGGCGACCAGGGCGACGGTGGCCCCGACCATCAGCTTCGGCAACCGGACGGCCGGCTCGCTGGTGGCCAGTCGGGGCGAGCGCCAGAAGGCGATGTTCCACACCCGGGACGCCACGTAGAGAGTGAGCAGGCTGGTCAGCGTGCCCGCCGCGACCAGCACCCAGGGCAGCGGACCGCCGGCCGCCACCCCGGCCTGGAGCAGGCCGAGCTTGCCGAGGAAACCGGAGAACGGAGGTACCCCGGCGAGGTTCATGGCCGGGACGAAGAACAGCACCCCGAGCAGCGGCGCCACCCGGGCCAGCCCGCCGATGCGGCGGAGGTCGGTGCTGCCGGCGCGCTCCTCGACCAGCCCGGCGACGAGGAACAACGTGGTCTGGATGGTGATGTGGTGCACCACGTAGAAGATCGCGCCGGAGAGCCCGGCGGCGGTGCTCAACGCCACCCCGAAGATCATGTAGCCGATGTGGCTGACCAGGGTGAACGAGAACAGCCGCTTCAGATCGGACTGGGCCACCGCGCCGAGGATGCCGATCACCATGGTCAGCCCGGCGACGACCATCAGGAGCACGTCGGCGTGCCCACCGGGGAACAGCAACGTCTCGGTGCGGATGATCGCGTAGACGCCCACCTTGGTGAGCAGACCCGCGAAGACGGCGGTGACCGGGGCCGGCGCGGTGGGATAGCTGTCCGGCAGCCACGCCGACAACGGGAAGACCGCCGCCTTGATCGCAAAGGCCAGGAGCAACATCAGCTCCAGGGCCAGTCGGACGCCGTCGGGCAGGTCGTCGAGGCGCTGGGCGAGTTGGGCCAGGTTGAGCGTGCCGGTGGCCGCGTACACCAGACCCACACCGGTCAGGAAGATCATCGAGGAGAGGATGCTGACCACCACGTACGTCGACCCGGTCCGGATCCGGGTCTCGCTGCCTCCCAGGGTGATCAGCACGAAACTCGCGGCCAACAGGATCTCGAAGCCGACGAAGAGGTTGAACAGGTCGCCGGCCAGGAACGCGTTGGTGACGCCCGCGGTGAGCACCAGGTACGTCGGGTGGAAGATCTCCACGGGGCTGGACTCGCTGCTCTCGCTGCGACCCTGGCCGATCGAGTACAGCAGCACGCAGAGGGTCACCGCCGACGAGACCACCACCATCAGCGCGGCGAGTTGGTCGGCGACCAGCACGATGCCGACCGGCGCCGGCCACCCACCGACCGCCACCACCACCGGCCCGTGCCGGTACGCCTGCACGAGCAGCAACAGCGCCACGACGAGCGTGCCACCCAGACAGGACACGCTTATCGAGCGCTGGAGTCGGGGCTTACCGGCCAGCAGCAGCGTCAGCGCCGCGCCGAGCAGCGGCACCACCACCGGCAGCGGCACCAGCGCGCTCATCACGACTCGTGCCCGCGGCGGAGCCGGCGGCGGGCGGGTTCGGGATCGACCTGCTCCGGGTCGCCGTTCGGGCCCTCCCCGCCGTGGTCGACAGCGCCGACCTCGTTCCGCACCGCCCGACGGATGATCTGCCGGTCCTCCAGGTCGTCGGGCACCTCGTCGTCGCCGGTCAGATACCAACTGCGGTACGCCACCGCGAGCAGGAACGCGCTGAACCCGAAGGTGATCACGATGGCGGTCAACACCATCGCCTGCGGCAGCGGATCACTCATCCGCTCCTTCGCACCGGTGCCGACGATCGGCGCCCCACCCGGACGCCCACCCAGCAGGATCAACAGATTCACCCCGTTGCCGAGCAGGATCACCCCGAGCAGAATCCGGGTCAGGGTGCGCTCCAGCAGCAGGATCACCCCGCAACCGACGAGCACCGCGACAGCCAGCACCAACACCAGCGTCGGTCCCGCTTCGCTCGCCGTCATGGTTTCGCCCTTGTTCGCGACTGCGGGGCGCGCAACCCCGGCGCACTCCTCGCGCTCATGCCCGCTCACCCTTGTCGACGGCCAGGCCGCCGGTGGCCGTTCCGGTGGCCTCGATGTGTCGGTCCACCTCGGCGCCGAGGCTGCGCAGGACGTCCAGCACCAGCCCGATCACGACCAGGTACACGCCGATGTCGAAGAAGAGCGACGTGACCAGATGGGCGTCACCGATCAACGGCAGCGACCCGTCGACCTTGGCGCTCTCCAGCACCGATCCGCCGACCAGCAGCGCCACCACACCGCTGCCCACCGACATCGCCAGTCCGGCGCCGAGGATCGCACCGGCGCCGATCGGGGCGGCCTCGGTCAACTCGTACCGACCCCCGGCCAGATAGCGGACCACCAGGGCGAGACCCGCCACCAGACCGCCGGCGAAGCCACCGCCCGGCGCGTTGTGCCCGGAGAAGAGCAGGAACAGGGAGAACAGCACCACGGTGTGGAAGATCAGCCGGATGACCACCTCCAACACGATCGAGCGGCGCTCCTCGTAGAGGGTGGGACCGCCGCGCAGCCACACCGGGCGGCCGGGCTCGTCGGTCCGCTGGTCCGAGTCCGGCCGGCGCGGTCGCGGCCCGGTCCGGGACCGCTCGAAGATCAGGCTGGCCACCCCGGTCGCGGCCACCACCAGCACCGCCAGCTCGCCCATGGTGTCCCAGGCCCGGATGTCGACGAGTGTCACGTTCACCACGTTGCGGCCGTACCCCTCGGCCACCGCCAGATCCGGGAAGGCGGCGGAGATGTCCGGGGCCCGGCGGGCCGCGGCGGCGGTGAGGGCCAGCCCGGCGGCCACCACACCCACCGCCACCCCGATCGCCCGACGGACCCAGCGGGTACGCCGCAGCGGGCGGGCCGAGAACCGCTGCGGCAGGCGACGCAGCACCAGCACGAAGACCGCGATCGTCGCGGTCTCCACCAGGAACTGGGTGAGCGCCAGGTCGGGTGCGCCGTGCAGGACGAAGAGCATCGCGGTGCCGTAGCCGGTCATGCCCACCAGCAGCATGGCGGTCAGGCGACGGCGGGCGCCGACCGCCAGCACCGCGGCGACCGCGATCACCACCACGACCACCGGTTGGAGCAGGTTGTCCCAGAGCGGGATCCGGGCCCGCCACGGGCCGGCGGAGAGCATCGCCGCACCGGGCACCAGCACCAACGTGACCAGGATGATGCCGAGATACTGCGGCAGCGAGCCGCGCTGGGTCGCGCCGGTGACCTCGATGGCCAACCGGTCGAACCGGCCCACGACCCACTCGTACCCCTGGTTGCCGCCCACCGGCGAACGCAGCCGGGCCAGCACCGGGGCGACCGGCGCCCGCACGGCGAAGAGCAGGCCACCGCCGGCGAGAGCCAGCACGGACAGGCCGAGAGCCGGGGTCGGCCCGGACCAGAGCGCCAGGTGCGCGTCGACCCCACCGAGCAGATCGGCGTACGGGCGCAGCACGTCGTCCAGCACGCTCGCGGCCGGGCCGGCGAGGAGCCCGACCCCGGCGAGCACCGCTGGCGGGAGCAGCAGCGACGCGGCGATCGGGCCGGGCCGGGCCGGTGCCACACCTGGGCGGTCGGCGAACGCGCCCCAGAGGAAGCGGGCGCTGTACGCGACCGTGAGCACCGTCCCGGCGACCAGGCCGGTGAGGAGCACGGGTTGGTCGGTGAACGCCCCGAACACCGCCTCCTTCGCGACGAAGCCGACGAACGGCGGCACACCGGCCATCGACGCCGCGGCCAGCACCGCGACCACGAACAGCGGCCGGGACCAGCGCCGCAGCCCGGACAGCTCCCGCAGGTCACGGGTGCCGGCGCCGTGATCGATGATGCCGACGACCAGGAACAACGCCGCCTTGAACAGCGCGTGCGCCAGCAGCATCGCCGTGCCGGCCAGGGCGGCGTCCGGGGTGCCCGAGCCGGTCACCGCGACCAGCAGACCGAGTTGGCTGACCGTCCCGTACGCCAGCAACAGCTTCAGGTCGGTCTGCCGCAGCGCGGCCCAGCCGCCGAGCAGCATGGTGGCCACGCCGGCGATCTGCACCACCGGCCGCCACGGCCCGACCGTGGCGAGCACCGGCGCGAGCAGCCCGACCAGGTAGACGCCGGCCTTGACCATGGCGGCGGCGTGCAGGTACGCGCTGACCGGAGTGGGCGCCGCCATCGCGACCGGTAGCCAGGAGCTGAACGGCAGCACCGCCGACTTGGACAGCGCGCCGGCCAGGATCAGCAACACGGCGACCACCAGGTACCCGCCGCCGGGTGGTGGCTGGGCGGCGATCTCCGACCACCGGTAGGTGCCGGCGTGCACGCCCAGCATGATGAACCCGACGAGCATGGCGAGCCCGCCCAGCGTGGTGACTGTCAACGCCTGCGCCGCCGCCCACCGGCTGGACCGCCGCTCGGTGCTGTGCCCGATCAGCAGGTACGAGAAGATCGTGGTGAGTTCCCAGCCGACGTAGAGCAGCAGCAGGTCGTCGGCGAAGACCAGGACGAGCATCGCGCCGGCGAAGGCGACCAGGACCCCGACGTACCGTGCCAGGCCGCTCGATCCGGCGTTGAAGTAGCGGGCGCTGTAGACCAGCACCAGCGCGCCGACGCCCCCGATCAGCAGCGTCATCAGCCAGGAGAGCGTGCTGAGCCGGAACGCGATGTCGAGGCCCAACTGCGGGATCCACCGGTACGTCTCGACCACCGCCCCGCCGTCGCCGACGGCCGGGGTACGGGCCAGCGCCCAGCAGAAGGCGGCAGCCGGTACCAGCGCCAGCGGGTAGCACGCGCGGGATCCCCACCGCCGGACGAGCAGGGGCGCGACGAGGGCCGCCACGAGGTGGAGGACGAGCAGTACCAGCACCTGCGCTCCCGATCCAGGTGGCCGGCGCTCGTGCAGCGGCGGCCCCTAGCAGCGATCAGACGCCAGTTTGTCGCTCACCGGGCGGTTTTGCCGGAATCCCCCCGCAGATCGCGGGTCCCCTCACCCCGCCGATCATGGAGTTGTGCTGCCGGTTTTGCCCCACGACACGAGTTTTGTCACCCACCACAATTGCATGATCGACCCGGGGTGGGGGTGGGGTGGGGTGGGTTAGTGGAGGAGGGTTTGGGGGTGGGGGTGGGGGTGGGGGGCTTCGGGGGTGGGGTGGTCTTGGCGCAGCTCGGTCAGCAGGTCGGTGCGGCCGAGTTGGCGTGCCACCCGGTCGACCACCCGCTCCGCGGCGGCCAGTGACCGCACCGAGAGCAACCGACCACGGCTCTCCCGGCGGAGCACGAAGTAGTGGACGGCGGCGCGGACCTGGCCACGATCGGCGGCGCTGGCCTGGGCGGTGCACAGGACCAACTCCCGGAGGCAGCGGGCGAGGCGTTCGGCGAGCTCGAACTCGGGGCCGTGCAGGCCGCCACGGAGGGCTGCGAGGTGGCTGTCGACCTTGCGAATCAGCACGTCGGTGCCCGGTTCGACGGTGTGCTGCTCGCCGGCCATCAAATCCCCTCACCCCGGTTCGCGTTGGCAGTGAAGTTACTTTATGTTGCTCCTTAGAAGCAAGCAGTTAAGTGAGACTTAACGCATTAAGCGCACGTTCCATGCTTTTTGCTTTTGTCCGGCGCATTCCACCGGCGGTTGGTCGTCGTTGTCGTACCGGCGGGGCAGGATGGACCGGTGACCGGGGCAGACGCAGACGCCGGCGCGGTGCTCGCCGACTTCGGCCCGGCCACCCGCGCCTGGTTCGAGGCCGCCTTCGCCGCCCCCACCGCCGCGCAGACCGGCGCCTGGCGGTCGGTCGCCGCCGGCCGCAGCGCCCTCGTGGTCGCACCCACCGGCTCCGGCAAGACGCTCGCGGCCTTCCTCTGGTCACTGGACCGGCTCGCCCGCGAGCCCGCACCGGCCGAGGCGCGGCAACGGTGCCGGGTGCTCTACGTCAGCCCGCTCAAGGCCCTCGCCGTCGACGTGGAACGCAACCTGCGCGCCCCACTGGCCGGCATCCGGCAGGCAGCCACCCGGTTGGGCGTCGCACCACCGGACATCACCGTCGGCATGCGCACCGGCGACACCCCGGCCGACGAGCGACGTGCCTTCGCCCGCACCCCACCGGACATCCTCATCACCACGCCCGAGTCGCTGTTCCTGCTGCTCACGTCCGCGGCTCGCGACTCGCTGCGCGGCGTCCAGACGGTGATCGTCGACGAGGTGCACGCGGTGGCCGGCAGCAAACGAGGCGCCCACCTCGCCCTCTCCCTCGAACGCCTCGACGAACTGCTGCCCGCCCCGGCGCAGCGCATCGGCCTCTCGGCCACCGTCCGGCCGATCGACGCCTGCGCGCAGTTCCTCGGCGGCGCCCGCCCGGTCGACGTCGTGCAGCCGGCCACACCGAAGACCATCGAGGTCAGCGTCCAGGTCCCGGTGGAGGACATGACCCGCCTGGACGAGCAGGAGCAGCCACCGGAGGACGACCTGGGCGGCCCCGGGCCACGCCGCGCCTCGATCTGGCCGGCCGTGGAGGAGCGGGTCTTCACCCTCATCGGGCAGCACCGCTCCACGATCGTCTTCACCAACTCCCGCCGCAGTGCCGAGCGCCTCTGTGCCCGCCTCAACGAACTGGCCGCCGAAGCGGTGGCCGCATCCGCGCCCGGCGACGGCGCGATCGTCGTACCCGAGGGGTTGTCGGCGGGCGACGGCCCGGCGGGCGACGGCGGCCCGGTGCCCGGCGCGGAACGGTGGGGTGGCCCCGCCGGCCCGCTGCGCAACCGGCCGCCGGCCGAGGTGATGGCCCAGTCCGGTGCGGCGACCGGCGCGGCGCCGGTGATCGCCCGCGCCCACCACGGCAGCGTCTCCCGGGAGGAGCGCAAGCACATCGAGGAGGCGCTCAAGTCCGGCCAGCTCCCGGCGGTGGTGGCCACCTCCAGCCTGGAGCTGGGCATCGACATGGGCGCGGTCGACCTGGTGGTGCAGATCGAGGCGCCACCGAGCGTGGCCGCCGGGCTGCAACGGGTCGGCCGGGCCGGGCACCAGGTGGGAGCGGTCTCCCGGGGCGTGGTCTTCCCCAAGCACCGGGGCGACCTGCTCTCCTGCGCGGTGGTCGCCGAACGGATGACCGCCGGCGCGATCGAGGAGCTGCACTACCCCCGCAACCCGCTGGACGTGCTGGCCCAGCAGATCGTCGCGATGGTGGCACTGGAGCCGTGGCCGCTCGGCGACCTGGCCGTGCTGGTCCGCCGGGCCGCGCCCTTCGCCGAGCTGCCCGACTCCGCGCTGCACGCCGTGCTCGACATGCTCTCCGGCCGCTACCCGTCCACCGCGTTCGCCGAGCTACGCCCCCGACTGGTCTGGGACCGGGCCACCGACCTGCTCACCGGCCGTCCCGGCGCGCAGCGACTGGCGGTGACCAGCGGCGGCACCATCCCGGACCGCGGGCTGTTCGGGGTCTTCCTGGCCGGCGCCGAACGGGCCGCCCGGGTCGGCGAGCTGGACGAGGAGATGGTCTACGAGTCCCGGGTCGGCGATGTCTTCCTGCTCGGCTCGTCCTCCTGGCGCATCGAGGAGATCACCCCCGACCGGGTGCTGGTCTCGCCCGCTCCGGGGCAGGCCGCGCGGATGCCGTTCTGGAAGGGCGACCAGCTCGGCCGCCCGGTGGAGCTGGGTCGGGCCATCGGCGCCCGGGTGCGCACCCTGCTGCGCCAGACCGACGAGGCGGCACTGGCCGCGTTGCGGGACGGCGGGCTGGACGACTGGGCCGCCGGCAACCTGATGGCCTACCTGCGCGAGCAGCGGGAGGCCACTCGCTCGCTGCCCGACGACCGTACGGTCGTGGTCGAGCGGTTCCGCGACGAGTTGGGCGACTGGCGGCTGGCCGTGCACAGCGTCCTCGGCGCCCGGGTCAACGGGCCGTGGGCCCTCGCGGTGGGCCGCCGGCTGGCCGAACGGTACGGGGTGGACGCCCAGGTGATGCCCTCCGACGACGGCATCGTGGTGCGACTTCCGGACACCGCCGACGAGCCGCCCGGCGCCGACGTGGTGGTCTTCGAGCCGGACGAGATCACCCAGCTCGTGGAGGAGTCGGTCGGCACCTCCGCGCTCTTCGCCGCCCGTTTCCGCGAGTGCGCCGCCCGGTCGCTGCTGCTGCCCCGCCGCGACCCGCGTCGCCGCCAACCGCTGTGGCAGCAGCGGCAGCGCGCCGCGCAACTGCTCGACGTCGCCCGCGAGTACGCGGACTTCCCGGTCACCCTGGAAGCTGCCCGGGAGTGCCTCCAGGACGTCTTCGACCAGCCGGCGCTGGCCGGGCTGATGCGCGACCTGGCCACCCGCAAGGTGCGGCTGGTCGAGGTCGAGACCAGCGCGCCGTCGCCGTTCGCCCGGTCGCTGCTCTTCGGCTACGTCGGCGCGTTCCTCTACGAGGGCGACGCCCCCCTCGCCGAGCGCCGCGCCGCCGCGCTCGCCCTGGACTCCACCCTGCTCGGCGAGCTGCTCGGCCGGGTCGACCTGCGCGAGTTGCTCGACCCCGCCGTGCTCACCGAGACCGACCGGCAGCTGCGGTGGCTGACCGAGCAGCGCCGCCCCCGTGACGCCGAGGACGTGGTCGAGTTGCTGCGGGTGCTCGGTGACCTGAGCGACGCCGAGCTGACCGAGCGGGGCGTGCCGGAGACCTGGCTGACCGAGTTGGAGGCCACCCGCCGGGTGCTGCGGGTCCGGATCGCCGGCGAGCAGCGCTGGGTGGGTGTCGAGGACGCCGCTCGGCTGCGCGACGCCCTCGGCGTGGCGTTGCCGGTCGGGGTGGCCGAGGCGTACCTCGCCCCGGTGGCCGATCCGCTCGGTGACCTGGTGGCCCGGTACGCCCGCACCCACGGGCCGTTCGCCGCGGCCAGTTGCGCGGCACGCTTCGGGCTGGGTGTGTTCGTCGTCGAGCAGACGCTACGTCGGCTCGGTGCCACCGGGCGGGTGGTCTCCGGGGAGTTCACCCCGGATTCGGCGGGTGCCCAGTGGTGCGACGCCGAGGTGCTGCGGATGCTGCGCCGCCGCTCGCTCGCGGCGCTGCGCCGGGAGATCGAGCCGGTGCCGCCCCGGGCGCTCGCCACGTTCCTGCCCCGCTGGCAGCAGGTCGGCTCGTCCGCCCGCGGGGTGGAGGCGCTCGCCGCGACGGTGGAGCAGTTGCAGGGCGCGGCGGTGCCGGCATCCGCACTGGAACGGTTGGTGCTGCCCGCCCGGGTCGCCGACTACTCCCCCGCCCAGCTCGACGAGCTGTGCGCCAGCGGGGAGGTGCTCTGGGCCGGGTCGGGAGCGATCTCCGGCGGTGACGGCTGGGTCACCCTGGCGTACGCGGATGCCGCACCGTTGCTGCTCCCGCCACCCGACGAGGCGCTGACGCGTACGCCGCTGCACGACGCGGTGCTCGACGCGCTCGGCGACGGGCAGGCGCTCTTCTTCCGCCCGCTGGCCGACCGCGTCGGTTCGACCGACGACGCCGCCCTGACCACCGTGATCTGGGATCTGGTCTGGGCCGGGCACCTCACCAACGACACCCTCGCCCCGCTGCGCGCGGTGCTCGGCGCGGGCGGCGCGCACCGCTCCAAGCCGTCCGCGCCGCGTACCCGCTACCGGCGGCCCGGCCGGGTGGCGCTGCCCACCCGGGGTGGCCCGCCGACGGTCGCCGGTCGCTGGTCCCGCCTCCCGGAGCGGGACGTCGACCCGACCCGGCGCGCCGCCGCCCTCGCCGACGTCCTGTTGGAACGGCACGGGGTGGTCACCCGCGGCGCGGTGATGGCCGAGCAGGTGGTCGGGGGGTTCTCGGCGGTCTACCCGGTGCTGTCGGCCCTGGAGGAGCGCGGCGCGGCCCGCCGTGGTTACTTCGTCGAAGGGCTGGGTGCGGCGCAGTTCGCGGTGCCCGGTGCGGTGGACCGGCTGCGCGCACTGGCCGAGCCGATGGACGGCACCCGGGGGCGGGGCGCACCGGCCACCGTCCTGGCCGCCACCGACCCGGCCAACCCGTACGGTGGGGCGCTGCCCTGGCCGGAACGCGTGGTCGACTCCGGCGACGGGGCTGCCCCGGCGACCGGGCACCGGGCCGGCCGCAAGGCCGGCGCGCTGGTGGTGCAGGTCGGCGGTGACCTGGTGCTGTACGTGGAGCGCGGCGGTCGGACGCTGCTGTCCTTCAGCGACGACACCGAAACGCTCGCGGTGGCCGGCAAGGCGCTCGCCGACGCCGTGCACTCCGGGGCGTTGGGCGCGCTGTCGGTGGAGCGGGCCGACGGCGAGGCGGTGCACTCCTCGCCGCTGCGCGACGCGCTCACCGCCGCCGGCTTCCGGGCCACTCCTCGCGGCCTGCGCCTGCGCGGCTGACCCGCCCCGGGTCGTCGAGCCCCGGCCCGGTGCTCAGCGCAGGCCGTTGAGCACCTTCTCGTAGCGCGGGCGCTCGCCCACCGGCGTCTTCGCCTCGAGGTAGTTGAGCACCACCGCGCCACGCCGGTACGACTGGCCGCCCCAGGTCTCCGCGATGTCGCCGGCGCTGGTCTCGTCCGGGAAGACGTACACGGTGACGGTGTCGGTGGCGATCAGCTCGGAACAACCCAGGCCGAGCCCGTCCGGTCCACAGTCGACCGAGCGGTCCAACGGGCGCGGCACCGGCAGGCCGGCGGCCCGGAACGCTTCGACGATCTGCTTCGCTCCGGGCGCTCCGTCCGGGCGTTTGGGCAGCACCACCGGCGGTGGACTGGCCGGCCGGCGCTGCGTCGGCCCCTGCGGGGCAACGGAGGGTGGGGTCGGCGGGGGTGGCGCGCCGCCGGTGCGGGACGGGGCCAACGAGGACGTCGGCGCGCTCGACGGAACGGCTGCCGTCGAACCCAGGTCGGACGAGCCGGGCGACGCGGGCGAGGCGGGCGAGGCGGTGGGGGGCGCGCTCGACGGGTCGGCGTCGTCGCCGCCGCAGCCGGCGGTGAGGGCGACGGCCACCAGCAGCACCGCGACGGCAGGCAGGCTCCGATGTGTCACCAGGGCAGTCTCCCCCGGCACCACCACAGCGCGGGAGTGGCCGGTCGGCCACCGCGCTGTCCCATATCCGCCACCCACGTCGGCCACCCGTCGGCCGGTACGCTCCGGGGCCGACGAGCGGACGCGACGACGGGCGGAGGCGGAACATGGAAGGGTTCGAGGTGCGAACGGCGCGACCTGCCGAGCGGGCCGCCATCGACGCGCTGCACGAGCGCGAGTGGGGTGGCCCGTACGTGGTCGCCCACGACACCCGGCACGACGTGCGTACCCTGCCGACGCTTGTGGCTGTCGACGGCGCGGCGGTGCTCGGCGCGCTGACCTACCGCGTCGACGAGGACGCCCTGGAGGTGGTCACCCTCGTCGCGGCCGTGCCCGGCCGGGGCGTCGGCACGGCCCTGCTGTCGGCGGCGACGTCGATCGCGGCCGAGACCGGGCTGGCCCGGGTGTGGCTGATCACCTCGAACGACAACCTGCGGGCATTGCGGTTCTACCAGCGGCGCGGCATGCGGCTGGTCCACGTCGACCGGGGAGCGGTGGACCGCGCCCGTCAGCTCAAGCCGGAGATCCCGCTGGTGGGCGAGGACGGCATACCCCTGCACGACGAGCTGGTCCTGGAACGGCGTACCGCCGCCGGGGGTTAGCCTGCGGGCATGTCCGCAACGCCCTGGATCTCGCTGACCACCGACTACGGCCTCACCGACGGCTTCGTGGCCGCCTGCCACGGGGTGATCGCCCGGCTCGCGCCGGCCGTCCGGGTCATCGACGTGACCCACCTGGTGCCACCGGCGGACGTACGACGGGGCGCCGCGGTCCTGGCGCAGACGGTGCCGCACCTGCCCGTGGGTGTGCACGTGGCGGTGGTCGACCCGGGGGTGGGTACCGCCCGACGGGGCGTCGCGTTGGCCACCCCGGGTGGGCTGCTGGTCGGTCCGGACAACGGGCTGCTGCCGGACGCCGCCGCCGCTCTCGGCGGGGTGACCGCCGCGGTGCGGCTGATCGAGCCGAGTTGGCTGGCCGATCGGGTGTCCGGCACGTTCCACGGGCGCGACGTCTTCGCGCCCGTGGCGGCCCGGCTGGCGCTGGGCGCGCCCCTGGCCGAGGCGGGGCCGCCGGTCGACCCGGCGGGCCTGGTCCGGCTGCCGACGCCGACGCTGACCTCCGACGACGAGGGCTTCACCGCCGAGGTGCGGACCGTGGACCATTTCGGAAATGTCCAGTTGGCCGCCCCGGCGCACCTGCTCGACGGACTTCCGGCCACCCTGCGGGTCGGGCCGCCCGGCGCGGAGCCGGCCCGACCGGCCGTCCGGGGACGGACGTTCGGGGATGCCCCGGCGAAGGGCCTGGTGGTGTACGTCGACTCGGCCGAACTGGTCGCGGTCGCGGTGAACCGTGGGCGGGCGGTGGACCTCCTCCGGGTTGCCCCGGGTGACGTCCTGCGGGTTTCCCGCTGATATTCGACTGTGGAATGCTGCCCCGGTGGGTGAACAAGTGGTTCCCGTGGGCTGTCCCTGCTGTGCATCCCGGACCGGTGGGGGGACCTGCCCGGTCTGTTTCTGGACCGACGACGGCCAGACCGACGCCGACGCCGACGCGGTCCGGGGCGGCCCCAACGGCGACCTGAGCCTCTCGCACGCTCGACTCAACTACGCCGTCTACGGTGCCAGCCACCCGCGCTACCAGGACATGGTGCGCCCGGCCCGCCCCGACGAGCGCCCCTGATCGACGCCCGTCGGGCAAACACGGGTCAGCAGACCGGCACAGCACCTCCGTAGACGACCGAGATGTAGGCGTGGCTGACGTACTGGCCGGTGGCAAGCCGGTTCCACCGGGTGGTGGTGCGGTAGGGCCCCGCCACCGACTGTCCGGTCACGTAGCACTCGATCGGCACGGTGGCGAACCGGGCGGCGAGGCCACGCGCCGGAGACGAGGTGGTGGCCCCGCTGCGGATGTTGAGCGGCCCGTCACCGACCACGCCGCGCGGCCCACCACCGGTCCACAGGTAGGCGACGTCCACCCAGGCGTTGGTGGTCAACTGGAGGCCGTCCCAGAAGGTGCCGTCGGCCAGGTCGATGGCGGCAGGGTTGAGCACGGTCCGACCGAACTGGTCCCGACCGCCGTTGTAGCCGGACTGGTAGGCCGCCTGCGCCTCGGGCCGACCCTGCCCCAGGTCCTTCCAGTTCTCCCGCACCGCCGACGGGTTCCAGTAGTCGTCGCGGGTGTTCCACGGCCCGACGTCCCAGACCGGGGCGTACTCGCAGCGGGAGCCGCTGGTGGTGCAGACCCGCACGGTGTAGTCGCCGGAGTTGAGCGGGGCCAGGCTGCGCCGCGACGGTAGCGCCACGAAGTGGTCCCGGGGCTGCACGGTGCGACCGTTGGCGGTCTGCTCGCCGACCAGGCCGATCCGGGTGGCGAACACCCGGTAGGTGATGCCCGGCGTGGTCGCGGAGACGGCGGCGGTCGTGTCGGCGGTGAGCTGGACGCCGCGTACCGTCGCGGTGGCGCCACCGGCGGTGGCGGTGAGCACGACCCTGCTCTGCACCCGGCTCACCGGGCTGTCGAAGACGGCGCCGGCGGTGGCGGTCCGCCACTCGGTCCAGCCACTGGCCCGCCAACCTCGGACCTGGGCCTCGACGGTGGCGCCCGCCGGTGTCTGGGCACTGACCTGGGCGCGGACCCGGGTGGCCGGCCGCTTGAGGGTCCGGGGAGCGCTCAGCAGCATCCCCTCGGCGACAGCGCTGCGCGGGCTGCGTCCGGCGGGCCGGGCTTCGCGCAGGCGCAGCCCGGCGGCGGTGCGCCGGACGTTGACGTCGTCCCGGTCGACGACGGACAGGTCGGCGTTCCACAGTTCGCCGCCAGGTGCGGCGGCGGTGAAGGTGAGCGGGCTTCCGGCGGCGGGGACCTGGCTGGTGGCGGGTAGGAGGGTGGCGGTGAGGGCGAGGGTGAGGGGGACGACGAGGGCGAGGGACCGAGTACGACAATGCAGCCTGGACATAGGCATTCTCCTCAGAACTCCTTGACCCTCGCATGTCGGGAGATCATGAGGAACCTGTGTACAAATAGCGACACATGCGAATTCTGCTCAAATGAGGGAGGATGACAGGGTGCCCGAAGGCGACACCGTCTGGAACACCGCGCGTGTGCTGCATCGCGCGCTCGCCGGCGCGCGGATCACCGACAGTGACTTCCGGGTTCCCCAGCTCGCCACCACCGATCTCACCGGTTGGACCGTCCGCGAGTCGGCCAGCCGGGGCAAGCACCTGCTGCTGCGCCTCAGCGCCCCGAACGAGGCGCACTGGACCCTGCACTCGCACCTGCGGATGGACGGCGCCTGGCGGGCGTACGCCCCGGGGGAACGCTGGACCGGCCGGCCCGCCCACCTGATCCGGGTGGTGCTGCGCAGCCCCGGCGCCGTCGCGGTCGGCTATCACCTGCACGAGCTGACCCTCGTGCCGACCGCCGAGGAGGACCACCTGGTCGGCCACCTCGGCCCCGACCTGCTCGGCCCGGACTGGGACCCGGCCGAGGCGGTCCGCCGACTCGGCGGCCACCCGGAGCAGACGGTCGGCGAGGCGCTGCTGGACCAGCGCAACCTGGCCGGGGTGGGCAATCTCTACAAGTGCGAGGTGCTGTTCCTGCGCGGTGTGTCCCCGTGGACACCGGTCGGCGCGGTGCCCGACCTGCCCGGCCTGGTGGCCCTCTCGCAGCGGCTGCTCGCCGCCAACCGTGGCCGGTGGACGCAGAGCAGCACCGGCTCCCTGCGCCGGGGCGAGACCAGCTACGTGTACGGTCGCCGCGCCCAGCCGTGCCGCCGCTGCGGCACCGCGATCCGCAAGGAGGCGCTGGGCGAGAGGGTCACCTACTGGTGCCCGGTCTGCCAGCCCGCACACCCGGGCGCCCCGGAATCCGACTGACCAGGGCCATCCCTCGACCAAGGCCATCCCAGATACGGACGATTGGGTAATTCCTATCCGGCCGTCTGAGTCGCATGCTGCGGTTGAGTGCTCACCGATCGTCAACAGAGCGCCGAGGCAGCCACGCCGGGGTGGCGACCCTCGCGCCCCGACCCGGGGAGAGTCATGGCGTTGTTCCGCAGGCTCCGCTCCACCTTCTTCGTCCGGGCCACCCGCGACACCGACGGCTCCGTCGACGGCGCGACGGCGTCCGTGCCGGCCGCGCGTACCGCCGAGCAGACCGCCCCCGCACCGAGCCTGGACCCGACCGTGGTGCCCCGCTGCTTCGGTCCGGTGCCGAACTTCGCCCACAGCCCTCGCCCGAGGCGCGACACCGGCGGGCAGGTGGTGCCCGGGACCGGGCTGCGCAAGTTCGTCGACCCGCTGCCCGTACCGGGCCGGCACACCGGCACCGACCTCGGCGGTCAACTGCCGGTGGCGACGCCGGACACGATCAGCTATCCGGGCTGCGACTACTACGAGATCGTCGTGCAGGAGTACGCGCAACGGCTGCACCGGGACCTGCCAGCCACCCGGCTGCGCGGCTACCGGCAGCTCAACCTGGGCACCGACCCGGCGGGCCACAACACGGTGGCACCTCCGGAGCGGCCCTGGCACCTCGGCCCGATGGTCCTCGCCCGGCGGGGCCGCCCGGTCCGGGTGAAGTTCATCAACCACCTTCCGACCGGCCGGGCCGGTGAGCTGTTCCTGCCGGTCGACGACACCATCGAGGGGGCCGGGATCGGCCCGCTGGACGGACCCGCCCCGTTCCCGCAGAACCGCGCGGTGCTGCACCTGGCCGGCGCGCAGACCGGCTGGAACAGCGCCGGCAATCCGGGGCAGTGGATCACTCCGGCCGGGGAGATCACCCCGTACCCGAACGGGGTGGGCGTGACCCACGTGCCGGACATGCCACCGCCGGGTGCCGGCGCCACCACCCTGTACTACCCGAACGAACAGAGCGGCCGGCTGCTGTGGTGGCACGACAACACCCTCGGCCTGGCCCGGCTCACCGTCTACGGCGGACAACTCGCGCTCTACCTGCTCACCGACCCGGCCGAGGAGCAACTCGTCGCCGACGCCGTGCTGCCGGCCGACCAACTGCCGCTGGTGATCGAGGACAAGACGTTCGTGCCGGACGACGCCCAACTCGCCGCCGAGGACCCGACCTGGGACCGGGATCGCTGGGGCGCCCGGGGCAGCCTCTGGCACCCGCACATCTACCAGCCACGGCAGAACCCGTACCGCTCCGGCGGACGCAACCCCACCGGCCGGTGGGACTACGGCCCCTGGTCGCGTGATCCCGCCCCGGACCACGCCCGCGCCGACGGCTGCGTCGCCAACCCGCACCACGACCCGGTCGACGCACCTGACGAACCGCCGTTGCGCCCCGGCGTGCCGCACCTGTCCGCGGTGCCCGAGGCGTACGGCGACACCCCGCTCGTCAACGGCGTCGCCTACCCGTACCTGGAGGTGGCGCCGCGCGCGTACCGGTTCCGGATTCTCAACGCCTGCCTGGACCGCAGCCTCAACCTCCAGCTCTACCGGGCCTGCACCGACGCGCCGATGTGGACGGCCGACGGTGCGCTCGCCGACGCCGAAGCCGGGGAGGTGCCGATGGTGCCCGCGGTGCGGGCGGCGGACCGACCGACGGGTTGGCCGACCGACGGGCGCGACGGCGGTGTGCCGGATCCGCGCGCCGCCGGGCCGGAGTTCATCCAGATCGGCAACGAGGCCGGGCTGCTGCCCGCCCCGGTGGTGCTGCCGAACCGGCCGGTCGGCTACCGCTACGACCGGCTCGACCCGACCGTGCTGAACGTCGACGGGCACACCCTGCTGCTCGCGCCGGGTGAGCGGGCCGACGTGCTCGTCGACTTCTCCACCGTGCCGCCGGGCAGCACGCTGATCCTGTACAACGACGCCCCGGCGCCGCTGCCCGGCTTCGACCCACGCTACGACCAGCACACCGACGCACCGGACCGCACGGCCGAGGGTGGGCCGCCCGGCACCGAACCGGGGTACGGCCCGAACACGCGCACCCTGCTCCAGTTCCGCGTCGCGGGGGCTCCGGCGCCGCCGTACGACCTGGACCGGCTGCGCGAACGGCTACCCGTGGCGTACGCGGCCAGTCAACGCCCACCGATCGTGCCGCAGCCGGCGTACGACCCGGCGTTCGGCACCCAGACCGCGTCGACGACAACGGTGCCGGTGCACGCCACCTCGGTGACGATCACACCGACGGCCGGCGCGGACCCGGTGACGCTGCCCATCGCGGTCAAGGCCGTACAGCAGGTCTTCGAGCCCGACCACGGCCGGCTGGTCGGCCGACTCGGCGTCGGACACCCGCACGCCGGGCCGCTCAACCCGACGACCCTGCCCCTCGGGCCGACCGACCCGGTCACCGAGGTGCTCTTCGCCACCGACCCCGCCGTGCCGCTGGGCACCACCAACGACGGCACCCAGATCTGGCGGATCAGCGGCAACGTCCGGCAGACCGAACCGCTGCACGTCGGCGGCTGCGACGTGCAGGTGGTCAACCGGGTCGGTTGGGACGGCACGCTGCGGCTCCCCCACGGCACCGAGTTGGGCTGGAAGCAGATCGTCCGGGTCAACCCCCGGGAGGACGTGGTGGTGGCGCTGCGCCCGGTCGCCCCGACGTTGCCGTTCAAGCTGGGCGACAGCGTCCGGCTGCTCGACCCGTGCCGCCCGGCCGGCGCACGGACCGGGTCGACCCCGGTCAGCCCGGCGGACGGGCGACCCGCCACCGTGGTCAACCACCTGGTCAACCTGGGCTGGGAATACCGCTGGCACAGCCAACTCGCCGGCCACCGCGACGGTGGGATGACCCGGCCACTTGTGCTCCGGGTGACACCGAAGGCACCGACCGGGCTGACCGCCACGCCGGTGCCCGGCTCGGCCACCGCGCTACCCGCGATCGCGCTCGCCTGGACCAGCAACGGCGGCCGGCCACCGGCCACCAGTCACCTGCTGCACCGGGCCACCGACGCGACCTTCGACGGCGAGATCACCACGATCACCGTCGCGGCGGCCGCCACCCGGTACACGGACGCGTCCGTCACTCCCGGGGTGACCTACCACTACCGGATCCGGGCGGAGAACGCGGTCAGCTACTCGTCCTGGTCCAACGGGGTGCCGGCCTCGGTGCACCTGGCCGCGCCGAGTGGCCTGGTCGCGGCACTGCCGCCCGCCGCGCCGCTACGGGTGGCCCTGCGCTGGGTGAACCGCTCGTTCGCCACCGGCATCGACGTGCAGCGGGCCACCAACCCGACATTCACCAGCGGGCCGGGCACCACGGCGATCGGTGCCGGCGACAATCACCTGGATGTCGCGATCGCACCGGACACGACGTACTACTACCGGGTGCGGACCACCTATCTGGGTGCCGCCTCGGCCTGGTCGACGATCGCCGCGGTGACCTCCCCGCCCGCGCCGGGCACCCCGAACGGGGTGAGCGCCACGGCGAGCGCACCCGGACCGGACACCGCGACGGTGGTCCTGGCCTGGGCGGCGAGCACCCCCGCCGGCCCGGGGTCCGGGTTCATCGTGCAGCGGGCGCTGGACCCGACGTTCGACCGGGAGGTGGCCACCTTCACGGTGACCGGTCGCGGCTTCAGCAACACGGGACTGGCCCGGGGCCTCACCTACCACTACCGGATCCGGTCGTTCAACGTCGTGGGCAGCTCGCCGTACACCGTCCCGGTCCGGGTAACGACGCCGCCGTGACCGGCCGGTGGGCGCGGTACGGGTCGCTCAGCGGGTCGGCGCGCGCGACGGAGTGCCGACGGTGCGCAGCTCGGCCAGCGCCCCGGCCACCCCGTGCAGCAGGTCGGTCGCCTCGGTGAGCCGGTCGGCGGCCGGGTGGGTGGGCTCCGGTCGGGCGTCCTCGGCCAGGTAACCGGCAGCGGCGACCACCAGCCGTTCGTAGGCCGCGACCCCACCCTCCAACTGGGCGGTCAGCATGGCGTGTGCCTCGGCCAGCGGCGGACGGGCGTCGGCCGGCGCCAGCCGCAGCGCACGTTCGACGCTGGCCACGCGTGCGGCCAGGTCGCGCAGCGAACGGTCGGCGGCGGCGGCCTCCAGCACCGCCGGCTCGGCCAGCCCGGTGAGCCGGGGGGCCATGCCGGCCAGGGTGAGCGCCGCACGGTCCAGTCGGGCCCACTGCTCGCCCGCGCTGGTGCCGCGCAGGGCGATCCGGGAGCGGACCCGGCGGACCTCGGCAAGCACCCCCGGGCCGACCGGCAGCCGCTCGACGGCGGCGATGAGGCGGGCCCGCGACCGGGCCGCCGCCTCCGCGGGGTCGAGCGCGGGCGGTGCGGGCTGGGCGGCGAGGGCGCGCACGTCGATCCAGCGCCAGGCGGCGAGCGCCACCGCACTGCCCGCGGCGCCGGCCCAGGCCGCGTCGGGCAGACCAAGGCCGGCGTACGGGGTGAGCACCGCGGCCGCACCCCCGAGCCCACCGGCCAGGACGCTCCACCGTCGGGCGGACCGGCGGAGCCGACCCAGTCTGCGGAAGTACCGTGTGCGCTCGTCTGCCACCCTGACCCCCTCGGTCCGGTCGTTCAGCCGGCGGCGGTCGGGTCGCCGGTGCCCCGTTCGCGGGCCATGCTGGCACGCAACTCGTCGAGTCGGGCAGCGGCCGTCGGGTCGGTGGCCGGGCCAGCCTTCTCGGCCGGCCGTTGCGCCGCGCCGCCGAGTTGCTCCCCCGCCATGCTGGACCGGATCTGCTCCAGCCGGGCCGAACCGGCCGAGTCGATAGTCGCCTTCTGGATCTCCAACATCCGGCCCTCGACGGAGTTGCCGGCCAGCTCGGCGCGGCCCATCGCGTTGGCGTACCGCCGCTCGATGCGGTCGCGCACCTCGTCCAGGGACGGGGTGTTGGTGGGCGCGGTCAGCGACGACATCGACTCCAGCGAGCGGGCCACCGACTCCTGCATCTTGGCCTGCTCCAGTTGGCTGAGCAGCTTGGTGCGCTCGGCGAGCTTCTGCTGGAGGATCATCGAGTTGTTCTCGACCGCACGGCGGGCCTGGGCGGCGGCACCCAGCGCCTGGTCGTGCAGGGTCTTGAGGTCTTCGGTGGCCTGTTCGGCGGAGACCAGCTGGGTGGCCAGGGTCTGCGCCGACTGCTCGAACCGCGTGGCCTCGGCCTCGTCACCCTTGGCCCGGGCCTGGTCGGACAGCACCAGGGCCTGCCGGGCGTTGCCCTGCAACCGCTCGACCTCGGACATCTGCCGGGACAGCTTCATCTCCAGCTGACGCTGGTTGCCGATCACCGCGGCAGCCTGCTGCACCAGCGCCTGGTGCTGCCGCTGGGCATCCTCGATGGCCTGCTGGATCTGCACCTTCGGATCGGCATGCTCGTCGATCTTTGAACCGAAGAGCGCCATCAGGTAGTTCCAACCCTTGACGAACGGGTTCGCCATCTCCGCCGTATCCCCTCAGTAGCGTCGCTCCACCACGGCCGGCCGGGCCGGATGGACCGACTGGCCGCCACCGGCCGATCTCCATCGTCCCAGCCGGATGCCAGTGAGGCATCCGTACCGGTCGGTCGACCGCACCGGCAGCTCCTGTGGGCCACCCTACGCGGCCGGAGCCAGCCCTCCCACGGTCAACCGAGCGACCGGCTCAGGCGGCGCAGACCACGTCCCGGTCGCGCTCGGTCGGGCGGACGCGCGCGCTGCGCAGCGTGGCCTTGAGCGGCGAGTCCTGGCGGACGGAGACGGAGACCTTGCCATCCGAGGTGACCTGCCGGACGCCCCGGCTGGTGCTCTTGGACACAGCCCCGGCGTCGGCCGGCTCGTCCTGCATCGAGACGAGCACCTCGGGCATCTGCTCGGCGAGCGCCACGGTGTCGCTCACCTCGCGGAGAAGCTCGGACAGACGGGCACCGAGGGCGTCACAGATCGCGGCGAGCAGTTCGCTGGACGGCTCCTTGTGCCCCCGCTCAATCTCGGAGAGGTAGCCGAGGCTGACGTTGGCGGCGGTGGAGACCTCACGCAGCGTGCGCTGCTGCCCCTGCCGGCGCGCCCGCAGTGCGTCACCGATCACCCGGCGTAGCAGGATCATCGCACCTCCCCCTGAGGGATACCTCGCGCCCGGCGCTGGGCGGCCGGCCGCGGCGGACCGCGCCGACCCCGAACGTCGGAGCCTTCCCGCAACCGTACCCGTTGCGAGCCCCGCCGACATCCCGCCCCGCCCGCCGGTTCGTCGAGACGGCCTCACGTCGGGTGGCACCGACCGTCGCCACCTGCCCCGGATGCTCCCCGGTCAACTCGCGGGCAGCGGGGCATCCGCGGTGTCGGCGGCGTGGATCTGCTCGGCGAGCAGCCGCAGCGCCTCGACCACCGCCGCGGAGCGGACGTGGTCCCGCCCGCCGTCCAGGTCGAGCTGTCGGACCTCGGCGCCGTTCGGTCCGGCGACCGCGACGTAGACCAGGCCGACGGGCTTGCCGTCCTGCGGTTCGGGGCCGGCGACGCCGGTGGTGGCCACTCCCCAGTCCGCGCCGCAGCGCTCGCGGCCGCCCGCGGCGAGCGCCGCCGCCACGTCCGGGTCCACCGGCCCCCGCTCGGACAGCAGGTCGGTGGGGACGCCGGCCAGGGTGCCCTTCAACTCGGTGGCGTAGACCACAAGGCCACCCCGGTAGATCCCGCTGACTCCGGCGATCTCCACGATCGAGGCGGCCAGCAGCCCACCGGTGAGTGATTCGACGGTGGCCAGGGTCTCGTGCCGCTGGGCCAGTCGGTGCACGACTCCGGCTGCCGCACTGCCCACCTCGGCGTCGTCCGCCGCACCGTCCGCCGGCCGTTCACGACCCGTGTCCCGCCGCATCAACCCGCCCTCCCCGCCACACCCACACCCACACCCTTCCCCGCCCACCGACCCCCAACCCTGCCGGCCCGATCGCGTCGATCATGAGGTTAGCGTCGCGACACGCCGCCCCGGACGCCGACAACCTCATGATCACCGGGATAACTCGCCGGGGGTGGGGGTCAGCGGGGGCGGCGGAGGCGGAGGGCTTGGGCTATGTAGTCGAAGCCGGTCGCCACCGTGACCAGGACGGCGGCGGCCATGATCCACGGACCGACGGCGGCGAGGGCGGCGGGCATCGGCCAGAGGTACCAGGCGATGGCCAGGATCTGCAGCGCGGTCTTGACCTTGCCGCCTCGGCTGGCCGCGATCACGCCGTGCCGGATCACCCAGAACCGCAGCCCCGTGATGCCCAACTCGCGGACGAGGATCAGCGTGGTCACCCACCAGGGCAACCTGTCGTACCAGGACAGCAACACCAGGGCGGCACCCGTGAGCGCCTTGTCCGCGATCGGGTCGGCCACCTTGCCGACCGACGTGACAAGACCGAACCGGCGGGCGATCCAGCCATCCACGAGATCCGTCGCCGACGCCACCGCGAAGATCAGACAGGCTGCCATCCGCCAGCCGGAGTGGGTCATCCCGGACATGACCACCGAGGCGGCGAAGACCGGCACCAGCGCGAGTCGCAGGGCGGTCAGCGCGTTGGCCGCGTTGACGACGGGCACCACGGCGACCACCCGGGCCGGCGTCGACTCCGCCGCCCCCGTCACCGCCGCGCTCCGTGGCGTTTCCGGCACCGCACCACTGGGCTCCCCCGCTCCGCCTGGGCCCACCGTCACCGTGCCGCGCCGGGCGCCGCCGAGATCATCTCATCCGGCACCGCCAGCAGGTCCACCCCTTCGGTGCCGGTCACCGTCGCGCGTACCAGGTCACCCGGTCGCAGCGCGGCGAGGTCGACCCCGCCCTCGACCGGGGCGACCAGGGTGGTGGAACCGTCCACCTCCGGCGCCTGATGCGCCGCCCGACCCTCCACCACACCGTCCGAGATCGAGTCGACGAGCACCTCGACGGTCGAGCCGAGCCGGTCCTCGGCCCGCTGTGAGCACAACTCGTCGGCGAGCGCGCTCAGCCGGTCGTAGCGCCGCTTGATCGTCGCGGCGGAGACCTTGCCGGGCAGGCCGGCGGCCTCGGTGCCGTCCTCGTCGCTGTAGTCGAACATCCCGATCGCGTCCAGCCGGGCCTCGGTCAGGAACCGGACCAGCTCGTCGACATCGGCGCGGGTCTCGCCGGGGAAACCGACGATGAAGTTGCTCCGGGCGCCCGCGTCCGGGGCCAACGCCCGGGCACCCGCGAGCAGCTCCAGGAAACGGTCGGTGGAACCGAAACGCCGCATCCGGCGCAGCACCGGCTCACTCGAGTGCTGGAACGACAGGTCGAAGTACGCGGCCACGCCCGGGGTGTTGGCGATCGCCTCGACCAACCCGGGGCGGGTCTCCGCCGGCTGGAGGTAGCTCGCCCGCACCCGGACGATGCCGGTCACCGCGGCGAGCTGCGGCAGCAGCTTCTCCAGCGCGCGGGGGTCGCCGAGGTCCTTGCCGTACGACGTGGAGTTCTCACTGACCAGCACCAGCTCCCGTACGCCGGTCTTGGCCAACCACTCCGCCTCGGCGAGCAACTCGTCGGGCGTACGCGAGACGAACGCCCCCCGGAAGGCGGGAATGGCACAGAACGCGCAGCGCCGGTCGCAGCCACTGGCCAGCTTCAGCGAGGCCACCGGGCCGGTGTCCAGTCGACGGCGCAGGATCTGCCGCAGGTGCGCGGGGGTGTGCTCGTCGGTGTCGACGGCCGTGCGGCTCACGGTGCCGTGACCGGGCAGCGACACGGCGCTGTCGCGCCGCTTCACCGGGGTCAGCGGCAGCAGCTCACGCCGGTCCCGGGGGGTGTGCGCGACGACCTGCTCACCGGCGACGACCGCGTTCAGCCGGGCGGCGATGTCCGGGTAGTCGTCGAAGCTCAGCACCGCCTGCGCCTCGGGCAGGCTGTCGGCCAACTCCCGGCCGTACCGCTCGGCCATGCAGCCCGCGGCGACCACCTTGGCGCCGGTCCCGGCGGCGGCGAGCAGGGTCTGGATGGAATCCTGCTTGGCCTTCTCCACGAAACCGCAGGTGTTGACGACCACCACGTCGGCGCCCTCGCCGTCGGTGGTCACCTGCCAGCCATCGGCGTGCAGCCGCGCGGCCAGCTCCTCCGAGTCGACCTCGTTACGGGCGCAGCCCAGGGTGAGCAGGGCTACGCGACGGCCCTCGGCGTTGTCAGAGGGGGCAGGAGAGGTGGCAGACACCATCCGAGGGTACCGGGCCGTCCGGGGAAGCCCTCGCACACGGGGCTGCGGCGACGGCCGGACGCACGGCTCGGCACCGAATCGGTCACCCGGTCCCACGCCGGCGCTCAGCGCGCCACGGCGCCGATGCGGGTCAACGCATCGAGCAGAAAGACCTCGGTGCCGGCCAGGCCGGTGGAGCAGAAGACCGAGATCTGGTCCGCGGTGGTCCGGCCGGGGACCGCGCCGGCCAGGATGCCGCCCAGGTCGCGCAACCGCCCGGCGTACGGGGGCGTGGCCGCGAGCATCGGCGGCTGGTAGTCCGCCGCCTGGGCTGGCGAGTCGGTGACCAGCAGGTCGGCGACGTCCAGCAGGTCGGTGCCGAACTCGCTGCGGTCCCGCTGCTTGAAGCCGACCGCGTTGACGTGCGTGCCGGGGCTGAGGTCGGCGGCACGCAACACCGGGGTCGGGCTGGTCGTCGCGAGCACCACGATGTCCCGCCCGGCGACGGCCGAGCCCGGGTCGGCCACCGTTCGGGCGGGCACGCCCAGCTCGGCGCGGACCCGCGCGGCGAGGGCGTCCCGCCGGGCCGCGGAGCGGCTGTGCACCACCACCTCGCGCAGCGGGCGGACCGCGGCGGCGGCCCAGACCTGGGTCCACGCCTGCCGGCCGGAGCCGATCACGCCGAGGGTGGCCGCGTCCGGACGGGCCAGGGCGTCGACCGCCAGGGCACCCAACCCTCCGGTACGACGGGACCCCAACTCCTCGCCCACCGCCACCGCCCGGATCGCCCCGGTGCCCGCGTCGTGCAGCACCACCAGCTGCTCGCCCTGCGGGTGGCCGAAAGTGTCGTAGGAGCGAAAGCCGTACCACTCGCCGACCAGGTGCCCCGCGGTGAGCACCAGCCGCCCACCGCCCAGCGGGGCGGCGGCCCGGGGCGGGGCCACGAGGCGTCCCTCGTACGCGGCCAGGAGGGCGGCCCGCATGGCGTCGACCGTGGTGGCGGCGTCCAGTGCGGCGGCGACCTCGGAGTCGGCATAGATCAGCGTCATGGTGGACATCCTGCAAGTTAGAGTCAAGTGCAGGTCAAGAAGGGGTGGCGGGAGTCACTGCGCCATCGCCGCCCAACCCCATCCATCCGCCCCGACCGCCGACCGGTGCTAGCGTCGGCTTCGGTGGCCCGCGGCCACCCCGGACGAGTGGTGGGCGTACCCGGTCAGGCCAAGACGCCCCGCGACGTGCAGACCCGACTCGTCCCGGCCCCCGGCGGCCCGGGCACTCTCGCGTGAGGTGAACGATGGCCTGGCTGGTGTTGGTGATCTCCGGACTGCTGGAGACGGCCTGGGCGGTCGCCCTGGACCGCAGCGCCGGCTTCAGCCGGCTGGTCCCGTCCGTGGTGTTCGCGGTGACGCTGGTCCTGAGCATGGCCGGCCTGGCGTACGCGCTGCGCGAGATCCCGGTCGGTACCGGTTACGCGGTCTGGGTCGGCATCGGCGCGGTCGGCACCGCGCTGGTCGGGATGCTGGCGCTCGGCGAGTCGGCGAGCCTGCCCCGGATCCTGTGCCTGCTGCTGGTGGTCGCCGGCGTGATCGGCCTGAAGATCTTCCACTGAGCAGTCACCTCGGCAGGCGTGACCACCGCCCACAGTGGGTAGTGATCGTGCCGTCACGACAGGCTCTCACCCGGAGGAAGACATGGCCGACCTGCCCAGCAACGCACGCCCCCGCGCCAACGCTGCCCGGATCCTCACCATCGTGGGCTTCGTCTTCGCGGTTCTCGCCCTGCTGCTTCCCCCGATCGTCTTCGGCGTGCTCGGCATCGTCGCGGGCATCGTCGGCGCGGTGCTCGGTGACAAGCCACTGGGCTGGTACGCCGCGGCGGCCAGCCTCGTCGGCGCGATCATCGGCACCGCCATCGCCGCCGCGTTGCTCAACTGAAAACTCCCCCGAGTCACGGGCCCGCCGGCTGCCGGCGGGCCCGTCGTGTTTGCGGGGTCGGTCGTCCTCGTCGGTCAGTCCACGTCGCCGCGCAGGCCGACCAGGACGTCCTCCAGCTCGTCCGGCTTGACCAGCACGTCGCGCGCCTTCGACCCCTCCGACGGCCCGACCACTCCCCGGGTCTCCATCAGGTCCATCAGGCGACCCGCCTTGGCGAAACCGACACGAAGCTTGCGTTGCAGCATCGAGGTCGAGCCGAACTGCGAGGTCACCACCAGCTCCACCGCCTGCACCAGCAGGTCGAGATCGTCGCCGATGTCCTCGTCGATCTTCTTCTTGTTCTCCTGCGCGGGGGCCAGCACGTCCTTGCGGAACTCCGGCTCGCGCTGGTCCTTGCAGAACTTCACGACGTCGGCGATCTCCCGCTCGGTGACCCAGGCGCCCTGGATGCGGACCGGCTTGGAGGCGCCCATCGGCAGGAAGAGGCCGTCACCGCGGCCGAGCAGCTTCTCCGCGCCCGGCTGGTCGAGGATGACCCGGGAGTCCGCGAGCGAGGAGGTGGCGAACGCCAGCCGGGACGGCACGTTCGCCTTGATCAGACCGGTCACCACGTCGACCGAGGGCCGTTGGGTGGCCAGGACCAGGTGGATGCCGGCCGCGCGCGCCAGCTGGGTGATCCGGACGACGGAGTCCTCCACGTCGCGCGGCGCGACCATCATCAGGTCGGCCAACTCGTCCACGATCACCAACAGGTACGGGTACGGGCGCATCTCCCGTTCGCTGCCCGGCGGGGCCTTGATCTCGCCGTTGCGGACCTTGCGGTTGAAGTCGTCGATGTGGCGGACACCGTTGGCGGCGAGGTCGTCGTAGCGCATGTCCATCTCGCGGACCACCCAGTCCAGCGAGTCGGCCGCCTTCTTGGCATTTGTCACGATCGGGGTGACCAGGTGCGGGATGCCCTCGTAGCCGGTCATCTCGACCCGCTTCGGGTCGATCAGCAGCAGCCGCACCTCGTCCGGAGTGGCCCGGGTGAGGACGGACACCAGCAGGGTGTTGAGGCAGCTCGACTTTCCGGCACCGGTGGCCCCGGCGATCAGAATGTGCGGCATCTTCGCGAGGTTGGCCACCACGTAGCCACCCTCGATGTCCTTGCCGAGCGCCACCACCATCGGATGGTGGTCGCTCGTCGCCGCCCGTGAGCGCAGCACGTCACCGAGGGCGACGTTCTCCGGGTCGGTGTTCGGGATCTCCACGCCGACCGCGCTCTTGCCCGGGATCGGGCTGAGGATCCGGACGTCCGGCGACTTCACCGCGTACGCGATGTTGCGGGAGAGCTGGGTGATCCGCTCGACCTTGACGCCGTGCCCCAGCTCGACCTCGTAGCGGGTGACGGTCGGGCCGCGGGTGAAGCCGGTGACCGCCGCGTCCACGTCGAACTGGTCGAACACCCCGGTCAGCGCGGCGATCACCTCGTCGTTGGCCTTGCTGCGGGTCTTCGCGGCGGCGCCGGCGCTGAGCATGTTGGCCGGCGGCAGCCTGTAGTCCCCGGCCAGCCCGGTCAACGCGAGCTGCTCGGCCCGCGTCGGCGCGGGCGAGTGCTCCGGCGGCTCGACCGGCGGCCGGCGGCTCGCCGGCACCTTCGCCGGAGACTTGCGCGGCAGCACCACGGTCTCCTGGAGGTCCACACCGTCCAGGTCCTCGAAGTCGTCCGGGTCCACCGGTGGAGGCATCCGCTTCGCCGGCCGCTTCCGCGCCCGCTGGGCGGCCGGCTCGTCGGCTTCCTCGGCGGCCTCCGGCGCGGCGACCAGCCCGCCGGCCAGCAGGCCCAGCCGCTCCGGAATCTTGTTGATCGGTGTCGCCGTCACCACGAGCAGACCGAAGAGCAGCAGCAGGATCAGCAGCGGCACCGCCACCCAGGCGGTGACCGCGCGCTCCAGCAGCCCGCCGATGCCCGCGCCGACCAACCCGCCCGCGAAGTCCCGTTGTAGTGGGTTGGCCGGGGCCTGACCGATGTGCAGCAGCGCGGCGGTCGAGACGAGCAGCGAGGTCCAGCCGATCAACCCGCGGCCCCGGTGTTCCGGATCGGCCGGCTGGCGCATCAACCGCCAGGCCCCGATCATCAACAGCACCGGTACGACCACCGAGATCGCGCCCAGGAACAACCGGATCGTGTCGGCCAGTCGGGCACCCACCGGACCCGCTCCGGAGAGCCAGAGCGCCACGGCGGTGAGCAGGGCGAACCCGAACAGCAGCAGCCCGGCGCCGTCGCGGCGGTGCTCCGGGTCGAGGTCGCGGGCGGAGGCGGCCTGTCGACCGGCGGCCCGCACCGCCCAGCCCATCCCGTGCGCCACGCCCATCCACAGTGCGCCCACCGCGCGGCCCACGTAGACAGCCGCGCCGGGCCGGGCCGGCACCGCACGACGCCGGACCGGCGCGCGGGTCTTCTTCGCTGGTTGACGGGCACGACTGTTGGTGCCACCGCGCGGCGACGCGCCGCGCCGCCGGCTCGCCTGAGAGGTACGGCCCGCCATAGAGTCACGGTAACGGTGGGGCCGGGCAGATCCCCGCTTTTCCGGGTCGTGTCCGCGCGTCGAAACACGAACCCCGCCGCCGGTCGTGATATCCGCCTCAGAAGGGATGCCCCATGGCGTCGCCGGAATTCGAGGGCGATCCGGACGATCCGCTGGCCGGGCACCCGGGCGCGCTACGCCCGCTGAGCGGCGAACTGGTCGCCGCGGTGCTCGCCGCCCGTGGCCGGTCCGTCGGCCTGACCGAGGGCGGCGAGTTGGTGGGTCGCTTCGACGACAACATGATCTGGTTCCTGCGCCTCGGCGGGGACGGCGAGCTGCTCCAGGTCCGCACGATGGTCACCCCCACCTTCGGAATCGAGCAGGTGCCCGCCCTGTACGCCTTCTGCAACTCGTGGAACCACGACCGGCTGTGGCCCAAGGCGTTCGTGCACGTCGACGACGACGGTCGGGCCCGGGTCTACGGCGAGGTGGTCACCGACCTGGAACGCGGGGTGACCCCGCACCAACTCGACCAACTGCTCGACTGTGGCATCTCCACCGGCTGCCAGCTCGCCGTGGCCGTCCGTCGACTGCCCGGCGCGGTGCCGTCGTGACCGGCCGGGACGAGTTCACCGGCAGTCGCACCGACCGGGCGGACGGGTCCGGCGATCCGGACCTCACCCGACGGCCGCCCGTGCAGCGTGACCCGGTACTGGTGAGCGCGCTCGCCGACGCGCGGGACCTGCCCGACGGACCGGCCCGGCTGCTGGCCCTCGAACGGCTCGCCGAGCGGGCCGACTCGTCCGGGGACCTCCGGTCCGCCCTGGACGCCCGGTTCGCGCTGATCGAGGCGTACCTGTTGCACGGCGAGCGGTGGCGGCTGGTCGAGCCGGTACGCAGGTGCCGGGCCGCCGCCGACTACCGGCCCGAGCTGCTCAGCGAGGACGAGGCTCCCCTGCTGCTGCGCCTGCAGCGATACGCCGTGGAGGCGCTGCTCGGCACCCCTCGGGTGGGGCTGGACCAGACCCGGTCCCTCCTGGACGACCTGGCCCACCGGATCGGGGCGGACGGCCCCGAGGCGCCGACCGTCGCGGAGCTGCGCTGCCGGATCGCCGACCACCTCGGCGACGAGCCCACCGCCCGCCACTGGTACCAGCGGTGGGCGGGCACGGTCGGCACCCCGTCCGGTGGCTGCCCCGGTTGCGCCCCGGCCCGCCGCGCTGAGCTGCTCGCCGGCTGGGGGGAGTGGCGCGCCGCGCTGGACGAGCTGCGGGAGCCCACCGGCGACGCGGAGAGTTGCACCGACCAGCCCGAGCGGGCGCTGGTGGCCGGCCTGCTACCCGAACTGCGCGTCGGCGAGGCCGAGCGGGCCGCGGCGGCGCACGTGCGGGCGTACCGGCGGCACCGGCGCGAGCGCGCGGCCTTTCCCCACCTCGCCGCACACCTGCGGTTCTGCGCTCTCGGCGGGCACCTGGACCGTGGGCTGAGCATTCTGGCCGAGCAACTGCCCCGGTTGGACCGGCCCACCGACGATCTCGCGGCGATGGAGTTCGCCGCTGCCGGTGCGCTGGTCTGCGCGGTGGCCGTCGAGGCCGGGCTCGGTCTGCGCACGGTGCCCCGTCCGGCTTACGGCGGGCGACCGGCCACCGACCTGGACGTGGCCACTGTCGGCGCGTTGCTGCTCGCGATGGTCAACGAGCTGGCCGGCAGCTTCGACGCCCGCAACGGCACCGGCCACCACTCCGGACGGATGGCCGCCTGGCTCGCCGAGCGTCCGCTGGCGGCCGCGGTGCCCCTGCCCGCCGACGACGAGCCCGCCGACGACGGATCGGGCGACGACGGATCCGCCGACGAGGGATCCGGCGACGTCGGAGCCGACGACGCTTCGCCCGGCGGCGCAGAGCGTGACTCCGACGACGAGCGGGAGCTGGTGACGCTCACCGTCGACCTGATCACGGCCGCCCTGGACCGCCGCGGGGACCGCTACGTCGTGGAGGAGGGCGAGCGGGTGGTGGGACTGTGGGATGGGGTGGTGATCCAGTTCCGCCGGGCCGGCGAGCGCGGCGAGGTGCTGCACGCCCGGGCCATGGCCACCCGCCGGCTGCCGGCGACCCGCCGCTCCGAGGCGTACGCCTTCTGTAACGCCTGGAACCACGACCGGCTGCTGCCCAAGGCGTACGCGCACGACCTCGGCGGTGAGTTGGTGCTGGCCGGTGACGTGGCCACCGACCTGACCCACGGGGTGGCTCCGGCGCAGCTCACGGTGCTGGTGGACGCCGCCATCACCACCGGCGTCGCCTACGCCGAGGCGGTCGCCGCGCTGCCCTGACCCCCGGGCGCGGCGACGCCGGCCCACCCCGAACGGAGTGGACCGGCGTCAGCGGACAGGCTCAGACCTCGACGACGGTGGGCACGATCATCGGGCGACGACGGTACTTGTCGTTGACCCACCGCCCCACGGTCCGGCGGACGATCTGCTGGAGCTGGTGCGGGTCGGTGATGCCGTCCGCCGCGGCCCGGTTGAGCGCCTCGGTGACCAGCGGGACCACCGGGTTGAACGCCTCCGGGTCCTCGGAGAAGCCCTTCGCGGACAACGTCGGGCCGGCGACCACCTTGCCGGTGACCGAGTCCACGACGACAGTGGTGGCGATGAAGCCGCCGTCGCCGAGGATCCGCCGCTCGGTGAGCAGCGACTCGCTGACGTCACCGACGGCGAGGCCGTCCACGTAGACGTACCGGCTCTTCACGTGCCCGACCAGGCTGGCGCGGCCCTCGACCAGGTCGACCACGTCGCCGTCCTCGCAGATCACCACCCGGTCGGCGGCGACCCCGGACTCGATGCCGAGCCGGGCGTGGGCGCGCAGGTGCCGCCACTCCCCGTGCACGGGCATCAGGTTGCTGGGCCGGACCACGTTGAGCAGGTAGAGCAGCTCTCCGGCGGGGGCGTGCCCGGAGACGTGCACCTTCGCGACGTCCTTGTGCACGACCACCGCGCCGGCCCGGGCCAACCGGTTGATCACCCGGTAGACGGAGGTCTCGTTGCCGGGCACCAGCGAGGAGGCCAGCACGACGGTGTCACCGGGGGCGATGGTGATGTGCCGGTGGTCGCCGCTGGCCATCCGGCCCAGCGCGCTCATCGGCTCACCCTGCGAACCGGTGGACATCAGCACGATCTGGTCCGGCGGCAGCGTGGTCGCCTCGTCGATGCTGATGACCAGCCCGGCCGGGATGTTGAGCAGGCCCAGGTCCCGGGCGATGCCCATGTTGCGGACCATGGACCGGCCGATCAGCGCGACCTTGCGGCCGTGCTCCGCGGCGGAGTCGAAGACCTGCTGCACGCGGTGCACGTGCGAGGCGAACGAGGCCACGATGATGCGGCCCTTGGCCTTCGCGAAGATCGAGTCGAGCACCGGCCCGATTTCCCGCTCCGGGGTGACGAAGCCGGGGATCTCCGCGTTGGTGGAGTCGGACAGCAGCAGGTCGACGCCCTCGGCGCCGAGCCGGGCGAAGCCGGCCAGGTCGGTGATCCGACCGTCCAGCGGGAGCTGGTCCATCTTGAAGTCGCCGGTGTGCAGCACCAGGCCGGCGGGGGTGCGGATGGCCACCGCGAGGGCGTCCGGGATCGAGTGGTTGACCGCGAAGAACTCACACTCGAACGGGCCGAGCCGCTCCCGGCCACCCTCCCGCACGGTCAGCGTGTACGGCTGGATCCGCCGCTCGGCCAACTTGGCCTCGACCAGCGCGAGGGTGAACTGTGAGCCGACCAGCGGGATGTCGGGTTTGTGGGCGAGCAGGTACGGCACCGCGCCGATGTGGTCCTCGTGGCCGTGGGTCAGCACGATGGCCTGGACGTCGGCGAGCCGGTCCAGGATCGGGCCGAAGTCGGGCAGGATCAGATCCACGCCCGGTTGCTCGACGTCGGGGAAGAGCACCCCGCAGTCGACGATCAGCAACTTGCCGTCGTACTCGAAGACGGTCATGTTCCGACCGATGGCGCCGAGCCCGCCGAGCGGGATGATCCGCAGGCCGCCTTCCGGCAGCGGCGGGGGTAGTTCCGCCTCGATGTGCGCCTCGGTCACGCGTCCACCTCATTCTGCGACGCCGTCACTCGGCGCCCATCGTGTCGTTCGTTCATTCGGGCAGCTCCAGGCCCGCTGCGGCGAAGTCCGCGCGCAGCTGGGCGATCTCGTCGGTGGTGGCGTCCACGAGCGGGGGGCGCACCGGGCCGGCCGGCAGGCCCAGCGATGTCAGGCCCGCCTTCACCAGGATGGCTCCCTGGGTGCGGAAGATGCCGGTGAACAGCGGCAGCAGCCGCCGGTGCAGGGCAAGTGCGGCCGGCAGGTCCCCCGCGTCGTACGCCTCGATCATCTGTGCGGTCAGCGCCCCGGTGAAGTGCGTCGAGGTGCCGACCACACCCACGCTGCCGATGGCCAGCGCCGGCAGGGTGAGGGCGTCCTCGCCGCAGTAGAAGGCGAGGGCGGTCCGGCTGGTCACCCAGCCGGTGGCGATCAGGTCGCTCTTGGCGTCCTTGACCGCGACGATCCGGCCATGCTCGGCGAGCCGGACCAGCGTCTCGGTGTCGATCGGCACGCCGGAGCGGTGCGGGATGTCGTACAGCATCACCGGGAGGCCGCTGGCGTCGGCGACGGCGGTGAAGTGTCGCAGCAACCCGCTCTGCGGCGGCTTGTTGTAGTACGGGGTGACCACCAGCAGGCCGTGTGCACCCGCCTTCTCGGCGGCGGCGGCCAGCTCGATGGTGTGCCGGGTGTCGTTGGTGCCGACCCCGGCAACCACCTTGGCACGGTCACCGACGGCCTCCACCACGGCCCGGATCAGGCGTTCCTTCTCCGCGTCGGTGGTGGTCGGCGACTCGCCGGTGGTGCCGTTGACCACCAGCGCGTCGTTGCCCTGCTCGTCGACCAGGTGGCTCGCCAACCGGGCGGCGCCGTCCAGGTCGAGCGAGCCGTCAGGGGTGAACGGGCTCACCATGGCGGTGAGCACCCGGCCGAAGGGGCGGGACGCCGGTCGGGCGGCGGCGTCGAGGTGGTCGTGCGTCATACCCTCCAACCTAGCGGACGACCAGCCGGGCGCCGCCGGGGAAGGGCTCAGGACGCCTCGTGCGGGCTGGCCGCCACCTCGGTGCCGTCCGGCAGCGTGGAGATCACGAAGTCGGCGAACACGTTCGGGGCGACCCCCTGCAGCTGGCGCAGGCACTCCACGGCCAGCTCACGGATCTCCACGTCGGCGTGCTCGGTGGCCCGCATCGCGATGAAGTGCCGCCACGCCCGGTAGTTGCCGGAGACCACGATCCGGGTCTCGGTGGCGTTGGGCAGCACCGCCCGGGCGGCCTGCCGGGCCTGCTTGCGGCGCAGCGTCGGGTTCGGCTCGTCGGAGAAGCGCTGCTCCAGGCCCTCCAACAACTCGGTGTACGCCTGAACGCTCGCCTCGGCGGCCGCCATGAACTTCTTGTGCAGCTCCGGGTCGTCGGCGATGACCGCCGGCTCGACCATGGCCGCGTCCCGTTCCGGGACGTAGCGCTGGGACAGCTGGGAGTACGAGAAGTGCCGGTGCCGGATCAGCTCGTGGGTGAAGGAGCGGGACACCCCGGTGAAGTAGAAGGTGACCGATCCGTGTTCCAGCACCGACAGGTGCCCGACGTCGAGAATGTGCGCCAGGTAGCCGGCGTTGGTGGCGGTCGCCGGGTTCGGCTTCTTCCACGACTGGTAGCAGGCCCGGCCGGCGAACTCGGCGAGCGCCTGACCACCCTCCGCATCGGTCGACCACGGCACGTCGTCCGGGGCCGCGAACTGGGTCCACGCGATCAACTTGACCTGGGGCTGCACCATCTCCGGCATTCCTGGGACTGTAGTGGCGCGGCGCCTCCGGCCCCAACTCAGGCGCGCCCCGTGCAATGTCGATCACTCAGGCAGCGAGTCCTCCGCCCGCAAGATCGCGCCACATCTCGGATGTAGTGGCATCCGTCGCGCCCGACCCCACTACATCCAGGATCGAGCACGATCATGGGTGGCGTAGGTGCGTCGGAGCGCAACGGGCAGCGGCGCGGTCAGACGTACAGCGAGGTGAACGGCGCCCAGGGCAGGTTGCGCAGCACCGAGAACGCGAGCCACACGCCCATGAACCCCACGATGACCTTCGAGCTGATCCGCAACTCCGGCAGTCGCCAACCGAACGCCTGGTTGGCCGCCCAGGCGACGAAGAGGTACGCGAGGAACGGCAGCGCGAAGACGAACAGGAAGTGGTGCCGGGCGGCGGCTGGCAGGTCGGCGTGCAGCACGTACCAGAGTGCGCGGGTGCCACCGCAGCCTGGGCAGTCCAGCCCGGTGGTCAGCTTGAGCAGACAGGTGGGCGCGGCGTCCGGAGGGGCGTCGGCCGGATTGCTGAGCAGCGCGTAACCCATGCCGGCGGCGACGCAGCCGACCGCGGCCAGCGGCACCGCCCAGCGCGGTGACCGCTCGTAGAGACGCAGCACGAACCTGGTGAGCCGGTCCGGCTCGGGCGCCGGGTAGCCACCCGGCGGGGTCGTCGGCCAACCACCCGCACCGACGCCACCCGGACCGACACCAGCCGGGTCAGCCGGCACGGTGTGCACCGCCCCGGGGGCGGGCTGCGGCTGGTCGACCGGACCGGGAGCGCTCGTCACGCGCTCACGGTACACCGGACACGCCGGCCAACGCGGCGGTGAGCGGACCGGCCAGGTCGCCGCCCAGCGGTGGTGCCACCGCGTCCAGGCCGAGCCAGCCGGCGAGCCGGTGCAACTCGGCGGCGAGCGCCACCGCGGTCTCCGCCGGGTCGGCGTCGGGCTCGATCCAGGCGGCCGGCACCAGCAGCACCCCGGCCTTGCGGTCGGCCTTCAGGTCGACCCGGGCGGTGAACCGGTCGCCCTGCAGGAACGGCAACACGTAGTAGCCGTAGACCCGCTGTGGCGCCGGGACGTAGATCTCGATCCGGTAGGCGAACCCGAACAGCCGCTCGGTGCGGGCACGTTCCCAGATCAGCGGGTCGAAGGGGCTGACCAGCGTGTTGCCCCGAATCCACCGGGGCAGCCGCGCGGACGCGTGCAGCCAGGCCGGCTGTCGCCAGCCGGCCACGGTGACCGGCAGCAGCTCACCGGCCTCGGCCAGCTCGGCGACGGCCTGCCGGGCACCGGCCAGCGGCAACCGGAAGTAGTCGCGCAGCTCCGGCTCGGCGGCCACCCCGAGCGACCGCGCGGCAAGGGCCACAAGCGTGCGGTACGCCTCGGCGTCGGTCGGGGTGGGCGCGGCCAGCACCGCCGGGGGCAGCACCCGCTCGGGTAGGTCGTAGCGGCGGGCGAAGGAGGTGCTGCGCTCCGCGGCGGCCACCTCACCGGCCCAGAACAGGAACTCCAGGGCCCGCTTGACCGCCGACCAGTTCCACCCCCAGTTGCCGGTCTCCCGTGGTGCGTCGTGCTCGATCTCGGCAGCGGTCAGCGGGCCGCGGGCGGCCACCTCGTCGCGAACCCAGGCGACCAGCTCCGGCTGCTCCTGGGCGATTCGGCGCATGCCGCCCCAGGATTCGCTGTGTGCTCGGGCCATCCGCCAGCGCAGCATCGGGTGCAGCTCGACCGGGACCAACGACGCCTCGTGACCCCAGTATTCGAACAACTCGCGGGGACGGCGGTAGGCGGCCTGGTCGAGCATCGTGGTCGGGTAGGGCCCGAGCCGGCTGTAGAGCGGCAGGTAGTGCGCGCGTTGCAGCACGTTCACCGAGTCCATCTGGATCAGGTTGACCCGATCCAGCACCCGACGCAGGTGCCGGCGGGTGGGCACGCCGGCTGGCGCCGGGTCGGCGAAGCCCTGAGCGGCGAGCGCCACCCGTCGAGCCTGGGCGAGCGAGAGTGATTCCGGTGCGGCCATCGTCGGCGACCTTAATTCATCGGTACGACGCCGGTGCGGGAAGCTGGACGCGACGACCAACGGGGCATAGAACGGTGCAATGCTGACCATCCGTCGAGAGGAGCCGGACGACGCCGAGGCGGTCGCCCGGGTGCACGTGCACGGCTGGCAGGCGGGCTACGCCGGCTTCATGCCGGACGAGGTGCTGGCCCGGCTGAACGTGGCCGCCTGGGCGCAGCGTCGCCGCGACATCGGCACCGCCGACCCGGACCACCCGTTCACCACCCTGCTCGGCGAGGTGGACGGGCTGGTCGTGGGCTTCACGACCTTCGGGCCGTACCGCCGCGACCAGGACCGCGACGACCTGGACCCGACGGTCGGCGAGGTGCTGGCGATCTACGTGGAGCCGGCGTGCTGGGGTGACGGGACCGCCACCGCGCTGCTGGCCGCCGCCCGGACCGGGCTGCACGAGCGGGGCTGGACCGACTATCGGCTGTGGGTGCTGGCGGACAACCGGCGGGCCCGCCGATTCTGCGAGCGGGCCGGGTTGTCACCGGACGGTGAGCAGTCGACCTACCAGGTGCCGCTTGCCGGTGGGAGCCCGCCGGTGGGGCTGGTCGAGCTGCGGTACGCCGGACGCCTCGACGGCTGAGCCGCCCGAGGTCAGCCAACCGCGGATCGGGAGGAAGGCCAGCAGCGCGAGGCTGATCCACACGTAGGCGTTGCTGCCCAGGAAACCGTCGACACCGGTGAAGTCCTTCTCCCAGAACCAGACGGTCCGGCTGATCAACAGCACGTACGCGATGGTCGCGGCGACCAGCAGGACCCACCGCCGACGGCCGGCCGGCGCGGCCATGGCGTTGTCGACGAGCAGGATCAGCGCGGGCAGCAGCCAGACCAGGTGGTGCACCCAGGTGACCGGGCTGACCAGGCACATCACCGCGCCGGTCAACGCCAGGCCGGTGAGCTCGTCACCAGCCCGGACGGCGGCCCGGGACCGCCAGGCCCAGAGTGCCAGGGTGCCGAGCACCAGCAGCAGCCACAGCAGGGTGCTCGGGTGCTCCGGGTCGAGTCGGGCGACCACCCCGCGCAGCGACTGGTTGGAGACGAAGGCGAGCTCCCCCACCCGTCCGGTGTTCCACAGCGCCTCGGTCCAGAACTCCCGGGACGCGTCCGGGAAGAGCGCACCGGCCAGCAGCGACACCCCGGCGGCCGTCCCGCAGGCGGTGAGCGCCGCCCGCCACCGCCCGGTCACCAGCAGGTAGACGATGAACACGCCCGGGGTCAGTTTGATCGCGGTGGCGAGCCCGATGCCCACCCCGGCCCACCGGTTGCCGGCCGGCAGCAGCCGCAGCAGATCCACCGCCACCAGGAAGAGCAGCAGCGTGTTGACCTGGCCGAAGTTGATCGTCTCCCGCATCGGCTCGAACGCGGCGGCCAGGCAGAGCGCCACCGCGAGGGCGAACCACCGGGTCCAGCCGGCCCGGCGGGCGATCGGGTCGACCAGCCACCAGATGAGCACCGTGGTGGTGACCACGCTGGCGAGCACGCTCACCACGATCGCGGCCGTCCACGGCAGGTACGCCATCGGCAGCATGACCAGCGCGGCGAACGGCGGGTAGGTGAAGCCGTACTGGGTGCTCGGCTTGAGGTAGTCGTAGATCTCCCCGCCGTCGTGCACCCACCAGGTCAACGCGCCGTAGTAGACCTTCAGGTCGAAGAAGCCGTGCCGCACCGCCGCGACGGCGAGGAACGCGGTGACCGCCGCGGCGAGCACCACCACCCCGACGACCTGCGCGGTCGTCCTCCTGGCACCCTGCGCCACCGTCGTCTCCCTCGTCCTGCGTAGGCTTCCGTCCCATGGCTCTCGGGTACGTCCGCCCGGCGCGTCCTGAGGACGCCGGCGAGATCGCACGCATCCAACTCGCGACCTGGCGGGTCGCGTACCGTCGGATCCTGCCTCGGCACGTGCTCGACAACCTGGACGAGGCGTTCCTCGCCCGGCGGTGGAGCGCCGCGGTGCTGGAGCCGCCCTCGGGCGCGCACCGGGTGCTGGTCGCCGTCGAACAGGCCGAGCAATCGTATCTGGTGGGGTTCGCCGCCTCCGGTCCGGCCGACGCGGAGGCGCTGGCCCCGGGCGAGCCGGCGGACGCGCTCGGCCCGGACGTGGCCGCCGTGACCGATCTGCTGGTGGAGCCGCGGTGGGGCCGGCGCGGGCACGGCAGCCGGTTGCTCGCCGCCGCCGTCGACCTGTGGCGGGAGGACGGTCTGAGCCGGGCGGTGGCCTGGGCGTTCGAGGGTGACGAGGCGACCCGGAAGTTCCTCACCAGCACCGGGTGGGAGCTCGACGGCGCGGCCCGCGCCCTGGACGTCGACGACATGCTGGTCCCCCAGGTACGCCTGCACGTGGGCGTACCGACGGAGAAGGTGTCGACGGACGACGAGCCTGCGGGCTGACCCTCGGTCCCGGACGCCGGCCCGCTCCGGCGCGTCCGGCCAGCGGTGCTGGGTCGATGTCGGACCGGTCGCCTACCGTCAGGCCCATGAGCTCAGCCACCGCGCCGCTGTCGGCGCCGACCGCCGAGGAGCACCTGGAGGACTTGCGGGTCGAGTTGACCGGTTACTGCTACCGGATGCTCGGCTCACTGTTCGACGCCGAGGACGCTGTGCAGGAGACTCTGCTGCGGGCCTGGCGCGGGTGGGACGGCTTCGACGGCCGGTCCAGCACGCGCACCTGGGCCTACCGGATCGCCACCAATGTCTGCCTCGATCTGCTGCGGGGTCGGCGGCGGCGGGCCCTGCCGACGGACTTCGGCGATCCGTCGTCGCCGTTGGCGGCAAGCCTCGGTGACGCCGAGACGGGTTGGTTGGGGCCGGCGCCGGATGCCGCGGTGCTGCCCACGGCGGATCCGGCCGAGCTGGTGGTGCTTCGGGACTCGGTCCGGTTGGCGTTCGTCGCCGCACTACAGCACCTGCCTGCCCGGCAGCGCGCGGCGCTGATCCTGCGGGACGTGCTGGGCTGGCACGCCGACGAGGTCGCCAGGCTGCTCGACACCAGCGTGCCGGCCGTCAACAGTGCGCTGCAGCGCGCCCGGGCCACGCTCGCCGACCGGGACGGCGGGGCGACAGGTCCGGCGTTGGACGAGGAGCACCGCGACCTGTTGGACCGCTACGTGCGGGTGTTCGAGCGGTACGACATCGACGCCCTGGTGGGTCTGCTGCGCGAGGACGTGGTGCACAGCATGCCTCCGTACCGGATGTGGTTGTCCGGTGCGGCCGACATCGGCCGGTGGATGACCTCCGGGCCGGGGTCCGGCTGCCGGGGCTCGCGGCTCCTTCGGGTGTCGGCCAACGGCGGCCCGGCGCTGGCGCAGTACCGTCCCGACCGGGCGGGGGGTCACCGACCGTTCTCCGTCCAGCTCATCGACGTCGCCGACGGTCAGATCATCCGGCTCACCCACTTCCTGGAGCCGGCGCTCTTCGCCCGCTTCGGCCTGCCCGACCGAATCGCCTGACCGCGCACCGATGAGTTCGGGGGCGGACGGTCGTCCACCCTCCGACACCAGCCGTGACCAGGAGGGCAAGAGACGATGCGGACAGCACACCAAGCAGCCGGGCGTCGGGAGTGGATCGGGCTGGCGGTGCTCGCCCTGCCGACCCTGCTGCTGGCACTCGACCTGAGCGTGCTCTACCTGGCCCTGCCCAGCCTCAGCGCGGACCTCGGCGCCGACAGCACCCAGCAGTTGTGGATCACCGATGCCTACGGCTTCCTGATAGCCGGTTTCCTGGTCACGATGGGCACCCTGGGCGACCGGGTGGGCCGTCGACGCCTGTTGCTGATCGGGGCCGGGGCGTTCGCCGTGGTCTCGGTGGTGGCCGCGTACGCGCCGAACCCGCCGCTGCTGATCGCCGCGCGGGCACTGCTCGGCGTCGCCGGGGCCACGCTGATGCCCTCCACGCTGGCCCTGATCAGCAACATGTTCCAGGTCCCGGCTCAGCGCGCGGTCGCGGTCGGGGTCTGGATGAGCTGCTTCATGGGCGGGATGGCGGTCGGCCCGGTGATCGGCGGGGTGCTCCTGGAGAATTTCTGGTGGGGGTCGGCGTTCCTGCTGGGCGTGCCCGTGATGGTGGTGTTGCTGGTGACCGCGCCGCTGCTGCTTCCGGAGTTCCGCGACCCACACCCCGGTCGACTCGACCTGGTCAGCGTCGGGTTGTCGCTCGCCACCATCCTGCCGGTGGTCTACGGCGTCAAGGAGTTGGCCCGGCACGGTTGGCGTCCGCTGGCCGTGCTGGCGATCGGGACCGGCCTGCTGATCGGGGTGGCCTTCGTCCGGCGGCAGCGCCGGCTGCCTCATCCGCTGCTGGACGTGGCCCTCTTCGCCAACCGCACGTTCACCGCCGCGCTGCTGCTGTTCCTGCTCAACGGCGTGTTGATGGGCGGGACCTTCCTGCTCGTCAGCCAATGGCTGCAACTGGTCGAGGGGCTGACGCCGCTGCGCGCCGGGCTGCTGCTGGTGCCGCAGGCGGTGGCGATGATCGGTGCGACCACCCTGGCGCCGTTGCTGGCCCGCCGGTTCCGGCCGGGGCACGTCATGGCCGTCGGGCAACTGGTCACGGCGGCGGGCTTCCTGCTCCTCACCGGGGTGGAGGGCGACCACGCCCTCCTCGTCGTCCTGGTCGCCTTCGTCGTCGCCTCGGTCGGGATCGCACTGCCGTCGGCCCTGGTCACCGACCTGATCGTGGGGTCGGCCCCGCCTCAGCGGGCCGGCTCGGCAGCGTCGATGTCCGAGACCAGCGGCGAGTTGGGCATCGCGCTGGGTGTGGCGGTACTGGGCAGCGTGGGGGCCGCCGTCTACCGTGCCGAGCTGGGTCCGGCGCTGCCCGCGGGGCTGTCCGCCGAGGCGGCGGCCCGGGCCCGCGACGGGCTGGCCGGGGCGGTGACGGTGGCCGGTGAGGTGCCGAGCGGGGTCAGTGCCGCACTTGTCGACGCCGCTCGGGCGGCCTACACGAGTGGGCTGGTCGTGACGGCCACCGCCGGTGCCGTCCTGCTGCTCGGGCTCGCCGTGGTCGCCGCGTTGGCGTTCCGGTCGGTGCCGCCCTACGCGTCGGTCGATGCCGAGCCAGCCCAGCCTGAGGAGACCGCACCGGTCACGGGTCAGCGCTGATACCGCGAGTCGCCGCCCGCTCCGGAGGTGGTGGAACGGACCGGTCAGTCGAGCAGCGCGTCCAGGGCGACGGTGAGGCCGGGGCGGTTGCGCACCGCGCGGACGGCCAGCAGCACGCCCGGCATGAACGACACCCGGTCGTACGAGTCGTGCCGGATGGTGAGCGTCTCGCCGGTGGTGCCGAAGAGCACCTCCTGGTGGGCGACGAGTCCGCTGGCGCGCACCGCGTGCACGCGTACCCCGTCGATGTCGGCGCCGCGCGCACCCGGCACCTCGTCCTTGGTGGCGTCCGGGACCGGGCCGAGGCCGGCGTCGGCGCGGGCCTGGGCGATCTTTCGGGCGGTGTGCGTGGCGGTGCCGCTGGGCGCGTCCAGCTTGCCCGGGTGGTGCTGCTCGATGATCTCGACGGACTCGAAGTGCCGGGCGGCCCGCGCGGCGAACTGCATCATCAGCACCGCGCCGATGCCGAAGTTCGGGGCGATCACCACACCCACCTCGGGCTTGTCGGCCAGCCAGCCGCGCACCTGCTCCAGCCGCTGCTCGGTGAAGCCGGTCGTGCCGACCACCGCGCTGATGCCCTGCTCGACGCACCACCGGAGGTTGTCCATGACGACGTCCGGGGTGGTGAAGTCGACGACCACGTCAGCGCCGGAGGCGGCGGAGAGGTCGTCACCCTGGTCGATGGCGGCGACCAGATCGAGGTCGGCGGCGGCGTCGACCGCCTTGCAGACCTCGATGCCCATCCGGCCGCGCGCACCCAGCACACCGACCCGCAGCGGCTCGGCCGGGGTCTTTCCCTGCTCGTCAGTCACGGGGCACAACCTATCCCAATCGGGACGTGCCCTTCGGGCCGGACCCGACCCGGACCACTGACCGGGCAGCCCTCAGACGGTGAAGTCGCCCGCGCCGAACGGGCCGACCACGGCCAGCGACATGGGCCGGCTGAGCAGCTCGGCGGCGAGGACGTTCACGTCCTGCACGGTGACCTCGTCGACCCGGCGGAGCAGCTCGTCCACCGGCATCAGGTCGCCGTAGAGCAGCTCACCCTTGGCCAGTCGGCTCATCCGGGAACCGGTGTCCTCCAGGCCGAGCACGAACGAGCCCTTGCTCATCCCCTTGCCGCGGGCCACCTCCGCCTCGGTCAACCCGTCGGCGGCGACCCGGGCCAGCTCGGCGCGGGTCAGGGCCAGCACCTCGTCCACCTTGCCCGGTGCGCAGCCGGCGTAGACGGCGAACAGGCCGGTGTCGGCGTACTGGCTGGCGTAGGAGTAGACCGAGTACGCCAGGCCGCGCTGCTCGCGGATCTCCTGGAACAGGCGGCTGGACATGCCACCGCCGAGCACGTTGTTGAGCACCCCGAGGGCGAAGCGCCGATCATCGAGGCGGTCGATGCCGGGGCAGCCGAGGATGACGTGCGCCTGCTCGGTCTCCTTCGGCTCCACCAGGGTGGTCGCCGGCTTGGTGCGTACCGCCGGGGTGGCCGCGCGGTGCGGCGCCGGGGTGGCCGGGTCGCTGTCCAGTGGGGTGCCCCGCACGGCCTGGCGGACCATCTTCACGACCGTGGCGTGGTCCAGGTTGCCGGCGGCGGCGATGACGATCTGCGGCGCGGTGTAGCGGCCCCGGTAGAAACTCTGGATCTGCTTGCGGGTCATCGGCGTGACCGTCTCGGCGGTGCCGGAGATCAGCCGACCCAGCGGGTGCTCCCCGTAGACGGCCTGGACGAAGAGGTCGTGCACCTCGTCACCGGGCTCGTCGTCGTGCATGGCGATCTCTTCCAGGATCACGCCACGCTCGGTCTCGACGTCGGCCGGCTCCAACAGCGAGTCGGCGACCGCGTCGCACATCACGTCGATCGCGAGCGGCAGATCCTCGTCCAGCACCCGCGCGTAGTAGCAGGTGTATTCCTTCGTGGTGAACGCGTTCGTCTCACCACCCACCGCCTCGATCTGCGAGGAGATCTCCAGCGCGGTGCGCTTGTGGGTGCCCTTGAAGAGCAGGTGCTCGAGGAAGTGCGCGGCACCGGCCTGCGGGCCGGTCTCGTCGCGGGAGCCGACCGCCACCCAGACGCCGAACGAGACGCTGCGCATCGTCGGGATCGCCTCGGTGAGGACGCGCAGGCCGCTGGGCAGCACGGTACGTCGTACCGTGCCGCCCAGCGGGTCGTCGCTGAGCGTCCGGGTCACCGCGCGGGCGGTGCCGCCGGAGCGGCCCGCCCCGGTGTCCCGGGACGCAGCCACCCCCCGTCGATCCGGTGGAAACGGCGCACTGAAGGCCCGACTCACGACTTGCTCCCGGTTCGACGAGGGGTGGGTGATGCGAGGTACGACGATCAGCTGTGCCGGGTCCGGCGGCGCGGACGCTCGCCGCCCTCGCCACCCTCGCCGCCGCCGCCACCGTTGCCGCCTTCGCCGCCACGCTCGGGGCCACGGCCACCTCGGTCGCCGCCACGCTCACGGTCGCCCCGGTCACGCGGAGCCCGGTCGCCCCGGTCCCGACCAGCCGGCCGGTCGCCAGCGGCGGCCTCACCGGCGGCCGGAGCCTCGGTGCCCTCCGGGCGGACCTTGTCGAGGTAGATCTTGCCGCGGGCGTCGATGTCCGCGATCTCGACCTCGACCCGGTCACCGACGTTGAGGAAGTCCTCGACGCGCTCGACCCGCTTGCCGTCGCCCACCTTGGAGATGTGCAGCAGGCCGTCACGGCCCGGCAGCAGCGAGATGAACGCCCCGAACGCGGCGGTCTTGACCACCGTGCCGAGGAACCGCTCGCCCTGCTTCGGCAGCGTCGGGTTGGCGATGCCGTTGATCCGGTCGACGGCCGCCTGGGCCGACGGGCCGTTGGTGGCGCCGACGTAGATCGTGCCGTCGTCCTCGATGGAGATCTCGGCGCCGGTCTCGTCCTGGATCGCGTTGATGGTCTGCCCCTTCGGGCCGATCACCATGCCGATCTTGTCGACCGGGATCTTGACGGTGGTGACCCGCGGCGCGTAGTCCGACATCTCGGCCGGAGCCTCGATCGCGGCCTTCATGACACCGAGGATGACCTGCCGGGCCTCGTTCGCCTGCTGCAACGCGGCAGCCAGCACGTCCGACGGGATGCCGTTGAGCTTGGTGTCGAGCTGGAGCGCGGTGACGAACTCCGGGGTGCCGGCAACCTTGAAGTCCATGTCACCGAACGCGTCCTCGGCACCGAGGATGTCGGTGAGCGTCACGTACTGGGTCTTGCCGTCCACCTCGTCGGAGATGAGCCCCATCGCGATGCCGGCGACCGGTGCCTTCAGCGGGACACCCGCTGAGAGCAGGCCCAGCGTCGACGCGCAGACCGAACCCATCGAGGTGGAGCCGTTGGAGCCGAGCGCCTCCGACACCTGCCGGATGGCGTACGGGAACTCCTCGCGCGACGGCAGCACCGGGATCAGCGCACGCTCGGCGAGCGCGCCGTGCCCGATCTCGCGACGCTTCGGCGAGCCGACCCGGCCGGTCTCCCCGGTCGAGTACGGCGGGAAGTTGTAGTTGTGCATGTAGCGCTTGCGGTTCTCGGGGGACAGCGTGTCCACCATCTGCTCCATGCGGAGCATGTTCAGCGTGGTGACGCCCAGGATCTGGGTCTCGCCCCGCTCGAACAGCGCCGAACCGTGCACCCGGGGCAGCACGCCGACCTCGGCGGTCAGCGCCCGGATGTCACGCGGGCCACGGCCGTCCATGCGGACCTGCTCGCGCAGCACGCGGTTGCGGACCTCGGACTTGGTGAGCGACCGGAAGGCGGCGCTGAGCTCCTTCTCCCGACCCTCGAACCGAGCGCCCAGCTCCTCGGCGACACGGGCCTTGACCCGGTCCAGGGCCTCCTCGCGGTCGGCCTTGCCGGCGATGGTGATCGCCTCGGCGACCTCGCCGCGGGCCAGCTCGGAGACGGCGTCGTACACGTCGTCCTGGTAGTCCAGGAAGACCGGGAACTCGGTGACCGGCTTGGCGGCGACCTCGGCCAGCTCGCTCTGCGCGCGGCACAGCTCACGGATCGCCGGCTTGGCGGCCTCCAGACCGCTGGCCACGACCTCCTCGGTCGGGGCGGTGGCGCCGGCCGAGATCAGGGCGACGGCGTTCGGGGTGGCCTCCGCCTCGACCATCATGATCGCGACGTCACCGTCCTCGAGCGTGCGACCGGCCACGACCATGTCGAAGGTGGCGCGAGCCAGCTCCTCCAGGGTCGGGAAGGCAACCCACTGGCCGTCGATGTGGGCGACGCGGGTCGCACCGATCGGGCCGGAGAACGGCAGGCCGGAGAGCTTGGTCGACATCGAGGCGGCGTTGATCGCCACGACGTCGTACGGGTGCTGCGGGTCGAGCGCGAGGATGGTCTCGACGACCTGGACCTCGTTGCGCAGACCCTTCACGAAGGACGGGCGCAGCGGCCGGTCGATCAGGCGGCAGGTGAGGATCGCGTCCTCGCTGGGCCGGCCCTCACGGCGGAAGAACGAGCCGGGAATGCGGCCCGCGGCGTACATCCGCTCCTCGACGTCGACGGTCAGCGGGAAGAAGTCGAACTGCTCCTTCGGGTGCTTACCGGCGGTGGTGGCGGAGAGAACGACCGTCTCGCCCAACTGGGCGATGACGGAACCGGCGGCCTGGCGAGCCAGCCGGCCGGTGGAGAAGGTGATCTCGCGGGTGCCGAAGGACCCGTTGTCGATCACAGCGGTGCGGGATTCGGTGCCGAGTTTGGTCTCGGTCATGTGCTGTCGTGCTCCTTCGCGTCGTGGGCCCACGACATCGGGGAGCTGCTCAGCCGGCCGGTCTTCGATCGAAGCGCCCGGGGGCCGGCTCGATGCCGGGGTTCCCGGGGGCCACTACCGGAGACCGGTACGCTGACCGGCTCCCTCTCGGGTGGTCGCGCGGCCCGTGTTTCTTCAGGTGGGACGCCGTACGGGGGAGCGGCCGGTCGGCCACTCCCCCGTCACGTCACCGGCGCAGGCCGAGCCGCTCGATGAGCGACCGGTAGCGGGCAATGTCCTTCTTCTGGACGTAGTTGAGCAGCCGACGGCGACGGCCGACCAGCAGCAGCAGCCCACGGCGGCTGTGGTGGTCGTGCTTGTGCACCTTCAGGTGCTCGGTGAGCTCGGCGATCCGCTTGGTGAGGACCGCGACCTGAACCTCCGGCGAACCGGTGTCGCCCTCGGCGGTCGCGTACTCCGCGCGGATGCTGGCCTTGGCTTCCTGGTCGAGCGCCATGTTCTCCCTGTTTCGATGGGTTGATCAAGTAGGTGTCCGTCGTCCCGATGGACCGGGAACGGACCGGTACCTCGCACCCGCGGCGTCGAGCAGGCACGCGAGGCCCCACGCCGGTCACCCGACGTCTCGGCAAGACTACCAGCACTCGCCGGTAACACCCGGCGAAGGGCCTTGGCGGCGTCACCCCACGACGCTCAGGCCAGCGCGCGCCGGGTGCGTTCGACGTCCTGATTCATCTGGGCGATCAACGGTTCGATCGAGTCGTACCGGATCTGACCGCGCAGGTGCGCCACGAAGTCCAGGGCGAGCCGCTCGCCGTACAGGTCGCCGGTGAAGTCCAGCGCGTACGCCTCGACCCGCCGCTCCCGCCCGGAGAACGTCGGGTTGGTGCCCACCGACACCGCCGCCAGCAACGGCTCGTGCTGCCCGCGACGGATCAGCCGGGCCGCGTACACCCCGTCGGCCGGGACCGCCGCGTACCGGTGGCAGAGCAGGTTGGCGGTGGGAAAGCCCAGTTCCCGCCCCCGCTGGTCACCGCGGACCACCACACCTTCCAACCGGTGGGGGCGGCCGAGCGCGGCGGCGGCCGCGCCGACGTCGCCCGCGTCGACGCAGGAACGGATGTACGTGGAGGAGAAGACGGTGCCGTCCTCGACGACCAGCGGGCTGCCCTCCACCCCGAAGCCGAAGGTCTGCCCGAGCCGCTCCAGCAGCGCCACGTCGCCGGCCGCCCGGTGCCCGAACCGGAAGTTGCTGCCGACCACCACCAGCGCGCCGTGCAGGTGCTCGACCAGGACGTCGTGCACGAACTGTTCGGCCGGCAGCCGGGAGAACTCCGGTGTGAACGGCACCACACAGAGCACGTCCACGCCGAGCTGCTCGATCAGTTCCGCCTTGCGGGCCGGCTCGGTGAGCACCGCCGGATGCGACCCGGGGCGGACCACCTCGGCCGGGTGCGGGTCGAAGGTGACCACCACCGACTGCACGCCCAACTCCCGGGCGCGGGCCACCGTGTGCCCGATGGTCGCCTGGTGCCCCTTGTGCACGCCGTCGAAGACGCCGATGGTGACGACCGAGCGCCCCCACCCACCGGGCGCCGCGTCGTACCCCCGCCACCGCTGCATGCCGTTCCCTCCTGCTGTCCCGCCGTCCGGCGGGTCGACACCGCCGGCCCCGGGCCGGCGGACCTGCTCCCCGCCGTCAGGCCGGGGCGAGCACGATCTCCGCGCGGGCCCGCCCGTCCCGCTCGCTGACGATAGCGATCAGGCCGCCGGCCGGCCCGAAGACGGCGTACGGCCCGGTGAGGCCGGCCGGGTCCAGCGGCCCACCGTGGGCGAGCACCCGGGCCTCGTCGGGAGTGGCCTCCCGGCGTGGGAAGAAGCGGTCGGCCGCCGCGTCCAACGGCAGGTTCACCACATCCGGGGCGCGCTGCTCCAACTGGTCGAGGGTCGCCGCCTCGGCGAGGGCGAAGCCACCCACGGCGGTGCGGCGCAGGGCCGTGAGGTGGCCTCCGACGCCGAGTGCCAGGCCCGCGTCCCGGGCGATGGCCCGGATGTACGTGCCGGAGGAGCAGGTCACGTCCACGTCCACGTCCACCACGTCCGGCTCGGTGCGGCGGATCGCCAGCACCTCCAGCCGGGAGATGGTGACCCGCCGGGCCGGCAGTTCGACGCTCTCCCCGTCGCGGACCCGCTTGTACGCCCGCTGCCCGTCGATCTTGATGGCGCTGACCGCGCTCGGCACCTGGTCGACCTCGCCGCTCAGCCCGGCCAGCGCGGACCTGATCGCCTCGTCGCTGACCTGGTCGGCGGGCGTGGTGGCGGTCACGTCGCCCTCGGCGTCGTCGGTGACGGTGGACTGCCCGAGCCGGATGGTGCCGGTGTAGCTCTTGCCCGCGCCGATCACGTACGTCAGCAGCCGGGTGGCCCGGCCGACGCCGATCACCAGCACACCTGTCGCCATCGGGTCGAGGGTGCCGCCGTGCCCCACCCGTCGGGTCTTCGCCAGTCGGCGGATGCGTGCCACCACGTCGTGCGACGTCATGCCGCCGGGCTTGTCGACCACGATCAGACCATCGGTGCTCACGTCGGCCAAGCCTGCCAGATGGGCACGTGGGTCAGCGGACGGCCCCGGGCACCGCCCAGTTGCCGTTGCGCAGGCGCAGCAGCAGGGCGACCAGCCGAATCGCCACGAACAGGGTGAGCCCGGCCCAGATGCCGCCCAGCCCGAGGTCGAGCACGTAGGCCAGCCAGATGGCCGGCAGGAAGCCGCCGAGCGCCGCCACGATGGTGAGGTTGCGCAGGTAACGCACGTCGCCCGCGCCGATCAGCACGCCGTCGAGGGCGAATACCACCCCGGCCAGGGGCAGCATGGCGACGAACCACGGCCAGGCCACCATGGCCTGGTCGCGTACCCCCTCGTCGGAGCTGAACCACGACGGTACGACGCCCGCGCCGGCGGCCACGACAAGCGCGAAGGCGACGCCGCAGACGCCGCCGAGCAGCCCGATCCGGCGGGCGAGCGCCCGGGCGCCCGCGTCGTCGCCGGCGCCGAGCGCGGCACCGACCAGGGACTGGGCGGCGATCGCGAGGGCGTCGAGCACCAGCGCGGTGAAGAACCAGAGTTGCAGGGCGATCTGGTGGGCGCCGACGGCGGCGGCGCCGAAGCGGGCGGCGACAGCGGTCGCGGAGAGGAAGCTGGCCTGGAACGCCAGGCCACGGATCAGCAGGTCGCGGCTGAGCACCAACTGCTGGCGGATCACCCGGGGCTGGGGCCGCAGCGACACCCGCTCGGCGACCAGCGCCGCGGCGAACAGCGCCCCGCAGAGCGTCTGCGCGACGACGTTGGCCACCGCCGAGCCGATCAGGCCCAGGCCGCCGGGGTAGACCAGCAGCGGGCAGAGCAGCGCGGACAGCAGGTTGGGACCGAGCACGAAGAACAACGGGCGGCGAGTGTCCTGCACGCCGCGCAGCCAGCCGTTGCCGGCGGCGGCGAGCAGCAGGCCGGGGGCGCCGAGGGCCGCGATCCGCAACCAGTGCGCGGCGGCGTCGGCCACGTCGCCAGTTCCACCGGCGAGGGTACGCGCGAGCGCACCTCCGCCGACCTGCATGCCGATCGCGATCAGCAGACCGACACCGAACGCCAGCCAGGACGACTGGACTCCCTCGGCCACCGCGGCGGCCCGGTCACCCGCGCCGAAGCGGCGGGCCGCGCGCCCGGTGGTGCCGTACGCGACAACGGTGCCGACCCACGCGGTGAGCGTCATCACCGTGCCACCGACGGCGAGCGCGGCGAGCGGCACCCGGCCGAGGTGCCCGACCACCGCCGTGTCGACGAGCACGTAGAGCGGCTCGGCGGCGAGCACCACGAGGGCCGGCAGGGCGAGGCTGGCGATCCGCCGCGGCGAGGCGGTTCGGTGGGTGGCGGCGATCTGGCTCATCGCCGCCGATCCTGGCACGAGCGCGGTAAGGATCGCAATCCCGCCGGGGACTTACGCTTCCGGAGCGATGCCGAACGTCACCGCCGGGCGGGTTGGCTCACTGCCGGGTGTCCATCGAGGTCTGCAGCGCGCGGCGGGCCTGCTCGCGGGCGTCGTCGGTGGTCTCGGGCTTGGGCTTGTTCGGCATGGTGGTGGTCCTTCCAGGGAGCGAGCCACCGACACGCGGCGGCCCTCGCGGGCGATCGTGCTGCGCGCCCCACGGCGGTCCGGGATTACCGGAGCAGCCGACTGGGCAGCGTGAGCCCGGGTCGATCCGACCCTGGAGGGAGGCAGCACGAGGTGTGGCGCCACCACCCATGACCTGCACCGCTACGCGGCGCCCGGCCTTCACCCAAGTTATCGTTCAGGTCCATATGCTGCTCCCGGTTCCCGCCATGTGGACAAGCGGCGACCCGGCTCAGCGGGCCAGGAAGTGCCAGCCCAGCCACCACCAGAACCCGAACAGACCGATCCGGCCCACCGGCACCGAGCCGACCTCGTAGCGCATCACGTACGCGCAGACCTCGCCCAGGGTGGGGATCCGGGAACCCTCCCGCCGGGCCATCCACTCGACCACCGCGAAGAGCACCAACGCGGTGAGGAAACCGCCGATGGCGAACGCCCGCATCATCGACGCACCAGCCCCCAGAAGGCGGCCAGCCAGGCGAACCACACCGCCGACCGGGTCAGATGATCCTCCAGGAGAGGATCGGCCAGCCGGGAGAAGGTGGGAAAGTCGTCACCGGCGGCCAGCACGAACGTCACGCCCTCGAAGACCCCGAAGACCACCACCGGCACCGCCCACCAGACCGCTCCCGAGCCCAGCCGGCGCGGCGCCGGTCGGCGGGGCACCCGATTGCTCAGACCGAGCCAGATCAGCACCCCGCCGGTGCCAATGGTGAACAGATTCGCCTCGGTGGAGAACGACGCGAACCGACCACCGACGAGCGACAGGCAGACGAGGACGGGAACGGAGACGGCGGGCCGGTCCCAGGCACGGGGGGCCTCCACGGTGAGGTCGTGCGGCTGCTCCATCCCGCAATTCTTCCCGGTCTCACCGAGCGCGGGAAGACCGACACTCCCCGGAGTTGACCCTGATCCTTCCGGACCGGGCTATCGATGACGACGAAAGTCGCCGTCAGGCGTCGGGGTGGAGCAACGCCGCGTCCAGTTGGCCGCGGATCGACTCGACCACCTGCTCGACGGTGCCCCGACCGGTGAACCCCGCCGCGAACCGGTGGCCACCACCGCCCAGCGCCACCGCGACCCGGCTGACGTCCACCGCGCCCTTGCTGCGCATCGACACCGCCCACTCGCCGGGCGTGGTCTGCTTGACCACACAGCTCACATCCGCCTCGGCCGTGCAGCGCACCGAGTCGATCAGCGCCTCCAGGACGTACGGCCGCTGGTCGTGCCGGGCCAGATCCTCGAGCGTGGCGAAGGTCCAGACGAACCCCCGGCCGCCGGCGGCGGCCAACTCCAGCCGCGCCCGGCCGAGCACCTCGCCGAAGAGACGCACCGCACCGAAGGGCCGGGTGTCGAAGACCCGGCGGGAGATGTCTCCGGGCGAGATGCCGGTGGCCAGCAACCGGGCAGCCATCTGGTGCACCGCCGGAGTGGTCGCCGCGAACCGGAACGAGCCGGTGTCCGTGGTCAGCGCCACGTAGAGGCACTCCGCGATGGCCGGATCCACCACGACCCCGAGCCGGGCCAGCAGTTGCTCCGCCACCACCGACGTCGCCGCGGCGCCCGGGTCCACGAGGTTGACGGTGCCGAAGCCGGAGTTCGAGGCGTGGTGATCGAGCACCAGCGCCGCCCCCGCCGACGACAACCGCCCGGCCAGCTCACCGAGGCGCGACTCGCTCGCCGCGTCGAAGCAGATCACCAGGTCCGGCGCCGGGTCGGCGGTGTCCGCCGGGACCAACAGGTCCAACCCGGGCAACCCCCGGAACGGGTCGGGCACCTCCGGCGGCCCGGGGAAGGTCGCCTGCACCTCGCGGAGGCCGAACTGCCGCAGGCCCAGCCCGAAGCCGAGCATGCTGCCCAGCGCGTCACCGTCCGGGTTGATGTGGCAGATCAGCAGCACCCGGCCACCCGGCGGGACAGCCCGCACCAGCGCCTCGGCCGCAGCCCAGTCCATCTCGGCCGGGCCGACCCCGGCCGCCCCGGCGAGCGGGACGCTGGCGGTGCTGGTCACCGCGTTTCCCCACCCCGCGCGGCGTCCGGCACGTCGGTGGCCGCATCGGCCTCGTCCGCGTCGTCGCCCTCATCGGTCTCGTCGTCGACCCGGTACGGCTGCGCCTCACCCGCGTACTTCGCCTGGGCGGCCAGCCGCTGCACCTCGGCGTCGGCGTTACGGGCGGCGGCGAGCAGGTCGTCGATGTGCTTGACCTGGTCCTGCACGTCGTCGAGGACGAACGTGAGGGTCGGCGAGTGACGCAGCCCGAGGGCCTTGCCGACCGTGCTGCGCAGCAACCCCTTGGCGCTCTCCAGCGCCGCGGCGGTGTCCGCCTGGGCCACCGCGTCACCGAGCACGGTGTAGAAGACCGTCGCGTCACGCAGGTCCGCGGTGATCCGGGCGTCGGTGATGGTGATCATCCCGAGCCGCGGGTCCTTGATCTGGCTCCGCACCACCGACGCGACCAGCTCACGCACCCGTTCCGCGTGCCGGCGTACCTTGGCCGGATCAGACATCTCGCCACCTCCACGGCGTCCTGCTCCCGGTCGACCCGGCGACCCGGGGGGTCGCCGGCCGACCGGCCAACATCTCGAACACTACCTTCGCGACCGCACCGGTCGCCCGGCACAGCCGGCTCCGGGGTCAGTCGTCGTCCACGCCGTACAGCCGGCGCCGAACGGACAGCAACTCGACCTCGGGGCGACCGGCCACCAGGCGCTCACAGGAGTCGAGCACCTCGCGGACGTGCGCCGTCTCGGCGGCCACCACGGCCACCGCGAGCTGCGCTCGACCATGCAGGTCGAGCGCACCCACCTCGGCGGCCGACACCTCGAAGCGGCGCAACGCCGCCACGATCGGCCGTACATATGATCTCTTGGCTTTGAGCGACCGGGAGTCGCCCGGCAGCAGCAGGTCGAAGACCGCGGTTCCGGTGAACATCGCCCCGGACGATACCGCCAACCCACCCCGCATGATCAAGGGGTTTACGCCGTTCGGCGTAAACCCCTTGATCAGCGTGTCACTGCCGGATCAGGCGCGAACCTTCTCCCGCATCTCGAAGGTCTCGATGACGTCGCCGACCTGGACGTTGTTGTAACCACCCAGGGTCAGACCGCACTCGAAGCCCTCGCGGACCTCGGTGGCGTCGTCCTTGAACCGCTTGAGCGAGGTGATCGTGAGGTTGTCCGCCACGACCGTCCCGTCCCGAAGCAGGCGAGCCTTCGCGTTGCGTCGGATGACGCCCGACCGGACGATGCAACCGGAGATGTTGCCGATCTTGGACGAGCGGAAGACGTCGCGGATCTCCGCGCTGCCCAGCTCGGCCTCCTCGTACTCCGGCTTGAGCAGGCCCTTGAGCGCTGCCTCGATCTCCTCGATGGCCTGGTAGATGACGGTGTAGTACCGGATCTCCACGCCCTCGCGGTCGGCCATCTCACGGACCTTGTTCGAGGCCCGCACGTTGAAGCCGATGATCGTGACCGGCTCGGACGAGGCGCTCGCGAGCATGACGTTGCTCTCGGTGATCGCGCCGACGCCCCGGTCGAGGACCTTGAGCTGGACCTCCTCGGGAATGTCGAGGTTGAACAGCGCGTCCTCCAGGGCCTCCACCGAACCGGAGACATCACCCTTGAGGATGAGGTTGAGCGACGTCTTCTCGCCCTCCTTGAGCTGCTCCATGAGCGTCTCAAGAGTGGCCCGACCACGGGAGTTGGCGAATGCCGCCGCCCGCCGCCGTGCCTGCCGCTGCTCGGCGATCTGCCGCACCGTGCGGTCGTCCGCCGCGGCGAGGAACGTGTCACCCGCACCGGGCGGTGCGGTCAGACCCAGAACCATGACCGGACGCGCCGGCCCAGCCTCGGAGAGCTGGTTGCCGTTCTCGTCGAGCATGGCCCGGACCCGGCCGTGGGCCCCACCGGCGACGATCGAGTCGCCGGCCCGCAGGGTGCCCTTCTGCACGAGCACCGTCGCCACCGCACCGCGGCCCTTGTCCAGGTGCGCCTCGATGGCCACACCCTGCGCCGGCCCGTCGATCGGAGCGGTCAGCTCCAGCGACGCGTCGGCGGTCAGCAGGACAGCCTCGAGCAACTCCTCGATGCCGATGCCCGGCTTGGCGGCCACGTTGACGAACATGGTCTCGCCGCCGTACTCCTCGGCGACCAGGCCGTACTCGGTCAGCTGCTGGCGGACCTTGTCCGGGTTGGCCTCCGGCTTGTCGACCTTGTTGACCGCGACCACGATCGGCACGTCGGCCGCCTTGGCGTGGTTCAACGCCTCGATGGTCTGCGGCATCACGCCGTCGTCGGCCGCGACGACCAGGATCACGATGTCCGTCACCTGGGCACCACGAGCACGCATGGCGGTGAACGCCTCGTGACCCGGGGTGTCGATGAAGGTCACCGCGCGGTCCACACCATCGTGCGGAACGTGCACCTGGTACGCACCGATGTGCTGGGTGATGCCACCCGCCTCACCGGCCACGACGTTCGCCTTACGGATGGCGTCGAGCAGCTTGGTCTTACCGTGGTCGACGTGACCCATGACGGTCACCACCGGCGCACGGCTGACCAGACGCTCCTCGGCCACCTCCGCGTCGAGGTCGATGTTGAACTGCGCGAGCAGCTCGCGGTCCTCGTCCTCCGGGCTGACGATCTGGATGTCGAAGCCCAGGTGCTCACCCAGCAGCTGCAGGGTGTCGTCAGAGCAGGACTGGGTCGCGGTGACCATCTCGCCCAGGTTGAACATCTCCTGGACCAGCGAACCCGGGTTGGCGTTGATCTTGTCGGCGAAGTCCGACAGCGAGGCGCCACGGGAGAGCCGCACGATCTGACCCTGACCCCGGGGAGCACCCGAGCTCATGGTCGGAGCCGACAGGTTGTCGAACTCCTGTCTGCGCTGCTTCTTGGACTTGCGACCGCGCGTCGGCCGGCCACCCGGACGCCCGAAGGCACCCGCGGCGCCGCCGCCACGGCCACGACCACCCGCACCCGGACGACCGCCGCCACCGGAGGGAGCACCCGGACGGAAACCGCCACCGGGAGCACCGCCACCGCCGCCGGGACCGCCACGGTAGCCACCGCCACCGCCGGCACCCGCGCCGCCACCAGGGCCACCGCGGTAACCGCCACCGCCGCCGGCGCCACCGCCGGGACCGCCACGGAAGCCACCGCCGCCACCACCACCGGGACGACCGGCGCCACCGCCACCGGGGCGACCAGCGCCACCAGGACCGGGACGACCGGCAGCCGGACGCTGGCTCGGCATGGAAGCCGGGCTGGGCCGCGGAGGCATGGAGTTCGGGCTCGGCCGCGGCGGCATGCCCGCCGGGCTGTTGGGCCGGGGACCACCCGCACCGGCGGCCGGGGGCCGCTGCTGCTGGCCACCCTGGATGCCGAACGGGTTGTTACCGGCGCCGCGCGCCGGTGGGCGACCACCGGGACGCGCACCCGGACCCGGAGCCGGCGTGCTCGGACGAGCAGCCGGCGAACCCGGACGGGGCGGCATCGCGGCGGGACCCGGCCGAGGACCGGGACGGTTGCCGCCGTCGGCCGGAGGCTCCCGGCGGACGGGGTTGTCCCGCTGCTGCTGGCGGGCGGCCTGTGCGGCCTTGACCGCGGCCTCCTGCTCAGCCTTCAGCGCGGCGGCACGCGCCTCGGCGGCCGCCACCTCGATGTCGTGGGCACTCGCCGGCTTGGCGACCGGAGCCGCGGGCTGCGGCGCACCAGGCACCGGACCCTTCGGCTTCGGGCCGGGTGCCGGCGCGGCCGGCCGCCGAGGCGGCATCGGCTTGGCCGAGACCCGCGGCGCGCCCGGGGTCGGGGACAGCGTCGGGGTCGGGTTGGAAGCCGGCGTCGACGCGGGCGCCGACGGGGCGGCGGCCGGTGCCGGAGCACCGGTGGACGCGACGAATGCGTTGCGCAGCCGTCGGGCGACGGGCGCCTCGACGGTGCTGGACGCGGACTTCACGAACTCGCCCATTTCCTTCAGCTTGGCGAGAACGGTCTTACTCTCGACCCCGAGCTCTTTTGCAAGCTCGTGTACGCGGGCCTTGCCTGCCACTGCACTCCTCACTCCGAGGTCGTGCGGGCAGCACCCGCAGCGACCTCACTCGTGCACTTGAAGCCTGGTCATTTCAGGGACTTCATCGTGTGCTCATGTCGGTCGTCCTACCCTGCTAGCGACCCTCGCCCGGTCGGGCTGACCGGACGTAGTGGTTGGCGCATCGACGTGCTCCGCCAGCACACCGTGGTCAAGGACCTCGGTGATGCGCAGCGCACGCCCGAAGGCGCGGCGACGCACCGCCAGCGCGAAGCAGGCCGGATCCGGGTGCATGTTCGCTCCCCGACCCGGCAGCCTGCGGCGTGGATCAGGTCGGAGACTGAGACCAGCCTCGTCCCGAACCGCGATGATCCGCAGCAATTCGCTGGCCGGCGCACGTTGCCGGCAACCCACACAGGTGCGTTCCGGCGTTGCGCGTCGTACCACTGGAAGAAGTCTACCCCTAGCTGCCCGAGATCGCTCCGCCCGGCTCCCGCACGTGATCAGCTGCCGCACGCGCGGCGGGAGCGGTCTGCTCCGCATCCGACCGAATGTCGATCCGCCAACCGGTCAATCGGGCCGCGAGTCGGGCATTCTGCCCCTCCCGGCCGATCGCGAGGGAGAGCTGGAAGTCGGGGACCGTCACCCGGGCGGCCCGACCGGCCAGGTCGACCACCTCGACCCGAAGCGCCTTGGCGGGCGACAACGCGTTACCGACGAAGGTGGCCGGGTCATCCGACCAGTCGATGATGTCGATCTTTTCGCCGTGCAGTTCGCTCATCACGGCGCGTACCCGCTGGCCCATCGGGCCGATGCAGGCGCCCTTGGCATTCACCCCGGGGGTGGTGGAGCGGACGGCGATCTTCGTACGGTGACCTGCCTCACGCGCGATCGCCCCGATCTCCACCGTGCCGTCGGCGATCTCCGGCACCTCCAGCGCGAACAGCTTCTTGACAAGCGCCGGGTGCGACCGGGACAGGGTGATCTGCGGCCCGCGCATGCCCTTGGCGACGTGCACCACGACGCAGCGGACCCGCTCACCGTGGGCGTACCGCTCGCCGGGGACCTGCTCGGACTGCGGCAGCACGCCCTCCAGTTTGCCGAGGTCGACGCTGACGATGCCCTTCTCGGTACGCGTCTCGTGGGCCTGCACCACGCCGGTGACCAGGTCGCCCTCGCGGCCCACGTACTCGCCGAAGTGCACCTCGTCGGTGGCCTCCCGCAGGCGCTGGAGAATCACCTGCTTGGCGGTCATGGCGGCGATCCGGCCGAAGTCGTGCGGGGTGTCGTCCCACTCCCGCACCAGGCTGCCGTCGGCGTCCATCTCCTGCGCGTACACCAGGGCGGCGCCCGACCTACGGTCGATCTCCACCCGGGCGTGCGGCTCGGCGCCATCGGTGTGCCGGTAGGCGGTCAGCAACGCGGTCTCGATCGCCGCGAGAATCGTGTCGAACGGGATCTCCCGCTCGCGCTCGAGTGCGCGCAGCGCCGCGAGGTCGATGTTCACCTCTCCTCGTCCTCCACATCATCTTCGTCGTCGATGTCGTCTGAATCGTCAATGTCGTCGGAGTCGTCCGCGTCGTCGAACTCCTCGTCCACCTCGCCGAGTTCGGCGAGCCGGGTGAACTCGACCTGCACGCGGCCGGGGCCGAGCTGGGCGTACGCCCAGGACGTTCGGCCCTCCCCGGTCTCCAGCTGCACGCCCTCGTCGTCGGCCGCGACCACCCGGCCGGTCAGCTGACGGTCTCCGGTCGGCTGCTCGCCGCGCTGGCCGGGCAACGCGGCCGCGCCCCGGGCGGTGACCTTGACCAGCCGGCCCACGTTGCGCCGCCAGTGGCGGGGCAGGGTGAGTGGCCGGTCGACGCCCGGCGAGCTGACCTCGAGCTGGTATTCCCCGGCGACGATGTCGCCACCGGTCTCCTCGGCGGCGTCCAGCGCGGCCGAGACCGCGCGGGAGACGACCGCGACCGCGTCCAGGTCGATCCCGCCGTCGGCGTCGACCATCACCCGCACCACGTGCCGGCGACCGGCCCGGGAGATCGACAGGTCCTCCAGGTCGTAGCCGGCGTCGTTGACCACGGGCTCGATCACGGCCCGCAACCGTGTGCGTCGCGCCGCGAGATCACCACCACGGGGACCCACGGCATCGCGGGGTCGCCCCGTCGACCTGGTGGCACGGCCACGCTGCGTCATCTCCGCACCCTCTCCCTGGTCGACGGTGATCGGTCGTCCCGACATGCCGGCGCACCACCGGAGCGGACGCGCCGGTGGCTGCGCAGAGCGTAACGCGCCTGCCCGGCGGCGGGCCGGGCGGCGCACCGACGTCGGTGGTCCCCGGACCGGTGGGGATGGTGTTGACTTGCCGGGTGGGGACCGGCAGAACGACACAGCGCGACCAGGCATCCAGACATTCCCGGCGAAAGCTCCTGCGTGCCGGGGCACTGCTGGCGCTCGGCGGTGCCGCGGTGCCGCTGACCGGCTGTGATCTTTTCGACCGTGACGACGAGCCGGCGCCACCACCGGACCCGCTGCGGCCGATGGTGGACGAGGCACTCGGGCTCGCCGCGGCGTACCAGAACCACGTGGCCGCGCATCCCGACCTGGCCGACCGGCTCGGCCCGATCGCCGAGGCGCACACCGCGCACGCCACCGAGCTGGCCCGGGTGATCGGCGTCGCCCTGCCCACCGCGGTCGCCGCTCCGGCGGTCGACCTGGTGAACACGCTCGCCCCGCTGCGCGCCCTGGAGAAGGCCGCCCAGCAGTCCGCCACCGCCGCCTGCGCCGCGGCCAGCGCGGAACGAGCCGCACTGCTCGGGTCGATCGCCGCCGCCCGCGCCACCCACCAGGAGGCACTGAAGTGAGGCAGCCGTCCACCGGGGAGGCGCTCGCCGCCGCCCTGTCCGCCGAGTACGCGGCCATCTACGCCTACGGGCGGATCGGGGTCCGACTCACCGGGGCGGCACGGGAGGCCGCTCACCAGGCCGAGGCCGCGCACCGCAGCCGACGCGACATGCTCGTGGTGCAACTGAGCGCGGCCGGTGGCGTCGTGCCGCCGGACCGCGCCGGCTACGCGTTGCCGTTCCCGGTCACCGACCGGGCCAGCGCCCTGCGGCTCGCCGCCGAGGTGGAGGAGCGCACGGCCGCGCACTGGCGAGCGGCTCTGGCGTCCACCACCGGCGCCGACCGGGACCAGGCGCTGGCCGCCCTCGTCGAGTACGCGGTACGGGCCACCCGGTGGCGCAAGACGGCCGGGACGACCCCGCTGACTGTCCCGTTTCCCGGTCGGCCCACCTGAACCGTTGCCCTCCGGTTGCGGAGCGCATACCAGGTATGCATACTCCGTTGCCATGTCCATCCGTCACGGGTTGCTCGCCCTGCTCGAACGCGGCCAGATGTACGGCTACCAGCTGCGCGCCGCGTTCGAGGAGTCGACCGGCTCGACCTGGCCGCTGAACATCGGGCAGGTCTACACCACCCTGTCCCGGCTGGAACGCGATGGTCTGGTCCGCCCGCTGCCGGAGAGCGAGGCCGGGCAGCGCCCGTACGAGATCACCGACGCCGGCCGGGCGGATCTGGCGCTCTGGTTCGCCACCCCGGTCAGCCGCAACGATCGGCCCCGCGACGAGTTGGCGATCAAGCTGGCGCTGGCGCTGACCACCCCCGGGGTGGATGTCCGCTCGGTGGTACAGGCCCAGCGGAGCGCGACGATGCGGGCGTTGCAGGAGCTGACCCGGTTGAAGTACGTCAGCAACCGGCCGGAGGACCTGCCCTGGCGCCTCGTGCTGGACTCGATGGTGTTCCAGGCCGAGGCCGAGGTCCGTTGGCTGGACCACTGCGAGACAAGTCTGGTGCGGCACCAGCCCAGCGGCGCGGCACCTCCCCCACCCCGGCCGGGTGACGCCGACGCGCGGGACGCGTCCCGGTGGGCCGGCGAGGAGGCGCGACGGTGAGCGGGTCGGACGACGCGGTGCTGGAGCTACGCGCCGTCCACCGCACCCACGGCGCCGGACCGGCTGCGGTGCACGCGCTGCGGGGGGTCAGCCTGGTCGTCCGGCCCGGCGAGCTGGTCGCCGTGATGGGTCCGTCCGGCTCCGGCAAGTCGACGTTGCTGGCCCTCGCCGGCGGGCTGGACCGCCCGACCGGCGGGGAGGTCCGGGTGGAGGGGCAACCGCTCGGGGCGCTGGACCGGCGCGGGCTGGCCCAGCTGCGCCGCCGCCGGATCGGCTACATCTTCCAGCAGCTCAACCTGCTGGGCAGCCTGAGCGCGCTGGAGAACGTGGCGCTGCCCCTGGAACTCGACGGCGCCGGCGGACGCCAGGCCCGGGCGCTGGCCATGGCCGCGCTCACCGAGGTGGGCCTGCCCGCACTGGGTGACCGCTTCCCCGACCAGCTCTCCGGCGGGCAGCAGCAGCGGGTGGCCATCGCCCGCGCGCTGGTGGGCGACCGCCGGCTGGTGCTCGCCGACGAGCCCACCGGTGCCCTGGACTCGCAGACCGGCGAGGCGGTGCTGCACCTCCTGCGCCGCCGGATCGACGCGGGGGCCGCCGGAGTGCTCGTCACCCACGAGTCCCGACACGCCGGCTGGGCCGATCGGGTGGTGTTCCTCCGCGACGGCGTACTCGTCGACACGACCGCGCCGCTGGGCAGCGTCGAACAGCTGCTGTCCGGTAGCGAGCGGTGACGGTCCGCCGGACCAGGTGGGCACCTGCCCGACCCGACACCGCCGCGTCGGGACCGGGCGCGCCACCGGTCCGGGTCGGTCGTCGTCGCCTCGCCGAGCTGACCGGCTCGTGGCGGGCGGCGTTGCGGATCGCTCGGCGGGAGTCCCGGCGGGCGCGGCGCCGGACCGCCCTGGTGCTCGCGATGATCGCCCTCCCGGTGGCGGTGCTGGCCTTCCTGGCCGCCAGCTACGACATGGCCGAGTTGACTCCCCGGGAACAGGTGGATCGCCGGCTCGGCGTGGCCGACGCGGAGCTGCGCTGGATCTCGGACACCCCGGTGCAACAGGACGAGTGGGGGGACAGCTGGTCCACCTGGGACAGCGAGCGGCCACCCGTGGCCCGAGCCACCTCCGCCCAGGTGAGCGCATTGCTCGGGCCGGGCAGTCGGGTCACCGAGGTGCGCACCGGCATTCCGCTGACCCTGCGGGGCCGACACCACGACGAGGACGTGCAGGGGCGGGTGCTGGACCTCGGCGACCCGTTGGCCCGGGGGCTGGTGCGCTTCCGCGCGGGCCGGGCGCCCGAGCAGCCCGGTGAGGTCGCGGTCAGCCCGGCGGCGCTGCGCCGTCTGGACCTGCGCCTTGGCCGCGCCGTGGCCCTTGCCGACGGGAGCAGGGCGTACACCGTGGTGGGGGTGGTCGAGTTCCCCGACGATCTCGGTCCGGTGGTGGCGCTGCATCCCGGTGCGGTGCCGCGGACCGATCCCGGACCGGAGAGCAGTTGGCTGGCGGACGTGCCCGGCACCATCGATGCCGCGCTGGTGTCCCGACTCAACGACCGGGGTGTGCTGGTCGCCATGCGTCCTCCGACCGACTCGGCCGACGAACGGAAGCGGACCTGGTTCGGCCCCGTCGACCGGGGCGACACCACCGACCTGGGCACCAGCGTGCTGATCGCGGGCCTCGGGCTGCTGGAGGTGGTGCTGCTGGTCGGGCCGGCCTTCGCGGTCGGCGTCCGCCGCCGCCGGCGGGATCTGGCGCTCGTCGCGGTGGCCGGCGGGGATGCCGCCCAGCTCCGTCGGGTCGTGCTGGCCGACGGCGTGGTGCTGGGTGTGCTGGGCGCCGCAACCGGTCTGCTGGTCGGCGTCGGCGCGGCGTTCGCCGGTCGTCCGCTGATGGAGCAGTACGTCTTCGACGCCCGCTTCGGTGGGTACCGCTGCTGGCCGGTCGCGCTGCTGCTGCTCGGTGGGGTCGCGGTGCTGGCCGGGGTGCTCGCCGCGCTGGCGCCGGCCTGGACCGCCGCGCGGCAGGACGTCAGCGCCGGCCTCGCCGGGCGACGCACTCCCCCGGTGTCCCGGATCCGCTGGTTGGCCTTCGGGCTGTCGCTGGTGGCCGTCGGGGCCGGGTTGGCGGCGTTCGGGGCGGCCCGTACCTCCACGGTGGTGATCCTCACCGGCCTGATCCTCGGCGAGTTGGGCCTGGTGTGCTGCACGCCCACGCTGATCGGCGCGCTCGCCCGGCTCGGCCGGGTGCTGCCGTTGGCACCGCGTATCGCGTTGCGCGACGCCAGCCGCAACCGCGCCTCCGCCGCGCCCGCCATCTGCGCCGTGATGGCAGCGGTCGCCAGCAGTGTGGCGCTCGGCGGGTTCCTGGCCAGCAGCGACGCCCGCACCTCGCACGCCTACCGGCCGATGCTGCCGACCGGCCACGTGCTCGTCTACGCGGGCGAGTCGGTCCGGCAGCCCTCGCCGACCCAGCTCGCCGACATGGCCCGGGACCAGCTGGGTGCCGACCGGATCGCCCCGGTCAACGCGGTGAGTTGCGCACCCGCGGCGGCGGGTTACTGCGATGTCGCGCCGGTGCTTCCGCCCGCGCAGATCTGCCCCTGGCAGCCCGGGGACAACCTCTCCGCCGCGGACCGTCGGCAGGCGCGGGCCGACCGGCGTTGTCGGATCGGCCCGCTGAGCTACGACGGCGGCTACGTGCAGGCGGGCGTGGACGACGGGACCGCACTGCCGTTGCTCACCGGTGCGGACCCGGCGACGACAGCCGCCGCCACCGCCGTGCTGCGCGCCGGGGGTGTGGTGGTGACCGACCCGCGTTACCTGCACGACGGCCTGGTGACCGTCCGCGTGAACCAGGTGGATTCCGGGACGGACCGGCCGGGCGCCGCCGCCGACTTCCCCGGGTACGCGCTGAGCGGGGCGGTCGGCCAGTCCCGGCTGCTGCTCTCCGCGTCCGCGGCCCGGCAGCTCGGCCTGACCTGGTCACCGGCCGGATGGGTGCTCGGCGCCTCCGTTCCGCCGGACCGGCAGCAGCGGGAACGGTTCGCCGGCGCGCTGCGGCCCTTCGGCACGTTCTCGATGTCCGTGGAGTACGGCCGCGATCCGCAGGACATCTCCCCGCTGCTGCTGCTGCTCGCGGCGGCGGCCGGCGTCATCACGATGGGTGCGGCCGGGATCGCCACCGCGCTCGCCGCCGCCGAGGGACGCGCCGAGCTGACCACCCTCGCGGCCGTCGGCGCGGCACCGGCGCTACGCCGGATGCTGGCGATCTGCCAGGCGGGGGTGATCGCCGGTCTGGGCTCGGTGCTCGGCATCGTGGCCGGGCTGGGCACCGCCGCGATCGTGCTGTTCTCGGCGAACCGGCAGTACGCCAACGACTGGCCGGTACCCGATTCGTACCCGTTCGTGGTGCCGTGGCCCGCGCTCGGTGTGCTGGTCCTGGTGCCGATCGTGGCGATGCTCGGGGCGGGCCTGTTCACACGCGCCCGGCTGCCGATCGAACGCCGGTTGGACTGATGCCCGGTGGCGTGACCGCGCGGTTGGCGGGCCGGGCGCGTACGGGGGGTGCCGGCGGGGGCCGGCAGCCGGCACACTGATCCGCGTGTCAGTGCTCGGAACCCTCACCCGTCGAGTCGGTCACCATCGCTGGTTCGGCGCCGCCGCACGTCTGCTGGTCCCCGCCGACCGGGTGGTCGGTCGACTCACCCGGGGGCGGGTGGTCGCGCTCGGCCTGATCCCGTCCCTGGTGATCACCACGACCGGCCGCCGCTCGGGCAAGCCCCGCAGCAACCCGCTGCTCTACGTGCCCGACGGCGACGCCTACGTGGTGATCGGCTCCAACTGGGGGCAGACCCACCACCCCGGCTGGGCGATGAACCTGCTCGCCGATCCCGCCGCCGAGGTGCGGTTGAAGGGCCGGTTGATCCCGGTGCGGGCCGAGCGGGCGTCCGGCGCCGAACGGGACCGGCTGTGGCAGCTGTTGGTCACCGAGTGGCCCGCGTACCACACGTACGTGCGGCGGGCCGGCGGCCGGGAGATCCACATCTTCCGGCTCGTGCCGGCCGGGCGCGGCGCGCCGGCCGGTCCTCCGTCGGCTGGCTAGGCTGACGCGCAGTCGCGAACAGAGGCGGGTCCCGTGAGCGCGAGCACTGAGCCGGGGTGGCGAGCCCTGCGGTCGCGCACCGTGGCGGCCGGATGAGCGCAGGCGATGAGCGGACCGAGGTCGGTCGGGGCCTCGACGACAGTCGGTGGGCGGTCGCGGAACGGGTCGGCGAGGCGGTCCGCCGGCGTTTCCCGGCCGACGTGCTCGCGGTCGCGGTGCACGGGCCGCTGGCGCACGGTGACGACGACGGCGGCGGGGACCGCGAGGCGGGCCTGCTGGTGGTCACGTACCGGCCCCGGGCCGGCCCCCGGCCGGCGACCCGGCGGGTGGACGGGGTCCTGGTGGATCTGACCGTGGCCGCCGCCGAGGACTACCTGGCCCAGGCCCGGGTGATCTCCCCGCTCTGGCCGCTGACCGCCGACCGGTATGTCACCACCCAGCCGCTACACGATCCGACCGGCTGGTTGCGGAAGCTGCGCGACGAGCATCTCGGCCGGCTGGCACGCGCCCGGCCGGCGGAGTTCAGCACCGCGGCCCGGCAGGCCTGGTATCGGGGCAGCGCGGCGCACGCCCGGGCCGCCCGGCTCGCCGAGTGGTACGAGACCGACCAGGCCCTGCTGATGCTCGGTGAGGCCCGGCTGGCGGCGGCCACGGTGACGGGCCTGCTGAGCCGCACCTACTACCGGGATCCCGGTGACGCCGTCCGGCGGACCGGGCTGGCCGGCGCGGACATGACCGAGGTGGGTGTGGTGCTCGGTCGACAGGCCGAGGACCTGGCCGCCCGTGGTCGGGCGGTCGACGGCACGATCGACGACCTGCTCAGCGGTTGAGCGGTGTCACAGCCCGGCCGGTACGCCGATCAGCGTGCCGACCAGGTAGGTCGCGGCGGCGGCCGCGGCGCCCAGCAGCAGTTGACGCAGCCCGCTGGTCCACCATGGGCGTTGGGTGAAGCGGGCCACCACCGCCCCGGCGGCGAAGAGCCCGAGCCCGCCCACGCCGAGTGCCAACCACAGCTCGGTGGCGCCGAACAGGTAGCTCAGCAGCGGCACCAGCGCGCCCACCGAGAAGAACAGGAACGACGAGATCGCCGCGGCCCACGGGCTGGGCTGGTCGTCGGGGTCGACGCCCAACTCCTCGCGGACGTGCACCCGCAGGGCCTCCTCCGGGTCGCGCCGCACCGCCTCGGCGACCTGGGTCGCCAGGTCCCGGGGAAGACCCCGGGCCACCCAGGCGTCGGCCAACTCCCGGGCCTCGGCCTCGGGGTGCCGTTCCAACTCGCGCCGCTCCTTGGCCACCTCGGCGGCGACCTGCTCGTTGGCGGAGCGGACGCTCGTGTATTCGCCGAGCCCCATCGAGATGGCACCGGCGACCAGGCCGGCGGAGCCGGTGAGCACGATGCTGCGGGGTGACACCCCGCCGCCGCCGACACCGGCGATCAGGGCGATGTTGGTGACCAGACCGTCCATCGCACCGAAGACGGCCGGGCGCAGCCAGCCGCCGGAGACGTCCGCGTGGTGCGCCTCACGCAGCGCCGCTGGGGTGTCGGTCACGGCGTCTGCCCTTCGTTCGCGACTGCGGGACTCCGCTTCGCTGCGTTCCTCGCGCTCACGGAAGGGTCAGGATCTCGTGGCCGTCGTCGGTCACCACGATGGTGTGCTCGAACTGGGCCGTCCACTTGCGGTCCTTGGTCACCACGGTCCACCCGTCGTCCCACATGTCGTACTGGTAGGTGCCCAGGGTGATCATCGGCTCGATGGTGAACGTCATGCCCGGCTCCATGATGTCGGTGGGCCGCGGGCTGTCGTAGTGCGGCACGTAGAGCCCGCTGTGGAACGCCTCGCCGATGCCGTGGCCGGTGAAGTCGCGGACCACGCCGTAGCCGAACCGCTTGGCGTACGACTCGATGACCCGGCCCACCACGTTGATCTGGCGGCCCGGGACGACCGCGCGGATGCCGCGCATCATCGCCTCGTGGGTGCGCTCGACCAGCAGCCGGGCCTCCTCGCTGACCGCGCCGACGCAGAAGGTGGCGTCGGTGTCCCCGTGCACCCCGCCGATGTACGCGGTCACGTCGACGTTGATGATGTCGCCGTCCTGCAACACGGTGGAGTCCGGGATGCCGTGGCAGATGACCTCGTTGAGGCTGGTGCAGCACGACTTCGGGAAGCCCTTGTAGCCGAGCGTCGACGGGTACGCGCCGTGGTCGCAGAGGAACTCGTGCACCACCCGGTCGATCTCGTCGGTGGTTACGCCAGGCTTGCAGTGCTCGCCGGCGAGCTGGGTGGCCTGGGCGGCCAGCCGGCTGGCGACCCGCATCTTCTCGATGGTCTCCGGCGTCTGCACGTGCGAGCCGCGCCACTGGACGGGGCGCTCCTTGCCCACGTACTCCGGTCGGGCGATCTGGGACGGCACCGGACGCGTCGGGGAGAGCGTGCCTGGTGTCAGCGGCGGACGGACGGTCATGCCGCCAGCCTATCGCCGGGGCCGCTGGTGACCCGCGCCACGGGCGCTCCGAGGGGGTTGTTGCCCCACCTGTTCGGCTGTGCCATGGTGTCAGCGTGGATCAAGGGGGAGCACCACCCGTCTTCTCCGCCAGTGCGGAGATCGACGGTGACCACCTCCAGGTGGTGGTGGCCGGTGAGGTCGACATGGCAACGGCCGACACCATGCTCCAGGCCGCGCTGCGCGAGCCCGCCGAGCGGATCACCCTCGACCTGAGCGCCGTCACCTTCTTCGACTCGGCCGCCATCCACGCCCTGGTCCGGCTCGCCCAGCAGTTCTCGGGCGCGCTCACCGTCCTGCCGTCGCGGCAGGTCCGCCGGGTGCTGGAGATCTCCGGTCTGGGCGAGCAGAACTGGCTCCGGCCCACCTGAGACGACGACCGGCCGCCGCCGGGCGCACGCTCAGCTCCGCAGCTCCCGGCGCAGGGTCACCTCGGTGCCCTCGTCGGTACGCCGCACCGACAGCTCACCCAGCGCCCTGATCAGCGCCAGGCCACGCCCCCGGAACCCGGAGCCGGTCGACTCACGCCACTGCCCGCTGTCGCGCACCGTGGCCGTCACCGTCCGATCCTCGATGGCCACCTCCACGCTGATCACCGCCTCGGCGGGGTGCACCGGATGCTCGATGGCGTTGGCCGCGGCTTCGGAGACCGCCACGGTCAGGTCGAACACGTCCGTCTCGTCGACCGCGTGCGCCACGAGGAAGTCCTCCAGGCGCTTGCGCAGCACGCTGAGCCGGGTCGGGTCCGCCGGCAGCCGTAGCGCGAAACGGTTCAGCTCGGCCGCTTCGAGGGCGAGGACCGCCACGTCGTCGCGGCGCGGACGCCCGTCGACCCGCTCGACGACCGCGTCGATCAGGTCCGCCACGTGCTCGCTGGGGGTCGCCGCGTCGACGCAGAGCTGGGCCAGCGCGGCATCGATGCCGAGCTGACGGTCCTCGATCAAGCCGTCGGTGTAGAGCACCAGTCGGTCGCCGGGCGTCAACTCGCCCTCGACCGCCTCGTACGTCGCCCCGGGGATCGCGCCGACCGGTGGGCCGAGCGCACGGTCGTGCAGGAACGTCACCTCACCCGCTCTGATCAGCAGCGGGGACGGGTGGCCGGCGCTCGCGTACCGCAGCCGGCCGGTGCGCGGGTTGAACAGCAGACAGACCACCGTCGCGAAGGAGCGAGCCTCGGTGGAGCCGACCAGCCGGTTGAGCCGGGTCAACGACTCACCCGGGTCGTAACCCTCCAGCAGGTACGCCCGCAGCGCGTTGCGCAGTTGCCCCATCGCCGCGGCGGCCTGGACGCCCTTGCCGACCACGTCGCCGATGACCAGCACCAGATCGTCGTCCTCGACGTTTATGGCGTCGTACCAGTCACCGCCGACCTCGACGTCGGCGCTGCCGGGCAGGTACCGACTGGCCACCACCGCTCCGGGTAGCTGCGGCAGCGACCGGGGCAGCAGGCTGTGCTGCAGGGTGGTCGCGATGCGGTGTTCGGCTTCGTAGAGTTGCGCGTTCTCCAGGCGGACCCCGACCAGCCGGGCCAGTTGGGTCAACGCGGCCTCGTCGACCTGCGCGCCGTCGCCGGCCGGACGCCAGACCCGCAGTTCGCCGAGCGGCTCGCCGGCGGTGCCGGTCAGCTCGGCCACGAAGGACGGGTCGGCGGCGGTGGCGCCCCCGGTGTCCGCCTCGGACCGGGCGCCGCTGGTGGTGACCACCACCCGCGCGGCCTCGACGAGGCTCAGCGCGTGCCGGGCGGCGACCTGGAGCACGTCGGCGGTGGACCGGGCGGTGTTCACGGCCACCGCCGCGTCGGCCAGCGCCCGGAGCCGGCGGATGATCTGGCCGCGGAGCTGCCCCAACTCGACGTTGGCCCGGACCCGTGCGATCAGCTCCTGGCCGGAGAACGGCTTGGTGAGGTAGTCGTCGGCGCCGGCGGAGAGGCCGGCGACGGCCTCGGCGGAGCCGGCGCGGGCGGAGAGCAGCACAATCGGCACATGCCGGGTACGCGGGTCCGCCCGCAACGCGCTCACCAGCCCGAATCCGTCCAAACGAGGCATCATCACGTCGCTGAGGACCAGGTCGAAGCCGCCCTCGCGGGCCAGTGGCAGGGCGACCAAGCCATCGCTCGCGGTGACCACCTCCCAGGTCGGGGAGAGCAGTCTGGTGACGTGCTCGCGCAGGTCCACGTTGTCGTCGACGACCAGGATCCGGCCGGCCGGAGCGCCGTCCGTCGGCCGGCCGTCGAGGCCGGGTACCGGCGCGACGCCGGTCCACAGCGCGGTTTCCGCCACGTAGAGCCGGGCCTGCTCGGGCTCACCCGGGGGCAGCGGGTCGAAGGCCGCGACCCGGTCCGCGGGCAGGTGCGCCGAACCGAACGGAACGGTCACCGTGAAGGTGCTGCCCTCGTCGACCTGACTGGTCAGACCGACCGTGCCGCCGTGCATCTCGACCAACTCCCGGACCAGCGCCAGGCCGATCCCGGTGCCCTCGTGGGTGCGGGCGCGCACCCCCGGCACCCGGTGGAACCGCTCGAAGACGTACGGCAGCTCGTCCGGCAGGATGCCGACGCCGGTGTCGGTCACCTCCAGGCAGGCCACGCCATCCACGGCCCGGACCCGCACCCGGATCTCGCCGTCGAAGGTGAACTTGACCGCGTTCGACACCAGGTTGAGGACGATCTTCTCCCACATGTCCCGGTCGACGACGACCGGCGCCGGCAGCGGTGGGCAGTCCACCACCAGCCGCAAGCCGGCCCGTTCGGTGGCCGAGCGGAAGGTGCTGGCCAGTCGGGCCGTGTAGCTGGCGAGGTCGGTGGGCTGGTAGCGGGCGGCGAGCCGACCGGACTCCAGCCGGGAGAAGTCCAGCACGGTGTTCACCAGTTTGAGCAGGCGCAGCGCGTTGCGGTGCATCATGGTGAGCCGGTCGGTCTCGGCCGCGGACCGGGCCGGGTCGGCCAACATGTCCTCCAGCGGGCCGAGCACCAGGGTCAGCGGGGTGCGGAACTCGTGGCTGACGTTGGCGAAGAAGTTGGTCTTCGCCAGATCGAGCGCCGCCAGCTCGGCGGCACGGGCCCGCTCCTGCTCGTACGCCCGCTGGGTGCCGACCGCCCGGGAGATCTGGGCCGCGACCAACTCCAGGAAGTTGCGGTAGTCGTCGCTGAGCGGAAGCTGGCGGGCCACGCCGACGACCAGCGCGCCGACCGTCTGGTTCGTCGCCGTGAGAGGCAGCACGAGGGCCTGGTCGGCGGCGTCGACCGGCGGCGGATCGAGCAGATCGGCCACGTCGACGGTCGCGGGCGCGGTGTCGGCGGTGACCCGGGCCAGCAGCTCGGCGGTGTCGCCGAGCGTGGCCGGGGCGGTGCCGGTGGACCCGGCCAGGGCGAGCTGACCGCTCTCGTCGGCCAGGTAGATCAGGGCGAAGGGCACGTCCGCCCGGTGCCGGCCGAGCACCCCGGCGGCGCTCCGACCGAGTTCGGCCGCGCTGCCCGTGTCGGTCACCTCGGCACCCAGTTCGGCAAGTGCCCGTAGCCGGCGCTCGCCGAGGACCCGTCCGGTGGTCTCGTTGACGACGCAGTAGACGCCGGTGACCGAGCCGTCCTCACCACGGATCGGGTCGTACGAGACGTTGAAGTAGGTCTGCTCGACGAAGCCGTGCCGGTCCAGCAGGAACGGGTGGTCGTCACCCCGGTAGGAGCGCCCGGTGCTCCGCACGCCTTCGAGCAGCGGGCCGAGCACCGCCCAGGTCTCCGCCCAGTGCTGGCGGGCCGGTTGGCAGAGCACGTCCGGATGTTTGCTGCCGATGGTCGGTCGGTAGGCGTCGTTGTAGAAGGCGAGTTGCTCGTCGCCCCAGAACATGACGATCTGCGCGCTGGAGGCGAGCATCATGCCCACCGCGTTGGAGAGCGCCAACGGCCAGCGGCCGGGCTCGCCGAGCGGTCCGGTGGACCAGTCGAAGCGGCTCAGCCGCTCCCCCATCTCGCCACCGGCCGCGAACGCCGCCGCCAGCATCGGAGGAGCCTTCGGGCCGGGCGCGACGGACTGCCCGATGTCCGCACCCCCCTGGGCCGAGCTCATACAGCCTCCCGCTCCGGCCGGCACCCCGCGACCGTTGATCTTCACCCGCCGTGCTTCGACTTGTACCCCAGCGGACCAGCAACGTAACGCAAGACGACGGTTGGACGCTGTTGACGTCCGCCCGAGCTGTCGGGCACCGGACCGTACGCCGGGCGCGCCGGCGTCGAAAGGCCGCCGTCAGCGACCCCGGCGAGTCAGAAGACCGGCAGCCCGTCGATGCTCGCCGCGTTCCTGGTGGCCCGGTAGACCGCCAGGTCGTCGGCGGTACGACGGGAGTGTGAGGTGATTAACAGGTCGCGCTCGGCGCGGAAGTCCATCAATGGCACCGCGTAGCCGCAGGAGTCGCTGACCCGTTCCACCTCGACGGTGATCACGGCCCGGACGCCGTGCACGTCCGGCGGCTCGGGAAACTCGGCGAGCCGGTCGGCGAAGCCGTCCTCGCTCACCGAGACGCTGCGGCCCCGTCCCTGCAACCGGACGATCTTCGGCGGCCCGTCGAAGGCGCAGAACATCAGCGTGATTCGGCCGTTGTCCCGCAGGTGGGCGATGGTCTCCGCCCCGCTGCCGTGATAGTCGAGATAGGCCACCCGGTGCGGGCCGAGGATCACGAACGTGCCCCGCATGCCCTTCGGGGAGACGTTGACATGCCCCTCGGCGCCGGACGGCGCGGTGGCCACGAAGAAGACCGGCTGGTCCGCGATGAAGTCACGTAGTCGGCCGTCGATCTCCGGATAGACCTTGCCCATGCGGCGATCCTCCCATCGCCCCGACCACCCGTCGGGGCGACCTAGCTCACACCGCTGCCCACCCGCTCGGCGGCGGCCCGGACCAACGCCGTGATCGGCCGCGGCTCCTCCTCGTTCTCCGGATGCCACTGCACGCCGAGCAGGAACGGCAGCGCCGGGTCCTCGACGGCCTCGATCACGCCGTCCTCCGCCCACCCGGTGACCGCGAGTCGACCGGGATCGGCGACCGCCTGGTGGTGGTACGAGTTGACCCGGTCCACCCCGGCCAGCACCCTCGCGGCCAGACTCCCCGGCGCGAACCGTGCCGGGTGGGTCCCGTAGACGCCGGGCGCCGGACGGTGCCCGTCGTGACCGACCACGTCGGGCACGTGCTGGTGCAGGGTGCCGCCGTAGGCGACGGCAAGCACCTGCATCCCCCGGCACACGCCCAGCACCGGCAGTTCGGCGGCGAGCGCGGCGGCCAACAACACCAGCTCACCGGCATCCCGGTCCGGCCGATCCTCGGTCCGCGGGTGGTGCCGCTGGCCGTAGCGCCCCGGACCCACGTCCGCGCCACCGGCCAGCAGCAGCCCGTCGAGGACGGCCACCACGTCCGCGTCCACGTCGTCCGGCGGCAGGACCACCGCACGGCCACCCGCGGCCGTCACCGCCCGCGCGTACGCCTCCGGCACCAGCACGGCCCGCACGCCCCGCCAGACCGCCCAGTCGGCGGGCTCGACGTACGCGCTGATCCCGATCAGTGGCCTCCGCACAGGGCCGACTCCGTTCGCGACTGCGGGGCTCGCAAAACCAGCTCGCTCCTCGCGCTCACAGGGGGGTGACGTACGCGCCCGTGATGCCGCCGTCGACCACGAACTGCGCGGCGGTCATGAACGAGGCGTCGTCGCTGGCCAGGAACGCCACCGCCGCGGCGATCTCCTCGGGTTGCCCGAAGCGCCCCATCGGTACGTGCACGAGCCGGCGGGCGGCCCGCTCCGGGTCGGCGGCGAACAGCTCCAGCAGCAACGGGGTGGCCACCGGCCCGGGACAGAGCGCGTTGACCCGGATGCCCTCGCGGGCGAACTGCACACCCAGCTCCCGGGTCATCGCCAGCACTCCGCCCTTGCTCGCGGTGTACGCGATCTGCGACGTCGCCGCGCCCATCAGCGCCACGAACGACGCCGTGTTGATGATCGAACCCTTGCCCTGGCGGCGCATGTGCGGGATCGCGTACTTGCAGCAGAGGTAGACGCTTGTGGTGTTGACCCGCAGCACCCGCTCCCACGCGTCGAGGCCGGTGTCCAGGATGGAGTCGTCGTCCGGGGGTGAGATGCCGGCGTTGTTGAACGCGATGTCCACCCGGCCGTGCCGGTCGGCCACCCCGTCGAACAGGTCGCGTACCGCCGACTCGTCGGCCACGTCGGTGGCCACGAACTCGCCGCCGCACTCCTCGGCGGCCCTCGTGCCGGCCGCCGCGTCGATGTCCACGCAGACCACCCGGGCACCCTCGGCGGCGAACCGCCGCACGGTGGCCAACCCGATGCCGCTGCCCGCTCCGGTGACCACGGCCACCCGGTCCTGCAACCGACCCTGCACAGGCGTCACTCCTCTGTCGCGATGAACACGTTCTTGACGTCGGTGAAGGAGTGCAGCGCGTCCGGGCCCAGCTCACGGCCGAGCCCGGAACGCTTCATCCCGCCGAACGGAGTCCAGTAGCGCACCGAGGAGTGCGAGTTGACGCTGAGGTTGCCCGCCTCGACGGCACGGGCCATCCGCAGCGCGCGTCCGACGTCCCGGGTCCAGATCGAGCCGGAGAGGCCGTACTCGGTGTCGTTGGCGAGCCGGACCGCGTCGGCCTCGTCGTCGAACGGCAGCACCGACACCACCGGGCCGAAGATCTCCTCCCGCCAGTGCCGGTCGGCCGGGGAATCGGCCAGCAGCACCGTGGGCGCGTGCCAGAAGCCGGGGCCGTCGGGGCAGGAGCCGGTGAAGGCGACCCGCGCGTCGGGCAGGTAGCCGGCGACCCGGTCCCGTTGGGCTGCCGAGATCAGCGGCCCCATCTCGGCGGTGTCCCGGGACGGGTCCTCCACCCGGAAGGCCCGTACCGCCGGTTCGAGCAGTTCCAGGAACCTGTCGTACACCGGGCGCTGGACCAGGATCCGCGACCGTGCGCAGCAGTCCTGGCCGGCGTTGTCGAAGACCGCGCCCGGCGCGGTCGCGGCGGCGCGTTCCAGGTCGGCGTCGGCGAACACGATGTTCGCGCTCTTGCCGCCCAGTTCCAGGGTGAGTCGTTTCACCTGGGCCGCGCAGCCGGCCATGATCCGGGTGCCGACCTCGGTGGAGCCGGTGAAGCAGATCTTGCGGACCGCCGGGTGGCTGACGAACCGTTCCCCGACCACCGAGCCCGCACCCGGGACGACGATGAACACGTCGTCGGGCAGGCCCGCCTCGCGGGCCAGCTCGGCCAGGCGCAGCGCGGTGAGCGGGGTCAACTCGGCGGGCTTGAGCACCACGGTGTTGCCGGCGGCGAGGGCCGGGACGAAACCCCAGGCGGCGATGGGCATCGGGAAGTTCCACGGCACGATCACGCCGACCACGCCGAGTGGCTCGTGGAAGGTGACGTCCAACCCGCCCGGCACCGGGATCTGTCGACCGGTCAGCCGCTCGGGCGCCCCGGCGTAGTAGTCCAGGACGTCGCGGACGTTGCCGGCCTCCCACCGGGCGTTGCCGATGGTGTGACCGGAGTTGCGCACCTCCAGCTGGGCCAGTTCGTCGAGATGCGCGTCGACGACGGCGGCGAACCGCCGCAGCAGCCGAGCCCGATCCCCCGGCCCCACGAGACGCCAGGTCGCAAAGGCCGACGCGGCCCGAGAGATCGCCGCGTCCACGTCCTCGATCGAGGTCCCCGCAACCTCCCGAAGAGCAGCCCCGGAAGCCGGATCCACCAGTACCGTCACACGCCCCACCCCTCGATATCCCAGTCGATCATGGAGTTGTGGTGCCCCACATAAGCCGCCTCACGCGACTTTCCGCCCACCACAAGTCCATGATCGACCCGGTGAGGTGTGGGGTGGCGGGTTAGAGGCGTTCGAAGCCACGCTTCAGCTCCCAGTCCGTCACCGCGGCGTCGAAGGCCGCCAGCTCGACTCGCGCCTGGTTGGCGTAGTGGGCCACCACCTCGTCGCCGAACGCCTCCCGGGCCACGGTCGACGCCTCCCAGAGGGTCAGGGCGTCGCGCAACGTGCCGGGGACGCGCTCGGCCTCCGGGTCGTCGTACGCGTTGCCGGTGCACTCTGCGGCCAGCTCCAGCTCCCCGTCGATGCCGTGCAGCGCGCCGGCGACCAGCCCGGCGATCGCCAGGTACGGGTTGACGTCGGCGCCGGGCACCCGGTTCTCCACCCGCATGCCCTGCCCGTGCCCGACCACCCGCAGCGCGCACGTGCGGTTGTCCACCCCCCAGCGCAGCGCCGTCGGGGCGAACGATCCGGGTTGGTAGCGCTTGTAGGAGTTGATGTTGGGGGCGAAGAGCAGGCTGAACTCCCGCATGGTGGCGAGCAGTCCGGCGAGCACCCGCTGCCCGGTCGGCGACAGGTGCGCCGGCCCGTCGCCGAGCATCGCCGAGTCACCGCTGGCGTCGCGCAACGAGAAGTGGATGTGGCAGGAGTTGCCCTCCCGCTCGTTCGGCTTGGCCATGAAGGTGATCGCCATCCCCTCCTGGGCGGCGATCTCCTTGGCGCCGTTCTTGTAGATCACGTGGTGGTCGGCGCAGGCCACCGCCTCGTCGTAGCGGAAGGCGATCTCGTGCTGGCCGAGGTTGCACTCGCCCTTGGCGCTCTCCGGGGTGAGCCCGGCAGCGGCCATCTCGGTGCGGATCCGGCGCAGCAGCGGCTCCACCCGGGCGGTACCGAGCAGCGAGTAGTCGACGTTGTACTGGTTGGCCGGGGTCAGGTCGCGGTAGCCGCGCTGCCAGGCGTCCTCGTACGAGTCGCGGAACAGCACGAACTCCAGCTCGGTGCCGGCGTACGCGGTCAGCCCGCGCTCGGCCAGCCGGTCCAGTTGCCGGCGCAGGATCTGTCGCGGTGAGGCGACCACGTCGCCGGAGCCGTCGAGCCAGGTCAGGTCGGCCAGCAGCAACGCGGAGCCCGGCTGCCAGGGCGTCCGGCGCAACGTGGCGAAGTCCGGCACCATGGCGAAGTCGCCGTAGCCGCGTTCCCAGCTCGACATCGCGTACCCGTCGACGGTGTTCATGTCGACGTCCACGGCGAGCAGGTAGTTGCAGCCCTCGCTGCCGTTGGCCACCACCTGGTCGAGGAAGAACGGCGCGTGGAACCGCTTGCCCTGCAGGCGGCCCTGCATGTCGACGAGGGCCAGCACCACGGTGTCGATCTCGCCGGCGTCGACGGCGACCCGCAACTCTTCCAGCGTCAACGGCGTTCTGCTCATGAGCGGGCCTCCATCACCAAGGTCTACTGGCAAACCGGATCACCGTCAATGCCCACGGCATGGTCGGCGGCAAACCACGCGGGAGTTGTCATGCGTCTTCGAGCGGTCCTGGCGGTCGTCACTCTCGCCATCGGGCTCGGCACGGCGGTGAGCGCCGAGGCGGGCGTTCGTCCACGGGACGGGTCGGTCACCGCCGCGGGTGCCGGCGGGTTCGATCTCAGCCAACCGGAGGTCGTCGCGACCGGGCTCGAAGCGCCCTGGGGGCTCGCCTTCCTGCCTGACGGCAGCGCCCTGGTGGCGCAGCGCGACCAGGGCAGCGTGTTGCGGATACGACCGGACCAGCCGCCCGTGCGGGTCGCCCAGATCCCCGGCGTGGTCGCCGGCGGTGAGGGGGGCCTGCTCGGCCTGGCGGTCTCCCCCCGGTACCGCCTGGACCGGTGGGTCTATGTCTGCTTCACCACCGCCACGGACATCCGGATCACGCGGTTCCGGTTCGGCGCGCCGCAGACCCAGCAGGTGATCCTCAGCGGTCCCGCGCGGGCGTCCGTCCACAACGGTGGCCGGATCGCCTTCGGCCCGGACGGGTTGCTCTATGCCGGCATCGGTGACGCGGGCGTCCCCGCCAATGCGCAGAACCTGGCCAGCCGCAACGGCAAGATCCTGCGGATCCGGCCGAACGGGGGCATCCCGGCGGGCAACCCGTTCCCCGGCTCTCCGGTGTTCAGCTACGGCCACCGCAACGTGCAGGGTCTGGCCTGGGACGCGCGGGGCCGATTGTTCGCCACCGAGTTCGGTCAGAACGCCTGGGACGAGGTGAATCGGATCGTCGCGGGCGGCAACTACGGCTGGCCGGTCGTGGAGGGCCCGAGCAGCGATCCCCGGTTCCGTGCCCCGGTGGTCGTCTGGCCCCCGGCGCAGGCGTCGCCGAGTGGGGCCGCCTTCGCGGGCGGCACCCTGTTCGTCGCCGCGCTGCGGGGAGCCCGGCTGTGGGCCGTCCCGATCGGCCCCGCCGGGACGGTCGGCACACCGTCCGCCGAGCTGGTGGGCGCCTACGGCCGGCTCCGTACCGTCGAGGTGGCTCCGGACGGCTCCCTCTGGGTGGCCACCAGCAACCGCGACGGCAACGGCACGCCGGGGCCGCAGGACGATCGCATCCTCCGGTTCACGGCCGGCGAGCGGCAGCCACCGCCCGCCGGCCGTGTCGGAGTCCGTCTCGCGGACACCGCGCAGCCCTGACTCCGGTAGGGCACGGTCATTCGGAGCCGTCGACCGCCGCCGGCTCTGACCTGGGCGCCGGCTCCTCGACGGTACGGACCGGGCCGGCGAACCACTTCCGGGCCGAGGCGTACCACCAGATGGCGACCACCAGCAGCACTCCACCGACGGCGAGTGGCGCGTAGTTCACCGCCGACCAGGTGAACCCGTCGTTGCCGGGCACCCCGGTGGGCACGATCGGCAGCACGAAGTAGACGGCGATGATCGCGATCTCGATCACCGCGATCCAGCCGAGCAGCTTGTACCTGCGGCCCAGCGTCCACGGGCCGGGCACGAACCGGTCGCCCATCCGCAGCCGCAGCGCGATCGGGATGAGGAAGGACAGGTACAGCCCGAGCACCGCCACGGAGACCACCGCGTAGAAGGCGATCGGGATACCGGCCGAGCTCTCGTAGAGCGCCGGCAGGGTCAGCACCAGGCCGGCCAGGGTGGCGCCGATGATCGCGTTGACCGGGGTGCCGTTGCGGTCGACAGTCGACCAGAGCCGCCATCCCGGCACCGCCCGATCCCGGCTGAACGCGTACGCCATCCGGCTCATCGACGTCACGCAGCTCATGCCGCAGAAGAACTGCCCGATGGTCGAGATGATGATGACGATCTTGAAGAAGACCGGGGTCAGCGCCGACTCGAAGATGGCGCCGGAGAACCCGCCTGCCGCGTTGACCGCCTCGACGTCGGTGGCCGCGAAGAGGAACGCCAGCAGCAGGATCCACCCACCGACCGCCGAATAGAAGATCGACTGCCAGAGACCGCGGGCCGCGGCCTGCGACGCGCCCCGGGTCTCCTCGGAGACGTGCGCGCAGGCGTCGAAGCCGGTGATCGTGTACTGGGTCAGCAGGAAACCCAGCGGCAGCACGTAGAACCAGAACGTCAGCCCACCGACGTCCCCGTCACCGAAGCCGGAGTTGTTGAAGCGCTCGGTGAACACGAACTGGAAGCTCTGGTGGTTGTCCGGGACGAAGACCAGGATGGCCACCACGACGGCCGCGCCGGCCACGTGCCACCAGACCGAGACGTTCTGGAGTACGTCGATGATCCGGTGCCCGAAGATGTTGATCAGCCCGTGCAGCACCAGGATGATCACGAAGAGGATGAACGCCTGCCGCAGCGTCCCGGCCCAGCCGTCGAAGAGCGCCGACAGGGTCAGGTTGAGGAACGTCGCGCAGCCGTAGTCCACCGAGGCGGTGACCGCCACCAGACCGATGAGGTTCAGCCAGCCGGTGAACCAGCCGTGCACCGGGCGCCCCATGGTGGCCGCCCACCAGTAGATCCCGCCCGCGGTCGGGTACGCCGACACCAGCTCCGCCATGCAGAAGCCGATGATCAGGATGAACAGCGAGATCAGCGGCCAACCCCAGGAGATGGCGACCGGCCCGCCGTTGTTCCACGCCTGACCGAAGGTGGTGAAGCAGCCGGCCAGGATCGAGATGATCGAGAACGAGATGGCGAAGTTGGAGAAGCCACTCCACTTGCGGCGCAGCTCCTGTTTGTAGCCGAGTTCGGCGAGCCGTCGGGCGTCGTCGTCCATCGGTTGCTCGGCGGTCGGCACGGGCGTCGTGGCCACTGCACACCTCCCTGAGGTGGTTCCGCGTGCGAGTGCGCAAAGTGTCGTCCCGGCTGATCAAGGCGGTCAATACGTCCGGGGTGGCAATCTCACCGGCGGAGGGCTAATTGCGTTGCCGTCCGGCCGCTCCGACCCGCATCCTTGACCCTGTGACCAGGCCCGATCTCCGGGCCACTCCCCGGGCACTCGGACCGCCCGGACCGCGGCGCGGGGCACACCTCTCTCTCACGTACGGCTCATCGCCGTACCCGACAAGTGCCCCGCGCCCACTCCAACGCCGCCGCACCGCGGGCGCGTCACGCCGGAATGGTCAGGTCAGGAGGAGGCCGGTCACCCAGAGCGCCGCGACGGTCAGACCGGCCAGGAACTCCACGAGCATCGACAGGCCGACCGCCTTGATGGCCTGCACGGTGGACGGCCAGGCGAGCCGGTTGCTGCCCAGCCGCAGCCGCTCCGCCGCCCACACCCCGGCGACGAAGCCGAGCACCAGCCCGACGACCGGCACCACGAAGAACCCGATGACGCCGAGCACCCCGCCGGCGAGCAGCGTGGACATCGGCACGCCGGTGTTCTTCAGGTTCCGGCCCGGCCACGCGTACTTGATCACGGTGCCGCCCGCCGCGACGACCGTGGCGGCGGCGAACACCGCCCACCCGCCCATCCCGGCGCCGCCGAAGATCGCCCAGACCAGTACGCCACCCCAGCACAGCGGCAACGCCGGCAGACCGGGCACCACCACGCCGGCCAGCCCGGCCAGGATGGCCAACCCGGCCACCACGGTCACCGCCGTCTGTGAATCTGTCAGGTCCACGCCGTCACCTTCCATCGCCGCCATCCGAGCTGATTCCCGCTCACGCCGCCCCGCCCCGCAGCCGCGCGGTGATGGCGTCGGCCGGGACCGGGGCGCCGAAGTACCGGCCCTGCCCGGTGTCGCAGCGCAGCGCCCGCAGCCGTTCGGCCTGCACCCCGGTCTCGACCGCCTCGGCGGTGACCCACAGCTCCAGTGCGTGCGCCAACCGGACCAACGCGTCGACGATCCGTTCGTCGCGGTGGTCGGCCGCGACGTCGGTCCCGTCGGCGCGGATCCCCTCCACGAACGGGCCGGCGAGCTTCAGCGAGTGGATCGGCAACCGCCGCAGGTACGCGAGGTTCGAGTAACCGGTGCCGAAGTCGTCCACGGCCAGCCGGACGCCGAGCGCGGCGAGCCGATACAGGCTGCGCAGGGGCTCACCGGCGCTGCCCATCACGGCGCTCTCGGTCAACTCCAACTGGAGCAGGTCGGCGGGCAGGCCGGTGCTGTGCAGCACGTCGGCAACAGTGTCCACGATCGCCGGGTCGTCGGCCTGCCGTGCGGCCAGGTTGACGCTGACCACCAGCCGGGCGTCGGGGAACTCCCGCCGCCACCGCTCGGCGTCGTGACAGGCCCGCCGCAGCACCCACTCGCCGAGTCGGACGATGAGGCCGGTCTCCTCGGCCAGGCCGATGAACCGGTCCGGGCCGATCAGGCCCAACTCCGGGTGCTCCCACCGGACCAACGCCTCCACCGCGAGCATGGTGCCCTCCAGCAGCGACACGATCGGCTGGTAGTGCAGCACGAACTCGCCCCGGTCCAGCGCGGCGGGCAGCCCGGCGACGAGTGCCGACCGCGCGATGTCCCGGGCACTGCGCTCCGGGTCGTAGACCGCCCAGCGGCCCCGGCCCGCCCCCTTGGCCCAGTAGAGGGTGGTGTCCGCCGCCTTCATCAGCTCGGACGCGGTGGTCTCCGCCGCCAGGCACTGCACGATGCCCACGCTGGCCGACACGGCCAGCTGGTGGTCACCGACGTGCACCGGGGCCGCGACGGCGGCCAACGCGGACTCCGCGACGGCCACCGCGTCGTCGATGTCGTCCCCGCCGTCGACCAGGATCACGAACTCGTCGCCACCCATCCGGGCGACGAGGTGGCCATGGTCGGCCACGCACGCGGCCAGCCTGCGGGCGATCATCACCAGCAGCCGGTCGCCGAGGTCGTGGCCGAGGCTGTCGTTGATCGCCTTGAAGCCGTCCAGGTCGAGGAAGCACACCCCGACCCGCCGCCCGGCGCCCGCGGCGTCGAGGACCCGGCCCAGCGTCTCGAAGAACAACGTCCGGTTGGGCAGTCCGGTCAGCGGGTCGTGCAGCGCCTGGAAGCGCAGCCGCTGCTGGAGTTCGTACCGCTGGGTGATGTCCTCGACCATCGCGACGGTGAACCGGGGACGCCCGTCGCCGTGCCGGATCAGCGAGACGGCCAGATCCGTCCAGACCACGCTGCCGTCCTTGCGGTGATAGCGCTTCTCCACCCGGGCGGCGTCGTGCTTGCCGTCGACCAGCTCCTCGTACAGCTCCCACATCCCGGCGGCGTCGTCGGGGTGGAACAGCGCCGCCACGTTGCTGCCGCGCAACTCCCCGATCGAGTAGCCGAGCATGTCGGCGAACGCCTGGTTGACATCGATGATCTGGCCGTCCACGCCGGCGATGCCGATGCCGATCGCGGCGCCGCTGAAGACCGCCCGAAAACGGGCCTCGCTGTCGCGCAGTGCCTGCTCGACCCGGTCACGTGCCTGCCAGGCGGAGCGGGCGATCTGCTCCTGCTGGCTGAAGGTACGGTCACGCAGCGCGCGTGCGAACCCGGCCGCCAGCCCGCCCTGCAGCGCGGCCATCCGCTCGGTCAGGTCCGCCGGCCGGTCTTCGGTGGGAAGCAGCCGGCCCGGGAAGTCCGTACCGAGGGCGCGCAGCGTCCAGTCCAGGGCCTGCGGTGCGGTGAGGTGCGCCTCGACAAGCGCCCGACCGACCTCCTCCGCCGGTTCGGCACTGAACGGTTCCGCCCGCACCGCCCGCGCCAGCCGGATCGTGTGCGCCAGCAGCAGCCGCTCGGTCTCGGCCACGCTGAGTGGCACGAAACCGAGACGGCGGATCGCGCGGGCCCAGTCGGCGGCGTACCCCTGGGCGTCGGCCCGGCCGACGGGGTCCGGGACGGCGGTCATGTCGATCAGCCGGCGGGCTGGTCGTACCGGGCGACGCCGCCGAAGGCGCCGAACCGCTCCGGGTGCTCGTCCACGTCGGACGGTGAGTCCGGGCGCCAGAGCGGCATGTGCACCACACCCGGCTCCAGGACGGTCCAGTCGCCGAAGAAGCCGGTGACCTGCGCGCGGGAGCGCAGGGTGATCTCGGTGGCGGTACGGGCGGAGAGTCGCTGGGCGTCCAGCATCTCCTGTGGCTGGTCCTCGAAGGTGGAGTGCGAGACGACCAGGAAGCTGCCCGGCGCGGCGGCGGCGCGCAGGGCGGCCAGGATCTCCTCGGGCCGGTCGCCGTCCGGGATGAAGTGCACCACCCCGGCCAGCAGGATGCCCATCGGCCGGTTGAAGTCGATCAGCCCGAGCTGCCGGGTCTCGGCGAGAATCCGCTCCGGCTCGCGCAGGTCGGCGTGGATGACACCGGTCAGCTCGTTGCCGGCGAGCAGTTCCCGGCTGTGCGCGACGGCCACCGGGTCGATGTCGACGTACACCACGCGGGCCTTCGGGTTGACCCCCTGGGCCACCTCGTGCACGTTGCCCACGGTGGGAATTCCGGAGCCGATGTCGAGGAACTGGTCGATGCCGGCGTCGAGCAGCACCCGGACGGCCCGGCGCAGGAACTCCCGGCCGGCCCGCATGGTGGCGGCGAGATTCGGGGTCATGCTGGCGATCTGCTCGGCCAGTTGCCTGTCGATCTCGAAGTTGTGCGCCCCACCCAGGAAGTAGTCGTACACCCGGGCCGCGCTCGGCCTGGTCAGATCGATCTCGGTCGGCAGTCCGTCCGGCATCAGTGTGCTCCCCAACTCATCGCCGCGGCGCGGGACGGCACCGGCGTCGACGGGCGTGCGCGAGCACCGGCCGACCCGCGGGTCGTGTGGTGTGCACCACTCTAGGCGGCTGACTCCAGCATCAGCGAGATGCCTTGACCGACGCCGATGCACATGGTGGCCAGAGCCCGGCGGCCACCGCGGCGGCGCAGCTCCAGGGCGGCCGTCAGCGCCAGCCGCGCGCCGCTGGCACCGAGCGGGTGTCCCAGCGCGATGGCCCCACCGTTCGGGTTGACGTGGTCGGCGTCCACGGGCAGACCCAACTCCCGCAGCACCGCCACGGACTGCGCGGCGAACGCCTCGTTCAGCTCCACCACGTCCACCGCGCCCAGCTCGACGCCGACGCGGTCGAGCAACTTGCGGGTGGCCGGCACCGGGCCGATCCCCATGATCCGGGGCGGCACGCCGGCCGCCGCCGCACCGACGATCCGGGCCAGCGGGGTGAGGCCGTACCGGGAAACCGCCGCCTCGCTGGCCACCAGCAGCGCGACCGCGCCGTCGTTGACGCCCGAGGAGTTGCCCGCGGTGACCGTGCCGCCGTCGCGGAACGGGGTGGGCAGCGCCGCCAACTTCTCCAGCGTGGTCTCTCGGGGGTGCTCGTCGACCTCGACCAGCCGGGTTTCGCGCCGACCGGCCGGCACGGACACCGCGACGATCTCCTCGGCGAACCGGCCGTCGGCCTGCGCCCTGGCCGCGCGCTGCTGCGAGCGGTACGCGAAGGCGTCCTGCTCGGCCCGGCTGACGCCGTACTCGGCGGCCACGTTCTCCGCCGTCTCCGGCATCGAGTCGATCCCCCACCCGTCGCGCATCAACGGGTTGACCAGCCGCCAGCCCAGCGTGGTGTCGTACACCTCGGCCGAGCGGGAGTACGCCGACGTCGCCTTCGGCAGGACGAACGGCGCCCGGCTCATGCTCTCCACCCCACCGGCGATCATCAACTCGGCCTCGCCGGCGATGATGGCCCGGGCGGCGGTGGCGAGGGCGTCCAGGCCCGAACCGCAGAGCCGGTTGACGGTGCTGCCCGGCACCTCCTCGGGCAGGCCGGCGAGCAGCGCCGCCATCCGGGCCACGTTGCGGTTGTCCTCGCCGGCCTGGTTGGCGCAGCCGAGCACGACGTCGTCCACCCGCGCCCAGTCCACCGACGGGTGCCGGACGACCAGTTCACGGATCACGTGCGCGGCCAGGTCGTCGGGGCGGACGGCGGCCAGCGCGCCCGCGTACCGGCCGATCGGGGTGCGGACACCGGCCACCAGGTATGCCACGGTCATCGCGAGTCCTTCGGGGTGCAGACGGCGGGGGTGGGGCACGCCCACCGGGTCGCGGGGGCTGCCGGCCGCCAGGATATCCGCGCGGGCAACGGATAGGTTGACGGCATGGCCCGGGCCCAGTTCAGCGCAGAGACCAGCGGCGGCGGCGCGTTCGTCCGCCAACCCAACCGGTTCACCGGTCGGGTCACCGCCGACTCGACCTCCCCGCCCGGCGGCGGCCCGGACGAGCAGGACCGCTGGCCCCTGGAGGCCGGCCGCTACCGGCTGATCTGGTGCCGGGCCTGCCCGTGGGCGCACCGGGCGAGGATCGTGCGTGGCCTGCTCGGGCTGGACGAGGCGATCTCGCTGGGCACCGTCGACCCGATCCGCGACGAGCGGGGCTGGGCGTTCGCCCTCGACCCGGACGGCTTCGACCCGGTCCTCGGCGTGAGCTTCCTCTCCGAGGCGTACCTGGCCACCGACCCCGACTACACCGGCCGGGTGACCGTGCCGGCGCTCGTCGACACCCGGACCGGCCGGGTGGTCACCAACGACTACCCGCAGCTGACCCTCGACTTCTCCACCGAGTGGCGGTCACTGCACGCGCCCGACGCACCGGACCTGTACCCGGTCGCGCTGCGCCCCGAGATGGACGCGCTGATGGCCGAGATCCACACCGACGTCAACAACGGCGTCTACCGGTGCGGGTTCGCCACCTCCCAGGAGGCGTACGACGAGGCGTTCCGGACACTCTTCGCCCGGCTGGACGCGCTCTCCGAGCGGCTGGCCGGGCAGCGGTACCTGATGGGTGACGCGATCACCGAGGCGGACGTGCGGCTGTTCACGACGCTTGTCCGCTTCGACGCCGCGTACCACGGGCACTTCAAGTGCAACCGGCAGAAGCTGACCGAGATGCCGGTCCTGTGGGCGTACGCCCGGGACCTGTTCCAGACCCCCGGCTTCGGCGAGACGGTCGACTTCGACCACATCAAGCGGCACTACTACGGCACCCACCGGGAGATCAACCCCAGTGGCATCGTGCCGCTCGGGCCGGACGAGTCGGGCTGGCACACGCCACACGGGCGTGGCTGAGCCGGGTCGTTCCGACACCACGTCCGCGCCGAGGGTCGGCGCGGACGTCGCCCGTCGGGCCGCCGGTTCCGCCGCGGCGGGTTGCGCGCTGGCCGGTGCGGTGGCGGTGACGGTCGCCGTGGTCGCCGGTCCCGGTCCAGGGCTCACCGGGTACGTCAGCGAGGCCGGCATCGCCGGCAGTGGACACGCGGCGACGTACCGGATCGGGGTCCTCGCCCTGGCCGCCGCGTTGCTGTTGCTCGGTGCCGCGCTGCCTCCCGGGGTGTGGGCGGCGGCGCCGGCGCTGCTCGCCACCGGTGCCGTGTTGACGGCGGTGTCCGGGGCGGTGACCTGCTCCGCCGGCTGTCCGTTGCCGCCGTTCGAGCGAGCCACGACCGCTGATCTGGTGCACGGCGGCGCGAGCATCGCGGCCACCGCGTCGGTGGTCTTCGCGATGCTCGCGCTCGCCGTGTCCGGGTCGGCTGGCCCGGCGGTGCGTCGACTGGCCGGCGCGACCGCCGCGCTGGCCCTGCCGCTCTGCGCGACGGTCGGGCTGACCATGCTCGTCGTCGGCCGGGGCGCGGTGGTGGGTGTGCTGGAGCGGCTGGTCCTGTTGCTGCTGGCCGCCTGGGGTCTCGCCACCGCCACCGTACTGGCCCTGAACCACCGACAGGCGAGCTCCTTGTAAGGATCCTCACGTCGACCGCTCCTTGCGATACCCGGGCAGCGGCGTAGTCTCGCCTAGCGATGACCAATGTCTGGGGCCTCACTGTCCGCCTGTATGTCGATCTCCGACTACAGGCCAGTGGCATCTGTCCGGGCTAGCTGCGTTTCCACGCCTGCCCCGATCAGACCGGACAATTGGATAGATTCCTCATGCCCTTCAGCCTGCGCAAGATTCCCTTCTCCGTGCAGATCCTGCTCGGCCTCGTGCTCGGCGTCGCGCTGGGCTTCCTGGCCCGCGCCAACGACCTGAGCTGGCTGACCAGCACACTGCACACCGTCGGTGGCCTCTTCATCCAGCTGCTCAAGCTGGCCGTACCGCCGCTGGTCTTCACGGCCATCGTGGTCAGCGTGGTCAGCCTTCGCGGCGTGGCCAACGCCGCGCGGCTCGCGCTCAAGACCCTGATGTGGTTCGGCATCACCGCGCTGATCGCGGTGAGCATCGGCATCGGCCTCGGGCTGCTCACCAACCCGGGTAAGGGCGTGTCCCTCGACGTGGGTGGCGCGACCCCGCCGAAGAACACCGGCTCGTGGACCGACTTCCTCACCGGCATCGTGCCCACCAACCCGGTCGGCGCGTTCGTCGAGGGCAACGTCCTGCAGATCGTCTTCCTCGCCCTGGTCGTGGGTGCGGCGGCCCTGCTGGTCGGCGACGCCGCCGAACCGTTCGTCGCGCTGAACCGCTCCCTGCTGGAGATCGTCCAGAAGGCACTCTGGTGGGTCATCCGCCTCGCCCCGATCGGCACCCTCGGCCTGATCGGCAACGCCGTCGCCTCGTACGGCTGGGACCTGCTGGCCCCCCTCGCGAAGTTCACCACCGCCGTCTACGTCGGCTGCGCCATCGTGCTGTTCGTGGTCTACCCGCTGGTGCTGATCCTCGCCGGGCGCCTCAACCCGCTGCGCTTCTTCGCCGGCGCCTGGCCGGCGATCGAGCTGGCCTTCGTGTCCCGCTCCTCCGTCGGCACCATGCCGGTGACGCAGCGCTCCGTCGAGCGGCTCGGCGTGCCCCGCGAGTACGCCTCGTTCGCGGTGCCCTTCGGCGCCACCACGAAGATGGACGGTTGCGCCGCCATCTACCCCGCACTCGCCGCGATCTTCGTGGCCCAGGTCTTCGGTGTGCACCTCGGCGTCACCGACTACCTGCTGATCGCCTTCGTCTCGGTGGTCGGCTCGGCGGCCACCGCCGGCCTGACCGGCGCGATCGTGATGCTCACCCTGACCCTCAGCACGCTGGGCCTGCCGCTGGCGGGCGCCGGCCTGCTGCTGGCCATCGACCCGATCCTGGACATGATCCGCACCGCCACCAACGTGGCCGGGCAGGCCCTGGTGCCGACCGTGGTCGCCGCCCGCGAGGGCACCCTCGACCGGGCCGCGTACGAGTCCGCCGGTCGTCGCGACCTGATCGAGCCGGAGCCGGTCGCGGAGACCCGTCCCGAGCTGACTCCAGTTCCCGCCTGACCAGAGCACACCGACGACGACAGGCCCTCCCCCGGGGGGCCTGTCGCCGTCTCGGAGAGGATGGCCCCATGAGTTCCCTGTTCACCCCCCTGGCCCTGCGTGCCGTCACCCTGCCCAACCGGGTCGCCATGGCGCCGATGTGCCAGTACTCCGCCGGCCCGGACGGCCTGCCGACCGACTGGCACCTGATCCACCTGGGCAGCCGCGCGGTCGGCGGCGCCGGGCTGGTGCTGACCGAGGCGACCGCCGTGCTCCCCGAGGGCCGGATCAGCCCGCAGGACACCGGGCTGTGGTCCGGCGCGCACGTCGACGCGTGGCGACCGGTGACCGCGTTCGTCGCCGCCCACGGCGCGGTGCCGGCCGTGCAGCTCGCGCACGCCGGCTTCAAGGCCTCCACCTACCGGCCGTGGGCGCCGGAACGCGGCGGGGTGCCGGACGCCGAGGGCGGCTGGACGCCCACCGCGCCCGGCTCGGAGCCGTTCACCGCCGGCTACCGGACGCCGACCGCCCTCGACGAGGCCGGCATCACCGGTGTGGTCGAGGCGTTCGCGACGGCCGCCGAACGCGCGCTGGCCGCCGGCTTCGCGGCCGTGGAGATCCACGCCGCGCACGGTTACCTGCTCAACGAGTTCCTCTCGCCGCTGACCAACCACCGCACCGACGGCTACGGCGGCGACCGGGCCGCCCGGATGCGACTCACCCTGGAGGTGGCCCGCGCGGTACGCGCCGCGGTCGGCGAGGACGTGCCGGTGCTGACCCGCATCTCCGCCACCGACTGGGTCGAGGGCGGTTGGACGATCGAGGACAGCGTGGTGCTCGCCGGTGAACTGGCCGGCGTCGGCGTCGACCTGGTCGACGCCTCCTCCGGTGGCGTCAGCACGGACCAGCGCATCCCGCTCGGCCCCGGCTACCAGGTGCCGCTGGCCGCCCAGATCCGCCGCGAGGCCGGCGTTCCCACCGGCGCGGTGGGCCTGATCGTCGAGCCCGAGCACGCCGAGCAGATCATCGCGGGCGGCGAGGCCGACCTGGTGCTGCTCGGCCGGGAGTTGCTGCGCGACCCGTACTGGCCGCGCCGGGCCGCCGCCAAGCTCGGTGTCGTCTACTCCGGGCCGCCGCAGTACGCCCGCGCCTGATTCCCGCCCGTCGGACGGCTGCCGGTCCCGCAGCCGTCCGACCGGTCAGCCCGCCAGGTGCGACCAGTCCCCCTCGAGGTCCTGCCAGCTGCCCTGGGCGGCCACCGTGCCACCGATCAGCACCACCACGTGGTCGGCGCGGACCAGCGCGGCGCGCTTCGCGGTCGAGCCGACCACTGTCACCCCGTGTCCGCGCAACGCCTGCCACAACGCCAACTCGGTGGTGACGTCCAGCGCCGACGACACGTCGTCGGCGACCAACAGTTCGGTACGCGGTGCCAGTGCCCGGGCCAGCGCCAACCGCTGCAACTGCCCGCCGGAGAGCCGGGTGCCCTTGTGCCCGATGAGCAGACCCAGCCCACCGCCGGCGGCGGCCAGGTCGTGGTCGAGCTGGGCGGTGCTGACCGCGCCGGCCGCGTCCACCTGGTGCCCGAGCGCGATGTTGTCGGCGACCGTGCCGGACAGCACCCGGGGCAACTGGCCGACGTAGCCGACCTGGTTGGGGCGCAGGAACAGTTCCGGCTCGGTGACCGGATCACCGTTCCAGGCCAGCTCCCCGGTGTGGTGCACGATCCCGGCCAGCCCTCGCAGCAGCGAGGACTTGCCCGACCCCACCGGCCCGACGACAAGCACCAACTGCCCCCGCCGCACGGTCAGGTCCACGTCGCGGACGGCCACCGTGCCGTCGGAGTGCACCACCCCGAAACCGCGCAACTCCAACCGTCGCAGCGGATGTCGCGGCGCGGGTGTCGGCGCGGGCGCCGTCCCGGCCGCCAGGTCGACCGCGGCAACCCCAGCGGAGTACGTGCTCACCCCGGTCATCGCCACCGTGCGCCTCGTCCACACCCGCGCCGACGGTAGCTGGGAGATCAACGAAGCGGTGGTCCAGGCGAACCAGCGTGCCGCGCCCAACGTGGACACGGCCACCAGCACCGCCCCGGCGGAGAGCGAGCCGCTCAGGTAGAGCGCCCACGCGCCGATCGGCAACAGCCCACTGGCCATCGACGGCGTCGAGCGCGCCCACACCTGCACCGAGATCTCCCGCCGCTGCCGGTCGCTGCGCAGCACGTCCAGACCCGCCAGGTGGCGCAGCACCGCCGTGGTCGCGCCGGCGAGCTTCACCGTCCGTGCTGCCGAGAGCGCGGAGACCAGAGCCGTGGCGAAGGCGGCGCGCGCCGTCACCGTCGCCTGGGCGGCACGTTCGAGTTTCGGCCCGAACAGCGTCGCGGCCAGCCCGGAGACCACCATCGTGCCGAGGAAGAACAGCCCCGGTACGACGCTGCCGGTGACCGCCGTCATGGCGACCACCAGGACCAGCGCGACGGCCTGGTCCAGCACGTTGTCGGCGAGCTGGACCACCCGCTCGGTGTCGCCGCCCTGCGCCACGACCTCCGCCGGGGTGTGCGAGCTGACCCGGCGCGGCCCGGTCTGGCCGTGCACCAGGCGCAGGCTGATCCGCAGCATCTGCCGCACCCACCACTGCGGGAACCAGACGTGGGTGTAGAACGGCAGCGGCAGGGTGATCAGCAGCCCGGCCACGATCCCGACCGCCGGCAGGTACGGGTTGCCGGTCCCGTCGACCAGGTCGGCCCAGAGCCAGGGCAGCACCGGGCCGTCCAGCCCCAGCAGGCTGAGCCCGAGGAACAACCCGATCGCGGCCAGCCCGTACCGGGGATCGTTGGTGCAGAGCCGGAAGATCTCCCGCAGTGTCCGGGCCGGCGGCACGGGCGGCAGCGGCGGCGGATCGGCCCGCGTCGGCCCGACCTGCTCGGCCGGCGTGACCTGCTCGATCTGGTCGGCGATCGACCCGGCCTTCGGGACGGCACCGGTCGTCGGCGGTTCGCTCGGCCAGGCATCGGCCGGATCGGGGCCGACCAGCAGGTCGGTGCCCGCGACGGCGCGGCCCATCGGTGCCACCGCGGCGTACGCGGCGGCGTGACTGGTCGCCAGCAGCTCGGCGAAACGCGTCGACGTCTCCAGTGGACCGGCCTCGACCACCGCGCCGTCGGCCAGCACCACCACCTCGTCACAGCGGCGCACGGAGGAGAGCCGATGCGCGATGACGATGCCGATCCGGTCGCGCAGCAGTCGTTCGGTGGCCCGCTGCACCCGCGCCTCGGTCACCGGATCCAGACGCGCGGTGGCCTCGTCGAGGACCACCACATGCGGGTCACGGACCAGGATCCGGGCGAACGCCACCAGCTGCTCCTGGCCCGCGGAGAGCACGTGCCCGCCCTCCCCGAGCCGGGTCGCCAACCCGTCCGGCAACTCGGCGATCCAGCCGGCCAGGCCCAACTCGTCAAGCGCCTTCGCCGCGGCGTCGAGCAGCTCCGGGTCGTAGAGCGCGACGTTCTCCGCGAGAGTGCCCGCCAGGATCTCGGTACGCTGCGGCACCAGCGCCACCCAGCGGCGCAACTGCTCGACGTCGAGGTCGCACAGGTCGGTGCCACCGAGGAAGACAGTGCCCGACGGCACGTCGACCGCCCTGGTGAGCACCTTCGCCAACGTCGACTTGCCCGAACCGGTCCGCCCGATGAGCGCGTACGAGCGTCCGCGCGCGAAGGTGAGGCTGAGCCCGCGCAACGCGGCACCCCGGCCACCCTCGGGGCCACTCACCTCGTACTCGAAGGTCAGGTCGCGGATGCGGAGGTCACCGTCGGTCGGGCTGGCGCCGCCGACGGGCTCCTGCCGGGCCCTGTGCAGCAGCCGCACCCGCGCCCATGCGCCCAGAGCCTCCTGGATCTCCGGCACCATTCGGCTGACGTGTTCCGCGGTGGCCCCGAAGGCCAGGGCGAGCAGCCAGATGGCGGTGAGCCGGGCGGCGTCGATCCGGCCGGTGGCCAACGCCCAGGCCCCTCCGAGTACCACCGCGCCGATGCCGCCGCGGATCGTCGCGGTGGCGGCCGCGGCCACCCGGGCGGACAACACCCAGACCAGGCTGCCCCGGGACAACACGGCGGCGGCCCGCCGGGCGTAGAGCCGCAGCACGTACGGCCGGGCCAGGCTGGTACGTACGTCGTCCTGGCCGTGCACCGCCTCCTCCATCACGGCGGCCAGGTCGGACCACGCCTCCTCCTCGCGCATCCGGGCCGGGGCGATCCGCGCCGTGGGCCGCCGCAGGCCGGCGGCGAGCAGCACCGTGAGCAGCAGCATCGCGACTCCGGCCGGCCACCACACGGCCAACGCCACGACCATCGACAACAGGCCGACGCAGAGGCCCTGGGCGAGCCGGGTGCCCTGGTTACGGATCGCCGAGGCCACCTGGTAGACGTCCCCGTCGATCCGGTCGAGCAGCTCACCCACCGGGGTGGTCTCCAGGGTGGGCAGGTCCTGCCCGAGAGCGACCCGGCAGAGCCGGCGGCGTACGTCGGCGGACCAGTCCGCCGTCACGCCGGCCATCAGCAGGCTCACCGCGAGGTCGCTGAGCACCACCGCGACCAGCGCCGCGGCCAGCACGGCGAAGAAACCGGACGACCGGTGCACCAGGACCGCACCGGCCAACGCCGAGGCGCCCGCCTGGCCGGCGGCGCCGAGCACGATCAGGACGGCCACGACCGTCATCCGACGTGCCGAGGTGCCCCACAGATCACGGAGCAGGCGCATGGAAGTCCTCCGGACGTGGGGTGGCGGAGACTTCAGCCTGGCGGCGACGACGCCCAGATTCAACCGAATTTCCGGCCCCGAACAGGGCATCAGCTTCCGCCGATCCCATGATCGACTCGGCTTCCGTGACGTCGCGGGGTCAGCCCGTCCCGGACACCCCGATATCCGTGACGTCGAGTGGATCATGCCGTTTGGTGACCGTTGGGTGCCGGAGCGCGCGGCACCCAGCGCCGCGCATGCCCGGCGTGGCGGTCGGCGCGAGGTTTGTCCGATTCAAGGGGTCGCTGGGTGGTGACCGGCCGCACCCGTGGGGCGGAATCATGGCCGGGGCGGCGTCGTTACATACCCTGACGATCGCAGGACCACCGCCCCGCCGCCCCCGCCCCCCGGGGGTGGGAATGCGGGACCCGGCCGGGTCGTTACAGCCCCCACGAACGACCGCGGGCACCGCCTTCACGTGGGTGCCGATGGATGGGCCGCCCCCCGGAATGACCCCGGCCCGCCGGTCGTTACACCTGAACCCCGGCGCCCCGAGTCCCCCGCTCGGCAGGTCGCCGACTCCGACGCCCGACAGGGTGTCACCCCTCAGACTTCCCCCTTGTGAACGTGCAGCGCCGGACGAGGTGCTCACACCCTGCCGCCGTTCCCCCCTTTTGGCGGTCGGGGTGTTTCCTACCCCCGAAGGAGCTACCCCCATGAACACGATCATGCGTAAGAGCGTCCTGTCCGTTGCTGGTCTCGCGTTCGCCGGTGGTGTGTTCGCCGGCCCGATCGCCGCCCACGCCGCCACCCCGGTCGAGGGCAAGCCCGTCGCGGCCGCCGTGCAGACCACCGCGCCGAAGCCGCAGGGCGAGCAGTCGCACATCGACCTCAACGACGAGAAGACCGCCAACGTCAAGGCGATCATCGCCGCCACGAAGAAGGCCGGCCTCCCGGAGCGGGCTGCGGTGATCTCGATCGCGACGAGCCTGCAGGAGTCGAAGCTGGACAACCTCGGCCACCTGGGCGACATGAACGACCACGACTCGCTGGGCCTGTTCCAACAGCGCCCGTCCAGCGGTTGGGGCACGCCGGAGCAGATCACCGACCCGGCCTACTCCACCACCGCGTTCCTCAAGGGCCTCAAGCAGGTCGACGGCTGGCAGGACATGCCCCTGACCGAGGCCGCACAGACCGTCCAGGTCTCCGCCTACCCCGACGCCTACGCCCAGTGGGAGCAGCAGGCCACCGACCTCGTCGCCCAGTACTGGAACAGCTGACACCAGCACCACCCGCACGACACCGACCGCTGGCCGGCGCCCCGCAACTCGGGGTGCCGGCCAGCGGCGTATCCGCCGCCTGGTCGGCGCGAGCGAATGGGATACGCGCCGTCGGGCGTGCCGCAGAGGTGATGACCCGGCCGTGGCCGGCGGCTTTTCGGAGATCTTGGACAGTTTCCGTTCACGCGGAAACGGAAACTGTCCAAGATCTACCGGCGACGCGGCACGCGGCCGGCCCGGCACGGCACGCCGGCGCGGCCCGGCACGCGGCACGCCGGCGCGGCCCGGCACGCGGCACGCCGGCGCGGCCCGGCACGCGGCACGCCGGCACGACGGCTCGGCACGCCGACCCGGCCCGGCGCGCGGCGCGCAACCCGACGGCACGCAGCAGGGGTCAGAAGAGGACGGTGGCGAGGGTGCCGATCGGCTGGAAGCCGCAGCGCTCGTAGACCCGGCGGGCCGGGAGGTTGAAGTCGTTGACGTACAGGCTGACGGTGGGGGCGACCCGCAGCAGCGCGTCGCGGACCACGGCTGCCATGGCGGCCGTCGCGATCCCCCGGCCCCGCCACTCCGGTGCCACCCAGACGCCCTGGACCTGCGCCGTCCGCTTGGTGACGACGGCCAGCTCGGCCTTGAACACGACCTTGCCGTCGACGAAGCGGGCGTACGCCCGACCGGCCCGGACCAGGTCGTTGACCCGTCGACGGTAGCTGCGCCCGGCGTCCTCGGCCAGCGGGGAGACGCCGACCTCCTCGGTGTACATGGCCACCGCGGCCGGGAAGAGCCGATCGACCTCGCCGGAGCGGACCTGGCGTACCTCCGGGTCGGCCGGTACCTGTGGCAGGGTGTCGGTGGCCAGCAGTGGCTGGTTGGGGCGGACGTCCCGCGCCGGCCCCCAGGTGTCCGAGAGCCGGTCCCAGAGCCCGAGCACCGCATCGGCTCGGCCGACGATGGAGGAGCAGAGCCGCTCCTCGCCGGCGAGCAGGTCGGCGAAGGCGGCCACCGCGGCGTCGGTCGCCAGCACCGGTGTGAGGTTGCCACCGAGCCAGCACAGCGATTCGAGGTTGCGGCGCGCGCCGTACCCCAGGATTCTGCCCTCGGCCCGCCACCAGGAGAGCCCGCGCGCGGCTATCCGCTCGGCGACCTGCGCGCCCGCGAACGGGTCATGGTCGAGTAGACGCTCGACCGCGCGGCGCTCCGATTCCCCCAGTTGGCGTACCGGCACCGTCAGCACGCCTACCAGCCTGCCAGATCGACCCCCCGCTCCGCCGGTCGAGTGGCAAGGCCGGCAGCGGCTCGGCCGGCCCGCTGGTCGGACGGGTCCGCCCGGCCCACCGTACGACCGGGAGCACAGTGCCCAGACCAGGATAAAAGGGCGTCGGAGTACCACAGCTCCCCGGTCGGTGGGTGAGTGAGCACCCCCGCGGCGAGCAGCCACCGCGTCAATCGCCCGGGGACTTGTCGGCGATGCATTGCCGATATATCGTTGATGCATCAGCGATAGTCCTACGGAAGGAAGAACCCGATGCGGTTCCACCGACAGCACCACCCGTTGCACGAGGCCCGGATGCGGGGATTCGGCTTCCCGCCGGTCCCGCCCGGTCCGCACGGTCATGGCCACGAGCACGGACACGGCGGCCCCTGGGGCGGTCGAGGCCGTGGCCGGGGTCGGGGCCGACGCCCCAACGTCCGAGCCGCCGTGCTGGCTCTGCTCACCGAGCGGCCGATGCACGGCTACGAGATGATCCAGGAGATCGACTCCCGCACCGGCGGTGCGTGGCGGCCGAGTCCGGGCTCGATCTACCCCACTCTCCAACTGCTGGAGGACGAGGGTGTGATCGTCGCCAGCACGGAGGAGTCCGGCGGCGGGCGGAAGCGGTTCACGGTCACCGAGGCCGGCCAGGCCGAGGCCACCGAGGCGGCGCAGACCCCGGCGTGGGCGGACGTCGCCCAGGGCACCGTGACCAGTTGGCACGACATCCGCGACTCCGGTGCGCAGGCGATGAACGCCCTGCGTCAGGTGATGATGAACGGCACCGACGACCAGCGTGAGCGGGCCGCCCAGGTGCTCGACGAGACCCGGCGCAAGCTGTACGCGATCCTCGCCGAATCCGAGTGACGAGCGAGGCCTGTGCAGACGAAAGCGGCCGTTCCCCGCACGGGGAACGGCCGCTTTTCCGAGTGAACGATCAGTGCACGGTCACGGTCGGGCCGGTCACCAGCCCGCGCAGTTCCTCGGGAAGCTCGGCGCCCATCTCGTCGGCGATCCGCAGCGCCTCCTCGATCAGCGTCTCCACGATCTGCGCCTCGGGGACCGTCTTGACGACCTTGCCCTTGACGAAGATCTGACCCTTGCCGTTGCCGGAGGCGACGCCCAGGTCGGCCTCGCGGGCCTCACCGGGACCGTTGACGACGCAGCCCATCACGGCGACCCGCAGCGGCACCGGCAGCCCTTCCAGGCCGGCGGTGACCTCCTCGGCGAGCTTGTAGACGTCCACCTGGGCGCGACCGCAGGACGGGCACGAGACGATCTCCAGGCCCCGCTCACGCAGGCCCAGCGACTCCAGGATCTGGTTGCCGACCTTGATCTCCTCGACCGGCGGGGCGGACAGCGACACCCGGATGGTGTCGCCGATCCCCTCGGCGAGCAGGGCACCGAAGGCGACCGCCGACTTGATGGTGCCCTGGAAGGACGGGCCAGCCTCGGTGACGCCCAGGTGCAGCGGGTAGTCGCACTGCTCGGCGAGCTGCCGGTACGCGCGGATCATCACGACCGGGTCGTTGTGCTTGACGGAGATCTTGATGTCGCGGAAGCCGTGCTCCTCGAACAGCGAGCACTCCCACAGCGCCGACTCGACGAGCGCCTCGGCGGTGGCCTTGCCGTACTTGCTCAGCAGTCGCTTGTCCAGCGACCCGGCGTTGACGCCGATCCGGATCGGCACGCCGGCCGCGCCCGCCGCGCGAGCGATCTCCTTGACCTTGTCGTCGAACTGCCGGATGTTGCCCGGGTTGACCCGGACGGCCGCGCAGCCGGCGTCGATCGCGGCGAAGACGTACTTGGGCTGGAAGTGGATGTCGGCGATCACCGGGATCTGGGACTTCTTGGCGATCGCGGGCAGTGCCTCGACGTCGTCCTGCGAGGGCACGGCCACCCGGACGATCTGGCAACCGGACGCGGTCAGCTCGGCGATCTGCTGAAGCGTGGCGTTGATGTCGGAGGTGAGGGTCGTGGTCATCGACTGCACCGACACCGGCGCGCCGCCACCGACCGGCACCGAACCGACCATGATCTGGCGGCTGGCCCGGCGGGGAGCGAGTGGCGGGGGCGGCACGGCGGGCATACCGAGACTGATAGCTGTCACTTCAGGCACTCACCTTGAGAAGAGCGTGATGGGGTTGACGACGTCCGCGGCGATGGTCAGCAGCGTGAACGCGCCACCGATCAGGATCACCACGTACGTGAAGGGCATCAGTTTGAGGTAGTCCACCCGGCCGGGGTCGGTCCGGCCGATCCGCGCGTAGACCCAGGAGCGGGCCCGTTCGAACCAGGCGATGGCGATGTGGCCGCCGTCCACCGGGAGCAGCGGCAGCAGGTTGAACACGCCGATGAAGAAGTTCAGCGACACGAAGAGCATGAAGAAGACCAGCCAGGCGTTGTTCTCCACCGCCTCGCCGCCGAGCCGGCTGGCGCCGACCACGCTGATCGGGGTGTCGACGTCGCGTTCGCCGCCGGTGAGCGCGGTCCACAGGGCGGGGACCTTCTGGGGGAGGCGTTGCAGCGCCTGTACGGTGCCGACGGCCAGGTCACCGGTGAAGTCGGCGGTCGCGCCGAAGGCTCCGACCGGCCCGTACGTCACCCGGGTCGGGGTGCTGGGGACGAGCCCGACGCCGAGCGCGGCCACCGGTACGGTGGCACCGGTCGGGTCGTCCAGCGGCGGACGCTGGGTCTGCGCGAGCACCGTGCTGGTGCTGCCCGGCTGCCCGTCACGCACGTACTGGATCTGCGCGGTCTCTCCTGGCTTGAGCGCGCGCAGGGTGGTGAGCAGGTCGCCGTAGTTGCCGATCGCGGTGCCGTTGATCGAGGTGATCCGGTCACCGTTGCGCAGCTGGCCCTGGGCCGCCGGGCTGGCCGCGTCGGTGGAGGTGCACGCCCGCACCGCGTTCTCCGGCACCACGCACTGGCTGAGCTGGATCACGGCGGGCTCCTTGCGGGCCTCCGTGTCGGTGGTGGGAAAGTCCGGGTTGGGCAGGCCGGCGGAGACGGCGAGGATCCAGATGGTGACCAGGGCGAGCGCGAAGTGCGTGATCGACCCGGCGGCCATCACGATCGTGCGCTTCCACACCGGGTAGCGCCACATCACCCGCGACTCGTCGCCCGGCTCGACGTCGTCGTCCTGCGGCGTCATCCCGACGATCTTGCAGAAGCCGCCGAGCGGGATGCCCTTGAGGCCGTACTCCGTCTCACCCCGCCGGAACGACCAGATGGTGGGGCCGAATCCGACGAAGTACTTGGTGACCTTCATCCCGAACATCTTGGCGGTCAGCAGGTGCCCCGCCTCGTGCAGACTCACCGAGACGAGGATGGCCAGGGCGAAGAGGACCACCCCGAGCAGGTACGACATCAAGCTCCTTCCACCGAACCCGCGATGATCTCCTGCGCGTGCGCGCGTGCCCACGATTCAGCCGCGAGCACGTCCTCGACGGTACCTGGTTCGTCGAAGTCCGGAGCGTCCTCCAACACGCGTTCCAGGGTGTCGACGATGCCGAGGAACGGCAGTCGGCCCGCCACGAACGCCGCCACGCACTCCTCGTTCGCCGCGTTGTAGATCGCCGGGCGGCAGCGCCCGGCCTCCCCCGCGGCCTTGGCCAGCGCGACGGCCGGGAACGCCTCGTCGTCGAGCGGCGCGAACTCCCAGGCGTGCGCCGCCGTCCAGTCGACCGCCGTGGCCGCCTCGGGCACCCGGTCCGGCCAGCCGATGCCGAGCGCGATGGGCAGCCGCATGTCCGGTGGGCTGGCCTGGGCGATCGTCGACCCGTCGACGAACTCGACCATCGAGTGGATCACCGACTGCGGGTGCACCATGACGGTGATGTCGGCGTACGGCACGTCGAACAGCTCGTGTGCCTCGATCACCTCGAGCGCCTTGTTGACCATGGTCGCCGAGTTGATCGTGACGACCGGCCCCATGTTCCACGTCGGGTGTGCGAGCGCCTGCTCCGGTGTGACCTGCGTCAACTCGTCGCGTCGCCGACCCCGGAACGGGCCGCCGCTGGCCGTGACGATCAACCGGCGCACCTCGCCGCGCGTCCCGCTGCGCAGGCACTGGGCCAGCGCCGAGTGCTCCGAGTCGACCGGCACGATCTGCCCCGGCCGCGTCACCGCGCGCTTGACCAGGGGGCCGCCGGCCACGAGCGACTCCTTGTTGGCCAACGCGAGGGTACGACCACCACGCAGCGCGGCCAGCGTAGGAGCGAGGCCCAGCGAGCCGACCACCCCGTTGAGCACGATGTCGCAGGGCCACTGGGCCAGCTCGGTCATGGCGTCCGGGCCGGCCACGATCTTGGGAAGCTTGAAGTCTCCGGTGGCCCAGCCACGCCGGCTCGCCTCCGCGTAGAACGCGAGTTGCAGGTCCTGCGCGGCGGAGGCCTTGGCCACCCCGACCGCCTCGACGCCCAACTCGAGGGCCTGCGCGGCGAGCAGCTCGACGTTGCCGCCGCCGGCACCCACCGCGACCACCCGGAACCGGTCCGGGTTACGCCGGACGATGTCGATGGCCTGGGTGCCGATCGAACCGGTGGACCCGAGCAGGACGAGGTCGCGGGGGGAAGTCACGCGGCCATTCTCCCCCACCGTCACTGAACGCCCGCTGGGAGCCTCAGCCCCGTGCCCACCGCTTCCGCCCCGCCGCCCGCGCCGCGCGCCGATGATCGACTCGCCTTCAAGGAAGTCGCGCTATCCCCGGCACCCGGACACCCCGACTTCAACGAAGCCGTGTCGATCAAGCGTTGTCGTCGGCCGAGTCGGTGGGCGTCGCGTCCGGTGCTTCCTCGTCGAGCAGTTCGGCCGGGTCGATGGCGAACTCGAACGGCTCGCGCATGGCGAACGTGCTGCCTGCCGCGGCGGCGGCCAGCGGCCGGTACTCCGCGTCGACCAGCTCGAACAGGGCGATGGTCGGCACCCGGTTGCGCAGGTCCACCCGGAGGAAGAACGGCACTCCGACGGCTGCGTACTCTCGAGGCCGGTCGATCACGTCCTTGCGTCGGTTACCTGGGGAAACGATCTCCCCCAGCAGCACCGCCTCGGCGATGGGAACCGTCGTGCGGCCACCGCCCGAGTTACGCAGCACAGCGATGTCCGGGATAAAAAGATCATCCCCGGAGATCACGTTGATCTCCGGGTAGACCCAGAATCCGGCCTTCCGCGCAGCACGGTGCAGCACGTACGGCAACTCCCGCTCGACCGACTGATGATCGATTCCCGCGTGTGGTGTCACGATCACGCTTCCGCTCAGGACCTCAACCTTGGGGCCGTTGGTCTCCGGCAACAGGTCGAGGGCGAGCTGCGCGGTCCAGGGTTCGTCGTGCCACCGCAGCACGTCGAACGACGGCTCGGTGTGCTGCGGCGCCGGCTCCGGCGCGAACGCGGCCTGGGCCATCCGGGCTCACCCCCTCAGCGGACCATCCTGCTCAGGTCAGCCTAGCCACCGCAGCCCCAGATGCGCGTCATCGCACACCCAGTCCGCCCACGGACCACGGTGTCGCGCAGATCTTGGACACTTTCCGTCAAGGCGAAACGGAAAGTGTCCAAGATCTGCGGGCAGCAGCGAGCGGCGGCCGGTGCGATCCCCCGGGCGTCCACCCGGCACCCCCTCCGCAGAAATCGCGGGGCGGCCAACCCGGACCCGGACCCGGACCCGGACCGCGACAGATCTTGGAGGGAAATCGCCCCTCCCGGGGCCGGATTCTTCCAAGATCTCTGGTGAACGAGTTCGCCGAGCGGCTCAGCGGCGGTTGGCCAACTGCTGTGCGCGGGTTGACCGACGGGCAGATCCAGACGTTGATCGCTGGAGGAACGGTGATCCTGCCATGAGCTTCGCAACCCGACCACGCTGGATCATCCACCTGCCGACCACGTTGACCAGCCTCGACGAGGTTGCCGCGCTGGCCGTGGCGTTGTGCGACTCGCTCGGCCACCTTGCCGTCGTCGACTTCGGCGAGATGACGCTCAGCGAGGAGGATGGGCATCGTGAGTCTGCTGCGCATCGCCTTCGGCACCGCGGGAGACGGCGTCACCCTGACCTTCCCCCGAGTGGACAAGAAGAACGCCGAGGCCCTCGCGGCGGCCCTGGTGCCCGTGCCGACCGCCTGACCGGGGCCGGCGCGCTTCGGCCTGGCCGCCGAGACGCACCGCGATGATCGACTCGGGATTACAGAAGTGGGGGGGGGGGGGGGGGGCGGGGCCCCCCCCCAGAATGAAAAAGAGGGGGTTGGGGGGGGTTGGGGGAAGGGGGGACCCGCGGGGATTAGGGTTTTGCGGGGGGCGGGGGTGGGTT
>NZ_JBEZDC010000006.1:359615-410382 GCF_040647935.1 Micromonospora sp. NPDC049204 | reverse complement strand
CTTCGGGGGTAGGACACCCCGACCGCCAAAAGGGGGGAACGGCGGCAGGGTGTGAGCACCTCGTCCGGCGCTGCACGTTCACAAGGGGGAAGTCTTGGAGAGTTCGGCGCCAGCGGGCCGGGGTGGCTCCGTGGCACCGGGTCGGCAGCCTGCGAGCGGAAGGCTCGTGGCGCCGGGTCCAGGCGTAACGACCGGGGGGCCAGGGTCATTCCGGGGCGGCCCATCCATCGCCACCCACGTGGAGGCGGTGCCTGCGGTCGCTCGTGGGAACTGTAACGACCGGGCTCGGGTCGGCATTCCAACCTGCGGCACCGGCATCCCAACCTCGTAGGTCAAGCGCGGGGCAGGTCGTGCTGCGATCGTCAGGGTGTGTAACGACCCCGGCCGGGCCATGATTCCGGCCCACGGGTGCGACCGGTCACCGGACAAACCTCGCATGTCACGCAGAGGCTACCGACGCGTGAGCGCCGAGAACCCCAGAACGGACAATCGCCCCAGGGTTCCCATCGCCTCTTGCCGCTCGGCTCGCGCACTCGGCTTGATCCACTCGACATCATTGACCTCGGGGTGTCCGGCTGAGCGGGATGCCCCGATGTCCTTGACCCCGAGTCGATCACGACGGTGTTGGCGTCGAACGCGACGTGGCCGGCGGTCGATCAGCACGGTGCCGGCGGTCGAGCACGACGGTGCCGGCGGTCGATCACGACGGTGCCGGCGGTCGATCACGACGGCGGTGGCAGTGGCGGCTGACCGGTCGACACGAAACCGCGCCTCCGGGGCGGAGGCGCGGTTCGGGAACGTGTGAGGTCAGGCGACGTGGCGTTGGGCCGGGACCGTCGACTTGTGTGGGCGACCCAGGCGGGCCTCCAGTCGGGCGACGTCGACCCGGGCGTGCCGGCGGTCGGCCAGGTCCTCCCAACCGACGGCGAGCAGTCGGAGTCGTTCGGACTCGCTGAAACCGCCCCAGACGCCGTAGGGCTCGCGGACTGACAGGGCGTGCGCGGCGCACTCGGCCCGGACCGGGCAGGCGCGGCAGACTGCCTTGGCGGAGGACTCGCGTCGCAGTCGGGAGGAGCCTCGCTCGCCGTCGGGGTGGAAGAACTGGGCACTGTCCCGGCCCCGGCAGGCACCGAGTCGCTGCCAGTCCCAGAGATCGACGATGGGTCCGGGCAGTCTACGTACGTTCGACATCAGCACCCCTCCTCCCGCGCGGCTCCGCGAGAATCCATATGGCCGGCATCCGGGCGGCGGGCCGCGCAGGCGCACCGTTCCCGGCCTGGCCCTCCCGGTACCCGGACTCTCGCCGACTCACACGTCTGTGATCGAAAACGTCCTAGAAATTGCGGCTTTTGCCCTAACTGTCGGAAAAGTTCGAAGGATTGCGGGGAACCCCCTCCCCAGCCGACCCCGTCATGGTCTGCTCGTTGGCGGAGAGGAGACCACAGTGCGTACCGTTCTTGTGTGCGTTCGGACACCACTCGCGGCCCAGCACCTTACTTCTGCTGCCGCGCGGCTGGGGTTGTCCGCGATCGTTCGTACCGCCGTCTCTGATCCTGAGGTGATGCTGCGGCTCGCCGAGCGACCGGCTGACGTGGTGCTGGCTGATACGGCCCTGACCCGGCCGGACAGCGCCGGCTTCGTCCGCCGGGTGCTGGCCCGCGCGCCGCAGGCCGCGGTGCTGTTGCTCGGCACCGAGGAGTCCGAGGCCGCGGCGGCCACCATCAGCGCCGGTGCCCGGGGTCTCATCCAGAATGTCGACCACGACCTGACCAGCGCGGTGGCGAAGGCGCTGCTGCTGCTCACCGCCCCCGGACGGGCGTCACGCCAGCGGATCACCGATCCCGCCCGGGACGCCGCGGCAGTGGGTGGTTCGGGTCGCTCGGGGCCGTCACCGCGTGGCTCCGGCGATCCCGGCTGGGCGGCCACGCCCGGCGAGGGGCAGGCGGGTGTGCCGTCGGTGCCGGTGCAGCGGGGTGACGACGAGGCCGAGTCGGCAACCGGCGAGTCGTCGGCGGATCAGGCCGATCCGGCCCGGCCCGCCCCGAACGCCCGGCCCAGCCGGGCGTCGATCGGGCTGACCGAGCGCGAGCTTCAGGTGCTGCTCGGCATGGCCGAGGGCAAGAGCAACGCGGAGATCGGTCGGGAGTTGTTCGTGTCGGAGGACACCGTCAAGACGCACGCCCGCCGGTTGTTCCGCAAGCTTGGCGCTCGGGACCGGGCACACGCGGTGGCAGCGGGCTTCCGGGCCGGCCTGGTCGCCTGAGGCGGGCCGCCGTCACTCGCTGACGGTCGGAGTGCCCGGCTCGTCCTCGGTGCCCTCGGTCAGGGTGTCGTGCACCCCGTCGGCGTACCCCCGGGCGTAGTCCCAGGTCACGTAGTGGTCCGGGTCGGGGTCGTAGGCGGGCTCGTGCACCCGGGGCCGACCGGAGTTGAGCAGGTGCCGAAGGTTGCCGCGGAGCAGGTCCCAGTCGAAGTAGTGCGGCTCCCGGCAGTCCTCGCATTCGATCACCAGCCCGCGGACCCCGATCGGGGCCAGCAGAGCCTGGTAGATCTCCAGATCGGCGAGGTCTTCCAGCACATCCTGCCGCTCGACGTCGGTCAGCGGATCCGGCGTCGCGTCGTCGCCCGGATCATCCAGGCCCGCGGTCGGATCGGCCGGGTCGCCGTTGAACGGGTCGATGGGCTCGTCGTGCACCCCCTCACCGTAGACCCAACGCGGCGCGAACGTCCGCCCCCCGGCCTTGCACCGGGCCGGCCTGCCACGGACGGGTCGCCCAGCTCACTGGGTACGATGAGGCGACGTGCCGGCACCGTGGCGTGCTCCGGTGCCCGCACGCGCCACCTCGCTGAAGCCCATTCGAGCAGCTCAGGGGAGCAATCGTGGAAAATTCGCCCAGCACCGACTTTGCGGCCGGCGCCGAGTACGCCGACCTGGGCGGCCACCTGCCCGAGCTGCCGGCCGGCTCTGCCCGGGTGGTACCGCTCGGTCTCACCTTCGATGACGTGCTGTTGCAGCCGGGCGAGTCGGACGTCGCCCCCAGCGAGGTGGACACCCGCACCCGGCTGACCCGGGAGATCGAGATCGCCATCCCGCTGGTCTCCAGCGCGATGGACACGGTCACCGAGGCGCGGATGGCGATCGCGATGGCCCGTAACGGCGGCATCGGCGTCCTGCACCGCAACCTCTCGATGGAGGACCAGGCCCAGCAGGTCGACCTGGTGAAGCGTTCGGAGTCGGGCATGATCACCAATCCGGTGACCTGCTCGCCGGAGGACACGGTGCGCGACGTGGACCGGCTCTGTGCGAAGTTCCGGATCTCCGGCCTGCCGGTCACCGACGCCGGCGGCGCACTGGTGGGAATCATCACCAACCGGGACATGCGGTTCGTCTCTGATCCGTCCACCCCGGTCCACGAGGTCATGACCAAGACGCCGTTGATCACCGCGCCGGTCGGGGTCACCAAGGCCGACGCGCTCGACCTGCTGCGCAAGCACAAGGTCGAGAAGCTGCCGCTGATCGACGAGGGCGGCCGGTTGCGCGGTCTGATCACCGTCAAGGACTTCACCAAGAGCGAGCAGTTCCCGCTGGCGACGAAGGACTCCTCGGGCCGGCTGCGGGTCGCCGCCGCGATCGGCTTCGGTGAGGAGTCGTACAAGCGGGCTCGGACCCTCGTCGACGCCGGGGTGGACGTGGTCGTGGTGGACGTGGCGCACGGCCACAGTCGGGCCATCGTCGAGATGATCCAGCGCCTCAAGCGGGAGACCGACGTCCAGGTGATCGGTGGCAACTCGGCCACCTACGCCGGTGCCCGCGCGTTGGCCGAGGCCGGCGCGGACGCCGTCAAGGTCGGGGTCGGCCCGGGGTCGATCTGCACCACCCGGGTCGTCGCCGGGGTCGGTGTACCGCAGATCACCGCGATCATGGAGGCGGCCCGTGCCTGCCGGCCGCTGGGTGTACCGGTGATCGGCGACGGTGGCATGCAGTATTCCGGTGACATCGCCAAGGCCCTCGTGGCCGGCGCCGACTCGGTGATGCTCGGCAGCCTGCTCGCGGGCTGCGAGGAGAGCCCCGGCGAGCTGATCTTCATCAACGGCAAGCAGTACAAGTCCTACCGGGGGATGGGCTCGCTCGGTGCCATGCAGAGCCGGGGTGTGCAGAAGTCCTACTCCAAGGACCGCTACTTCCAGGACGACGTGATCTCCGACGAGAAGCTGATCCCGGAGGGGATCGAGGGGCAGGTCCCCTACCGTGGCCCGCTCGCCACCGTCGCCCACCAGCTTGTCGGTGGCCTGCGGCAGGGCATGTTCTACAGTGGCGCCCCGACCATCCCCGAGCTGCACCGGCGTGGCCAGCTGATCCGGATCACCGCGGCCGGGCTGAAGGAGAGCCACCCGCACGACGTGCAGATGACCGTCGAGGCGCCCAACTACCACTCCCGCTGACCCATCACCCCCAACCACCTGGAGTCCCCCATGCGTGACGTGGTCGAGATCGGGCTGGGCAAGACCGCGCAGCGCGGCTACCACCTGGACGACATCGCCATCGTGCCGAGCCGGCGTACCCGGGACGTCGACGACGTGTCGACCTCCTGGCAGCTCGACGCGTACCCGTTCGGCATCCCGTGCGTCGGCCACCCCTCCGACGCCACCATGAGCCCGGCCTCGGCGGTCCGGCTCGGTCAGCTCGGCGGTCTCGGCGTGCTGAACGTCGAGGGCCTGTGGACCCGTTACGAGAACCCGACGAAGGTGCTCGACGAGCTGGCCAGCCTCGACGAGGAGGCCCGTGCCACCAAGCGGCTCCAGGAGGTGTACGCCGAGCCGATCCGTCCGGACCTGATCGCCGAACGGGTGCGCGAGCTGCGTGCCGGTGGCGGCACGGTGGCGGTACGGGTCTCTCCGCAGCACACCCTGGCGCTGGCCCCGGTGATCCTGGACGCCGGGGTGGACATCCTGGTCATCCAGGGCACCATCGTCTCGGCCGAGCACGTGTCGACCACCGACGAGCCGTTGAACCTCAAGGAGTTCATCGCCGACCTCGACCTGCCGGTGATCGTCGGCGGCTGCACGGACTACAAGACGGCGCTGCACCTGATGCGTACCGGTGCGGCCGGTGTGATCGTGGGCATCGGTGGCGACGAGTGGTCGACGACCGAGTCGGTGCTGGGCATCCGGGTGCCGATGGCCTCCGCGATTGCCGACGCCGCGGCGGCCCGTCGCGACTATCTCGACGAGACCGGCGGCCGGTACGTGCACCTGATCGCCGACGGTGACATCCAGACGTCGGGCGACATCGCCAAGGCGCTCGGCTGCGGCGCGGACGCGGTGATGCTCGGTGAGCCGCTGTCGCTCTGCGACGAGGCGCCCGCCGGTGGCGCCTGGTGGCACTCGGCGGCGAGCCACCCGTCGCTGCCCCGGGGCGCGTTCGAGGTGGCCGGTGAGCCGCTCGGGTCGATGGAGGAGCTGCTCTTCGGGCCGGCGGACGAGGCCGACGGCCAGCTCAACCTGTTCGGTGGGCTGCGTCGGGCGATGGCCAAGTGCGGTTACCGCGACCTGAAGGAGTTCCAGAAGGTCGGCCTGGTCCTGGACCGCTGATTTTTCACAGACGCTGGAAGGCCGGCCCCGCGCGAGGCGGGGTCGGCCTTCGTCGCGCTACGCCCCGAATCCAACAAAAGGCCGATACCGGTCGCACGGTCGGCGCCGCTGGCTACGCTCGTCCTGACCCGGGGATCCCGCGCGGGAGGAGTCAGCATGGTCCGGAGCGGACGGACGCCCGCCGGCACCCGGCTGCTCGCCGCGCTGGCCTGCGTCGTCGGGCTGGTGTTGGCCGGGTGTACGGGCGAGCACCGCGACGGGTTCCGGCCCGGTGCGGCCGACGCCGGTGACCCGTACGTGCCGGGGCGCGGTAACGGCGGCTACGACGTCAGCCACTACGGCCTGGACGTCCGCTACGACCCGTCGACCGACCGGCTGACCGGTCGAGCCGTCATCACCGCCACGGCCACGCAGGACCTGTCCCGGTTCAACCTGGACCTGGCCGGCCTCGCCGTCGACGCCGTCCGGGTGGGCGACGCGCGGGCCGACCACCGCCGCGACGACGGCGAGTTGGTGATCACCCCACGTGCCGGTCTCCCGCGTGGCCAGCAGTTCACCGTGACCGTCGACTACGCGGGCGTGCCCACCGCCGCTGTGGACGGATCGTTGGGCAGCGGCGGCTTCCTGCACACCGCCGACGGCGCGATCGCGCTCGGCCAACCCGACTCCGCCGCCACCTGGTTCCCGGTCAACGACCACCCGTCGGACAAGGCCCGCTACGACCTGGCGGTGACCGTGCCGGACGGCCTGGCGGCGCTGAGCAACGGAGTGCCCGGGCCGAAGAGCAGCGCCGACGGCTGGACCACCTGGCACTGGTCGGAGCGCACCCCGATGGCCAGCTACCTGACCACGCTGGTGATCGGCGACTACCGGGTGGTGACCGGCACGCACGCCGGCCGACCGATGGTCACCGCGGTGGCGGCGAGCCTGCCATCGGCCGGCGGCGCGGCCACCTCACTGGCCCGCACCGGCGCGATCGCCGACTTCCTGGCCAGCCGCTTCGGCCCGTATCCGTTCGACTCGTACGGTGGGATCGTCGTCGCCGACGACCGGGTCGGGTACGCGCTGGAAACCCAGTCCCGCCCGGTCTACGGTCCCGCGTTCTTCACCGACGACCGGCCCAACCTGAGCGTCGTGGCGCACGAGCTGGCGCACCAGTGGTTCGGCGACAGCGTGTCGGTGGGCAGGTGGAGCGACATCTGGCTGAACGAGGGCTTCGCCAGCTACGCCGAGTGGCTGTGGGAGGAACACGACGGCGGCCGGACCGCGCAACGCAACTTCGAGCTCCAGTACGCGACCACCGACTGGTCGCAGCCGTCGGTCGAGCCGGGCCGGGAGCGGATGTTCGGTACGGCCGTCTACAAGCGCGGGGCGTTGGCCGTGCACGCGTTGCGTCGGACTGTCGGTGACGAGGTGTTCTTCCGGATCCTGCGGACCTGGACCACCGAGCGGGCGGCGGCCAACGCGACCACCGCGGACCTCGTCGCGCTGGCCGAGCGGGTGGCGGGTCGGCAGCTCCGACCGCTCTTGGACGCCTGGTTGGTGGGTGGCTCAGCGCCCACACTGCCGTGACGGCGCCGTGCTGCCCTGTCGATATGCTGCCGTCCGGGGCGGCGGGGACAAGCCCGTGCGCGGGGAGCGGCCCAGGCCGTCACGGGGAGGGTGTGGGATGCGGGTGCGGCGACGCGGACTGCGGATGGGCTCGGCTCTGCTGGTGACCGGGGCACTCGTCCTGTCCGGATGCGACTCGACGGGCTCGAGGCCCGCGCCGTCGCCGAGCGTGTCGCCCACTCCGTCGCGGACGTTCACCGCGGGCGCGCCGGGGGCCGGCGACGCCTACTTCCCGAGCTACGGCAACGGCGGCTACGACGTCCGACGGTACGTGGTCAAGGTGCGCTACGACCCCGCGAAGGACAGACTGACCGGTACGACCACCGTGCAGGCCACCGCGACGGCCGACCTGTCGACGTTCAACCTCGACCTGGCCGGTCTCACCGTCACCGCGGTCAGCGTGGACGGTGCGCCGGCGACGCACCGCCGCGAGCGGAACGAGCTGGTGATCACGCCAGCTTCCGGTCTGGTCAACGGCAACGGGTTCGTCGCCGAGATCGCCTACGAGGGCGTGCCGAAGCCGCTGAAGAACGAGACCCTCGGTGACGGTGGATTCCTGCACACCCCCGACGGTGCCATCGCGCTGGGGCAGCCCGAGTCGGCCAGCACCTGGTTCCCGGTCAACGACCACCCGTCCGACAAGGCCACGTACGACTTCGAGATCACGGTTCCGGACGGTCTCACCGCGGTCAGCAACGGCGTTCCCGGCGGCAAGGCCAGCACGGGCGGGTGGACCACCTGGAAGTGGTCGGAGAAGTCGCCGATGGCCAGTTACCTGAGCACGATGGTGATCGGCGAGTTCCGGATCACCACCTCCACGCACCGGGGGAAGCCGGTCTACAGCGCCGTCGCGATCGCGGCAAACGGTTCCGCGGATTCGGCGATCGCCGAGACCACAAAGGTCGCCGACTACCTGGAGACCGTGTTCGGGCCGTACCCGTTCGACGCGTACGGCGGTGTGGTGGTCTCGGACAGCCGGATCTCCTACGCGCTGGAGACGCAGAGCCGTCCGGTCTACTCGGCAGGCTTCTTCCGGCAGGGCCCGAACACCGCGGTGGTCGCCCACGAGCTGGCCCACCAGTGGTTCGGCGACAGCGTCTCCCTGGGCACCTGGGAGGACATCTGGCTCAACGAGGGCTTCGCGACGTACGGGGAGTGGCTCTGGGCGGAGCACACCAGGGATTCCACGGCCAAGGAGGCGTTCGACAACCGGTACGCCAGGGCACCCGAGAAGGTGTGGAAGACGCCGCCGGGCAAGCCGGGGGCGAAGGAGCTGTTCAGCGAGTCGGTCTACCAGCGCGGTGCGATGACGCTGCACGCCCTGCGGGTGTCCGTCGGCGACAAGGCGTTCTTCGAGATCGTCAAGACCTGGGCGGCGGAGAAGCGGAACGGCACCGCCACCACCGCCGAGTTCGTGGCGCTCGCCGAACGCATCTCCGGCAAGCAACTCGACCAGGTCTTCGACGCCTGGCTCTACGGCACCAAGAAGCCGGCCCTGCCCAAGCGGCTCTGACCGGGGTCAGTTCCTGACGACCAGGCTGGGGTTGGCGGCGAGGTAGGCGTCGGCGCGGCCGGCACGGAGTTCGCTGATGAACTTCCGGCCGACACTGGTGAGCTGCTCGCCGCGGTAGGCGCTGCCCTTGCCGACGCCGGAACCGGGCAGGCCGACGAGCGTGAAGCGGTTCGCCGGCACCCCACCCAGGGCGTACGCGAAGTCGACGATCCGCGGCCCGCCCGCGTACACGAGGGTGTCGCCGAGGGCGCTGACCACCTGGTCGACCCGCTCGGGTTGCCGGGCCAGGCCCTCATCCAGGATCTTGCGGGTCAGCGCCTTGACGAGTTGCTGCTGGTGCCGCTGCCGGGCGTAGTCGCCACCGGTGATGTAGCGCTGCCGCGCGTAGTCCAGTGCCTGCCAGCCGTTGAGGTGCTGGTTGCCCTTCTCGTAGACCTGCTGCGGCCCGGTGTATCCGCCGGGCGCGGTCTGCCGGTACTTGCCGTTCGGCTGCCGGTGGCGCGACTCGACCCGCTGGTCGACGTAGATGTCCACTCCGCCCAGCGTGTCGACCAGCCGGTCGAACCCGTTGAACGTGAGCACCGCGCCGGCGTCGATGCGCAGCCCGGTGTATCCGCTGACCGTGCTGCGCAGCAGCTCGTACCCCTGGGCGGTGCTTGGTTGTTTGGGTTTGCCCGGCACCCGGCTGCCGAAGCTCATGGCGTGGGTGAGCTTGGTCTTGCCGCCCTTGTAGTCGGCCTTCGGGAACGCCGGGATGTCGACCAGCAGGTCGCGGGGGAGGGAGAAGAGGTATGCCTGACCCAACCCCTGGGGTACGTGCAGCACCAGCACCGCGTCCGCGTGCGGCTCCCAGCCGGGCACGCTGACCCGGGTGTCCACACCCACCAGCAGCAGGTTGAGCGGGCCGGTGATGCCCGCGCCCGGTGGCGGGCCGCTGGGACTCGGGGTGGGTGTCCCGGCCGGTGACGGCGTCGGCGAGCCGGTCGCCGGAGCGCCGCTCGGCTTGCTGTCGCCGGTCAGCCGGGTGATCACCACCGTGGCGGCCGCGATCAGCGCGACGGCGGCGAGGGCCGTCAACCCCAGCAGCAACCACCGTCGGCGCGGCGCCATCGACCCGAGGATCATCTTGGATTCCTTCCACCCGTCTGGTGAACAACGCTCCGACGGGTGCTCCGGGTTGCGGCCGGAATGCGTCGGGTCGGTCGGCCGGAGCATGATCGCGCGAAAACTGGCGCTGGCGCGAGCGCTACTCGCGAGTAATGATGCGTCCATGCGGTACGACGTGGTCGTCATCGGATCCGGCTTCGGCGGCAGTGTCACCGCGCTCCGGCTGGCCGAGAAGGGCTACTCCGTCGCCGTGCTGGAAGCTGGCCGGCGCTTCACCGACGACGAGTTCCCGCAGACGTCCTGGCGGGCCCGCCGCTTCCTCTGGGCGCCGAAGCTGGGCTGCTACGGCATCCAGCGGCTCACCCTGCTCCGCCCGGCCGACCGGCGGTCCGGCGGAGGGGTGCTGGTGCTGTCCGGCGCCGGGGTGGGTGGCGGCTCACTCGTCTACGCGAACACCCTCTACGAGCCGCTGCCGGCCTTCTACGCCGACCCGCAGTGGCGGGACATCACCGACTGGCGTGCCGAGCTGGCCGGCCACTTCGACCAGGCGAAGCGGATGCTCGGCGTCACCACGTACCCCCTGGAGACCGGCGCGGACCGCGCCATGCGGGCGGTGGCCGAGCGGATGGGGGTGGGGCACACCTTCCACGCCACGCCTGTCGGTGTGCACATCGGTCGTCCCGGCCAGCGGGTCGCCGACCCGTACTTCGGTGGTGCCGGCCCGGAGCGCACCGGCTGCCTGCACTGCGGCTCGTGCATGACCGGCTGCCGGCACGGGGCGAAGAACACGCTTGTCAAGAACTACCTCTGGCTGGCCGAACAGCAGGGCGTCACGGTGCATCCGCTGACCACGGTGACCGCCGTCCGACCGGCGGCGGGCGGCGGGTACGAGGTGCGTACCGAGCGCACCGGTGCCTGGCTGCGCAGGCGGCGGCAGGTGGTCCACGCCGACCAGGTGGTGTTCGCCGCCGGGGCGCTCGGCACCCAGCGGCTGCTGCACGCCATGAAGGCCGACGACGTGCTGCCCGGGCTCTCGCCCCGCCTCGGCGAGCTGACCCGGACCAACTCCGAGGCGATCCTGGCCGCCTCGGTGTCCCGCCGACGGGCCCGGTCCGAGCGTCTGGACTACACCGAGGGGGTGGCCATCACCAGCTCGTTCCACCCCGACCCGCAGACCCACGTCGAGCCGGTCCGCTACGGGCGGGGCTCCAATGCGATGGGGCTGCTCCAGTCGCTGCTTGTCGACGGCGGTCCGCACCGGGTGCGGCGCTGGCTGGGCAGCATGCTGCGGCAACCGGGGCTGGTCGCCCGGATGCTGCCCGTGCGCGGCTGGTCGGAACGGACGGTGATCGCCCTGGTGATGCAGTCGGTGGACAACTCGCTGACCACCCGGTGGCGGCGCGGCGCGCTCGGCCGTCGGCTGGTCACCGGGCCGGGGCATGGCACCCCGAGCCCGACCTGGATCCCGGCCGGCAACACCGCCGCCCGACTGCTCGCCGACGAGATCGGCGGCACTCCCGGCGGCCCGCTCACCGAGCCGTTCGACATCCCGATGACCGCGCACATCCTGGGCGGCGCGGTGATCGGGGCGACGCCGGCCGACGGGGTGATCGACCCCTGGCACCGGGTGTACGGGCACCCGGGGCTGCACGTGGTCGACGGCGCGGCGGTCTCGGCCAACCTCGGCGTGAACCCCTCGTTGACGATCACCGCCCAGGCGGAACGGGCGATGGCCTTCTGGCCCAACAGGGGCGAGGAGGACCCCCGCCCGACGCTCGGCTCCCCGTACCGCCGGCTCGCGCCCGTACCCCCGCGCCACCCGGCGGTGCCGGCGGACGCCCCGGGAGCGCTGCGGCTCTAGGACAGCGGCTTGCGGAGGATGTGGTTGAGCCCGAAGTCGGTCTCGCTGACCCGGACGTCGTGGTAGCCCAGTCGGTGGTAGAAGCCGTGCCCCGTGATGCTGGCGCCGGTCTCCATGTGGTCGTGGCCGTCAGCGCCGGCCAACCGCTCGATGTGGCGCATGAGCCGGCGGCCGACACCCTGGCCGGCGCGGTCCGGGTCGACGAACATCGTGTAGACCTTGTTGCCGTCCCGGGACACGGTGCCGACCACCCGCCCGCCCTGCTCCGCGACGAACACCTCCCGGACGGTGGCGAGTTCACGAAAGCGGGCGGCGTCGAAGTGCGCGCACATCCGCTCGATCAGGTCGGCCGCGTAGTCACGGCTGTTGACCTCCCGAAGGCACCTGGCGACGAGTACGGCAAGCAGCTCGGCGTCGGTGTCCCGGAAGGGCCGTACGGTCACCTCGGTCACACCTGTCCTCCGTCCGGCCGTCATCGCCCCGCGTCGATCTTAGGACGCCCTCCGACCGGCCGCCGCACCCGCAGCCGCCGCCGCGGCACGCCGGAGTGCCGGCCCGTGCCCGACGCGGCCGTGACTGTCGGTAGGCTTTGCGCACATGAGCCTGCCTCGCCCCGTCCTCGTGGTGGACTTCGGAGCCCAGTACGCCCAGCTCATCGCGCGCCGGGTTCGCGAGGCGAAGGTCTACTCCGAGATCGTGCCGCACTCGATGCCGATCGCCGAGATGCTGGCGAAGAACCCCGCCGCGATCATCCTCTCCGGGGGCCCGGCCAGCGTCTACGCGCCGGACGCGCCGCAGATCGACGCGGGCGTGTTCACCGCCGACGTGCCGGTCTTCGGCATCTGCTACGGCTTCCAGGCGATGGCCCAGGCGCTCGGCGGCACGGTCGCGCGGACCGGCAACCGGGAGTACGGCGGCACGCCGCTGCGCCCCCGCCTGCTCGACCCGGGTGTGCTGCTGCGCGACCTGCCGGCGGACCTGCCGGTCTGGATGAGCCACGGCGACGCCGTGACCGAGGCGCCCACGGGATTCACGGTGACCGCCGAGTCGGCGGGCGCTCCGGTCGCCGCCTTCGAGGACCTGGCCGGGCGGCGGGCCGGCGTGCAGTTCCACCCGGAGGTCGGGCACACCGCGCACGGCCAGGAGATGCTGACGCGCTTCCTGTACGACATCGCCGGCATCGAGCCGACCTGGACGCCCGAGAACATCATCGACGAGCAGGTTGCCCGGATCCGCGCCCAGGTCGGCGACAAGGAGGTCATCTGCGGCCTGTCCGGCGGGGTGGATTCCGCGGTCGCCGCCGCGCTCGTGCACAAGGCCGTCGGTGACCAGCTCACCTGCGTCTTCGTCGACCACGGTCTGTTGCGCGCGGGCGAGGCCGAGCAGGTGGAGAAGGACTACGTCGCCGCCACCGGCATCAAGCTGAAGGTGGTCGACGCCACCGACCGGTTCCTCGGCGCGCTGGCCGACGTGACCGACCCGGAGCAGAAGCGCAAGATCATTGGTCGGGAGTTCATCCGGGTCTTCGAGGCCGCCGCCCGCGAGATCGCCTCGCACGGTGACGTGGAGTTCCTGGTCCAGGGCACCCTCTACCCCGACGTGGTGGAGTCCGGCGGCGGCACCGGCACCGCCAACATCAAGAGCCACCACAACGTGGGCGGTCTGCCGGAGGACCTGAAGTTCGCGCTCGTCGAGCCGCTGCGCACCCTGTTCAAGGACGAGGTCCGCGCGCTCGGCCTCCAGCTCGGCCTGCCCGAGTCGATGGTCTGGCGGCACCCGTTCCCGGGTCCCGGCCTGGCCATCCGGATCATCGGCGCGGTCAACCAGGAGCGCCTCGACCTGCTCCGCGAGGCCGACCTGATCGCCCGCGAGGAGTTGACCGCCGCCGGCCTGGACCGGGGCGTCTGGCAGTTCCCCGTGGTGCTGCTCGCCGACGTGCGCAGCGTCGGTGTGCAGGGAGACGGGCGCAGCTACGGGCACCCCGTGGTGCTGCGCCCCGTCTCCAGCGAGGACGCCATGACCGCCGACTGGTCACGGCTGCCCTACGAGGTCGTGGCCCGGATCTCCACCCGGATCACCAACGAGGTGGCCGAGGTCAACCGGGTCGTGCTGGACGTGACCAGCAAGCCACCGGGCACCATCGAGTGGGAGTGAGCGCCGCTCACGCGACCGGCGGCGGGCTGCTGTCGTGCGGGTTGTGCGCCGGGCTCGGCGGCGCGTCGAACGGGGTCGTCGGCGGGTAGGGCGGCGTCGGGGCGTACCCCGGCATCGGCCCGCCCGGCGCAGGCCCGGCGGTCGGCGGCGGACCCGACTGCGGCGCGACGCCCGCCGCGTGCGGCCAGGCCGGCGCGCCGGTGGGCTCCTCGGGCATCAGGAACCACATGATCGGGTACGCGAGCAGCGCGAGCCCGCCGGTGAGCAGGCCGGTGACCGCGAAGGCCACCCGGACCAGTGTGGGGTCGACGGCGAAGTAGCGGCCGACGCCGCTCGCGACGCCGGCCACCATGCGGTCGGTGGTGGGTCGACGGAGCTGCTTGTACGGGGCGTGGGGAGCGGTGGTCGATGTCATGCCTCCACGGTCCGCGCCGGTGCCCGCCCCGCCCTCGGTGACCGCCCGGATCCTTACCCTGACCAATCCCTGATCGGGGCCAGACAGTCAGGAATCCGACTCTTTTCCGTTCCGGTAACCCGGCGCGGGGAGAATTTGCTTCCGTGACCACCTTGCTGGAGCCGCTCCGCAGGATCGCGGCATACGCAGTCTGTGCTGATTCGACAGGCCGAGTCCTGCTGGTTCGCGCCTCGGAGCGCTCCGGCACCCCCGGCACGTGGTCCCTGCCCGGCGGGGCGGTCGACCACGGCGAGGACCCCAACCACACGGTGGTCCGCGAGACCGCCGCCGAGACCGGCCTGTCGGTCGCCGTCTCGGGCCTGGCCGACGTGCTCGCCGACATGCGGGCGCTGCCGGAGCGCGGCATCACCATCCACACCGACCGGCTGATCTACCAGGTGGCGGTCCGTGGCGGCACCCTCGCCGACCGGGTCGGTGAGCGTCCCACCGACCTGGCCCGCTGGTACACCCTCGACGAGGCTCGCGAGTTGCCGCTGCGCTCGTTCACCGCGCGTGCGCTCGGGTTGCCCACGTCCTCCGCCGACGTGGTGCCCGACGAGGCGCCCGAGTTCCCCTCCTTCTACGCGGTGCCCGGTCCGGACGGGCTGCACCGGGCGCAGCGCTTCGCCGCGTACGCGGTGTGCACCGACCCGGCCGGTCGCGTGCTGCTCACCAGGGTTTCCGACGGCTACCCGGGCGCTGGCTGCTGGCACCTGCCCGGCGGCGGCACCGACTACGGCGAGCAGCCCGGTGCCGCGCTCATCCGCGAGCTGGTCGAGGAGACCGGGCAGACCGGCCGTCTGGTCGAGTTGCTCGGCGTGGCCAGCCACCGGGACGCCGCGTCGCTCGGCCCGGAGGGCTACCCGATCGACTGGCACGGGGTACGTGCCTTCTACCGGGTCGTGGTCGACCAGCCCAACCCGCTGACCGTGACCGACGTGGGTGGCTCCACCTGCGAGGCCCGCTGGTTCGCCCGCGAAGAGCTCGGCGCTCTCCCCACCCACCACCTCACCGAGGTGACCGCCGAAGCGGTCCAGGCCGCCCAGCTCACCTGACCCGCCGGCCCCGTTCCACCCGAAACGGGCAGACGGCCGCGATCCCTCGGCCGGTGGGGTGGTGTGCGCTGAGCGTGCGCTTGGCCGGTGTCGGTGTGCTGGCGGGCGCTTGGCCGGTGGGGTGGTGCGTGCTTTGCGGGCGCTTGACCGGTGGCGCGTTGCGGGCGGGCTTGGACGGTGGTCGTGCGTGCTGGGGCGGGCGCTCGGCCGGTGGCGCGTCGCCGGCGTTGGTGTGTCTGGTGGTGGGCGTGCTGGCGGGTAGGTCTCCGCCGGTAATGCTCGCCGACAGCAGCGCATCTGGGCCGGGTGCCGAGTGCCGAGCGTTGGATGGTTCGGCGGCTGTCCGGACCTCCGAGAGATGCGGCTCGCGAGAAAGTCCCAACGAGCGGTACGGGCCGGATGACCAGCTCCGCTTCGCTGATGTCGGGGTGTCCCAAGCTCCCGAATACCCCGACATCAATAAACCCGAGTCGATCATCGCTAACCCAGCCTACCGGGGTGCGCCGCGCTGCCTGCCGAGCGCACCTAACGCCCAAAACGGACTGCGCTAGCGCGAATCCTCGGACTCCGAGCGTCGATCATGAAGTTATTGTCAGGACACGCCCCGAGACGGACGGCAATAACCTCATGATCGACGGGCTGGGCGGCTGGGCGGCTGGGCGGCTGGGCTGTTGGGCGGGTTGGCGGGGGAGCGGAGTTGGCGGGGATGGACTTTCTGCGGCGGGTTGGCGTTTTCGGAATTCTGTGGGATTCGGACCGGGTCCTGGTGGTCCGGGACGGGGTCGGGGGTGAGTTCCCGGGGATCTGGCGGCTGCCCGGTGATGCGGTGGCGCATGCCGAGCACCCGGAGCGCGCCATGGTCCGTGCGGTAGCCGAGCAGGCCGGGTTGACCGTGGTGGTCGGCCGGCTCCGCGCGGTGGTCGCCGACGTGGTCACCTATCCGGAGGACGACGTCGCGCTGCACACCGACCGGCTGCTGTTCGAGCTTGCTGCGCCTCACGGCGCGCTGCGTGACGGCGTCCTGCATGACGGTGCACCGGGCGACGGCGTACTGCGCGGCGGCGCATCGGGCGACGCTCCTTCCGGCGACGGCGTGATGGGCGACGTCGGTGGTGGCGCGGTGGACCGGGTGTGCTGGCTCACCCTGGCCGAGGCGGCGCGGGTGCCGCTGACGCCGTTCACCGCCGGGGTGCTCGGTCTGCCGGTGACCCCACTGGCGCCCGGGGCGCATCGGGCGCGTGTGCCGCTTTCGCCGCCGCATCCCGACCGCAGGCTGCGCTTCGGGGCGTACGGGCTGGTCACCGACCCGGCTGGGCGGATCCTGCTGACCGAGATCGCGGCCGGTTATCCGGGGGCGGGCCTGTGGCACCTCCCGGGCGGGGGGACCGACCATGGCGAGCAGCCAGCCACCGGTCTGCTCCGGGAGTTGGTCGAGGAGGGTGGCCAGCGGGGCCGCGTGGAGGAGATCCTCGGTGTGAACAACCTGCACAACCCTGCCGCGCTCGGCCCGGAGGGTCGGCCTCTGGACTGGCACGGCGTACGGGTGACCTATCGGGTGCTGGTGGATACACCCAGCGATGCGGTGGTCACCGAATCGGCCGGAGGTTCGACGGCGCGGGCTGGATGGTTCACTCGCGAGCAGGCCCTCGACCTGCCGTTGAGCGACATCGCTGCCTCGGCAATCGGACAGGGTGGCCGATAGCACTCCGCTCGCTGAGCCGACTTGGTGACCCTCCGGTACAGTCAATGGCGGGAATGATGGAGGAAACGGGCGATGAAGCCCGGGATGGGAATAAGCGAGCGGTTCGAGCGGTTTAGACCAGTTACAAGCACCGCCGGCAGCTATCGCCAAGCCATGTCCCCCTATGCGATGGTGTACTCCGCGCAAAACGGCTGCCGGGCCACGCACGGTCCGGCACGAGACAGCCGGACACCCGCCCCGCGGCGGTCAGCCGATCCGGTGATGGAGGAAACGTGCCGAGAGCCCCATGGCGCCGGCGTCGTACTACTGACAGTCCGCGCCCCGCAGGGCGTCGCTGGGCGGGCCCGTTGCGCCGCAGCAGCACATTCGCCCGCCAGGTGCTGTTGGTCCGGGTCGGTCGCCGTGACGGTGACCTGCACGTGACCGACCTGACCCCGACCGAGCACCGGTACGCCGACCGGCAGCGCCGCCGCTACGGCCTGGACCGGCTCAGCCGTCCGGCGTCCGGCGTCGGTCGAGCCGAGATCGAGGCCATCATGCCGGTCAGTCCGGCGATGCCGCCCCTGGCACACGCCGACGAGGCTTCGTCACACTCGATCCCGCTGCTCCCCGGCGACCGCACCATTGCCCGCCGGATGAAGTTCGGCCTGGTCAACGCCTGCACGCTGGCCAGCCTGATGCTCGGCATGCTGGCGATCTTCCTGGCCATGCAGGGTGAGGTGCGCATCGCCGCGCTCTGCCTGATCGCCTGCGTCGCCTTCGATGGTCTGGACGGTGCACTGGCCCGACGGCTGGGCGTCGCCAGCCCGTTCGGCGCGCAGATGGACTCCCTGGCCGACATGTGCTCGTTCGGCCTCGCCGCGCCCGTGGTGGTCTACGCCTCACTCGCCGGTTCCGTCTCCACCGCAGCGGCGGCAGTGGCGTGTGCCCTGGTCGCGGCGTGCGCCGCTATTCGACTGGCCCGCTTCAACGTCTCGCCGAAGGACGGCAGGTTCTTCTGCGGCGTGCCCACCACGATGGCGGCCGCCGTGCTCGCCGTGACGGTGGCGATCGGCCTGCCCGTGCCCGGTGCTGTGCTGGTCGCGGGGGTCGCGCTGCTCGCCTTCGCGATGGTGTCGAGCTTCCCGTACGCCAAGCTCGCCCGCCTGGTGAAGCTGCCGCCGTGGCTGTGGCTGGCCCCGGTGATCGGCGCACTCATCGACATCCGGCTCACGTTCGCGCTGATCGTGGTGGGTTACCTGGTCAGCGGGCCGGTGCTCTGGCTGCGGCAACGTCGTACCGCCTGATTTTTCCCCAACGAGAACGGGGCGCCGCGGTCAGCGGCGCCCCGTTTCCACGTGCGTGGGTCAGCGCCAGCGGGCGATGACCGTGGACCCGCCCACCACCTTGTCGCCCGGCCCGACCAGCGGGTCGGCGGCGTCGGCCGGGAGGTAGACGTCGGTCCGTGAGCCGAAACGGATCAGCCCGAAGCGCTCACCCTTGGCCAGCAGCGCGCCGATCGGTGCGCGCTGCACGATCCGACGGGCGATCAACCCGGTGCGCTGCGCGACCACCACCGTGCCACGTGCGGTGTCCAACACGGTGTACGCGGCGACGTTGTGCTCGGCGTCCGGCTTCATCGCGTTGACGAAGCCGCCGTCGGCGACGAAGTAGTCCACCACCTTGCCGGCGACCGGGGCACGGTTGACGTGCACGTCCAGCACCGACAGGAAAACCGCGACCCGCAGCCACTCGCCGTCGCCGAAACGCTCGTCGTGCAGTCGCTGCACCGACAGAACCTTGCCGTCCGCGCTGGCGACGACCGCGGTCGGGTCCTCCGGTACGTCGCGCTCCGGGTCCCGGAAGAACGCGGCCACCGGCCCGGCGGCCAGCGCCGGCAGTAGCCAGAGCTTCGACGACGGGCGCGCCACCCGGGCCAGCGCCGCGAGGCCCAGCGTGATGCCGGCAGCGGCAACGCCGTTGGAGTCGATGTGCATGCCGCGGGTCAGCGGCACGCTCGACGGCCGGTGCGCGGGGGCGAGCCTCTCGGCCGTGGCAGGGCTGGCCGGGGTGAAGCGCAGTCGGTAGACCCGTACCGGCGGTGAGTTGCGCACCACCAGGTCGGCACCGACGCCGTAGAGGGCGTCCTGGCGGGCCAGCTCGGCGGCGGCCCCGGTGGTCCGGCCGGGTGTGGCGGTGGTGGCCACGCTCAGGACCGCACCGTCGGACAGGAACTTGGCCAGGCCCTCGATGCCGCTGCGGGTCTCCTCGGCGGTGCCGCTGAACACCTCGCCGGCGATGACGACCGTGGCGGCTTCGGCCTCCGCCAGGGAGTCGACGACCCCCACCCGGTCGGCGACCCAACGGCCCTGGGCGTTGACGTGCTCGCGGAGCGCGGCAGCGCCGAGCGGCTCGGCGGGCACCACGGTGAGCCGGTCACCGGGGAGCAGCGCCTCGATCGCCGCGGCCAGCACCGCGGATTCCGGGCGGACCCCGACCAGCAGGGCGGCCTTGGGATCGTTGATCCGGGCCAGCTCGGCGACGAGCGTGCGGGCGGCTCGCTCGCCGATGCGGACCGGACCGGATCGGCCGGTCGTACGCACGGCGGGGGACTGGGTCATGTCGGGCGGGCTCCTGACGGGGGTAGAGACGGGAATCGCGGCGGGACCGCCATGGCGGGACGGGCCGGCCGGCGGAGGCGAGATCTCCACCGGCCAGCATATGCGTCCGTCCGGGCCATCGGCATCGCCGTGGCGGTGGAGCCGGCCGTGGCCGGGCTGCGCCCGAGGTCAGGCCTCTCCCCGTCGACCCTCCCGCCCGTCACCCGGCTGGTCGCCGACCGGCTCGTCCGGGTGGTCGGACCGGGTCGGCTCGTCCCCGTCCGGCGCTCGGGTGACGAGCGGGAGCGTCGGCTCGTCGGGCTGGCCGGCGATCGGGGCGGTCTCCGGCTCTGCTGGCTGGTGAGCCAACCAGGCCGGGTGGATCACCTCGGTGGACGGCGCCTCCGGTGCCCGTACCTCGGTGGTGGCCGTCTCCGGGGTCGCTGGCGGTGGGGGAGCGTCCCAGGTGGAACGGTCGGCCTCCCAGACCGGCAGTGCCGCACCGGAGGTCGGCATTCCGGAGACCGGAGCGGACGCGCCGGAGACGGGCGCGGTGGCCTCGGTGACGCCGGCCTCGGCGGTCTGCTCCGGCGGGCCCGACCGACCCGAGCGCAGTGCGCCGACCAGCCCGAAGACCCCGATCAGGATGAGGGCGCTGGCCAGGAACCAACCGACCGCCGGCAGCGCGAACCCGAGTAGTTGGGCGAGCAGCCACCAGGCCGACAGCGCCAGGAACACGAGCCCGAAGGCGAACGACACCAGATCCGTGCGGTGAGCCTTCACCGGGTCACCTCCAGGTTGCCAGCGTTGACGTGGATGTACAGGCGCAGTTTGCCGCCGCCGGCACCGTCGATTCCGAGGTCGGTGGTCTCCTGTAGGCGACCGTCCAGTCCGCCGGAACGGCTGCCGAAGATGGTGGCGTCACCAGCGTTGACGTCGGCCACCGTGGTGACGTCCACGTTCGGTGGGACGACCACTGTCGCCTTGCCGAAGTTGATCGCAACCGTCACCTGGCTGTCCCGCTTCGCGAAGTCGATCCCGCGCAGGTCGAGTACGGCGTCACCGAAGCTGTTCTCGTACCGGTCGGCCAGATCGCGGTAGTCCGTGGGTGCCCAGGTCACCGCGCCGTCGACCCCGCGGATCCGGTCGTAGGACTCGGCGACCGTGCCCGTGCCCAGCGCCGCCGCGGTCACCAGACCGAGCGCGATGAGCCAGCGGGCCCGTCCGAACCAGGTGCCGACCAGCAGTCCCAGCCCGATCGTGGCCAGCGCGGCCGCGAAGTACGCCGAGGCGCTGATGGCGAAGACGTCGAGCAGGTCGAGCAGGGCGACCACACCGAGGACCAGGAAGATCAGGGAGAAGGTCACCGCGCCGAGCGGCGAACGCTCCTTGGGGCGCTTCGGTGGCTTCGGTGGCTTCGGCGGACGGGCAGCGGCCGGGGCCGGCGTCGCGTACGGGCCGTGCGGCGCGAACGGGGGGCGGTATCCGGACGCCGGGGCGGCGGTCGGATAGCCGGACGGGTCGGCCGGTGCGCCGGTCACCGGTGCCGACGGCCACCCGGCGGTGGTCGGGGCGGTGCCCGGCCAGTCCGTGGCGGGCGCCGGCCAGCCCGCTGCGACAGTCGTCGGGTCGGCCGGTTGCCCGGACACCGGGGTCGTTCCGGAGACCGGCTGCGCCGTGGCGGTGGACTGCGCAACGCCGGTCGGTGGCAGGCCGTACGCCGGGGTGGTGACGGTGGGCGCTGTCCCCGCGGTCGCGGTGGCGAATGCCGGTGCACCGCCGGCCATCGGTGCGGTCGCCGGTGGGCCGCTGGGCGGTGCCACGCCGTACGAGGGCGCGGGCCAGGTCACCGGTGGGACCGGGCCGGGCGGGTTGCCGGAGGGTGCCGGCCCGGCCGGGGTGCCCGGCTGTGGGGTGCGGCTGTCCCGGTTGAGCAGCAGCGCGCCGGCGACCAGGATGGCCGCGCCGAGCAGCACCGCGCGGAAGGCGTCGGTGACGATGTAGCCGAAGCTGGCGGCGACCAGGATGCCCAGGATGATGACGGTCACCGGCGACATGCTGGAGCGGCCGCGGCCGAGCATGGACTCGATCGGGGACGCGGTGTCGCCCTCGTTCGGGATGATCAACCAGGCGGCGACGTACACCAGGATGCCGATGCCACCGAAGAACCCGAGCACCGCGAGCAGCACCCGCCAGAGCACCGGGTCGGTGTTGGTGGCTCGCCCGATCGCCGCGCAGACGCCGGCCAGATACCGGCCCTCGCGCGGCCGGACCAACCCGTACCGCGAGGTGAAACCGGTGCCGGCGAACGGCGGTGGCGGCGCGGACGGACCCGGACCGCCCGGTCCGGGTGGCGTACCCGCGGCTCCGTAGCCGGTGCCGGCCGCGAACCCCGGCCCGTGGCCGCCGGTGGGCGGCGGGTAGCCGCCGGCCGGATCGGCGGGTGTGCCGCCGCTGTCCGGGCCGTAGCCGGCGGGCGGACCGAACGTGCGGGGCTCGGTCCATTCGGCGGGCGTCGTGGCTGGTGGGGGCGGTGCTGAACCACCCGGCTCCGCCGACCCCGGTCGGGGTGGCGGGGCAGCTTCCTCGGTCATGCTTCGATCCTGCTGCCAGGTGAACCCGAACGACCTCAGGACCCGACCCTGACCCCACCCTGAGATCCGGCGGCCGGAATGTCCGGGGCGTCCCCGTGGTCGTCGACGCCGCAGCGTGTGACGATCAGATCACCGACCTGCACCGACCCGCCACCGCGACCAGGGAGCCTCCGATCAGCACCGTGATTCCGCCCCCGCGCCTCTATCGTGCTCCCGAGCACCGGATGGCCGCCGGCGTCGCCGCCGGTATCGCCGACCATCTCGGCATCTCGGTGCTGCGGGTGCGCGTCGCGTTCATGGTGCTGCTCGGCCTGAGCGGGCTCGGCCTGCTGCTCTACGCGGCCTTCTGGGCGGTGGTGCCGTTGCGGCCCGGTGACACCGCGGTGCCGCCCCGACGCGACGTCGCCCAGCTCCTGCCGTTCGTGGGGATCGGGCTCGGTGTCCTGTTGATCCAGGTCATGGTCTTCGATTCGGTGGGCGCGGCCGGCACGGCCGGTTGGCTGGTGGCCATCATCGCGGTCGGTGCCGGGGTCATCTGGCACCAGTCCGCACCCGAACGGCGGCGGCAGTGGGGCAACGCGATGCCGGTGCCCTGGCTCGGCGCGGTCGTCGAGGAGAGTGACCGGCGGGCGTTCGTGCTCCGGTTCATCGGCGGTGGGGTGCTGGTCGCGGTCGGCATCATCGGTGTCGCGGCGGTCTACTCGCCGGCGCAGAACTTCGACGCGGTGATCAACGGTGTGATCTTCGCGCTGGTCGGGTTGGCGGGGGTCGGCGTGGTCGCCGCGCCCGTGCTCTGGCGGACGTACAGCCAGCTCCGCTCGGAGCGCGAGGGGCGCATCCGCGAGCAGGAGCGGGCCGAGTTGGCCGCCATGGTGCACGATCAGGTGCTGCACACGTTGGCCCTGATCCAGCGCAACGCCAGTGACGTCAAGATGGTGCAGCGGTTGGCCCGAGGGCAGGAGCGTTCGCTGCGCAACTGGCTGTACAAGCCGACCGCGTCGCCGAGCGAGCGCTTCGCCGCCGCGCTGGAGCAGGCCGCCGCCGAGGTCGAGGACACCTACGCGATCACCGTGGAGGCGGTCGTGGTGGGGGACCGGGAGACCGACGAGAAGGTAGGGGCGCTGGTCGCGGCCGCCCGGGAGGCGCTGGTGAACGCGGCCCGGCACGCCGGCGTGCAGACCGTGTCGCTCTACGCCGAGGTGGAGCCCGATCAGGTCAGCGTCTTCATCCGGGACCGGGGCAAGGGCTTCGATCCGGATACCGTGGAGGACCACCGGCACGGCGTACGCGGCTCGATCATCGGGCGGATGAAGCGGCACGGCGGACGGGCCGAGATCCGGTCCGGCCCGGGGGAGGGGACCGAGGTCCGGTTGATACTGCCGATCTCCCGGGACTCGTCCGCAGCGGAGAGGAACAGATGACCATGGCCGAGCAGCCGACCGAGCACCTCGACCCGGCGGAGCCCCGCCCCGAGCGGCTCCGGGTGTTTCTGGTGGACGACCACGCCATGTTCCGGGCCGGGGTGCGCGCGGAGTTGGGCGCCCACGTCGAGGTGGTGGGCGAGGCGAGCACCGTGGCCGAGGCGGTCACCCGGATCGCGGCTGTCGGCCCGGACGTGGTGCTGCTCGACGTGCACATGCCCGACGGCGGCGGGCGCGCGGTGCTGGAGGCGATGCGGCGTACGCACCCGCAGGTCAAGTTCCTGGCGCTGAGCGTCTCCGACGCGGCGGAGGACGTGATCGGGCTGATCCGGGCCGGTGCGCGGGGGTACGTGACCAAGACCATCTCCCCGGACGAGCTGGCCGCGGCGATCCGCCGGGTGGCGGACGGCGACGCGGTGTTCAGCCCTCGGCTGGCCGGGTTCGTGCTGGATGCCTTCGCGGCCCGGCCGGACGCCCCGGTGGCCGACCCCGAGCTGGACCAGCTCACCAACCGGGAGCGGGAGGTGCTGCGGTTGCTGGCCCGGGGGTACGCCTACAAGGAGATCGCCAAGGAGCTGTTCATCTCCATCAAGACGGTGGAGACGCACGTGTCGAACGTGCTCCGCAAGCTGCAGATGTCCAACCGCTACGAACTCTCCCGCTGGGCGGCGGACCGCCGGCTGGTGTGACCGCGCGTCACCCTGGCCGAGGATCAGACAAACGATCTCCGCGCACTCGTCCACCCAGCCGGTGATCGTGCCCGTGCAGCCGTAGTCGACCTGTCCGGACGGGTCGAAATGCGAGCGGTTCTGGGCGTCCTAACGGGCAGAGGTGGGCCCGGAGGCTGAGCGCGGGCCGGGACCACTTCTGCGGGTGGCGCAACGTATTTCCTGCTCAGTGCTACCTCCGCCGACCGTTTTATGATCATTTTTCAAGTATCGGCAACGTGGCGGGCAACTAACGGCTTGATAACGGCACCTTCACGGAAGAGGCCAGTTGGTGTCACAGTGGCAGCACCTCACCATCGGTGTGTGGCACTCCGTACGGCCCATGACCATGTCCCCGCCCTTCGCGGCGGCTCGTGGCCGTGCCTTCCGCGTCGTGTCACGCCTCGTTGGCGGGGGAGCCCGGCGGATCGGAACATCAGGGGTGTCCCCAACTTCCCTGTGGTCCCGGCGACCCGCGCCCCGGGGTGGTCGGGCGGTGTCACCCCCAAAACGTGCGTGAAACCCACGACGGAACCTGGTTAGAAAGAGGAGGCCCCTCGGAATGAGAGTCTCGAAGCGGGCGACGAGCGCGATCGCGCTCAGCGCGGCTGCCGCGCTTGTCGCGAGCGGTTGCTCGAGCGGTGGCGAAGGCGAAACTGCCGCCAGCGGCGACGGCGCGATTGTCATCCACGGTGTCCAGCCGGAGAACCCGCTGGTCCCGTCGAACACCACGGAGACCGGCGGCGGCAAGATCGTCGACTGGCTGTGGACCGGCCTGGTCGAGTACCCGAACGACGGTGGGGCCCCGCGTAACGCGCTGGCGGAGTCCATCAACACCACGGACTCCAAGGTCTTCACGATCAAGATCAAGAAGGGTACGAAGTTCCACGACGGGACCGAGGTCAAGTCGAAGAACTTCGTCGACGCCTGGAACTGGGCCGCCTACTCGCCGAACGGCGCGCAGAACGGCAGCTTCTTCTCCGACATCCAGGGTTTCGAGCAGACCTACACCAGTGACCCGGATGGCGCGGACGGCCCGAAGAAGGCCCCGGCGCCGACGGCTGAGAAGCTGTCCGGCCTGAAGGTCGTCGACGAGCAGACCTTCGAGGTCACCCTGTCGGCGCCGACCGCGGTCTTCCCGACCAAGCTCGGCTACAGCGCCTTCATGCCGCTGCCGGACAAGTTCTTCACGCAGAAGCCCGAGGAGTTCGGCAAGAACCCGATCGGCAACGGCCCGGTCAAGTTCGTGTCGTGGGCCGACAACTCCCTGATCAAGCTGACGCGCTTCGACGACTACAACCTTCGCGACAAGATGAAGCTCAAGGACGTCGACGTCAAGCTGTACCAGGACGAGACGGCCGCCTACGCCGACGTGCTCTCCAACAACCTGGACTTCCTGGAGTCCCTGCCCACCTCGGCGCTCGCCGGCGACAAGTGGAAGACCGACCTCGGTGAGCGGGGCCGCAACACCGTCACGCCGACGACCGCGCTGATCGCGTTCCCGCAGTACGACAAGCGTTACCAGAACCCGAAGCTGCGTCGGGCCGTGTCGCTGTCGATCAACCGGCAGGAAATCTCGGACAAGATCTTCTTCGGCACCCGCAAGCCGGCCGACAGCTGGGCGAACCCGCTGACCCCGGGCGCCAAGCCGGGTAACTGCACCGCCTGCAAGTTCGACCCGACCACGGCGAAGCAGCTGCTGACCGAGGCCGGCGGCTTCACCGGCGAGATGGTCTTCTACTACAACTCGGACTCCAGCCACAAGGACTGGATGGACGCGGTTGCGCAGCAGGTCAAGACCAACCTCGGCATCGAGGCTCGGGCTGAGGGCGTGCCGACCTTCGCGGTCTTCCGCCAGAACGTCAACGCCCACGCGATGAAGGGCCCGTACCGCGCTGCCTGGCAGCAGGACTACCCGGACGTCGAGAACTGGATCAACCCGCTGTACGTGACGGGTGGCTCCTCGAACGACGGCCTGTACAGCAACCCCGAGGTCGACGCCCTGGCCAAGCAGGCCAGCGCCGCGCCGAGCCTGGAGGCCTCGCACGAGGCGTTCACCAAGGCCGTCGAGAAGATCGACCAGGACGTCCCGAGCATCCCGATCTACTTCTACGGCCAGCAGTCCGGCCACTCGGAGAAGATCAAGAAGCTCGAGCTGAACAACGTCGGCGAACTCGACATCACCTCGGTCGAGCTCTGATCCGTTCGGTCTGACCCCGGGTCGGGCTCGCCACATCCGGTGAGCCCGACCCGGGGCAGTTCCGCGATTGGGTGTTACAACACTCCATTCGCACGTTGTCACCACCGTGTCGGCCGTCCGACGCGCCCCCTGTCTGGAGGACCACCCCATGGGCCGTTATCTGTTGAGACGGCTGCTCCAACTCGTGCCGGTCTTCATCGGCTCGACGTTCCTCATCTATGCCCTCGTCTGGGCCGTACCGGGCGACCCCTTCGCCGGTAAGTGCGGCGAGCGCCGCTGCCCGGACCAATACGTGGCGTTCATGACCGAGAAGTACCACCTGGACCAGAACGTCTTCGTGCAGTACTTCAACTACATGAAGAACCTGCTCCAGGGTGACTTCGGTCAGACCTTCTCGCAGCGCGACATCGGCGGCATCATCGCCACGGCGTACCCCAACACGCTGAAGCTGGCCCTGGTCGCGCTCGCCATCGAGGCCGTGATCGGTCTCGGCGCCGGCGTCCTGACCGGTCTGCGCCGCAACGGTTTCCTGGACAACCTGGTCCTGGTCTCCACGCTCTTCCTGCTCGCGCTGCCGGTGTTCGTGGTCGGCTTCGTGCTGCAGTGGCTGCTGGGCGTGCAGTGGGGCATCATCAAGCCGACCGTCTCCTCCGAGATGCGGTGGTCCGAGCTGATCGTGCCGGGCTTCGTGCTCGGCAGCGCGTCGGTGGCGTACATCGCGCGGGTGGCACGAACGAGCATCGCGGAGAACCGCCGTGCCGACTACGTGCGCACCGCCATCGCCAAGGGTCTGCCGATGCGCCGGGTTGTCGGGGTGCACCTGCTGCGCAACTCGCTCATCCCGGTGGTCACCCTGCTCGGCACCGACCTCGGTGCCCTGATGGGCGGCGCGATCATCACCGAGGGGATCTTCGGTATCAACGGCATCGGCCGTGAGGTCTACCGCGCGATCATCACCAAAGAGAGCGCCACCGTGGTAGGGATCGTGGTCGTCCTGGTGCTGGTCTATCTCGTGATGAACCTGCTGGTTGACCTGCTCTACGCCGCCCTGGACCCGAGGATCCGCTATGAGTGACCCGAGTACCGCATCGATCGTCAGCACCCCTGCCGCGCACCCGACCGACTCTCCGGCCTCCGCCACCGCGGGCGCGCCGCAGAGCAACGAGAAGCCGCGTGGCCTGCTGGGTGACGCCTGGCGCGACCTCCGGCGTAAGCCGCTGTTCTGGGTCTCGGCCACGCTGATCGTGTTCTTCCTGCTGATGGCGGCCTTCCCGGCGCTGTTCGCCCCGGGTGACGCGGTCAACGGATCGCTGTCCCGCAGCCTCGACAAGCCGTCCGCCAATGGCTGGTTCGGCTACGACGTGCAGGGCCGGGACGTCTACGCCCGGGTCATCTACGGCGCGCGGGCGTCCATCATCGTGGCCATGCTCTCGGTGATCGGCACCCTGCTCGTCGGTGGAGCGATGGGCGTCATCGCCGGCTACCGCGGTGGCTGGGTGGACGGGCTGCTGAGCCGGATCGGCGACGTGTTCTTCGGTGTGCCGTTCGTGCTCGGCGCGATCGTCATCCTGACCACGTTCAACGGCTCGGGTTCCGGCAACAGCAAGGCCCAGATCATGGCCCTCGTGATCATCTCGTTGATCGTGTTGAGCTGGCCGGTCGTGATGCGGCTGATGCGCTCCTCGGTGCTCGCCACCAGGGACGCCGACTACATCATCGCGGCCCGCGCACTGGGTGCCGGCAGCGGCCGGATCATCCTCAAGCACCTGCTCCCGAACTGCCTGGCCCCGCTGCTGGTCTACGGCACGATCATGGTCGGCTCGTTCATCGGCGCCGAGGCCACCCTGTCGTTCCTGGGTGTCGGCCTGAAGTCGCCGGTGGTGTCCTGGGGCATCATGATCAGCGAGGGCAAGGATTTCATCCGGGTCGCGCCGGGGCTGGTGTTCTTCCCCGCCGCGTTCCTCGTCGCCGCAGTGCTGAGCTTCGTGATGCTCGGTGAGGCGGTCCGCGAGGCCCTCGATCCGAAACTCCGCTAGGGGAGATCCAGTGTCCGACATTCTCGTGTCCGAGCAGTCCGCGCCGGGATCCGGCGGGTCCGGACGTCCCTCTGGCCGGCTGCTCGAGGTCGACGACCTGCGGGTGGAGTTCCGCACCCGGGACGGCGTCGCAAAGGTCATCAACGGAGTCACGTACCACGTCGACGCGGGGGAGACCCTCGCCGTGCTCGGCGAGTCCGGCTCCGGCAAGAGCGTCACCGCGCAGACCATCATGGGCATCCTCGACACGCCGCCCGGCTTCGTCACCGGCGGCCAGGTTCGCTTCAACGGCAAGGACATGCTCCGCATGTCCGACGAGGAGCGTCGCCGCATCCGCGGCGAGGGCATCGCGATGATCTTCCAGGACGCGCTCTCCGCGCTGAACCCCGTCTTCACCGTCGGGTTCCAGATCGCCGAGCAGTTCCGGGTCCGGCGGGGCATGGGTCGCGCCGAGGCCAAGAAGCGCGCGATCGAGATGCTCGACCAGGTCAAGATCCCGAACGCCAAGGGCCGGTTCAACAACTACCCACACCAGTTCTCCGGTGGTATGCGGCAGCGCGCGATGATCGCGATGTCGCTGGCGCTCGACCCGGAGGTGCTGATCGCGGACGAGCCGACCACCGCGCTCGACGTGACCGTGCAGGCCCAGATCATGGACCTGCTCGCCGAGCTCCAGCGTGAGCGGCAGATGGGCATGATCCTGATCACCCACGACCTCGGCGTGGTCGCCGACGTCGCGGACCGGATCGCGGTCATGTACGCCGGCCGGATCGTTGAGGAAGCCGACGTGTACGAGCTGTACGCCAAGCCGGCGCACCCGTACACGTTGGGTCTGATCGACTCGATCCCGCGCCTCGACGAGAAGGGGCAGCAGCTCCGGACGATCAAGGGCCTCCCGCCGAACCTGATGAACATCCCGCCGGGCTGCCCGTTCAACCCGCGGTGCCCGATGGCTCAGCCGGTGTGCCGGGAGAAGGTCCCGCCGCTGCTGCAGGTCGGCCCCGCCCGGGCCAGCGCCTGCCACTTCGCCGAGGAGCTGGTGAACCGTGTCTGAGAACATCCTCGAGGTCAATGACCTGGTCAAGCACTACCCCGTCACGCAGGGTGTGGTGTTCAAGAAGACCGTCGGTCAGGTCAAGGCGGTCGACGGGGTCTCGTTCGGTCTGCGCGCTGGCGAGACGCTCGGTGTGGTCGGCGAGTCCGGTTGCGGCAAGTCGACGCTCGCCCGGGTGCTGATGAACCTGGAGAAGCCGACCGCCGGCAACGTGGTCTACAAGGGCCAGGACATCTCCAAGCTCTCCGGTGGGGCGCTGCGACGCCTGCGCCGGCAGATCCAGCTGGTGATGCAGGACCCGTACACCTCGCTGAACCCCCGGATGACCGTCGGTGACCTGCTCGGCGAGCCGTTCGAGATCCACCCGGAGGTGGCGCCGAAGGGCAGCCGCCGGGCCAAGGTCCGCGAACTGCTCGACCTGGTCGGGCTCAACCCGGAGCACATCAACAGGTACCCGCACCAGTTCTCCGGCGGGCAGCGGCAGCGCATCGGCATCGCCCGCGCGCTCGCCCTGCGGCCCGAGATCATCGTCTGTGACGAGCCGGTGTCGGCGCTGGACGTCTCCATCCAGGCTCAGGTGATGAACCTGCTGGAACGGTTGCAGGGCGAGTTTGGGCTCTCGTACATCTTCATCGCCCACGACCTGTCCGTGGTCCGCCACCTGTCGGACCGGGTCGCGGTGATGTATCTCGGCAAGATCGTCGAGATCGGCACCGAGGACGAGATCTACGAGCGGCCGACCCACCCGTACACCCAGGCTCTGCTGTCGGCGGTGCCGGTTCCGGACCCGACGCAGCGGAACAACAAGACGATCATCCGGCTCACGGGCGATGTGCCGTCGCCGATCAGCCCGCCCTCGGGCTGCCGGTTCCGGACCCGCTGCTGGAAGGCGCAGGAAGTCTGCGCCGAGCAGGTCCCGCTGCTGGAGATTCGGCGGGACTCGGACCACCCGAGCGCCTGCCACTTCGCGGAGCGGCGCGAGATCGTCGCCACCCACGAGGCCTGAGTCACCCGAGACCGCCTGCCGACGTCACCCACGACGACGGCAGGCGGTTTCGTCTGTCTGTGACCCGGCCAGACCGCTTCCCGGCCGGCCCGGGCGCACCGCCCGCCATCGGGCTCAGAGGGGGCCGCGGCCGGCGCGGAGCAGCAGCAGGGCCAACTGGGTGCCGTCGGCACCGAGCGCGACGCGGAACCGTTCCAGGATCTTCCGCTCCCGGGAGAGCACCAGGCGCGTGCCGCCGGACGCCATCCGGGTCGCACCGACCTCCTGGGACAGGGCGGCCCGCTCCTGCCAGAGCGCGATCATCGCGTTGTCGATCTCGTCGATCCGCTCCCGGATCTGCACGATCCTCGCCGAGGCGGTTGGTTCCTCGGTGCCGGTCCGTGCCTCGACCGGCGTGGCGTTGTCGACCGCCGCCGACGTGGGCACTGTCGCCTCGGTCCCGTTCGGCGCGGGTTGCTCCGCCTCGGGCCGGGCCGGGCCGCCGCTCTGCTCCATCACGTCTGCCATCATCGGGTACCCCTCGCACTGTGGTGCCCGGTGCCCGGAACCCGGGACGGAAAAAGCCCCGGACTCCAGGAGCCCGGGGCTTTTTGCAGGTCTGAATCGATCAGGCGCGACCTACGGCAGCCGGACTCCCGGTGCCATAGTAAAAGTGGTAGCGCGCAGCGATCACGCTGACGAGTATGCCGGCGCCGGCCGCGGCTGCGCAAGCGTCCGGCGGCCCTTGCCCGCGCCGCGGCGCAGCGGTCGGGGGAGTGTCCGACCGGCGGCATAGACTTGTCGGGCGATGCATCCTCTCTTCGACATTCCCGCGTCCCCGCCTGCGCCGGAGTCCGCGCCGGCCCGCCCGCACCGACCCGGGCCGGCCCCCGCGCGCCCCGATCCGCAGCAGTTGCTCGCCGGGCTCAACGGGCCTCAGCGCGACGCCGTCAGCCACGCCGGCTCGCCGCTGCTGATCGTGGCCGGCGCCGGATCCGGCAAGACCCGGGTGCTCACGCACCGGATCGCCTACCTGCTCGCCGCACGGGACGTCCACCCCGGTGAGATCATCGCGATCACCTTCACCAACAAGGCCGCCGGCGAGATGAAGGAGCGCGTCGCCGCGCTCGTCGGTCCGCGGGCGCGCCTGATGTGGGTGTCGACGTTCCACTCGGCCTGCGTGCGGATCCTGCGTGCCGAGCACGAGCACGCCGGCCTCAAGTCGACGTTCTCGATCTACGACGCGGACGACTCCCGCCGGCTGATGCAGTTGGTGACCCGCGAGTTGGATCTCGACCCGAAGCGCTACCCGGCGCGGGGGCTGGCGGCCCAGGTCTCCAACCTCAAGAACGAACTGGTCGATCCGGAGCAGTTCGCGGCACGGGCCACCGGCCCCAATGAGCGGGCGCTCGCCGAGGCGTACACGCTCTACCAGCGCCGGCTGCGTGAGGCGCACGCACTGGACTTCGACGACCTGATCATGACCACGGTGCACCTGCTCCAGTCCCACCCGCACGTCGCGGAGAGCTACCGTCGGCGCTTCCGGCACGTGCTGGTGGACGAGTACCAGGACACCAACCACGCCCAGTACATCCTGATCAAGGAGCTGGTCTCCGGCACCGAGGGGGTGGAGCCGGCCGAGCTGTGCGTGGTCGGCGACGCCGACCAGTCGATCTACGCGTTCCGGGGCGCGACGATCCGCAACATCCTGGAGTTCGAGCGGGACTACACCGACGCGCGAACGATCCTGCTGGAGCAGAACTACCGCTCCACCCAGACCATCCTCAACGCGGCCAACGCGGTGATCGACCGCAACACCTCCCGCAAGCCCAAGCGGCTGTGGAGCGAGGCCGGCGCCGGTGAGCAGATCGTCGGCTACGTGGCCGACACCGAGCACGCCGAGGCCGACTGGGTGGCCCGGGAGATCGACCGACTGGTCGACGCCGACGAGACACGCCCCGGCGACGTCGCGGTCTTCTACCGCACCAACGCCCAGTCCCGCGTGTTCGAAGAGGTGTTCATCCGCATCGGCCTGCCCTACAAGGTGGTCGGCGGGGTGCGCTTCTACGAGCGCAAGGAGGTCCGCGACGCACTGGCGTACCTGCGTTCGGTGGTCAACGACGACGACACGGTGAGCCTGCGGCGGGTCCTCAACACCCCGCGCCGGGGGATCGGCGACCGCGCCGAGGCGTGTGTCGAGGCGCTCTCCAGCCGGGACCGGATCTCGTTCGGCGCGGCGTTGCGCCGGGCCCGGGAGGCGCCGGGCATCTCCAGCCGGGCGGCCAACGGCATCGCCGACTTCGTGGCGCTGCTCGACGGCGCCCGCGAGCTGTCCGAGACCGGCACCCCGGAGGAGGTGCTGGAGGCGCTGCTGACCCGCTCGGGCTACCTCACGGAGCTGGAGGAGAGCCTGGATCCGCAGGACGCCGGTCGGGTGGACAACCTCCAGGAGTTGGTGAGCGTCGCCCGGGAGTACACCGAGCGGATCGAGTCGCAGGGCGAGGAGGGGGAGCGGGCCACCCTGGCCGGCTTCCTGGAGCAGGTGGCTCTGGTCGCCGACGCCGACCAGATCCCCTCCGACGACCCCGACCACCAGGGCGTGGTCACCCTGATGACGCTGCACACCGCCAAGGGGCTGGAGTTCCCGGTCGTCTTCCTGACCGGGCTGGAGGACGGCGTCTTCCCGCACCTGCGCTCGCTGGGCGACACCCGCGAGTTGGAGGAGGAGCGCCGGCTGGCGTACGTCGGCATCACCCGCGCCCGACAGCGGCTCTACCTGTCCCGCGCGGTGACCCGCTCGGCCTGGGGGCAGCCGTCCTACAACCCGCCGTCGCGGTTCCTGGAGGAGTTGCCGACCGAGCTGGTGCACTGGGAGCGCACCGAGGGGTCGTACACCTCGTGGGCCGGCGGGGGCGGCGGCGTCGGTGGCCGCGCGGACCGCGCGCCCGGCGCGCGTGGCAACTTCACCGGGGGTACGCCGAAGGCGGCCCAGTTGGCGCAGCGGCTCGGCGTGGACGCCAGCCGGCTGACCACGGCCAGTGAGCTGCCGCAGGGGCCGAAGGTGTCGGCCGGCGACCGGGTCAATCACCAGCGGTACGGGTTGGGGCGGGTGCTCGCCGTCGAGGGGCACGGCCCAGGTGCCCGCGCGCAGATCGACTTCGGCGACCAGACGATGTGGCTGGTGCTCCGGCACGCCCCGGTCGACAAGCTCTGACCCCGGCACGCCTGGAGACTATGGTCGCCGCACGGTGCTCAGGCCGTCGCGGACGATCGTGAGCATCCGGTCTCGGGCCGCCGGGGCGGCGGTGTCGCGCTCGCGGACCGCGCAACCGACCAGGAACGCTTTCAGGTCGGCGGCGTCGACGTCGGGACGGACCGCGCCTGCGCGCTGAGCGGCGCTGAGCAGTTCGGTCAGGACATGATTGAGGTCGTGTTCGCCCTTTGCAGCCGCGGCGGCGATGTCGAACCCGGTGCCGGAGAGCGCGTCGGCCAGTGCGCGGTTTGTCGCACCCTCGGCGGCCATGCTGGTGAGAAATTCGAACAGAGCCGGGCCTGCTTCATGAGTGGCACGCAGCTCGATCGCCCTGGTGACCAGGCGTTTGGCCACGCTCTGCACGATCGCCTCGTAGAGCGATTCCTTGGTCGGGAAGTGTCGACTGACGGTGCCGGTGCCGACGCCGGCGCGGCGGGCGATCTCGTGGATCGGCACCGTCGGCCCATCCGTGGCAAACGCATCGATCGCGGCGTGCAGAACCTTCGCCCGGTTGCGTACGCCATCGGCACGCGGCTTGCGTTGCTCGGCGATTTCGGACTCCTAAACGGGATGGTCATCCCGTATGCTCAAGCGGGATGGCGGTTCCGATTATAGGTGGTGGGCGCATTGTCCAAACCTTCGCGTGCGCGACGAGACCTGGGCCGGTGGTTGATCGGGCTGTATGCGGCGTTCGTCGTCGAGCACGCCTACGGGGCGGCCCGGTACGGCACCCCGATCAGGCTCGTCGGCCTCCTGCCGCTGGGGTTGCTACTGGTGCTGGCGCTGGCGCTGCTCGCGCGACATGCCCGCACCGGCAGCCGTCTGGCGCTCTCCGCCGGCGCGATCGTGGTCGCCGTGGCGTTCGTCGGCTTGGCCGGCCTCGTTGAGGGCGGTTTCAACCACGCCCTCAAGCTCGCGTTCCACGCCGTGGGTATGCCCGACGACAGGTTGCGGCACGTGTTCGGTGGGTTGAATTTCGTGGTGCCCGACGATGTGGTCTTCGAGGGGGTCGGCACGGCAACGCTGGGCCTGGCCGGAGCGGTGGCCTGGCACCTGGCGCAACTGCTGCGCTCCGCTCGATTGCCGGACTCCAACGCGTCGGTGCGGCGCGCCGGTGTGGCCGTCCTGGTCGCGGCGGGTGCGCTGCTCGGCGCGTACGTCACCGAGCCGCTCGGCCACGCAGGCCTTGTCACTCTCGCCATCCTTGGCACCGCCCTCGGGGTCACGCTGATGGTGGTGTCCGGGGTGGTTGGACAAACGGGATGCGCGTCCCGTATCTTCCATCTAAACGGGATGCACATCCCGTTTAAATGACGAGGGGAAGCCGCGTGAAACCGTCGCTCGTTCTGAAGGCTGTCGCGGTGCTCGACATCGTCGTTCTGGGTGCGGTGTGGCTCATCGCGCCCGGGATCGGCCTTGCTGACCACCCAGATGCCCGTTCGCTGCTTGTGGCACGGGCGCTCGGCACCGATCTGGTGGTCGTCGGTGTGATGAACTGGATCATCAGTGGCCGTGACGACGCAGCCATGCGGCCGTTCCTGCTGCCGAACATTGTGATGCACGTGGTGCCGGCGGCAATCATCGTCACCCTGATTTTCAGCGGTGCCTTCGGTGCCGCGGACTGGCTCGGCGCCGGTCTGCACATCGCACCGGTCGTGGTGCTGACCTGGTGCCTGGCATCACCGACGCAACGACGCGCGGCACGCGCCCAGGCCCACGCCTGAACGATGCGCCGGCCGCCGGCGGCGGCACCCCCGGCCAGACTAGGTGGGTGGTGCTTCGGCACTCCTTCCTAGAGGTTGCGCTAGGACCGCGCGGGGAGTTGGCGCACGTGGGGCGGGCCGCAGCGCCGAAGGTATCGGGACGTGAACCAAGGTCTATTTTCGCTCCCCGGACGTGGCCGACACCGCATCCGGGCCGGATAGTGGACAGCGTGAGCCTGGAGATCAGAGGTATCTCATACATCGCTGGCCATAGCTCCGGCGAGGCGGTGCGCCGGGACATGCGTGCCATCCGCGAGACCCTGCACTGCACGACGGTGATGGTGATCGGCACCGATACCGGCGCGCAGATGGAGGCGGCGCGGAGCGCCCTGGACGTCGGGCTCGATGTCTACATCCGGCCGTATGTCGCCGACCGCCCGCGCCGCGAGATCCTGGCCCATCTCACGGCGACGGCCACCGCGGCCGAGGAACTACGCGTCGACTACCCGGGTCGAGTCACGCTGCTGGTCGGCAGCGAGTTCTCCCTCACCTCCCCGGGGATGGTCCCGGGACCCCGTGTCTTCATCCGGCTGCAGGTGCTGGTGCGGTGGCGACGCTTCTTCGACCGCCGGATCACCCGCAAGCTCAACGCCCTGCTCGGCGCCGCCCTGCCCGTCGCCCGCGCCGCGTTCCACGGGCCGGTCACCTACGCCGCGGGCTTCTGGGAGAAGGTCGACTGGTCCGGCTTCGACCTCATCGGCGTCAACCTCTACCGTTTCGGCCCCGACCCCGCCGCGTACCAGCAACGGCTGCGCGCCCTGCTGCACGAGGCGGACAAACCGGTGGTCATCACCGAGTTCGGATGCGGCGCCCACCTCGGCGCCGAGCGCCGCGGGCCCGGCTCGTTCCGGATCGTGAACTGGTTCGCCCAACCGCCCCGAGTCAGGGACGGACACGTACGCGACGAGTCCACCCAGTCGGCGTACCTGGCCGAGCTCATCGACCTCTACGCCGCACACGGCGTACACGGCTGCTTCGTCTTCACCTTCGTCATGCCGGACTTCCCGCACCACGCGGACCCGCGTCGCGACCTGGACATGGCCGGCTTCGGCGTGGTGCGGGTGCCCTCCGAGGACCCGTCCCAGTGGGAGCCGAAGGAGGCGTTCCACCAGGTGGCGCGGCGTTACGAGGCAGCCGAGCGTGCCGCCGCTGGCAGCGGCACGGCTGGGTGATCCTCGATTCGCTGCCTCAGCAGCCCAGGTCCACGCCGTGCGAGCGCATGAACGGGGCGGGGTCGATCTGGTTCCACATGCCCTGGTGCACCTCGAAGTGCAGGTGCGGGCCGGTGGCGTCGCCGGTCGCGCCCTCGTAGCCGATGACCTGGCCGGCCTTGACCGCCTGCCCCACGGTGACCGCGATGCGGCTCTGGTGGGCGTAGTGGGTCAGGTACCCGTTGCCGTGATCGATGAAGACGGAGTTGCCGTACCCGTCGGACGCGTCACCGGCCTGGGTCACGGTGCCGGCGGCCGCGGCGCGAATCGGCGTACCGGAGGGCAGTGCCAGGTCGATGCCGGCGTGCAGGGTGCCCCAGCGCTGCCCGTAGCAGGAGGTGACCTCGGCTCCCGGCATCGGGTTGACCCAGGCGGGCGTGGGCTTGGTGGTCTTCTTCGGCTTCGGCTTGGCCTTCGCGGTGGCCGTCTTCGCGGGTGCCGGGCTGGCGCTGGTCGCCGACGGGGTCGGCGTGGGGCTGCCCGAGGGAGTGACCGGGGTGCTCGACTCGCGAGTCGAGCGGTCGGCCCGGCTGGCGGCCTCGTTGCGGGACTGCGCGTCGAGGGAGACGGCGGCGGGCGCCGGCTGGTCGGTGCCGGTGGTGGCGACGACGACGCCACCGAGGCCGAGGGCGAGCAGAGCGGCGGCGCCGAGCACGATGAGGCGGTTGCGCCGACGGGGGAGTTCCGGCGGCCCGGTGGGAGCGGTGTCGCGGGTGTTCTCGTTCTGGACGGGGCTGTCTTCTTGCACGGCGGACCTTCACAGTCGAGGGGCACTTGACCTCGAAATACTGGTGTCGGGCCGGGTTGGAGGCGGGATGGGGACCGGGGGCCGGGCGATGGAGGGCGGCTCACCTGCCCGGATATGACCCGCTCTGCGGTGCTACGACCGGAAAAGTGATCATGCGGTGCGGTGTCGCCGCTCACAATCTCCACTGTGACCTGGGAGACATCGGCCAACGAAAACCGCCCGGATCGACAGATCCGGGCGGTCAACGGTCGGTACGCAACGTCAGGAGCCGGCTACCTCGCTGTAAATTGCCTCGACTTGCAGCTTGATGTCCACTCCGCGGTCCTGCAGGAACGGCACCGGGTCCATCGGCTTGCCCTTGACATGGATCTCGAGGTGCAGGTGGGTGCCGTAGGCGTGACCGGTCTGGCCGACCAGGCCGAGCTGGTCGCCCGCCTTGATCTGCTGGCCTTCCTTGACGCTCACCGCGGAGGAGTGGCCGTAGATGGCCTCGCTGCCGTCGGCGTGCTGAACGATCACGGCGTTGCCGTACCCGCCGAACCAGCCGGCCTTGGTGACCAGGCCGTCGTGGATCGCCACAAAGGGCGTGCCCTCGGCGGCGACCAGGTCGACGCCGGTGTGCATCTTGCCCCAGCGCATCCCGTAGGGGGAGTTGAAGTCGTAGCCCTGAAGCGGCAGCAGCCACACCTCGGGCTCGGCGCTGTCCTTGCTGCGGCTGTCCCGCGAGGCGCGGTCGGCGTTGTCGGCGCGGGCCTTCACGTCCTGGCTGGTGACCGACGCCTGCTTGAGCTCGTCGAGCACCTTCGGGCTGACGTCCTTGGCGTCCGGCAGGGCGCTGGCGCCGAGTGCGACGATGCCGGCTCCGACGAAAGCGGTGGTGACGACAGCGGCGTAACGGCTACGCGGTGGGGTGGGCACGCGGCGACGACCGCGATATCGATCGGGCTCAGACGACAGGCGCTGGCGCACGCACACCCTCCGTTGTCGGGGTTCCGAAGCGGCCGGTGGACGTTCGTGAAGCTCCGATGAACGTCCGCTGACCGCGTCGTCACCCGTCCATGGACCTGATGACAACCGTGGACACGTTAGCCAACCACCAGAGGAGTCACAAGCTAGAGCGAGAAATTGGCGTGTCGATCTGTCCGTTTGCGTCCATGATTGTCATGCATCGTGACGCCGAACGGTGCCCCAGATGCTGCCCGTTCGTCGCCGAGCGTGACCGGTCCGGCGGACTCGTCCGGCTTGACTGCGGGCAGCGCCGGGCCACGCCGGGGCGGCGCGGATAGCGTCGGTGCGACCACTCCCGGCCGGCAGCGGTCGCGGCGGGCACCTGTCGGGCGCGGAACCCGGATTTCCCGGGCCGGGCCCGCCGGGTTACCGTTCGTTCAGGTGAAGGCCGTGAAGCCGGTGAAAGGTGTGCGCTGATGAGCTCTCGAATTCGGGTCGTCGTCGCCAAGCCCGGTCTGGACGGCCACGACCGGGGAGCGAAGGTCGTCGCGCGCGCACTGCGCGACGCGGGGATGGAGGTCGTCTACACCGGCCTGCACCAGACCCCCGAGCAGATCGTGGAGACCGCCATCCAGGAGGACGCCGACGCGGTCGGCCTGTCCGTCCTCTCCGGCGCGCACATGACGTTGTTCCGGCGGGTGCTGGAACTGCTCGGTGAGCGGGACGCCCGCGACATCGTCGTGTTCGGTGGCGGCATCATTCCGAACGGCGACATTCCCGAGCTGGAAAAGCTGGGAGTCGCGAAGATCTTCACGCCGGGCGCCACCACTCAGGCGATCGTCGAGTGGGTCCGAGAGAACGTCGCGCAGCCGGTTTCCTGAGGCTCGCCGCGACGGTCGGCTCTGGCGAGGCGGATTTGGGCACGGGGGAGGGGCCGGACGCACCCCTCACACGTCCGGCCCCTCTATGCACGATGCCCCGCCGCCACCCCTCGACCGACAGGGCATCGGCCGTATCCCGTCTTTGCGCTGCTCAGCGCTCCGACATCTGACTCAACGACGCCCCCACGGCCGGGTTACGCCACCGGGGCAACATCGCCCGGACGGTGGATGCGGACCGGGTCGTGGTCGGAAACCGGCCGCTCCCGATGTCCGGTTGTGCATTACCGCACACCACGCACCCGCTCGGTTGCCGGCGGTGCCGGCCTCGCTAGGCTGCGGCCAATGGCCTGTTTCAACTGATGACAGGCGTCAAACTGTTTTTGAACGCTGGTGGCGGCGCGACGGCGCGCCGCGGAGACGGGACGGGACGCGCAATCGTGGACCTGTACGAGTACCAGGGGCGGGACCTGTTCGAGCGGCACGGCTTGCCCGTGTTGGCCGGCGGCGTCGCCACTACCCCGGAAGAGGCCCGTGCGATCGCCGACCGCCTCGGCGGTCGCGTGGTCGTCAAGGCGCAGGTGAAGGTCGGCGGCCGCGGTAAGGCCGGCGGCGTCAAGCTGGCCGAGGGCGCCGAGGAGACGGTGGCCCGTGCCACCGACATCCTCGGCATGGACATCAAGGGCCACACCGTCCACAAGGTCATGATCACGGTGACCGCGGACGTGGCCGAGGAGTACTACTTCTCGTACCTGCTCGACCGGGCGAACCGCACCTTCCTCTGCATCGCCAGCGTGGCCGGCGGCATGGACATCGAGCAGGTCGCCGCCGACACCCCCGACAAGGTGGTGAAGGCCCCGATCGACGCCGTCAAGGGCGTGGACGAGGCCAAGGCTCGCGAGATCGTGACCGCCGCCGGTTTCCCGGCCGAGGTCGCCGACCAGGTGGTCGAGATCGCCGTCGGCCTGTGGCAGGCGTTCGTCGCCGAGGACGCCACCCTGGTCGAGGTCAACCCGCTCGCCAAGAACGGCGACGGCCGGATGCTGCTGCTCGATGCCAAGATCAGCCTGGACGAGAACGCCGCGTTCCGGCACCCGGACCACGAGGCGCTCGTGGACCAGGCCGCCGTGGACCCGCTGGAGCAGGCCGCCAAGGCCAAGGACCTCAACTACGTCAAGCTCGACGGCGAAGTCGGCATCATCGGCAACGGCGCGGGTCTGGTCATGTCGACCCTCGACGTCGTCGCGTACGCCGGTGAGCGGCACGGCAACGTCAAGCCGGCCAACTTCCTCGACATCGGCGGCGGTGCGAGCGCCGCGGTGATGGCGAACGGGCTGGAGATCGTGCTCTCCGACCCGGCCGTGAAGAGCGTCTTCGTCAACGTCTTCGGCGGCATCACCGCCTGCGACGAGGTCGCCAACGGCATCATCCAGGCGCTGGCCCTGCTGGAGCAGCGCGGCGAGCAGGTCACCAAGCCGCTCGTCGTCCGTCTCGACGGCAACAACGCCGAGGCTGGCCGGGCGATCCTGGACAGCGCGAACAACCCGCTCGTGCAGCGGGTGGACACCATGGACGGTGCGGCCGAGCGGGCCGCCGAGCTGGCAGCTGCGGGGGTCTGATCATGGCTATCTGGCTGACCAAGGACTCGAAGGTCATCGTTCAGGGGATGACCGGCTCCGAGGGTTCCAAGCACACCCGGCGGATGCTCGCCGCCGGCACGAACGTGGTGGGCGGCGTCAACCCGCGCAAGGCGGGCCAGACCGTCGACTTCGACGGCACCGAGCTGCCGGTCTTCGCGTCGGTCGCGGACGCGATGGCCGAGACCGGGGCCGACGTCACGGTCATCTTCGTGCCGCCGCAGTTCACCAAGGCCGCCGTGGTCGAGGCGATCGACGCCGCGATCGGCCTGGCCGTGGTGATCACCGAGGGCGTGCCGGTACACGACACCGCGTCGTTCTGGGCGTACAACGTGTCCAAGGGTGAGCAGACCCGGATCATCGGGCCGAACTGCCCCGGCATCGCCTCGCCCGGCGCGTCCAACGCCGGCATCATCCCGGCCGACATCACCGGCTCCGGCCGGATCGGCCTGGTCAGCAAAAGCGGCACGCTGACCTACCAGATGATGTACGAGCTGCGCGACATCGGCTTCTCCACCTGCGTCGGCATCGGCGGTGACCCGATCATCGGGACCACCCACATCGACGCCCTGGCGGCGTTCGAGGCCGACCCGGAGACCGACGCCATCGTGATGATCGGTGAGATCGGTGGCGACGCCGAGGAGCGGGCCGCCGAGTTCATCAAGGCGAACGTCACCAAGCCGGTGGTCGGCTACATCGCCGGCTTCACCGCCCCGCCCGGCAAGACCATGGGTCACGCCGGGGCGATCATCTCCGGCTCGGCCGGCACCGCCGAGGCGAAGCAGGCGGCGCTGGAGGCGGTCGGCGTCAAGGTCGGCAAGACGCCGACCGAGACCGCCAAGCTGATGCGGGAGATCATGTCCGGCAACTGAGCCGGCCAGGCAACACCGGAGGGGGTCGACCGCAGCTTGGTCGGCCCCCTCCGGCGTACCACCGGGGCGTCGAACGGACCGTAGGCTGCCGGCGTGCTGACAGTGCAGCGGCTGAGGGCCGACCACGCGGACGCTCTGCTGGCGTTCGAACGGGAGAACCGGGCGTACTTCGCGCGCTCGGTGCCGGATCGTGGCGACGCGTATTTTTCCGGGTTCGCCGATCGGCACCGGGCGTTGTTGGCCGAGCAGGAGGCGGGCCTGTGTCACTTCCACGTCGTCCTGACCGAGCAGGGTGACCTGGTCGGCCGGGTCAACCTCGTGGATGTCGCGGCCGGGTTCGCCGAACTCGGCTACCGGGTCGGTGAGCGGGCCGCCGGCAAGGGCGTCGCCACCGCGGCTGTCGAGCAGGTGTGCCACCTGGCCGCCGACGACTACCGGCTCGCCGGTCTCACCGCGCTGGCCACCCTCGACAACCCGGCGTCCCAGGCGGTGCTGGCACGCACCGGTTTCACCGTGACCGGTGAAACCAGCATCGGTGGCCGCCCGGCTCTGCGCTACCAGCGTCAGCTCGCTGGTCGACCGGCTCGCTCAGTCGTTGTTCCAGAACGGGTAGTTGCCGGTCGCCCGCAGGATCGCGCCGCCGATGATGTTGATCACGCCGAAGACGATGGCGAGGTAGCCGAGCAACGGTGACTGCCCGGACCGGCGGGCGTCCCGGATCGACAGGTAGCCGAAGATGATGCCCAGGATGCCGCAGCAGATCAGCCCCAGCACGATGCCCAGCACACCCCAGAGCGTGGTCCGGTCCCGTCCCCGGGCCGGTGGGGGCGGGGGTGGCGGGTATGGCGTCGTCACAGCTTCCTCCGGGCGGTCGTGGACGGCGAGCCGGCCGGACCGCGACCGGCGGACCCGACCCGGGCGGTGGCGACTCGCGCCCCCTCTGGCCGAGGCTAGACCGGACCGGGTCGCCGAGGCCCTGGTTCGGTCAACTCGTCGCCCTTCGGACGGGTTAACGGACTGCCACCGCCTTCCCGACGTGCCAGAGTAGAGCGGATGTCCCCCGTCACCCCTGACCGTCCCAGCCGTCCCGGCGGTGTGCGCGCCGACGACCGGCCGGTCGACCGTGCCGCGCCGGCCCGACGGGTGCCCGCGCCCCGCTCGGGCGGGACGCCACGCGGGCGTGCGCCGCTGCCCGTCGCCGCCGGGGTGGCCGCCTGCTGGGCCGCGCTCACCTCCTACCTGCCGGTCGCCATCGTGCTCGGCCTGGTTCAACTCGGCACGGATTCCAGCACTCTGACCAACACCCTGCGCACCGCGCTGGCCGGGTGGCTGCTCGGGCACGGCGTGCCGCTGCACACCGCGTCCGGTCCGCTGGGGCTCGCCCCGCTGGCGCTGACCGTGCTGGCGCTGTGGCGGCTGACCCGGGCCGGTGTGCACGTCAGCCGCGCGATCGGCGCCCGCGACACCCGCTCACCGCGACGGGCGCTGCTCGCCGCGGGCTCGGTCGGCATCGCGTACGCGCTGCTTGGCGCCCTCGCGGCGGTGCTGATCGGCGCCAACGGACCGGATGTGTCGGTGGTCCGGGCCGGAGTGACGTTCGCGGCGGTCGGCACCCTCGCCGCGCTGGTCGGCGCGACCCGCGTCACCGCCGTGACCCGGCTGCTCGTCACCCGGCTGCCGGCCCCGGTGCGCGACGGCGTGCGCAGCGGTCTGGTGGCCGGGCTGCTGCTGCTCGGCGCGGGTGCCGGGGCGGCCGGCCTGGCGGTGGCCACCGGCGGCGGCGACGCGGCCGACATGATCGGCGCGTACCGGACCGGGGTCGCCGGGCAGGCCGGGATCACCCTGGTCAGCGCCGCGTACGCGCCGAACGCGGCGATCTGGTCGGCCAGCTACCTGCTGGGGCCGGGTTTCGCGGTCGGCATCGACACCGCGGTCCGCACCAGCGAGGTGTCGGTCGGCGCGTTGCCGGCCGTGCCACTTCTCGCCGGTCTGCCGCGAGGTCCGGTGGACGGTCTCGGCGCTCTCCTGCTCGCGGTGCCCGTGCTGGCCGGGATGGTCGCCGGCTGGTTGCTCGCCCGCCGGGTGGCTCGACTCGCCGGTCCGGAGCGGGCCCCGCAGCGCTGGGCCGAGGTGCTGGTGCCGGCGGCGCTGGCCGGGCCGGTGGCCGGAGTGCTGCTCGGCGTGGCCGCCGCGCTGTCCGGCGGGTCGCTCGGCGCCGGCCGGCTGGCGCAGGTCGGGCCGGTGGGCTGGCAGGTCGGAGCGGTGGCGGCAGGTGTGATCGCGGTCGGCGCACTCCTCGGCGCCGCGGCCACCCGAGCGCTCAGCCGCGCCCCGGCCCAGTAGGAGCGCTCAGCCCGGCCCGGTAGGCCAGGCCCCGGCCGCGTCTTCGTGCGGGTGAACGAGCGCGGGGCGCCCCGGACGAATCCGGAGCGCCCCGTCGACAGCGAGCCTGGTCAGGGCTGGCCGGGCAACGTCACCTGTGCCACGACGGACACGATGATCAACACGATGCCGAGCCCGACGGCGACCGCGCCGCAGATCAGGCCGGCCTTGGCCTGCCCGGCGTTGCTGGCCTGGCCCTGGGCGACCTTCTTCCGGGCGAGGTAACCGGTGACCACTGCCGCGATGCCGACCGGGATGCCCAGGGAGAAGCAGCAGAGCAGCGGGATCGCCGCGATACCGAGGATCATCGACACCAGGCCGAGGGTGTTGTTCTGCCCCTGCGCCTGCGGGTACCCGGCGTTCGGGTAACCCGGGGCGTTGCCGTACTGGGGCTGCTGCTGGCCGTACGGGTCCTGGTACGCCGGCGGCTGACCGTACGGCTGGCCGGAGGTGGGCTGCTGGCCGTACGGGGCCTGCGGTGCGCCGTACGGGTCCTGCTGACCGTAGGGCTGGCCCGAGGTGGGCTGCTGGCCGTACGGGGGCTGGGGTGCCGCGTACGGGTCCTGCTGACCGTAGGGCTGACCGTAGGGCTGGCCGGAGGTGGGCTGCTGGCCGTACGGGGCGGCGGGCGGCGGGGGGGCGGTCGGGTCCTGGTTGGGCTGCTGGCCGTACGGGTCCTGACCGGGGTTACCGGGCTGCATTCGAAGAGCTCCTTGGACTGGTTCCGTCAGTTACTGCTGTGTGTTTCCATCCATGATCGCGTTCAGTCCTCCCGATGCCCAGTGCGGCAACCGGTAGACATTCTTCCCGAAGCGCAGGAAAAGGCAGTTCTTGCTCAACTCCGCGGGTCGGGCCAGCGCCGTAGCGCGGGTGGGCGGGACGTTCGGCCCGAGCGAGCGGCAGCGTACCGGGTCGATGCACGTCGACGCTGTCGAAGATCGGCGCACCGCCCAGCGGAGGGGCATCCTGACCTGCCCGATAGGGTGGCCCGGTGACCGAGCCCGCGCCTGTCGCCCGCATCGTCGTCCTCATCTCCGGCTCCGGGAGCAACCTTCAGTCGCTGCTGGATGCCGCCGCCGACCCCGCGTACGGCGCACAGGTCGTCGCGGTCGGCGCGGACCGCGACGGCATCGCGGGCCTGGACCGGGCCGACGCGGCCGGGGTGCCGACCTTCGTCGAGCGGGTCCGCGACCACGACACCCGGGAGGACTGGGACCGGGCGCTCACCGCGCACGTCGCGAAGCACCAACCCGACCTGGTCATCTCCGCCGGCTTCCTCAAGCTGGTCGGCCCGCACTTCCTCGCCGCCTTCGGTGACCGCTACCTGAACACCCACAACACCCTGCTGCCGGCGTTCCCCGGCATCCACGGTCCGCGGGACGCCCTCGCCTACGGCGTGAAGCTCACCGGGGCCACCCTCTTCTTCGTCGACGCCGGTATGGACACCGGGCCGATCGTCGCGCAGGTCGCGGTGCCGGTGCTCGACGACGACGACGTCGACACGCTCACCGAGCGCATCAAGGAAGCCGAGCGGCGCCAGCTCGTCGAGCAGGTCGGTCGCCTGGTCCGCGAAGGCTGGACCATCACCGGAAGGAAGGTCACGGTTCCGTGAGTCCCACTCAGGACGGGCGCCGCCCGATCAGGCGGGCGCTGGTCAGCGTCTACGACAAGACCGGGCTGGTCGAGCTGGCCCAGGCCCTGCACGCGGCCGGCGTGGAGATCGTGTCCACCGGCAGCACGGCGGGCACCATCGCCGCCGCCGGGGTGCCGGTGACGCCGGTGGAGACGGTGACCGGGTTCCCCGAGGTGCTCGACGGTCGGGTGAAGACCCTGCACCCCAAGGTGCACGCGGGTCTCCTCGCCGACCTGCGCAAGGACACGCACGTGGCGCAGCTCGACGAGCTGGGGGTGGCGGCGTTCGACCTGCTGGTCTCCAACCTCTACCCGTTCCAGGCGACCGTCGCGTCCGGCGCCGGCGTCGAGGAGTGCGTGGAGCAGATCGACATCGGTGGCCCGGCCATGGTGCGGGCCGCCGCCAAGAACCACGCCTCGGTCGCCGTGCTCACCGACCCGGCCGGTTACCCGGCGCTGCTCGGCGCGCTCAGCGAGGGTGGCTTCACCCTGGCCCAGCGTCGGGCGCTGGCCGCCCGGGCGTTCGCCGACATCGCCGAGTACGACGTCGCGGTGGCCCAGTGGTGTGCCCAGGAGCTGGCGCCGGCCGACGACTCCTGGCCGCAGTTCGCGGGGCTGGCGCTGCGCAAGTCGACCGTGCTGCGGTACGGCGAGAACCCGCACCAGCCGGCGGCTCTCTACACCGACCCGGACGCCCCCGCCGGGCTGGCCCAGGCCGAGCAGCTGCACGGCAAGGAGATGTCGTACAACAACTACGTCGACGCGGACGCCGCCTGGCGGGCCGCGAACGACTTCGCCGACCAGCCGGCGGTGGCGATCATCAAGCACGCCAACCCGTGCGGCATCGCGGTGGGTGCGGACGTGGCCGAGGCGCACCGCAAGGCGCACGCCTGCGACCCGGTGTCGGCGTACGGCGGGGTGATCGCGGTCAACCGGCCGGTCTCGGTCGAGCTGGCCCGGCAGGTCGCCGACATCTTCACCGAGGTCGTGGTCGCGCCCGGCTTCGACGACGGCGCGGTCGAGGTGTTGCAGGGCAAGAAGAACATCCGGCTGCTGCGGGCGCCGGCCTGGACCCCGGCGCTGGTGGAGCTGCGGCAGGTGACCGGAGGCGTACTGGCCCAGGTCGCCGACCGGGTGAACGCCCCCGGCGACGACCCGGCGAACTGGCAGTTGGCGACCGGAGAGGCCGCCGACGAGGAGCTGTTGCGGGACCTCGCGTTCGCCTGGCGGGCGGTCCGCGCGGTGAAGAGCAACGCGATCCTGCTCGCCAAGGACGGCGCCACCGTCGGCGTCGGCATGGGTCAGGTCAACCGGGTCGACTCGGCGCAGCTCGCGGTCACCCGCGCCGGCGCCGACCGGGCCCGTGGCTCGGTCGCCGCCTCGGACGCGTTCTTCCCGTTCGCCGACGGCCCGCAGATCCTCCTCGACGCCGGCGTCCGCGCCATCGTGCAGCCGGGAGGCTCCATCCGCGACGAAGAGGTCATCGAAGCGGCCAAAAAGGCAAACGTGACGATGTACCTAACGGGAACCCGCCACTTCTTCCACTAACCCCACCCCCTGTTCGCGTCGATCATGGAGTTGTGGTGCCCCGCAAAAGGGGTACCGGCCAAGAAATCGGCCACCACAACTCCATGATCGACGTGTCGGGCGGTCGGTTAGGCCGGGAGGGGTGGGCGGAGTTCGGCGAAGTGGCAGGCCGACGGGTGCGGGTCGGCTGCTCTCGGGACCGTTTGCGGGTCTTCCTTGGCGCAGATGTCCTGGGCCTTCCAGCACCGCGTCCGGAAGTGGCATCCACTCGGCGGGTCGGCCGGGCTGGGCACGTCGCCGACCAGCCGGATCATGTTGCGCTGATCGCGGGCCTCCGGGTCCGGCACCGGCACCGCGGAGAGCAGAGCCTGGGTGTACGGGTGGGTGGCCCGCTCGTAGATCTCGTCCTCGGTGCCGATCTCCACGATCCGGCCGAGGTACATCACCGCCACCCGGTCGGCGATGTGCCGCACCACGGACAGGTCGTGGGCGATGAAGATGTACGAGAGCCCCAACTCGTCCTGGAGCTGCTTCAGCAGGTTGATCACCTGAGCCTGGATGGAGACGTCCAGCGCCGACACCGGCTCGTCGCAGACGATCACCTCGGGCCGCAGGGCGAGCGCGCGGGCGATGCCGATGCGCTGCCGCTGACCGCCGGAGAACTGGTGCGGGTACCTGTTGATGTGCTCCGGGTTGAGCCCGACCAGGTCGAGCAACTCCTGGACCCGCTTCTGCTTGCTGCCCTTCGGCGCGGCATCCGTGTGGATCTCGAACGGCTCGCCGATGATGTCGCCGACGGTCATCCGCGGGTTCAGCGACGTGTACGGGTCCTGCATCACCATCTGCATGTTGCGGCGTACCCGACGCAGCTCGCCCCCGGAGGCCTTGAACAGGTCGCGACCTTCCAGGGTGGCCCGGCCGGAGGTGGGCGTCTCCAGTCGCATCAGCAGTCGGGCGAGGGTGGACTTGCCGCAGCCGGACTCACCGACCACGCCCAGCGTCTCGCCCCGACGCAGCTCGAAGCTCACCCCGTCGACGGCCTTGACCGCGCCGATCTGCCGCTGGAACAGAACGCCCTGCGTGATCGGGAAATGCTTCACCAGGTTGTCGACGGAGAGGATCGTCTCGCCGCGGACCTTCGTGGGGTTAGCGGGCGACGCTGTCATCACGGACCTCCTGCGCGAAGTGGCAAGCGCTGGTCCGGCCGTCGCCGAGGACCAGGTCGTGCGGTACGACGTCCACGCAGACCTGCTGGACGTACGGGCACCGGGGGTGGAACGGGCAGCCGGACGGGATCCGCATCAGGTTCGGCGGCAACCCCTTGATCGTCGACAGTTCCGCGCCGCGGACGTCCAGGCGCGGGATCGACTCCAACAAACCCTTGGTGTACGGGTGGGCGGGCGCCTTGTAGAGCGAGCGGACGTCGGCGTGTTCGACGATCCGGCCGGCGTACATGACCGCGATCCGGTCCGCGACTCCGGCGACCACACCCAGGTCGTGGGTGATCAGGATCATCGCCATGTTGCGTTCCCGGCGCAGGTCGGCCAGCAGGTCCATGATCTGGGCCTGGACGGTCACGTCGAGCGCCGTGGTGGGCTCGTCGGCGATCAACACCTTCGGGTCCAACGCCAGCGCCATCGCGATCATGACGCGCTGCCGCATGCCGCCGGAGAACTGGTGCGGGTAGTCGCCGATCCGCTTGGCGGCCCCCGGGATCTTGACCAGGTCCATCAGCTCGATGGCGCGACGTCGGGCGTCGGACCGGGACATGCCGGCGCGCTGACGCAGCGTCTCGCCGATCTGCCAGCCGACCGGGAACACCGGGTTCAGGGCGGAGAGCGCGTCCTGGAAGATCATCGCGATCTCCTGGCCGCGGATCTGCCGGCGCTGTTCCTCGGAGCGGGTGAGCAGGTCCTGACCCTGGTAGAGGATCTGCCCGGAGCGGACGAACGCCGGCGGGGTGTCCAGGATGCCCATGATCGCCTGGGCGGTGACGGACTTGCCCGAGCCGGACTCGCCGAGCACGGCAAGCGTCTCGCCGGCGTCCAGGTGGTAGGACACGCCGTTGATCACCCGGGCCACGCCCTCGTTGGTGCGGAACTCGACGTGCAGGTCCCGCAGCTCCAGCAGGTGGCCGCCCTCGGGCGTGGCGGAGGCGGGCGTCGGTTGAACGGTCATGGCTGTGCCTGCCTTTCGCTCGCGACCGCGGGGCTCGCTTCGCTCACTTCTCGCGCTCGCATGAGTCACCGCAGCTTCGGGTCGAAGGCGTCACGGATCGCGTCGCCGAGCATGATGAACGCCAGCACGGTCAACGCGAGGAATGCCGACGGGACGATCAGCGGTGTGGCCGCCTCCCGCATGTGGATGCGGCCGGTGTCGATGTCCTGACCCCACGAGATGGTCGGCGCCTTCAGGCCGATGCCCAGGAAGGACAGCGTCGCCTCGGCCGCGATGAACGAGCCGAGCGCGATGGTCAGCACGACGATGACCGGGGCCAGCGAGTTCGGCAGGATGTGCCGCCACATGATCCGGCTGTTGCCGGCGCCGAGCATCCGCGCCGCCGAGACGTAGTCCTGCTCCTTGGCGGTGATCACCGAGGACCGGACCACGCGGGCGGCGGTGGTCCAACCGAGCAGGGCCAGCACGAAGACGACCGCACCGATCCGGGCCCACTGGTTGTCGCTGGACACCCGCTTGAGCAGCACGATCGCGGCCAGCAGCAGCGGGATGCCGAGCACCACGTCGATCACCCGGGACAGCACCGCGTCGACCCAGCGGCCGAAGTAGCCGGCCAGCATGCCGATCACCAGCGCGATGATCCCGGTGCCGAGCGCCGCGAGCGCGCCGACCAGCAGCGAGGCGCGGGTGCCGTAGACCGCCCGGGAGTACGTGTCGCAGCCCTGGAAGTCGTACCCGAAGATGGCCCCGCCGGACGGCCCGGCGTGCTGCCGGGAGAGCAGGCAGTCGTTCGGGTTGTTGGCGGTGAACACCCCGGGGAGCAGCGCCATCAGGGTGAAGATCACGACAAGCGCCAGCGAGATCCAGAAGATCGGGTTGCGGCGCAGATCGCGCCAGGCGTCCCCGGCCAGGCTGCGGGGCTTGTTCGCGGCGCCGACCTGGTTGGGTGTACCCGGCTCACCCGAGGGGCCACGCCGCGCGGCCTGGTTCTCGCTGGCCGCCACAGTCTCAAAGTCACTCATGCCGCCACCTCGCTGCGCTCACTCATGCCGCCACCTCGCTGCGCTCGGCGCCGGCATGAGTGCCCAGGCACGCTGCGCTGATGATTCGTTC
>NZ_JBEZDC010000006.1:310893-359517 GCF_040647935.1 Micromonospora sp. NPDC049204 | reverse complement strand
TCGCTGCGCTCACTCATGCCTGCACCTCGCTGCGCTCGGCGCCGGCATGAGTGCCCAGGCACGCTGCGCTGATGATTCGTTCGCTGCGCTCACTCATGCCTGCACCTCGCTGCGCTCGGCGCCGGCATGAGTGCCCAGGCACGCTGCGCTGATGATTCGTTCGCTGCGCTCACTCATAGCGGATCCTCGGATCGAGTACGGCGTACAGGACGTCCACCACCAGGTTCGAGACCAGGTAGACCACGACGAGCACGCTGACGATGCCCACCACCAGGGGGCCGTCCTCGGTGCGGATGCCACGGAAGAGGTTGAAGCCCACGCCGGGGATGTTGAAGACGCCCTCGGTGATGATCGCGCCGCTCATCAGGTTGCCCAGTTCCACGCCGAGGAAGGTGACGACCGGGATGAGCGAGTTGCGCAGCACGTGGACGACGACGATGCGGCGCTTGACCAGGCCCTTGGACCGGGCGGTCCGGACGTAGTCGGCGCGCAGGTTCTCCGCCACCGAGGCCCGGGTGAGCCGCAGCGCGGTGGCCAGCGACAGCGAGCCGAGCACGATGCCCGGCAGGAGGAGTGCGTAGAACGTCGGGTCGGAGCCGGCGGTGGGTGGGAAGAGTTGCCACCTGACGCCCAGGAAGTACTGCGCCAGGGGTGCCAGCACGATGGTCGGGATGCCCAGCACCAGCAGGGTCAGCACCAGCGTCGAGTTGTCGAAGATGCTGGCCCGGCGGATGCCGGCGAGCACACCGGCGGTGACCCCGAAGATGATCGCCACGGCGAGCGCGATGAGCGCCAGCCGGACGGTGACCGGCCAGGCCTGCTGGAGGATGTCGCCGATGTTCCGACCGGTGAGCGACTCGCCCAGGTTGCCCTGGAGCAGGTTCTTCACGTAGTCGAAGTAGCGGTAGAAGAAGCCGCCGACGCCGGTGGCGTCCAGGTGGTACCTCTCGGTCAGGTAGGCCCGTTGGGCCGGCGTCACCGGCCGCTCACCAGCGAGCGCCTGGATGGGGTCGCCCTGCCCGGCGAATGTCAGCGCGTAGACGATCAGGGTGGTCCCGAAGAACGCCAGGACCATCTGCAGTAGGCGCCGCAAGATGTAGCGGAACATGCTTAGCAGTCTCTCCGGAAATGTGCGAAAGGGTCGCAGGACGGCATCTCTGGTCGTACCCGAAATATCCGAGACGTGCCGTCCGGCCCGGGGAAGCCGGCACCACCGACGCCGGGACCGCTCTGCGACCCGACCCGGTGGTGCGGTCGGGCCACCCGGGCGTCGCCCGGGTGGCCCGCACCTTGGTCAGCTCAGCTGGCCGCTTCGATCTTGACGAGGTTGACCCGCTGGAACAGGTCCATCTGCACGTTCTTGACCTTGGACGAGTGGCCGAACACGTTCTCGCCGAAGCGGAGCGGGATCACCGGCATGTCCTTGGCCAGGATGTCCTCCGCCTGCTGGTACTTGGCGATCGCCTCGTCCTGCGTCTTGGCGGCGGAACCCTCCTTGACCAGCTTGTCGAACTCCGGGTTGCTGTAGCCGTAGTAGTTCGACGAGCCGTTGGTGCTGTACAGCGGGCCGAGGTAGTCCTCCATGGTCGGGTAGTCCATGACCCAACCCATCCGGAAGGCACCCACCGGCGTCTTCTTCTCGACCTTGGTGAGCAGGTCGGCGAACTTCGGCTCGGCCGAGCCGACGGCGTCCACACCCAGGTTGGCCTTGAGCTGGTTGACCGTGGCGTCGACCCAGTCCTTGTGACCGCCGTCGCCGTTGTAGGAGATGACGATCTTCTTCGGGCCGCCGGCGGCCTGGTAGAGCTTCTTGGCCTCGGTCGGGTTGAACTCGCCCGCCTTGCCCGTGGTGTTCTCCCGGTAGCCCGGCAGGACCGGCGAGACGAAGGAGCGTGCCGACGTCTGCGAGCCCTTGAAGACCGACTTGGTGATCTCGTCACGGTCGATCGCCATCGAGATGGCCTTGCGCACGTCCGGGTTGGCGTAGTCCTTGTCGAACGTCGGGAACGCGAGGAACTGGAACGACGACATCGGACTGGTCTGGTACCGGTCGCCCAGGTCGCTCGGCGCGGTGCTCAGGCTCTCGGTCGGGATCGTCGGCAGCACGTCCAGGTTGTCCGCCTGGACATCCGCGTAGGCCGCGGTGAGCTGCTGGTAGATCCGGAACTCGACGTCCTTGACCTTGGGCTTCTCACCCGGGTACGCGTCATAGCGCTCGACGTCGATCTTGCTGTCGTGCTGCCAGGTGCCCTTCATCTTGAAGGGACCCTGCCCGATCGGCGCCTGCTCGAAGCCGTCCTTGAGCACACCCGGGGCCGTGAACGCGGCCTTCGGCAGTGGGAAGAACGCGTTGTAGCCGAGCGTGGTCTTGAAGTCGATGTACGGGGCGGACAGCGTCACGGTGAACGTGCTGTCGTCGACCTTCTTCAGGCCGGACATCTCCTTGGCCTTCGGCGCCTTGCCCTGGAGGTCGGCGTAGCCAGCGATCTTGTCGAAGAAGGCGTTGGCGTCCTGACCGTTGGGGGCGTACGCGCCGTAGTTCCAGGCGTTGATGTAGTCCTCGGACGTGACCTTCTCACCGTTGTGGAAGGTGAAGCCGTCCTTGAGCTTGATCGTCCAGACCTTGTTGTCGGACGAGGTGATCGACTGCGCGGCGACCTCGTACGGCTTGTTCTGGGCGTCGTAGTCGACGAGCGGGCTGAACAGGCCGGCGATCACCTGTGACCCGGACGTCTCGGTGGTGTTCGTGGGAACCAGGTGCTTCGGCTCGGCGATCTGGATGCTGACCGCCGACGTGCCGTTGCCGCTGGATCCACCGTCTCCGCCGCTGCCGCAGGCCGCGAGGCCCAGCGTCACCGCGAGCGGGAGGGCGGTCCAGGCGGCGAGTCTACGAACTCGCATTGAGCCTCCTCATCTCCTCACGCTGCGCAGTCAGGCCCGACGCTGGGTTACGCTGCGCAACAAGCGGCAACGGTAGGTCGGCGACCGGCTGTCGGCAACGAGGCGGTTGCGGGTGGGTAACGTTCCGGCACGCCAGGGGTTGCCGAAGGTCAGCCGACCTGCTAGCAGATTTCGGGTAAACGCCTTCCATCTGCGAAAATGCGGCCGGTCAACGCGCCCAATGGGGCAACCTCGGCCAGCCTGGTGGCCTCTTGACTCGCCGTCCGGTACCTGCCGCACTTTGCCGCCCTGTCTGGTTCGACGGTGACGAAATCCACGATCTGTGACTGAGAGTGACTAGCGCCACGTAACGGAAAGTCACAAGCTGTCGCCGGGGGCGGAGCCGGTGGCGCCGGAGGTCGTCCGAACGCCGAAGCGGTGGCCGTGAGACGATCTGGTGGTGACGGCGACGCTTCTGGACGGCAAGGCAACCGCGGCGGAGATCAAGGACGAGCTGCGGATACGGGTGAAGGCACTCGCGGAACGCGGCATCACCCCCGGGCTCGGCACGGTCCTGGTCGGGGCGGATCCGGGCAGCCAGGCGTACGTCAACGGCAAGCACCGCGACTGCGCCGAGGTCGGCATCGCCTCGATCCGGCGGGAGCTGCCCGCCGACGCCACCCAGCAGCAGGTCGACGACGTGCTGGCCGAGCTGAACGCCGACCCGGCGTGCCACGGCTACATCGTCCAGCTGCCGCTGCCGGCCCACCTCGACACCCAACGGGTGCTGGAGTCGATCGACCCGGACAAGGACGCCGACGGCCTGCACCCGGTCAACCTGGGCCGGCTGGTGCTCGGCTACGACGGCCCGCTGCCCTGTACTCCGCGCGGCATCGTCGAGTTGCTCCGCCGCCACGACGTGGCCCTGCGCGGCGCCACCGTGGCCGTGGTCGGTCGGGGCAACACCGTTGGTCGGCCGCTCGGCCTGCTGCTCACCCGCCGCAGCGAGAACGCCACGGTCACCCTCTGCCACACCGGCACCCTCGACCTCGCCTCGCACACCCGGGCCGCCGACATCGTCATCGTCGCCGCCGGCGTACCGGGGCTGCTCACCGCCGACATGATCAAGCCGGGCGCGGTGGTGGTCGACGTCGGTATCACGCGGGTGATCGGCGCGGACGGCAAGGGCCGCTACACCGGCGACGTGGACCCGGAGGTGACCGAGACGGCCGGCGCCCTGGTCCCCATGCCCGGCGGTGTCGGGCCGATGACCCGGGCCATGCTGCTCACCAACGTCGTCGAGCGCGCCGAGCGCGGCTGACCCACACGTCCGCAGCGCCGAACCAGGACGGCGGTGACGTTCGCCCCATCCCGGCGATGGCCGCCGCCCCTGGCCTGATCGGTGCCAGGATGACTGATACGGTCCGGAAAACCGACTGGTATCAGGGAGTGGGACGACCATGGGTAAGAAGGTCACTGTCGTCGGGGCTGGCTTCTACGGCTCCACCACCGCACAGCGCCTGGCCGAGTACGACGTCTTCGACACCGTAGTGATCACCGACATCGTGGAGGGCAAGCCCGCGGGCCTCGCGCTCGACCTCAACCAGTCCCGGGCCATCGAGGGCTTCGAGACCAAGGTCGTCGGTGTCACCACCGGCCCCAACGGTGAGGGCTACGAGCAGATCGAGGGCTCCGACGTCGTCGTGATCACCGCTGGTCTGCCGCGGAAGCCCGGCATGAGCCGGATGGACCTGCTGGAGACCAACGCCAAGATCGTTCGTCAGGTCGCCGAGAACGTGGCCAAGTACGCCCCGAACGCCGTCGTCATCGTGGTCTCCAACCCGCTGGACGAGATGACCGCGCTGGCGCAGCTCGCCACCCAGTTCCCGAAGAACCGGGTGCTCGGCCAGGCCGGCATGCTCGACACCGCCCGGTTCAGCAACTTCGTCGCCGAGGCGCTGAACGTGCCGGTGGCATCGGTACGCACGCTGACCCTGGGCTCGCACGGCGACACCATGGTCCCGGTCCCGTCGAAGAGCACCGTCAACGGCAAGCCGCTGCGTGACGCGATGCCCGCCGAGCAGATCGAGGAACTGGTCGTCAAGACCCGCAACGGTGGCGCCGAGGTGGTCGCGCTGCTCAAGACCGGTTCGGCGTACTACGCCCCGTCCGCCGCCGCGGCCCGGATGGCGAAGGCCGTCGCCGAGGACTCCGGCGAGGTCATGCCGGTCTGCGCGTGGGTCGACGGTGAGTACGGCATCTCCGGTGTCTACCTCGGTGTCGAGGCCGCGATCGGCGCCGAGGGCGTCAAGCGCGTCGTCGAGACCGACCTGGACGCCGACGAGCGCGCCAGCCTCCTGGCGGCCGCCGAAGCCGTCCGCGCCAAGCAGGGCGACGTCTCCAGCATGTAGTTCCCCGAGACACCGCTTCAGCGAAGGGCGCGCCGGCTTCGCCGGCGCGCCCTTCGCCGTCCCCACAGCCCCCAACCCGGACCCGGGCGGGCTCATCGAGCAGGTTGATCAAGAGGTTTGCGTCAGGAATCGCGGTTCTGGTGACGCGAACCTCTTGATCAACCGCAGAAGATTGGTCGGACCGCCGGGTGGTCAGACGGTGGTGAAGGGGGCGCTGAGATGGGGGGTGGCCAGGAGGGTGGGGAAGTGGGTGCGCAGGGTGGTCAGCCGGGAGGTGCGGGCTCGTTCCGGGTCCTCCTCGTGGGCGTACGCCAGGTCGGGGTCGACCAACTGCACCATGTGCACCAGCAGGTCGCCGGTGAGCAGCAGCCGCTCGTCGGCGGAGGTCACCAGCACCGACTGGTGGCCGGGCGTGTGGCCGGGAGTGGAGAGCAGGCGTACCGCCGGGGTGAGGGTGGTCTCGCCGTCGACCACCCGGAGCTGGCCGGCGGCGCGCAACGGCGCGACCAGGCCGGCCGGCAGCGCCGGATTGAGTGTCTCCGCCGCGTCGAGATCGGCCCGCTGCACCAGGTAGCTCGCGTTCGGGAAGTACGGCCGGCCGGGGTTGCCGGTCACGGCCCAGCCGATGTGGTCGGTGTGCAGGTGGGTGAGCACGACGGTGTCGACGACCGCGGGGTCGATGCCGGCGGCGGCCAGTTCGGTGGGCAGCCGCCCCGGTACGGGCGCCCAGCTCGCGGCCAGTGAGTCGGCCGGGCCGATGCCGGCGTCGACAAGGGTGACCGGCCCGTCCCCGGAGCGGATCGCGAAGCTGCGAAACGGCAGCCACCACTGCCCGTCGGCGGTCACCGCCCCCGGGTCGCGTCGGTCGGCCTCCCGCCAGTGGGCCGCCGTGGCGTGTGGAAACGCCTCGGTGCGAGGTTGGAAGAAAGCTCCCTCGGAGTCGATGAGCGCGGTGACCGTGATAGACCCGAGGGTGCGGCTCAGTGGCATCGGGCGATGGTGCCAGGGAATTCTGTGCCGTGCAGCCCGCTTCCACCGGCCGACCGAGGCCGGGTGGGGGCTGCCCGTCCAATTGCAGTACGCTCGTACTGCTTGAGCACGTGTCCCCCGAGAGGAGCGCCGGCCGATGGCGAAGATCAAGGTAAACAACCCGGTCGTGGAGCTCGACGGCGACGAGATGACCCGGATCATCTGGAAGCAGATCCGGGAGCAGCTGATCCTGCCCTACCTCGACGTCGACCTGCACTACTACGACCTGTCGATCCAGCACCGCGACGAGACCGACGACCAGGTCACCGTTGACGCCGCCAACGCCATCAAGGAGCACGGCGTCGGCGTCAAGTGCGCGACCATCACCCCGGACGAGGCCCGGGTGGAGGAGTTCGGCCTGAAGAAGATGTGGCGGTCGCCCAACGGCACCATCCGCAACATCCTCGGCGGCGTCGTCTTCCGTGAGCCGATCATCATGTCCAACGTGCCGCGGCTGGTCCCCGGCTGGACCAAGCCGATCATCATCGGCCGGCACGCCCACGGTGACCAGTACAAGGCCACCGACTTCGTCGTCCCCGGCCCGGGCACGGTGACCATCACCTACACCCCCGCCGACGGCGGCGCGCCGATGGAGATGGAGGTCGCCAACTTCCCCGGCGGCGGCATCGCCATGGGCATGTACAACTACGACGAGTCGATCCGGGACTTCGCCCGGGCGTCGTTCCGGTACGGGCTGGACCGCAACTACCCGGTCTACCTGTCCACCAAGAACACCATCCTCAAGGCGTACGACGGCCGGTTCAAGGACATCTTCGCCGAGGTGTTCGAGACCGAGTTCAAGGACGAGTTCGCCGCCGCCGGCATCACCTACGAGCACCGGCTCATCGACGACATGGTCGCCGCCGCGCTCAAGTGGGAGGGTGGCTACGTCTGGGCCTGCAAGAACTACGACGGTGACGTGCAGTCCGACACCGTCGCGCAGGGCTTCGGCTCGCTGGGTCTGATGACCTCCGTCCTGCTCTCCCCGGACGGTCGTACCGTCGAGGCCGAGGCCGCCCACGGCACGGTCACCCGGCACTACCGGCAGTACCAGAAGGGCGAGAAGACGTCGACGAACCCGATCGCGTCGATCTACGCCTGGACGCGGGGCCTGGCCCACCGGGGCAAGCTGGACGGCACCCCGGCGGTGACCGAGTTCGCCAACACGCTGGAGCAGGTCATCGTCGACACCGTCGAGGGCGGTCAGATGACCAAGGACCTGTCCCTGCTCATCTCGCGCGACGCCCCGTGGCTGACCACCGACGAGTTCATGAACGCGCTCGACGAGAACCTGGCCCGCAAGATCGCCGCCTGATCCAGGCGTACCGCATCATCGGAGCCCGCCGGCGTCTCAGCCGGCGGGCTTCGGCGTGTCCGGCGCTGACGCGCCGGGTGGCGTCACCGCCGTCGGCGCGCCTCGTTGACCAGGATGGACGAGATGCCAGTCGCGTCCGAGGAAGGTTGACCACGGTCGACCCGCGGCACCCGTGCGCCGATCAGCCAGCCTTCCCGGCTGTGCCGTGCACAGCCAGCCGTCCCTTCCCTGCGGGGGGCCCTGTCCCGGGCCCCCCGCGCCCTGTTTCCGTCGCTCACCGGCAGGGCCGGAAAGCAGCTCGGCTCAGACGGCGCGCAGCAGTTCGGCGGCACGCTCGGGGGAGATGTCGTTGATGAAGACACCCATCCCGGACTCGGAGCCCGCCAGATACTTCAGCTTGTCCTTGGCCCGCCGGATGCTGAACAGCTGCAGGTGCAGGTGGCCGAACTCGCGGTCGATGCGCACCGGCGCCTGGTGCCACGCCGAGATGTACGGCATCGGCATGTCGAACAGACCGTCGAAGCGGCGCAGTAGATCCAGGTAGAGCGGCCCGAAGGCATCCCGCTCGCTGTCACTGAGCGCCGGAATGTCGGGTACCACCCGGTGTGGCGCGACGTGCACCTCGAACGGCCAGCGGGCGGCCGCCGGGACGAACGCCGTCCAGTGTTCGTTCTCGGCGACCACCCGGTCGCCGGTCGCGCGCTCGGCGGCCAGCACGTCCGCGTACAGGTTGCCCCCGCCGGTCCGTTCCGCGTGCCGGCGTGCCGCGGCGAGCAGCGCGCGGGTGCGCGGCGTCACGAAGGGGTACGCGTAGATCTGCCCGTGCGGGTGGTGCAGCGTGACGCCGATCTCGACGCCCCGGTTCTCGAAGCAGAAGATCTGCTCCACGCCGGGCAGTTCGCCGAGCACCTCGGTGCGGTCGGCGAGCGCGTCCAGGACGGTGCGGACCCGGCTCGGCGGCAGGCTGGCGAAGGAGGCGTTGTGGTCCGAGGTGAAGCAGACCACCTCGCATCGGCCGACTCCCGGTCGAACAGGCGTGAACGGGGTGATCTCGCCGGGCTCCTCGGCGACGCGGCCACTGAGCGACGGGAACCGGTTCTCGAAGACCACCACGTCGTAGTCGGGCGCGGGGACCTCGGTCAGCCGATCACCCACCGACGGGTCGAGGGGGCACTCGTTCGCCGGGGGGAGGAAGGTGCGGGTCTGCCGATGCACGGCCACCGCCACCCACTCGTCGGTCAGCGGGTCGTAGCGCAGTTGGGACGCGGGGGGCGGCGGCGGCAGGTCCCGGCGGTCCGGCTGGTCGCGGACCGCGTCGTCGCGCTCGTCGAAGTAAATCAGTTCCCGGCCGTCGGCCAGGTCGATCGCGGTGCGTTTCACTGCGCCGCCCCCTCACTCGTCGGCGTGCGCGTCGCGCGGCCCGCCCCGGTCGCTTCTACCATGATCAATTCGCCCACCTGTTCGCCGAGTACCCGTCGTGCGGGCGCAGGCAACCGGTCGTCGCTGACCAGTACGTGCGCTGCCGCCAGCTCGACGATCGAGGAGATGCCCACCGTGCCCCACTTGGTGTGGTCGGCCAGCACCACCAACCGGTCCGCCGCGGCCACGAGCGCCCGGTCGGTCTCCGCCTCCATGAGGTTCGGGGTGGTGAAGCCGGCCCGCTCGGTGATGCCGTGCACGCCCAGGAAGAGCAGATCCAGGTGCAGTGCCCGGATCGCCCCGACCGCGAGTGGGCCGACCAGCGCGTCCGACGGCGTGCGGACGCCCCCGGTGAGCACCACCGTCTGGTCCGGTCGACCACCGGCGTGCAGGATCTCGGCCACCGGCAGCGAGTTGGTCACCACGGTCAGGCCGGGGACGTCCACCAGCTTGCGGGCCAGCTCGGCGGTGGTGGTGCCGGCGGAGAGCGCGACCGCCGCGCCCGGCCGGACCAGTTGGGCCGCCCGATCCGCGATGGCCGCCTTCTCCGCCAGTTGGCGGACCGACTTGGCGGAGAAACCCGGCTCGTCGGTCGAGCTCGGCCCGGCTGCCGTGGCGCCGCCGTGCACCTTGGCCAGCAGGCCCCGCTCGTGCAGCGCCTCCAGGTCACGACGGATGGTCATGTCGGAGACGCCGAACTCGGCCGCCAACTCACTCACGCGGACGCCGCCGGTGGACCGGACCCGCTCCAGGATGGCCGCCTGCCGCTGCTGAGCGAGCATTCGCCGTGCCTCCCGGAGGTCCCCGTACTCTCACGCGGTCAAACGTGTTCCAACAAAGACGAACACTAGCGCGGAGCGGGCGGCGGCCGGACAGCGGCTACGGAAACACCTCAGGAAGAGGCGATCTTCAGCTCCACCCACCCGGTCTCGGTGAGCTGGTGCAACACGGCCTGAACGGCGTCCGCGACGCTGAGATCGCTGGTGTCCAGCACCAGGTCGGCGTCGCTCGGCTCCTCGTACGGGTCGTCGATACCGGTCATGCCGGTGAGCAGGCCGGCCCGCGCTCGCGCGTACAGGCCCTTGCGGTCCCGGCGCTCACACACCTCCAGCGGGGTGGCGACGTGCACCAGCACGAAACCCGCCCCCGCGGCCAGGGCCATCTCGCGGGCGGCGGCACGGGCCGCCGCGTACGGGGCGATCGGGCAGCAGATGGCCACCCCCCGGTGCCGGGCGATCTCGGCGGCCACCCACCCGATCCGCCGGACGTTCATGTCCCGGTCGGCCTTGCTGAAGCCCAGCCCGGCGGTGAGCTCCCGGCGCACCACATCCCCGTCGAGCAGGGTCACCGTGCGGTCGCCGCTCTCCCGCAGCGCGTCCGCCAGCCCGCGCGCGATCGTCGACTTACCGGAGCCGGAGAGGCCGGTCAGGAAGACCACCAGCCCCCGGTGCCGGCGCGGTGGCCGGGCCCGGGCCAGCTCCCTCGCCACGGCCGGCGGGGTGTGCCACTCCGGCAGGGGGAAGCCCCGATCCAGCAGGTCCTCGATCTCCTGCTGGGTCAGCGCGAGCCGACGGTTGCGCGGAGGGATGTCCTCCCGCCAACGCCACTGCCCGTCCCTGTTGTCGTAGGCGAGTTCGCGTGGCACCAGCACCCGCAACCCGGCGCCGGAGAGCATCTCCCCGGTGGAGAGCAGGTGGGTGACCCCGTACGCGGCGGAGACCCGGGCGCGCAGCAGCGCGTCGCTGATCTCCTCCCGGCGATGCGACAGCGGCACCGCGATCACGGTGGCGGGCGGCATCCGGTCCCGGGCGGCGAAGATGATGCGGACCAGTGCCTCGGGCGGAAGCCCTCCGACGCCGCCCTCACCGACCGGGATCATCACGAGCAGGTGCGCGGCCAGCGTGCGGGCTGCGTGGGCGATCTGAGCGAGCTGGGGACGGTGCAGCGGCCGGTCGGCGATCACACCGAGCACCCGGCCCGGGGGGAGCAGCGCGCGGACCTCCTCCGGGCTGCGACGCAGTCGCTGGAACGGGCCGTGGCCACCGTCGCCCAGCCGCCGGACCTGGCCGCCAACCCCGGCGACGCCCTCGCGTACCGGCCAGACGTCCGCCACGTCCAGGGCAGCCGCCGGCGCGCCCTCGCCGTCGGTCAGCACCAGCGCCCGGCGGGCCGGGTCGCGCGGATCGAAGCCCTGAGCCAGGGCGGTCGGCACCTGGAGGGTCACCGCGACCTGCCACGGCGTGCCGTCGGCCAGTTGGCCGCGCCGGCTGACCGACACCAGGTCGGCACGGGTCATGAAACCGGTCAGGGGGGAGTACGCACCGGTCAGCAGCAGCTCCAGGTCAGCGAGCTCACCGGGACGCGGCGTGTACGCCGGTGCGTCCTGCAGCACCTCGTCGGGCAGCACCCAGCCGTTGCTCATCCACACCCCCCACTCGCTGACCGGCACACAGTTTCGCAGCCGACCGTCGATCGGTCGAGGCCGCCACTCCACGATCCGGCCGGGCGGATCAACACCGGATCCGCCGACCACTGCCGACCTCACCCCGAACCGGTTGTGGTCGGTGCGGAGGACGGACTCGCTCGACATCCAGGTGACGCGGGCACGACTCCCGACAGGCCGGGAGATGAATGGTGTCACCCCGGATCGCCGTTTCCCGAGGCGGGGTCGCGCCGGACGCGCTACCGGCGGCAACGGTTCCACCACCCTCGGCGGGGGACCCTAAGGGTCCGTCGAGGCAAGGATCAGGGAAGCGCCGGGGGCGCGCCGGTGTCCGTGGTGGGCGTCGACTCCCTACGCTGGCAGCGTGACACTGATCGCGACCCAGTCGCTCACCAAGACGTACGGAGGTCGGGTCACCGCGCTCGCCGACCTCACCGTCGCCGTCGAGCCCGGGATCATCGGCCTGGTGGGCGCGAACGGCGCCGGAAAATCCACGCTGATCAAGATCCTGCTCGGCCTGATCGCCCCGACCAGCGGTCAGGTCTCGGTGCTCGGCATCGACCCGTCCGCCGATCCGGCGGCGGTCCGTGCCCGCGTCGGTTACATGCCCGAGCACGACTGCCTCCCACCCGACCTGTCCGCCGCCGAGTTGGTCACCCACCTCGGGCGGATGAGCGGCCTTCCCCGCACCGCCGCCCGCGAGCGAGCCTCGGAGGCCCTGCGGCACGTCGGGCTCTACGAGGAGCGTTACCGCCCGGTGGGCGGCTACTCCACCGGCATGAAGCAGCGCGTAAAGCTGGCCCAGGCGCTTGTGCACGACCCCGATCTGCTGCTGCTCGACGAGCCGACCAACGGTCTGGACCCGGCCGGCCGGGACGCCATGCTGGCGCTGGTGCACCGGATCGGCACCGAGTTCGGCATCTCCGTGCTGGTCTGCTCGCACCTGCTCGGCGAGGTCGAGCGGATCTGCGACACGCTCATCGCCATCGACGGCGGCAAACTGCTGCGCGCCGACCACATCTCCGCGATGACCACGGCCACCGACGTGCTCGCCGTGGAGGTCAGCGAGGGCACCGAGGAGCTCGCCGCCCGGCTCACCGAGCTGAAGCTGCCGGTCGCGCGGGACGGGCGACTGCTGCTCGTGCCACTCGCCGACGACGGCACCTACGACCTGATCCTCGGCGCGGTCGCCGAACTGGACCTGCCACTGCACCGACTGGACCAGCGCCGGCACCGGGTGGCCGAACTCTTCGCCACGAGGGAGCTCTCCCATGCCTGAGCCGACCGCAGCCGCCGTGCGCCCCGCGCCGACAGGCGTCATCCACGACATCGGCTACCAGCGCTACGAGGGCCCGAGGCAGGGCCGCCGGCAGGTCTTCGGCGCGCTCTACGGGCACGGGTTGCGCACCGTGTTCGGCTTCGGGCGCAGCGCCAAGGCCAAGATCTTCCCGTGGCTGGTGGTCGGCATCGTCAGCCTGGTCGCGGTGGCCCTGGCCGCGATCCGCAGCCAGATCGGCGAGCCGGTCGCCACGTACGCCCAGTTCGCCGACGCGATGAGCTGGCTGGTCATCTTCTTCGTCGCGGTGGCCGCGCCGGAGCTGGTCTCCCGGGACCTGCGCAGCGGCGTCCTGCCACTGTATTTCTCCCGACCGCTGCCCCGCAGCGACTACGCGCTGGCCAAGCTGCTGGCGCTGGTCACGGCGCTCTGGCTGCTGCTCGGGGGGCCGCAGTTGCTGATGTTCCTGGGTGCCGCGTTCACCACCAAGCAGGGCATGCGCGGGGTCTGGAACGAACTGCTCGACCTGCTGCCCGGCCTGCTCTACGCCGGGCTCTGGGCGGTGGTCTTCGCCTCGATCGGCCTGCTGGTCGCCTCGCTGACCGGCAAGCGGGCCTTCGCCGCCGGCGGCGTGGTCGCGGTCTTCCTGATGACCACCCCGATCGTGGGCGTGCTGAGCATCCTGCCGTCGCAGACGGCCAACGAGCTGGCCGGGCTCGCCTCGCCCTCCACGCTGGTGCAGGGGGTGGGCATCTGGTCGCTGGGTGACCTGCTGGTCGAGGGCGATCCGGGCGAGATGCTGATCGGCGGGTTCGGCCCGGTCTACGCCCTGGCCGCGGTGCTGTTGGTCGCCGGCGCGACCGCCCTCCTGCTGGTCCGCTACCGGAAGGTCGCCTCCTGATGAGCACGCTGAACCTGACCGGGGTGTCCCGGTGGTACGGCAACGTGGTCGCGGTCAACGACATCAGCATGGCCCTGGGGCCGGGCGTGACCGGGCTGCTCGGCCCGAACGGCGCCGGCAAGACCACGCTGCTGCACATGATGGCCGGGTTCCTCTCCCCGTCGCGCGGCACGGTGACGCTGGACGACGAGCCGACCTGGCGCAACCCGGACGTCTACCGACGGTTGGGGCTGGTCAGCGAACGGGAGGCGGTGCAGGGCTTCCTCACCGCGTACGAGTTCGTGCTGGCCAGCGCGAAGCTGCACCGGCTGGCCGATCCGGCGGCGGCCGCCCGGCGGGCGATCGATCTGGTCGAGTTGGAGTCGGCGCAGAGCCGTCGGATCGGCACGTACTCCAAGGGCATGCGCCAGCGGGCCCGCGTGGCCGCCGCGCTGGTGCACGACCCGCAGGTGCTGCTGCTCGACGAGCCGTTCAACGGGATGGACCCGCGCCAGCGGCTGCACATGATGCAGTTGCTGCACACGCTCGGCGACGCCGGCCGGACCATCCTGTTCAGCTCGCACATCCTGGAGGAGGTCGAGCAGGTCTCCGGGACGGTGCAGGTGATGGTGGCCGGGCGGTTGGCGGCCTCCGGCGACTTCCGGACCATCCGCCGGTTGATGACCAATCGCCCACACGTCTTCGCGGTGCGTTCCACGGACGACCGGGCGCTGGCCGTCGCGCTGATCGCCGAGCCGTCCGTCAGTGGGGTCGAGCTGGACCCCACCGGCCTGACCGTGCGGGCCGGTGACTACGGCGCCTTCACCCGGGCACTGCCCCGGATCGCGCTCAAGCACGGCATCCGGGTGCGCCAACTGGTGCCGTCCGACGAGTCTCTGGAGAGCGTCTTCTCCTACCTGGTGGAGGCCTGACATGTCGACAATTACCTGGATCACCGCGCGTGGGCTGTTCGGCAGGCGTCGGTTCCTGCTGCTGCTTCCGCTGCCGTTGGTGCTGCTCGGGCTGGCCGTGCTCTGCCGGTCGCTGGGGGTGGACCCGGGCGAGTGGGGGCCGCCGGTGCTGGTCGGCCTGGGGCTGGCCGTGGTGCTGCCGGTGGTCGCGCTGATCATCGGTACGGGCGTGTTGGGTGCCGAGATCGACGACGGCACGGTCGTGCACATCCTGACCAAGCCGCTGCCGCGCTGGCAGATCGTGCTGCCGAAGCTCGCGGTCGCCGCCGGGGTCAGCGCGGCCACCGTCGCGGTGCCGCTCTACGTCGCGGGCGTGCTCGCCAATTCGGTACGCCTCGGACTGGCGCTGGCGGTCGCGGCGACGCTCGGCGCGCTGGCGTACTCGGCGTTGTTCCTCGCCCTCAGCCTGGTCACCAGGCGGCCGGTGCTGCTCGGCCTGGTCTACGTGCTGATCTGGGAGGGGCTGCTGGGCAACTTCGTCAGCGGCACCAAGGTGCTCTCCATCCAGCAGTACGTGATCGCCCTCACCGACCGGATCGCCCCCACCGGGCTGTTGGAGACCACCGTGTCGGTGCCGGTCGCCTCGGTGATGACCGCGTTGGTCAGCGTCGGCTTCACCGTGCTGGCCATCGACCGTCTGCGTTCGTTCAGCGTGGCCGGCGAGACGAGCTGAGACCAGTGCCCAACGGTGATCCGGCCAGCCACACCTCGGCGGTAGGGCTGGCCGGATGGACCGGTCGGCCCCCGTCGGGCCAGGCTGTTGGGTGTGAGCGTCGAAGCGGAGCGGACGTCGTTGGCTGAGCCGTACTCCCGGAGCAGCCGGCCCTGGCTGACCAGTCTGGCGGTTGCCGGGCTGGCCTGTGCCACGGTCGCGACGGCTGCCCAGGGCAGCGGGCAGTTCCACTGGTGGGCCGTGTTCATCCTGATCCCGGCCGCGTTGATCGCGGCCAGTGGCGGCCCGTTGCTGGCTCGGGGCGGTGGCCGGGCCTTCGCCGGCTACATGCTCGCCTGCGTCGGCACCATCGTGTTCGCGGTGGGCGCGCTGCTGATGTTCGGTGTCATGGGGCGGGGTTGGCCGTTGCTCGTGGTGCTGCCCTGCCTGGCGGTCGCCGGCACCTACGGTTGGCGGGCGGCCCACCCGCTGGCTCGTGGCCTGCACCGTGCGGTGGCCCTGCTCGCGCTGACCGGCGCGATGCTCGGGCTGACCCTGCAAGCGATCCGGGTGAACCTGATCGACCTGGAGACCGGTTGGTGGGGTGCGTTCATGATGCTGGCCGGCGCCATCGTGCTGGGCAACGCGGGCGAGCTGACCCGACACCGGATGCCGTACCGCCTCCAGGCGATCACCCTGCTGGTGGGGCCCTCCGTGGTCGCTTTCCTGCTCGGGCTGCGTTTCCTGCGCGGCTGGTGACGCCCGTCCGCCGCCGCCCCGGGGGGTGGCGGCGGCGGACGCGGCTCAGAACGCGCAGGCGATGACGAGTTCCGGGGTGCGGTCGGGGAGCAGGTCGAGTTTGCCGATCCGACCGGCCGCCCGGAGGTCGTCGGCGACGAGGGTGAGCTGCTCCAGGAGGGCCGCCGGGCCGAGCGCCTCGGCCAGCGGCACCTCCGCCCTCATCGACAGCTTCCGCTCCGACTTGGCCCGTCGCACCTGACTCAACGCGTCGCCGGCGAGCCGCAGCAGGGCCGGGTCACCCGACCCCTCGATCGACCGGGTCACCTCGTAGGTGGTGGGCCACGTCGCGCGGTGCACCGAGCCGTACCGCCACCACGACCAGATTTCCTCGGTCACGTAGGGCAGCACTGGGGCGAACAGTCGTAACTGCACCGAGAGCGCCGAGGCCAGCGCCGCCCGCGCCGAGTCCGCGGCCGCGCCGGTGCCGTACGCCCGCTCCTTGACCAACTCGATGTAGTCGTCGCAGAACCGCCAGAAGAACGCCTCGGCCGCCTGCAACGCGGCCGTGTGGTCGTACGCGTCGAGGGCGGTGCTCGCGGCGGTGACCACGGTGGTCAGTTCGGCGAGCATGGCCCGGTCCAGTGGCGTGGTCGCCGACAGCTCCAGGTCGCGGCGCGGCGTCGGACGCGCCGAACTGGAGTTGTCCAATGGGGCGCGGAGCGCGTCCGCCGCCCCCAGCCCGAGCACGAACTTGGACGCGTTGAGCAGTTTGGTGGCCAGCCGACGGCCGATCTTGATCTGCGCCGGGTCGAAGGCCAGGTCCATGCCGGGCTTGCCGCTGGCCGCCCAGTAGCGCACCGCGTCCGAGCCGTGCTGCTCCAACAGGGCCAGCGGGGTGACCACGTTGCCCTTGGACTTGGCCATCTTCTTGTGGTCCGGGTCGAGGATCCAGCCGGAGAGCACGGTGTCCCGCCAGGGCAGCACCCCGTGCTCGAAGTGCGAACGGACCACGCTGTCGAAGAGCCAGGTCCGGATGATCTCCTGCCCCTGCGGGCGGAGGTCCATCGGAAAGACCTGCGCGAACAGCTCCGGGTCGGTCTCCCAGCCACCGACGATCTGCGGGGTCAGCGACGAGGTGGCCCAGGTGTCCAGCACGTCCGGATCACCGATGAAGCCGCCCGGATGGCCGCGCTGCGACTCGTCGTACCCGGGCGCCGGATCACTGGATGGGTCGACCGGCAGCGCTGACTCGTCCGGCGTGAGAGGGTGGGACCAGTCCGGCTCGCCAGTGTCGTCGAGCCGGTACCACACCGGCACCGGCACCCCGAAGAACCGCTGCCGACTGACCAGCCAGTCCCCGGTCAGGCCGCCCACCCAGTTGTCGTAGCGGTGCTTCATGTGCGCCGGCACCCAGTGCAGCTCCTCGCCCCGGGCCAGCAGCGTGGCCCGCAGGTCGGCGTCGCGGCCGCCGTTGCGCAGATACCACTGTCGAGTCGAGACGATCTCCAGTGGGCGGTCACCGCGCTCGTAGAACTTGACCGGATGGGTGATCGGGCGCGGCTCGCCGATCAGGTCACCCGCGTCGGCCAGCATCCCGACGATCTCCCGGCGGGCGCCGTTGACGCTCTGCCCGGCCAGCGCGGCGTACGGCTGCGCCGGCACCCCGGCCGGCGGCTCCGGAAGCAGCCGACCGTCGCGGCCGATGACCACGCGGGTGTCGAGGTCGAGATCCCGCCACCACGTCACGTCGCTCAGGTCGCCGAACGTGCAGACCATCGCGATGCCGGTGCCCTTGCCCGGCTCGGCGAGCGGGTGGGCGCACACCGGCACCTCGACGTCGAACAGCGGGCTGCGGACAGTCGCACCCACCAGGTCGGCGTACCGCTCGTCGTCGGGGTGACAGACCAACGCCACGCAGGCGGGCAACAGCTCCGGCCGGGTGGTGTCGATCTGCACCTCGCGCCCGTCCGGCCGGGTGAACCGCAGCCGGTGGTAGGCGCCGGGGCGCTCCCGGTCCTCCAACTCCGCCTGGGCGACGGCGGTGGCGAAGCCGACGTCCCAGAGCGTCGGCGCCTCCGACTGGTACGCCTCGCCGCGCCGCAGGTTGCGCACGAACGCCCGCTGACTGGTGGTCCGGGCGATCCGGCCGATCGTCGTGTACGTCAACGACCAGTCCACCGAGAGCCCGAGCCGTCGCCACAGCGACTCGAAGACCTGCTCGTCGGTGGCCGTCAGCCGTTCGCACAGCTCGATGAAGTTGCGCCGGGAGAGCGGGGTGGGGTCGCGGCGGGCCGCGTCGTCGACCGGAGTCGCCGGTGGTCGCCACACCGGGTCGTACGCCAGCGCCGGATCGCAGCGCACCCCGTAGACGTTCTGCACGCGACGCTCGGTGGGCAGGCCGTTGTCGTCCCAGCCCATCGGGTAGAAGACCGCCTTGCCGCGCATCCGCTGGTATCGCGCGACGATGTCGGTGTGCGTGTACGAGAACACGTGCCCCATGTGCAGCTCGCCCGATACGGTCGGCGGCGGGGTGTCGATCGCGTACACGTCTTTCCTGCGACCATTCCCGCTCGGCGCGTCGGACGCCGCGCCGCGACCCGGAACGGTCGGCTTCGCGCGGTCGAACGCGTACGTGCCCTCCTCTTGCCAGCGGCGTGCCCAGCTCTCCTCGAGCCCGTCCAGGGTCGGACGCTCGGGGATGCCGGCGCGGGCCGTCCTCGCCGTATCGGTCATCCAGCGATCGTAGGCATCTTCGGGGGGACGGACCACGCAGTTGCGGATCGCTGGTTCAGATCAGCGAGTCGCGCCACTGCCGGTGCAGGGCCGCGTACCGGCCGCCGGCCTCGGCCAGCACGGCGGGTGGGCCGTCCTCGACGACCTTCCCGTCGTCGAGGACGAGCACCCGGTCGGCGGTCTCCACGGTGGAAAGTCGGTGCGCGATCACCAGCGCGGTGCGGTCGCGCAGGATCGTACCGAGCGCGTGCTGCACCAGCCGTTCGGTCGGCACGTCGAGCGACGACGTCGCCTCGTCCAGGATCAGCACGCTCGGGTCGGCCAGGAACGCCCGGGCGAACGCGACGAGTTGGCGCTCCCCGGCGGAGAGCCGGCCGCCGCGACGGTGCACCTGGGTGGCGTACCCCTCCGGCAGGGCGGCGATGAAGTCGTGCGCGCCGATCGCCCGCGCCGCGGCCTGGACGGTCTCGTCGTCCGCGCTCGGGCGGCCGAACCGGATGTTGTCCGCGACCGTCCCACTGAACAGGTGGTTCTCCTGCGTCACCAACACCACGGCCCGGCGCAGATCGGCGTCGCAGACGTCACGCAGGTCGACCCCGTCGAGCTGGACCGTGCCGGTGTCCGGGTCGTGGAAACGGGCGACCAGTTTGGCGATTGTCGACTTGCCCGCACCGGTCGGCCCGATCAGCGCCACCGTCTGTCCGGCCGACACGCTCAGCTCCAGACCGGCGAGGATCGGGGTGCCGGCACGGTATCCGAAGGAGACCGCCCGGAAGGTCACCGCACCGCCACCGGGGCCGGTCGGCAGCGGTGTGGGCCGGGCCGGCTCGGCGACGGCCGGCCGCTCGTCGAGCACCCCGGCCAGTTTCTCCAGGGCGGCGGTGGCCGACTGGAGGGAGTTGTAGAACTGGCTCAGCTCCTGCATCGGCTCGAAGAAGCGACGCAGGTAGAGCAGGAACGCGGCGAGCACACCGACCTCGGTCTGGCCGTCGAGCACCCGCCACCCGCCGTAGCAGAGCACCGCCGCCACGGTGATGTTGCCGATCAGCTTGATCGCCGGCGAGTACGTGGCGATCAGTCGGAACGTGCGCAGGCTGGTCCGTCGGTAGTCGTCGCCGAGCGCCACGAAGATCCGTTGGTTGCGCGGTTCCCGGCGGAACGCCTGCACCGCCTTGATGCCCCGCATCGACTCGACGAAGTGCACGATGACCAGCGCGACCGCGTCCCGGGTCCGCCGGTACGCGCTCGCCGACGACCGGGCGAACCAGCGGGAGAGCCAGAACAGGAACGGGAAGGCGAGCAGCGTCACGGCGGCCAGCGGCAGGTCCAGCCAGAGCAGGATGGCGGCCACCGACAGCATCGACAGCCCCGCCATCACCAGGTTGTCGATCCCACCGTCGACCAACTCGGCGATCGAGTCCACGTCACTGGTGAGGCGGGAGACCATCCGGCCGGAGGTGTACCGCTCGTGGAAGCCCACGGACAGCCGCAGGAAGTGCCCGAACACCCGCTGCCGCAGGTCGAGCAGGACGGCCTGGCCGATCCGGGCGGAGAGGGTGAGGAACCCGCGCCGGGCCGCGTACTCGGTCAGCGAGGCGACCACGAACGCCCCGGCGACGGCGACCAGCGGGCCGGGGTTGCCGGCGCGTAGCGGCGCGATGGTCCGGTCGATGCCGATCATGACCAGGTACGGGCCGGCCATCGCGGCGGCGTTCTGGGTCAGCAGTAGGCCGACCGCGGCGGCGAGTCGCCTCCGGTGTGGTCGGAGTTGTTCGGCGAGCAGTGCCCGGCTGAGCCGGCGCAGCCGGGCCACCGCCTCGGGCGCGGTGTCCTCGGCTCGGCTCCGGTCCGCCTCCGGGTCCGTGGCGGTCCCGCGCCAGCGGGTCAGCTCCGGTTCCTCCTCGGGCGGCGGTTCGGCAGGCTTCGGCACGGTCACGAGCGCACCAGCCCCCACCCGTCGGAGGGGAACGGGCTCGGGCCGGCGGCTTCCGCCGGTGGGTGCTCGGTGGGTGGGTCGGCGGCCAGCAACGCCCGGTACGCCGGAACGGTGGCCAGCAGGTCGGAGTGCCGGCCCACGGCCGTGATCCGTCCGTCTTCGAGCAGCGCGACCCGGTCGGCCAGGGCGATCGTCGACGGCCGGTGCACCACCAGCAGCGCGGTGCTGTCGCGCAGGACCCGTCGCAGTGCCGCCTCGACCAGCGCCTCGGTGTGCACGTCGAGAGCGGACAGCGGGTCGTCGAGCACCAGCACCGCCGGTCGGCCGAGCACGGCCCGCGCCAACGCGAGCCGTTGACGCTGACCGCCGGACAGGGAGATCCCCTGCTCACCCACCCGGGTGGCCAACCCCCACGGCAGCTCGTACGCGAAGTCGGCCTGGGCGAGCGCGAGGGCCGCGCGGACGTCGTCGTCGCCGGCGTCGGGGTGTCCCAGGGTGAGGTTCTCCCACACCGACATGGAGAAGAGCGTGGGCTCCTCGAACGCCACCCCGACCAGGCGGCGCAGCGAGGCCAGCCGTAGTTCGCGCAGGTCGTGCCCGTCCAGGGTGATCCGGCCGGTGGTCACCTCGTGCAGCCGGGGCACCAGCGAGAGCAGCGTGCTCTTGCCGGAGCCGGTGGCGCCGACCAGGGCGAGCGTCTCACCTGGCTCGACGACCAGGTCGATCTCGCGCAGCACCGGTGCGGTGGCGCCCGGGTAGCGGAACGAGACCCGCTCGATGCGGAGCCGGCCCTGCACCGCGTCGCGCGGCAGCGCGAGCGCGCCGGGGGAGTCCACGATCTGGGGTGGGGTGTCCAGCACCTCCTGGAGCCGGTCGGCGGCGGTGGCGGCCTCCTGACCGTTGGCGATGATCCAGCCCAGCGACTGCACCGGCCAGATGAGCATCAGTTGGAGGCTGACGAACGCGACCAGCTCGCCGATGGTGAGCGCGCCCTTCGCCGCGGCGGCCGCACCGGCCACCAGCACCACGCCCAGGGTCACGTTGGGCACCAGGTCGAGCAACGCCGACGTGGTGGCCAGCAGCCGCGCCTTGGCGACGCCCGTGTCGTGCAGCCGCCGCGCCCTGCCGCCGAAGCGGGCCGCCAGTTCCGGCCCGCGCCCGTACGCCTTCATGGTGCGCAGGCCCTGCGCGGTCTCCTCGACCAGGGTCGCCACGTCACCCTGCTGGTCCTGCATCCGCCGGGACGCGGCATGGTAGTGCCGCCCGAACCGGCGGCTGATCAGCAGCAGCGGCACCGAGCTGGCCGCGACAAGCGCACCGAGCATCGGATGCAGGTTGACGAGCAGCACCACCACGACGACGTAGGTGGTCACGTTGAGCACCAGGAAGAACACGCCGAAGGAGAGGAACCGGCGGATCACCGACAGGTCGCTGGTGATCCGGGAGAGCAACTGGCCGGACTGCCAGCGGTCGTGGAAGCTGGTCGGCAACCGTTGCAGGTGGGCGTAGACGTCGGCACGCAGCGCCGCCTCCATGCCCACCGACGAGGAGGACTGCACCCATCGGCGGATGAAGATGAGCACCGCCTCGGCCACGCCGAGCAGCAGCGCCAGACCGCCGAGCTGGAACAGCCCGGCCGGTTCGTGTCGGGCCACCGGCCCGTCCACCACCCGCTGCACGACAAGCGGTACGGCGATCCCGGCCGCCGTGCCCGCGAGGCCCGCGACGAGCAGCCAGGCGAACTCTGTGGCGTACGGCCGGAGGTAGGGGCGTAGCCGCCAGAGGTTGTGCAGGGGGTGCCGGGGCGCGGCAACCCGGGTGGTCGGGTTGCCGTCGCTTTCCACAGGCATACCAGACGGTAGCGTCAATGCCAGGCGACGCCGGTGTCAGCTTGCTGTCAGGCGCCGCTCATGACCGAGAAGCCACGTCTTCACGTCCAGCCCCCAGCGGTACCCACCGAGGGTGCCGTCGGTGCGCAGGACCCGGTGGCAGGGCACGAACAGTGCCGCCGCGTTCCGGGCGCAGGCAGCCGCGGCGGCCCGTACCGCCGGTGGTCGACCGGCCAGCGCGGCGTACCCGGTGTAGGTGACCGGGGTGCCGGGCGGCACCTCGCGCAGCACCTGCCAGGCGTGGGCCATGAACTCCCCGCCGGTGCGCTGGCGGACCGGCACCGCGTCGATGGCGTCGAGGTCACCGTCCAGGTAGGAGTGGACCGCCGCGGTGATCGGGCCGAGGTCGGCCCGTTGGCGTACCGGCGCCCGCAGGGTCGGGTGGATCAGGGGCAGCAGTGCCGCCGGGTCCGGGGTGAAGCCGGCCGCCCGTACGTCGCCGTCCGGGCCGGCGAGGATGCTCAACGGACCGGCCGGCGTGCTCAGTACGGTGCTGTCGATGCTCATGCCGCTCTCCAGAGTCTCATCGTTGCGTAGGACCGCCAGGGACGCCAACGGTCGGCGTACCCGTCGAGGATTGTCGGGTTGTCGGGCAGGCCGAGGGCGGCGGCGCCGCGCCGGACGGCGAGGTCGGTGCTGAGCAGGATGTCCGGGTCGCCGAAGGCGCGCATGGCCAGGTAGTTGGCGGTCCACGGACCGATGCCGGGCAATGCGAGCAGCCCTCGAGTTGCCGCCTCCCGATCCACCCCAGCCGCCAGGTCGACGGACCCGTCCACGACCGCCCGAGCCAGCCCCCGCAAGGTCTCCCGCCGCCCCACCGGCATCCCAAACCCCGAGTCCGGCACGGCCAACAACTCCTCCGCGCCCAAAAAGCCCCGCAGCCCCCCGCCCCCGCCTCGGTGATCATGAGGTTGGCGTGGGATTCGATCTCCAATCGCCAGGTCAACCTCATGATCGACGTGCTTGGGGGTGGGGGTGGTGAGGAGGCGGGTCAGGGTTTTTTGGGCAGAGGCCACCGAGACCTGTTGGCCGACTATGGCGCGGACGGCCATCTCGAAGCCGTCCACCGCGCGGGGGACGCGGATGCCCGGCTCTGCCGCGACCGCCGGGGCTAGCGCCGGGTCGGCGGCCAGCGTGGCGTCGATGGCGGTCGGGTCCGCGTCCAGGTCGAGCAGCCGGCGGCAGCGGGCCACCGCGGGCGCCAGGTCGCGCAGGTCGGTCAACCGCAGCGTCGCCGCCACGTGCCCGGCCGCCGGAGTCAGCGCCACCTCGCCGGTGCCGTGGGGCAACCGCAGACCCCGGTGGTACGTCCCGTCGCGGACCTCGTCCACCCCGGGCAGTGCCCGCACCGCGAAGAAGTCCAGTAGCGCCTGGGCGTGCAGCGGCGGACGGTACGCCAGCCGCAGCGCGAGAGTGCCCGCGCCGGCCGGCGCCCGCTGACCGCCGCGCGCCGTTCGCAGATCGGACGGGGCGCTCGCGTACACCTCGCGGAGCGTGTCGTTGAACTGCCGGACGCTGCCGAAGCCGGCGGCGAACGCGATCTCGGCCATCCCGAGGTCGGTGGTCTCGATCAGGATCCGGGCGGTCTGTGCCCGCTGGGCGCGGGCCAGCGCGAGCGGTCCGGCGCCCATCTCGGCGCTCAGCATCCGGTGCAGGTGCCGTTCGGTGTAGCCCAGGCGGGAGGCCAACCCGGGTACGCCGTCCCGGTCGACCACGCCGTCGGCGATCAGCCGCATCGCCCGGCCGACCACGTCCGCGCGGACATCCCACAGGGGTGAACCCGGCGCGGCGTCCGGCCGGCAGCGGCGGCAGGCGCGCAGCCCGACACCCTGGGCCGCGGCGGCGGACGGAAAGAACCGGACGTTCTGCCGCTTGGGCGTGATCGCCGGGCAGGACGGCCGGCAGTAGATGCCGGTGGACGTCACACCGGTGTAGAACCAGCCGTCGAACCGCTGGTCCCGACTGTCCACGGCCCGGTAACACCGCTCGAAGTCCAGCTCCATGTCACCGATGATGCCCCGCTCGACCCCCCGCCGGCTGGCGGGAATCGGACCTTGCCGTGTCGGTGAGCAGGGACCCCGTCAACGGGGGCGGCGGCGACGCCGATGCGGTTGACCGGACCCGGTGGGCTGGCCAGCCCGATTCGGCTGGGCGGCCCGGCTCGGTTGACCGGTGAGCAGGGCCGACCGGAACACGCCGTCCGGGTCGTACCGCTTCCACAGCCGTCGTACCCGGATCCCGGTCTCGCCCGGGTAGATCCGGGCGAACGCGGCCGGGTCCGGTCGGCTCTCGAAGTTGGCGTACGCGCCGTCGGCCCGCGCTCCGACGGCCCGCCAGGCGGCGTCCAACGCCGCCCCACCCTGCGGTGGGAACACCGAGGCGACGACGAGCGTGTCCTGGTGGCGATGGGCGTACGCGGTCGCGTCGGATGCCACGTCGTTGACCGCGCCCCCCAGCGAGCGGAGCTGCACCACGGCTCGCCCCGGCCCGGTCACCGCCCGTTGCACGGCCCGCGCGCCGGCGTCGTCCAGCCCGGTGAACAGACCGTTCGTGGTCGTGCCGCGCTGCTGCCCGACGTTGGGGTTGAGGTGCGCGGTCGGCACCAGGGTCGGGTAGGGCAGCAGGTCGGTGCGGTGTTCGAGCACCTTGCCGATGGCGAGCAGCGGCTCCACCGCGGGTCGGGCGCGGCGCAGGCTCTCGGCGGCCACCACGGCGGTGATGGACATGAGGGCCGAGCGGCCCTCGGCGTACACCACGGCCGCCGCGGACAACTCCCGTGGGGCCTGCGTGAGGTAGGCCGTCCACTCCCGGATGGTGCGCCCGTCCGGATGCGCCTCGACGACCAGTTGCGTCACACCGACGTTGCGCTGCTCGACCGCCTCGATCTCGAAGGCCACCACGATCCCCGCACCAGCTCCCGCGCCCCGGACCAGCCAGAACAGGTCCGGCTCGTGCGCGGCGTCCGCGCGGACCAGCGTCCCGTCGGCGAGCACCACCTCGACCGCGCGGACGCGGTCGAGGGTGAGACCGTGGGCGCGGACCAGCCAGCCCACGCCGCCGCCGGTGGCCAGGCCGCCGACGCCGACGCCACCGTAGTCACCCGAGCTGACGACCAGGCCGTACGGCGCCAACGCCTTCGCGACGTTCGCCCAGCGTGCGCCGGCCTCGACCCGGACCAGCCCGGCCCGCTCGTCGAGCACCTGCACCCGGTTGAGCAGGGACAGGTCGATGACCACGCCACCGTTGTTCGAGGAGGCCCCGGAGAAGCCGTGTCCGCCGCTGCGGACGGCGATCGGCAGCCGCTGCTCCCGCGCGTAGCGCAGCGCGTCGATCACCTGCGTGGTGGTCTTCGGCAGCAGGACCGCGGCCGGCGAGGCAGTCGTGGTGTACGTGGAGCGCAGCTGCGCGTACCGGCGGTCGCCGGGTGTGACGATCTGCCCGGTCAGCGAGGTGGGCACCCGGGGCATGGTGGTGCTCATCGGCGCCCCTGCGGCTCGCACGTCGGATGTCCGGGATCGGTCATGGCCCAAGGATGGGCGGGCTCACCGGCCTCGGCAAACCCGGTGGGCCACCGCCCGCCGTTCCCGGGGACGCGCGGCGCTCGCTGGCGCGGGGAGGGCCGCCCGGAGGTGACCGGTATCTCCGGTCAGGCCGGGGCGAGGACGCCGCCGACCTGACCGGTCCTGCTCAGCGCGACCCGGTCGGTGTGCTCATCGGCTGGGCGCGCCGGGTGCGGTAAACGGTGCCGGCTCACCAGGCACGCCGGGCACGTCCCGTTTGAACGGATCACTGGGCACTCCAGGCGCAGCAGGCACCCCCGGCGCACCGGGAACAGCAGTCTCGGCACCGGGGGCACCGGGCGCAGCTGGCTCACCGGGCGCAGCGGGCACACCTGGCTCACCGGGCTTGCCGGGCGCGTCCGGCCGCTGCCACGGGTCCTGTTTCGCGCCGCCGGGGCTTGGTACGCCCGGCGGCACCGCGGTCGGCGTGGACAGGTCGGGTGCGGGTGGGCCGGGCACGGCCGCTGGACCCGCCGGGCTGGGGGCGGCCGGCGGCGCCTCGTCCGAGCCGGTCGAGGCGAGAGCGAGCGGAGTGGCGATCAGGATCGCCGCGAGGGTGCCGACCGCCCCCATCGTCACCGTGGCGCGGCGCCTGTTGCGCACCCGCCGTTCCGCTCCGGTCAACTGGTCATGCACGATCGGTGCCTCCTCGGCGAGGTCGGTGAGGGTGGAGCGGATGAGGTGCTCGAAGGGATCGGTCATCGCCGCACCTCCAGCATTTCGACCTCCGGCAGTAGTTCGCGCAGGCGCGTGACAGCCCGGTGGGTACGGCTGCGTACCGTGCCCACGGAGCAGCCGAGCAGCTCGGCCACCCGGGCTTCGGGCAGATCCTCGTAGTAGCGCAGGACCACCACCGTCCGCTGTGCCGGTGGCAGGTGGCGCAGCGCGGCGCGCATGGCCAGCCGCACGTCGGAGCCGCCGCTCGGATCGACGCCGACCGGTTCGTCCGCCGGGTTGAGCGGCGTCTCCCGCCATCGGCGCAGTCGTCGCCACCAGCTGATCTGTTCGCGGTACATCACCACGCGGAGGTACCCCTCGGGATCGGCGTGCCGGATGGACCCCCACTTCGGGATGGTCCGTGCCAGTGCCGACTGGAACAGGTCCTCGGCGGCGTTGCGGTCCCCGGTCAGCAGGTACGCGACCCGCATCAGCGCCGGCGTCCGGCTGCCGACGAACTCGGCCAGTCGAGCCCGCTCGTCCTCGTCCACCCACCACCCCCGTTTCGTTGTCACAGATACAGACGCCGCAGGTCATCGTCGCTATCCGCGATCCGATGGGTTTTTCCCGCCCGGAAGTGTCGGTCGTGACGGGTACCGTCCGGCCACCAACTCAAGAAGGGGTGCGACGGATGACGAGCGTGGCGGGTTGGGCGGCGGCGTCGACACCTGGCACATTTCCGCCGCTGCCCCGCGCGGTGGCGCAGTCCTTCTACCGCCGGATGCGGGCCGTCGCGCCCGCCGCCCGCGGCGCCATCGACCGGGACCGGGCGACCGACCCCGAGCAGGCCTTCACCGACACCGCCTGCGGCCGGCTGGTGGGCTCGCTGGACGACGCGGGCCTGCGGGCGCTCGGCATGTGGACGCACCACTGGTGCATGCGCTTCTACGACGACGACACCCGGGTCGGCCGGCGGCTGGTTCGCGAGATAGCCGCTCGGCCAGGGCTGGGCTGGACGGCCGACGAGGTGCGCTGGATGCTGCGCGAGTCGATCTCGGCCGGCCCGGCCGCCGCCGACCGGTTCACCCTGCCCCGCGCCGCCGCGGCCCAACTACCCCCGGACGGCCGGCCGTTCGACGAACTGCCCGAGGTCACGGTTCCTCGGCAGCGCCGCGGCAACTGACCGCCTCGGCCGACTGGCCGCACCGGGGTTGGCGGTCCCCGGTCGGCCGGCTGCGGCAGGATGGACGCCGCATCCCCGACGGAAGGACGCCCATGCCCGCCAGCGCACCTACCATCCTCGCCACCAGCATGGGCTTCTTCCGGGGTGACCGCGGCCCCTACAACCTGCGCCCCAGCCCGGTCTTCGAGTTGGCGGCCGAACTGGCCGAGGCCGGCCCGCAGCCACGGGTCTGCTATCTCGGCCAGGCCATCGGGGACCAGCCCACCGTGCTGAGCGCCATCTACGGCGCGTTCGCCGACACCCGGTTCCGGCTGTCGCACCTCACCCTGTTCCCCATGCCGAACGTCGAGGACATCCGCGCCCACCTGCTCGCCCAGGACGTGATCTGGGTCGACGGTGGCAGCGTGGCCAACCTGGTCGCCGTGTGGCGGGTGCACGGGCTCGACGAGATCCTGCACGAGTGCTGGCAGGCGGGCGTGGTGCTGGCCGGGGTGTCCGCGGGCTCGATCTGCTGGCATGTCGGCGGTGCCACCGACAGCTTCGGCCCCCGGCTGCGCGGCTTCACCGACGGCCTGGCCTGGCTGCCGTACGGCAACGGGGTGCACTACGACAGCGAGGGGCAGCGACGCCCGCTCATGCACGAGCTGGTCGGCAACGAGACGCTGCCGACCAGCCACTGCACCGACGACGGGGTCGGCCTGGTCTACCGGGGCACCCAACTGGTCGAGGCGATCGCGGACCGCGAGGGCGTCTCGGCGTACGAGGTCAGCCGGGGCGCGGACGGCAGCGTCCGGGAGGCGGTCATCGCCCCGCGCCTGCTCGGCTGAGCGCCGGCGCCTGTCACGCCTGCTCGCCGGGTCCCGTCGCGACATGAACCGTTCGCCGCGTAGGCTGGGTGGTCGTGAGTCTCTCCATCGGCATCGTCGGCCTGCCCAACGTCGGCAAGAGCACGCTTTTCAACGCGTTGACCAAGAACGACGTGCTGGCGGCGAACTACCCGTTCGCCACCATCGAGCCCAACGTCGGCGTGGTCGGGCTTCCGGACGAGCGGCTGGGCAAACTGGCCGAGATCTTCTCCTCGCAGAAGGTGCTGCCGGCTCCGGTGTCGTTCGTCGACATCGCCGGCCTGGTCCGCGGCGCCTCGAAGGGGCAGGGCCGGGGCAACGCCTTCCTGGCGAACATCCGCGACGCCTCGGCGATCTGCCAGGTGGTCCGGGCCTTCTCCGACCCGAACGTGGTGCACGTCGATGGCAAGATCTCCCCGGCCGACGACATCGAGACGATCAACACCGAGCTGATCCTCGCCGACCTGCAAACCCTGGACAAGGCGCTGCCCCGGTTGGAGAAGGAAGCCAAGCTCCGCAAGGACCGCTTGGCCGCGGTCGCCGCCGCGAAGGCCGCCATCGAGGTGCTCGACGGCGGCACCACCCTCTACTCCGGGGCCGCCGCCGCCAAGATCGAGCTGGAGCACCTGCGCGAGCTGCACCTGCTCACCACCAAGCCCTTCCTGTACGTCTTCAACGTCGACGAGGCCGAGCTGGCCAACGAGGCGTTCCTCGACGAGCTGCGCGCCCTGGTCGCCCCCGCCGAGGCCGTCTTCATGGACGCGAAGATCGAATCCGAGCTGGTGGACCTCCCCGAGGAGGAGGCCCGCGAGCTGCTGGAGTCGATCGGGCAGAACGAGCCCGGCCTCAACCAGCTCGTCCGGGTCGGCTTCCGCACGCTCGGCCTCCAGACGTACCTCACGGCCGGTCCCAAGGAAGCACGCGCCTGGACCGTCCCGGTCGGCGCGACCGCGCCGGAGGCCGCGGGTGTCATCCACAGCGACTTCCAGCGCGGCTTCATCAAGGCCGAGGTGGTCTCCTACCACGACCTGGTCGAGCACGGTTCGATGGCGTCGGCCAAGGCGGCGGGCAAGGTCCGCATCGAGGGCAAGGAGTACGTCATGCAGGACGGCGACGTGGTGGAGTTCCGCTTCAACGTCTGACTCCGGTCGAGTCGTCGCCCTGGGTCTCGTGCCCTAGCCGTCTGCGGGAGGCCTCGACCGTCGGCAGCGGTCGGAAGCAGCGTGGCCGCCATGTCCTCGTAGCCGCCAGAGCCACTGGCGGTCCACAACATGCCGCGAGTTCGGTAGTAAGCGCGCAGCGGCTCGATCTGCTCCTGGTAGTTCTCCTGGTAGTGCGAGTACATCAGCAGCAGTTCGTCGCCTCGCCCGGCCTGCTGTGGGTCCAGTTCTATCCGACGTTCTATCCGGCGGCGGGCCATGAGGTCGAGTTCGTCCTTCGTCAGGACGAGCTCGATCACCGTGTCGGGTGCATGGCCGCTCTGCGCCAACAACTCCGCCTGATCGATCCTGCGCGGGTAGTTGCACAGCAGCCAGCCGCCGTCCACGGCGGCCAGGGCGTCAGCGATGGCCTTCGTGGTCAGCACATCCGGGATAAGGTGCCCGGTCTGCATGTACCGGTTCATCTGCTCGCCCAGCGGCGTCCGCAGTTGCACGTGCTCACGGCAGACGTTGCCTGGGCTGATGACCTGCAGGCCGGTCGCTTCCAGAACCGCGGCAGCGGAGGACAGGTCGACCAACGGCCCGGCGAGAAGGGCAACGTTCCGCATGCATGCTCCCAGGTGCATGTAGCCGGCGAACGGCAGTGTGGGCTCCGGGGTCGAGCTGGGAGCTACAGTGCGCGTCATGGTAGGTGACGGAGTGCGCGAGATGCACGGCTTGACGGACGACATGTACGGACACGTCGTAGAGACCGAAGCCGCTGTCGTGCAGTTCATGCTGGGCGGCGGCGATGATGCCGAGACGGTCGACAACGTTGATGCGCACATCTATCTCGCGGACGGCACTCACCGGTACGCCACCTTCTTCACTCTTGACGCAGTGGAGGAAATCCTGCAGAGACACGCGAGCACCGGAGAAACCGATGGTGGCCGTTACTTCTGGTGTTCGGATCAGGTGATCGTTCCCGAACCCGGTGTTGCTGCCATGGTCGCGGCAGTTGACGAGATGATCCGGTCTGGCGAAATCGAGGTCATGTGCGGCCGGGTCGAGGAGCGCCTGGACGACCAACCTTGACAGCCCGAGACGCCAGGTGAGGTGTCGGATGGTGCCGCCGCTGGTAGCGAGACAGCGACTCTGAGTTCGCCTCGACGTCTGACTCCGGTCCGACGTCTGCTGCCTAGGCTGGCCACATGGTGCAGGTAAGGGAAGTCCGGTGAACGCCTCAGCCGACGATGACCGGACGCGTTACCTTCGTGATCGACAGTGGCTTGAATACGCGGTTCACGAGCTGCCAGCCGGTGTGCTGTGGGGCGCCGATGGCGCGACGCCTGCCCAGTGCGCCGAGATGCTGGACGGCCTGGACAAGTTCGCACGTCTCTGTGCTCGGCTGGGCCTCGATGATCACACAGAGTTCGTCGAGGCCTGCCGGTGGCACTTCGATCACTACCCGCACTTTCTCGGCCGGCGTCGCCATTTCGCGGACTATGCGACGTACGTCCGTGACCGCCGCGGACCGTTGCGGGTCTCCGCACCCGCAGCTCCGGACTGGCTGAGGCGTCAATGACAGACACGCCTGCCAGCGAGTCTCGGCGGTCAGTTGGGCCCTCGACGACCTGATCGACTCGGCTTCATTGAAGTCGTGGTGTTCCGCCGACCTCGATAGCGCGGTATTCAGGAAGGTGAGATTGCCCCGTTGCCCGCGGTGGGAAGCTCGCGGGCGGCGGCAGCAGCGGTCTTCAGCAGGCCCTCGTAGAACTCGACAAGCTTGTCGTTGCTCTGGTCGAGCGTGCGCATTCGGCCGACCACGCCCGCACTCAGACCAGCGATGATGCGCCGCGCTCGATCCGGTTCCCTGGACCGCAGATCGAGCAGCCCCATCGCGCGGCCAGGTCGCAGGTGCTCGTCCACGTCATCGTCCTGAAGCATCCCGACGGGAACGGAATCGACAATTTCGTCGAAGACCCATCCCTGGATGTACCAGTCGCGATTGTCGTCGAAGGCCACAATCATCATTGCCGATCCCCCCAAGCCCCTCTGCCCTACCTCGACCGCAGCCTAGCTGCGTCCTTCGGTGCCTGGACAAGGGTTTTGCGGGGCACACAGAGGGCACCGGACGTGCCGCCACAGAGACCCCCGCCGTAACCGCGAGCACCAGCGCCACGCGCCTCCGTTGGGGCCTTACCAGTGGCCCGTGATCAGGACGGCAGCGGCGTCGAGCTGCTCCCGCTCACGTGCGGTGAGTGCCGGATCGTTCCGCCGTACCGCCACGGCGTCGTCCAGCACGGCCAGCAGGCTGCTGCCGACGCGGTCCAGGAAGGCAGCCAACAGCGTTGCGGCCGGCGGTGCCAGGGGATGCTCACCATCGGCAGCCACCTGGGCGAGGATGACCGCGGAGAGCGCGACATCAAGGTCTGGTGGTCCCTCGGTGGCGTTGCGCCAGTCGATGAGGACCGGTCCCCGTGACGTCAGCATGACGTTGTCCGGGTGCAGGTCGAGGTGCAGGATCCGGTCCTCGTCGCGTTCGCCGAGCCGGGGCGGCAACGCGTGGAGCCGGCGATGCAGATCCGCCAGACAGTCGGCCGCTGCCAGGGCATCGAGTTCACCGGCGATGAGCGCCGACAACATGGTGCCCCCGTCCAGACGTTCCAGGACGAGATCGGTGCCGCGCGCCTCGTACACGGTGGGCACCGGAAAACCCAGACCTCCCACGTACGCCATGACAGCCGCTTCGGCGGCCACGTCTCCACCGTTGCGGTAACGCCGGAGGACGCGCCGATCGTCGATGGCGAAGACGTCGGCGTCTCGCCCCGACGCCAGCGGAACCGGATCCACCACGCCCCGACGGTAACCGAAGCAGTCATCCTCCCCGATGCCTCCGAGGACGATCGGCGTGCTCGCAGCCGCATAGAGTCACCGCATGGACGACCATCTGCTCCGATCATCCTTCGGCGCGGCAGCGACCGTGTACGCCGAACATCGTCCGGACTACGCGCGGGCAGCGGTGCGCTGGGCACTTGAGCCCGCGCCCGGCCCACGGGTGCTCGACCTCGGTGCCGGTACCGGCAAGTTGACCGCCACGCTGGTCGAGCTGGGTGCGGACGTCACCGCGGTCGAACCCGACCCGGCGATGCTCACCGAGTTGCGCCGCGCGCTGCCGGCCGTCCGGGCACTGCCGGGTAGCGCGGAGTCGATTCCGTTGCCGGACGCCTCCGTCGACGCCGTCCTGGCTGGCAACGCCCTGCACTGGTTCGACCCGGTCGTCGCCGGGGCCGAAATTGCCAGGGTCCTCGCGCCCGGCGGCGTCCTCGCGGGGCTGTGGAACGTCATGGACGACCGGATCGACTGGGTTTCCGCACTCGAACGGGTCAGCGGGAGTGCGGTCATCGGTCCCCGCGACACGCTGAGCAGTTGGCGCGCGGCGACGGCGGCCATGCTCGTTGCGGGCACCGGGCTGGGCACCCGGTTCGGCGCATCGGAGCAGGTCGAGTTTCCGCACGGGCAGCGCCGGACCGCCGACTCCCTCGTCGCGACACTGGCGACCCGGGCGGGGATGCTTGTCGCGCCGGAGGAGGAGCGGGACGCCACGCTCGGCCAAATTCGTGCCTTCCTTGCGACCAGGTCCGAGACCGCGCAGGGCGAGTTCACTCTGCCGATGTTGACCGGCGTGCTGCGCGTCCTGCGCAGGTGACCGATGAGCCGAGGCCGGGCCGGAAGTGTGCACGCTGTGCTGGCAGGCGCCGACGTGGCGCTGGTGGGCCTGTTCTCCGCGAAGGACAGGGAGTTTGCTGACCAGCTCGATCTGCTGGCCACCCTGGTGGAAACCCACGGGGGTCACGTGGTGAGTCGGCACGTTCAGCGGCGGGGCGTCTCCTTCGGCGGGGCGGACAGGATGGCGGCGCCGTTCTCGAGGCGCACTCTGCTCAGCTCTGGCAAAGCCCGCGAGGTCGCCGATGCCTGCCGGGAGGGTGGGGTCGATGTCGCGGTCTTCGTGAACCCCTTGACCGACCATCAGCGCGCTGTCCTCGGCGACATGTTCGGCTGTCGGGTGATGAGCGGTGCCGACCTCCGCTAGGGCATGGTGCAACGTCAGGGACGTACCGCCTTCTCACCATGGACGGCCGCGTACTCCACCGCGAGCCACGGCCCCAGGTCGTCGATGAGGTGGCGTAGTACCGCCGGATCCGCCGAGGGCGCGCGCCCGATCCTCGCAGCGGCGCGCATCTGCTCGGCGCGTTGCGGGTAGTAGAGACCGAACGCCTCGGCAGACTCGACGAGGTCGCTTGTCCAGCCTTCCCAGCGAGGCATGACCAGCGTGAATCCCGTCCGGACGATGCGACGGGCGACGAGCCGGCAGAGACTCCTACGGTGGTTGTCGGTGCTCGCTTCGGCCGCTTGCCGACGCCAGTCTGGAAGCGCGATTGCCAGGTCGCCGTTCGTCTCGCGGGCGAGCAGGGGAGTGGGCCGGTAGCCGGGGAGTTTGTCGGCGAGGTCGTCGCCCAGCAGGGGAGTGCACAGGCAGGCGACGAAGAAGCCGAGATCGTGACGTTCCAGCTCGCTGAGCAGGGTGCGTGCGCTGAACAGCAGGATGCCCACGCCGTCGATCTCGTCGAAGGACTGGTCGAGGGCTTGCTCGATCCGCGTGGCATCCCGCCGGTCGGCCGCGGTCGGCTCGGCGTTCAGAGCGAGCAACAGATCAAGATCAGAGACTCCAGGTACGGCGGTGCCACGCGGGATGCTGCCGTAGAGGTAGGCGCTGTGCAGTCGGCCGCCGCCGAAGCCCTCGACTATCCGGGTGCGTGCCGCGTCGACGACACCGGCGAATGCCGGTGGAACCCGACTCAGCTCGCCTTCGCGCGCGATCGAGCCGTCGACGGTCAATCCTCTGCCGGTCATGGGGGTCACTCTGCCGCAGCAGGTGATCGTCAGCTCGGGCGGAGTCGTCCTGCTCGGACTCGTACACGAAGGCCGTGACGCCACGACGGCTGCCGCAGTAGTCCACGATCAGGTCGGCGATCTCGACGGAGCCGGCACGCAACGAGGCCGCCAGCTGCCGAGCCGTGTGGTGCGTGAGGACCCGGCCTCGGGATGCACGGCTACCACCAACGTGTGCATGCGATCAGCGCTCGGCCCAGGCGCCCAGCTCGTTGCCGCTGGGGTCGGTGAAGTGGAACCGGCGGCCACCGGGAAACTCGTATGGCCCCTTCACCACCTGGCCGCCGGCCTCCTTCACGGCCTGCACGGACCGGTCCAGGTCGCTTGAGTAGAGCAGCACCAGCGGGCCGCCTTGCTGGACGGCCTGGTCCAGGCGGAGGCCGCCGACCTCGGGGCCGGAGTCGTGCGGGCTGCGGATGCCCGCGTACCCGGGACCGTAGTCGTTGAACTGCCAGCCGAACGCGTCGGCGTAGAAGCGCTTGGCCTCGGCGAGGTTGGTCACCGTGAACTCGACGTAGTCGATGGCGTGGTGCCGGTGCGGCGATGGCTCAGACATGCACGGCATTGTGCGCCCCGGGTACGACCAGACCGCGACATGCAACGAAAGGTTGCGCGAGGGCGGAGGGCTGTCGTAGGTTGAGTGCAACCAAAGGTTGCGAAAGGTTGGGGCGCATGGAACAGGGAACCATCGAGCGCGACATCCACGTCGACGCGTCACCCGAGGTGGTCTTCGAGGTGGTCAGTCAGCCCGAGCACATGCGGGAGTGGTGGCCCGACGACGCGCGGTTCGAATCGGTCGCGGGCGCGCCCGGCGAACTGATCTGGCGAAACGCCGACACCGGCGAGACGACGACCGTCGCGCTCGCCGTCGTCGAGGTCGACCCGCCGAAGCGATTCTCCTTCCGGTGGTGCTTCACCGAGCCGGACCGGAGAGGGTCGGCACTGCTCGTCACCTTCGACCTGACCCCGAGCGGCACGGGCACGCAGATCCGGATGACCGAGACCGGGTTCCGCGAGATGGGCTGGGAGATCGCCGTCCTGGAGGCGCAGTACCAGGACCACGAGAACGGTTGGGACCACTACCTGCCCAGGCTGGGCGCGTACGTCGCACGGCTGGTCGCCACGCCGTGAGCACCGCTGTCGACGACGAGCTGTGGTCGGCGATCGGTGACCCCACCCGTCGTACGATGATCGATCTTCTGCTCTCCGACGGGCCGGGCACCGCGACGTCGCTGAGCCGGCGACTACCCGTCACCCGGCAGGCCGTCGCGAAGCACCTGGCCGTCCTGGACCGGGTCGGGCTGATCCACGCCGAGTCGGCCGGTCGCGAGCGTCACTACCAGGTCGACGAGGCGCAGCTCGCCCGCGCCGTCGCGCAGTTGTCGGCGGTGGGCTCCACCTGGGACGCCCGGCTCCGCCGGATCAAGCGGATCGCCGAGGCGATCGAGCGCAACCGCCACCACGACGAAGGAGAATGACAATGGTCGACATCCTGCACCAGGTCGGCGTCGTCGCCCCGCTCGACGACGTCTACCAGGCGGTGGCATCTCCCGAGGGCGTTGCCGGCTGGTGGTCGGTCGACACGACAGGCAAGAGCGAGGTCGGCGGCCGGTTGGCCGTCCGGTTCGGCGACGACCCCGGGTTCGACCTGGAGATCCTTGAGCTGGACCCGGCCGGCCGGGTGCGGTGGCGGGTCACCGACGGCCCGGCGGAATGGATCGGCACCAAGATCGGCTGGCGTCTCGACGAACGCGGCGAGTTCACGATCGTCCAGTTCACCCACGAGGGCTGGCGCGAACCGACCGAGCTGATGCATCAGTGCAGCACCAAGTGGGCGACGTTCCTGCTGAGTCTCAGGGCGTTCGTGGAGACCGGGCGCGGCCGGCCGGCACCGGACGACGTACAGATCGGCGACGGACACTGACCTCGGTGCCGGTCGGCCCGCCGGGGGGTCGCGCGCTCCACCGGGAGATCGCGAACCCTCCGGCGACCAGGCCGAGGGCCACGATCGCCACGGCGCAGAGCAGCATCGTCGGGCGCGCGCCCACGGCACGCACGAGTGGCCCGCCCAGCATGGTGCCCAGGGGCACCGCCAGCACGAGGACGGCGCCGTTCGCGGCGAGCACCGCGGGGAGTTGCTCGGTCGACGTGCTGCGCTGGAACAGCGCCATCGACGTGGACATGTACGGTGCCCAGATCAGTCCCGCCAGGGCGAAGGCCGGCAACGACACGACGAGCGGCGCACCCAGGCCGAGAGGCAGCATGGCGATCCCGAACCCGACGACGATGCCGATGGTGGTGACCCGCAGCGGCCAGCGGCGGAGGTAACCGGCGACCAGGCCGCCGACGAGACCGCCGACGCCGAAGGCGGCGTAGAAGATGCCGAGCAGCGTCGCGGAGGCGTGCAGGTCGTCTTTGACGTGGAACGGCATGGCCACGTAGACCGGTCCGAAGAGGAGGAAGAACCCGAGGCTCAACACCAGGAGGCCCAGCAGGGCGGGGTTGCGGCGGATGACCGCGAGGCCGGCGGTCCGCGAAGCGCCGCGCTCGGCCCGCGGGGCCTCGTCGCTGGTGGGAAGGGCGAGGCGGTACGTGAGGGCCAGCGCGGCGAAGGTGGCGGCGTCGATCGCGATGACCCACACCGGTCCCGCCCAACCGATCAGGATGCCCGCCAGTGGTGGGCCGACGATGGTGGCGAACCCGGCGATGGTGCCCAGCACCGCGTTCGCGGGGAGGTGGTGTCGCTGCGGCAGCAGCTCGGCGATCAGGGTGAAACGTCCGGCCGAGCCCCACGAGTGCAGCAGGGCCGACGCGGCCAGCAGGACCACGTACAGCCCGAGGGTGAGCACGCCCGCGAGGTGGGCGAGCGGGATCGCCGCGAGCGCGCACGCCCGCAGGATCGCGTCCCACCCGGCGAGTTGGGCGCCGCCGCGTCCACGTAGCAGCCGGCCGAAGACGACAGTCCCGACCGCGCTCGGCACGGTGTACGCGGCCATGGCCAGCGCGGCCCAGGTCTCGCGCTGACCGGGCGGGGCGAGGTCGCTGGCGAGCCAGATCACCGCGACCACCGCCATGCCGTCGCCCAACGCCGACACGGCGAGCCCGGGCAGGACGCGCCGGAGCTGCGGATGACTGACCACCGGCCAGTACGGCGAGGTGCGGGGGAACCGGGCGGTGTCCGTTGGCATGCTGCCAGCTCACCCGGCCCGGGCCCGGCAGAGCAAGGAAGACTGCCGACAGCAGAATCAGTCGAACGCGCAACGTGTCACCTACCGGGTCCGGGCGCTCGTCGGCGACCGGTGCGGTGTCGCCGCTGAGGGATACCGCTCGTAGTCGGTCGCCGAGCCCCTCGCGGCGGGTCGGGCCTACCGCTGCAATGTCTGTACCCCCGGTGCCGCACCGCACGGCAGCATCGGAAAGCTGGCGTCCGGCCCGATGCCCACGCCGCTACCTTGTTCGGCATGGAAGCTTCTGAGCCGGCGTCTCTCTGCGGCCTCTGCGGCCAGCCAATCGATGAGCGGCATGTCGACACCACGCACGGTGGTACGGAGGCGCGCGGTGAGAGAAGGGAGTACGTGGTCGTCGGCAGACGCGGGGGGATCGTCGAATTTCAGCGCGCGGGCAACGCTGACCGGACGTACCGGACGGACGCCGAAATGTTGGCGATTCAGTTGAACATCGCGGAACCGCGCCTGGTCGGAGTTCGTTTCAGCTGCTGGGTCTCGCCTGCCGAGTACGGCACGTTCCAGAGTGACTACAAGCTCATCACGTAGTAGAGCCTGGCCGGTCGGGCCTGCGAATCGCGAGATCGACTCCGGCTCCTTGAAGTCGGGGGGTCAAGGAGACCTCGACATCCCGGATTCCCGGAACCGGAGTCGACCAACTGCTACTCCGCCCGGTAGACGGAGATGTGCGACGGGCTGTCAGCGGTGAACGGCTGTCGGTGCCAGTCCGCGTACCGCTCGGTGAGCCGGAGCCCCGCCTGCTGCGCCATCTCGTCGATCTGGTGTGGCCAGGCGTAGCGCATGGCGAACGGCTTCAGGTGCACACCGTCGGCGTCGAAGGTGATGGTCTGCCGGATGAAGGACTGCGCCGGTCGGTCGTACCGATGCAGTCTTATCGTCGCGGAGTCCTCGGTGACGCCCCAGACCTGCACCTGCTCGTGGCGGTCGAAGTCGCGCGGGTCCGGCACGAACGTCTCGATGACGAACGCCCCGCCCGGCGACAGCACCCGGGCGACGTTGCGGAAACAGTCCGCCTGCCGCTCGGCGTCCACCAGGTTGAACAGCGTGTTGAAGACCAGGTACGCGAGCCGGAACTCACCCGTCACCGGTACGTCCGCCATGTCGGCGACGACCACGGGGATCCGGTCGCCGCCGGGCTTGGCCCGCATCTGCGCCAGCATCTCCTCGGACGCTTCGACACCGTGCACGTCGAGACCGCGCTCGGCCAGCGGCAGCGCGACCCGGCCGGTGCCGATCGCCAGCTCGAGAACCGGCCCACCGTCGGCCAGATCGGCCAGGAAGTCCACCGCTGGCACCGGGTCGGGGTTGCCTGGGCTGTCGTAGCCGGCGGCCCACAGCCGGCCGAAGAGGCCGGGATCGTCGAAGACCGACATCAGCGGCCTCCGGGGTTGGTCAGGGGGTCAGTGGCGCGCTCCCGCGCCACGGGAGTCGGAGCAGATCTGCTCACGAAGCCTCGATTCCTCAGGTCGGATGACGTTCGGTCGGAGGGACTTCGTCGTGTCGGGCATGGTGGCTGCTCCCTTCGCGCGGCTGTCGACCGAGCAGACCAGAGACGGCCGCGGCCCGGCAAGGCATATATGCCTGGCCGGGCCACGGTGGTCGGGCGCTCAGGAGATGTGGTGCAGGATCACGTTGTGCACGTGGTGGCTCTTCTGCGCGCCACGGAACTCCACCTCGTAGGTGTGCGTCCCCACGTGGATGGCGATCGCCCCGGTGGAGAAGAACGAGCCACCCCAGGACTTGTTGCTGACCACACTCACGCTGGTGATCTTCGAGTACGGGATGCTGGTGATCGCGAACCGCTTCCCGATGAACGAGCGGTCCTGGATGATCACGCGACGGTCCGTCAGCCCGATGAACCCGGTGCCGGTGCCGACCGCGTCGTAGACGGCGATGATCTGCTCGCCGTCGAGGAGTCCGCTCTCGATCTGCTGGACCTGCTCCTTGCGGTCGTACGCGATGTTCGCCATGGATCCAGGTTAAAAAACCGGTGCCACCGACCCACCCGGGCGAGGACCACGACTCCGCGTCGTACCCCGGATCAGACGGTGGTGGCGGAACTCGGCGTGTCTCATCGGGGGTTCGCGTCGGTCGCGGCGCGGACGAACTCACGGACCCGGGTGGTGGTGTTGCTGGGCAGCCAGACCGGCCCGCGTTCGATCGGTGGGGCGTCGTGGATGGGCACGTACGCCACGTCGGGGCGCGGGTAGTAGCGCCGCGTGTGCTCGCCCACCGGCAGGACACCCCGGCCCAGCGCGACCAGGGACAGCATCTCGGAGAAGGTGTTCCCGGCAGGTCCCTTCGGCACCGGCCGGCCGGACGGGGTGCGCTCCGGGGTGCGGTCCCGCTTGAACTCCGTCGAGGTCACGGCCGGGTACTGCACCACCGGATGGTCGGCGAGCACCTCCAACGACACCGACCGCTCCCGGGTGAGGGGGTGACCCGCCGCCACCGCCAGTACCCGATCCTCGGCGAGCAGCGCCGGACCGGTGGCCATCCCGTCGAACGGGTACGAGGCGATCAGAACGTCCGTCGAGCCGTCGAGCAGCCCCGATCGGGTGGTGGACAACTGCGCCTCGTGCACCTCCACCCGGCAGTCCGGGTGCCGTTCAGCGAACAGGGCCACCGCCCGCAGCAGCACCGGTGCGGTCCATTCGCCGAGGAACGCCACCCGCAGCGTCCCGGTCACGCCCCGGGCGGCGTCGGTCGCGCGGCGAACGGCCTCGTCCATCTCGGCGACCAGCGGAGCCAGCTCGTCGGCGAGCTGCCGGCCGATCGGAGTGAGCCGGACGACCCGGCTGGTGCGGGCGAACAGCGGTGCGCCGATCCGGCGTTCCAGCTTCTTCACGATGTGGCTGACCCGGCCGGTGCTGACTGTCAACCGCTCGGCGGTCCGGCCGAAGTGCAGCTCCTCCGCGAGCGTCAGGAACGTCTCCACCTCGTACCGCTCCAGCACACCGGTTCCGATCGTTGACCTGTGGGCAACGATCGTAGCGGCATCAGATCTTGGTCGGCGTCCCTCGTCCGGGCATCGTGAACGGCACGGAACACCGAGCGAAAGGCGCTGGACGTGAGCATTGACGACTACCTGGCCGGCCTGGCCGGCCCACTGCGCGAGATCGGCGAGAAGCTGACGCCGATCATCGCGGCGGCGCTGCCCGGAGCGACCGGGGCGATGTGGCACGGGCACCCGGTCTGGGGCCTGGGCGACCGGCCCGGCCAGCGTCCGGTCTGCCTGGTCAAGGCGTACGGGTCGTACGTCACCTTCGGGCTGTGGCGGGGGCAGGAGATCACCGACCCGTCGGGGCGGCTGATGCCCGGTGCGCGGGCGATGGCGGCGGTGAAGTTGCGGGAGGTCGCCGACATCGATCCAGCCCTGTTCAGCGGCTGGCTGCGCGCGGCGGCACACCTGGAGGAGGCGTGAGCGGGGTGCGGGTAACCGGTTTCGACCACCTGGTACTGACCGTCGCCGACGTGGAACGGTCCTTGGACTTCTACTGCGGCCGGCTCGGGCTGGCACCGGTACGGGTCGACGAGTGGCGCGCCGGCACCGTCCCGTTCCCGTCGGTGCGGATCAGCCCCGACAGCATCATCGACCTCGTCCGAGGTGCGCCGCTGGGCGCGAACGTGGACCACTTCTGCCTGGTGGTGGCACCACTGGACTGGGCGCAGGTGATCGAGTCGGGGGTCTTCACCGTGCTGACCGGGCCGGTCAGCCGGTTCGGCGCCCGCGGTTCGGCGACCTCGATCTACGTGCGGGACCCGGACGGCAACTCGGTGGAGTTGCGCTACTACCCGCAGGACGCCGGGTCGGAGCCGGAGACGGTCGTCAGGACTCGGTGACCGCCCGGTACGCGTCCTCGATGCGGGCGGCCAACAGGACCTCACCCTCGGTCAACGGCTCGCCGTTGCCGTGCCCGACCCGGATCTGGGTGCGGTCGGGCAGGCGGCTGATCTCGGGGCGCAGGTGCAGCGCGTCAGCGACGACCTTGACCCGTTCAGTTAGGGCGGCGTGTTGGGTATCGTCGATCGCGAGCGTCCGTCGGATCTGCTCGCCTTCGCGTGTCCAACCAGCTAGCAGGGTCAACGCGTCGGAGAGGTAGTCCTGCTTGGCCCTGCTGTTGAACAGCACGCGCATCACCGCACCCCCCAAGCGCCGTTGTCGGCTCGTGGCCAAATCGTCGCCATCCCGTGTCTTGTCGGTGTCCTCTAGTTTGTCGTTGCTCGGAAGGGGTGTCCACGCCCACACTTCCGTGTTCTGTTGGCCTAGCGGACGGCTACGGTACCCAAACCGCCGATTGATCTGGCACCCTGGACGCCCGTGCGGACCGAACGGGCGAATGGCGGCGGGCAGACCGAACGACGGGACCTGAAGGTGATCGTCGGTGCGGCGATCATCCGGGACGGGCGGGTGCTCGCCTGTGCGCGTGCCGCCCCGCCCGAGGTGGCCGGAATGTGGGAGTTTCCCGGCGGGAAGGTCGAGCCGGGGGAGACCGAGACCGACGCGCTGGTCCGGGAGTGCGCCGAGGAGTTGGCCGTACGCGTCGAGGTCCACGATCGGGTCGGCCGCAACGTACGAATGGCGCACGGCCGTTCGGTGCTCAAGGTGTACGCCGCCCGCCTGCTCCACGGCGACGAGCCCCAGGCGCTGGAACACGAGGCGCTGCGGTGGCTCTCGGCCAACGAGCTGGACTCGGTCACCTGGCTCCCCGCCGACGCCCCCATCGTGGCCGCCCTCCGCCCTCTCCTCAAAACCCCCTAACCCCCGCCCCGCCCCTCCCGCCCTCTCCCGCCCCGCCCAGCCTCCGGTGATCAAGAGGTTTGCGTCATGCGGCGCGGCGTGTCGTGACGCAAACCTCTTGATCACCGGAGCAGGCGGCGGAGCAGGCAGGTGACCAGGCGGCAGAGCAGGCGGGTGGGCTGGAAGCGGGGACGGGGGCCGTGGCGATAGCCACGGCCCCCGTCTTTGGTTCGGGTTCTAGTGCTGCTTGTCCTGGTCGGGGTGCGCGAAGTTGAGGTGCTCCGGAGGCAGCGGGAAGGTGACGTCGTCACCGAACGGCGACGGCGCGGCGGCCCGGTCGAACGTGAGCTCGGTCAGCGGCAGCTTGCCCCGGTCGTCCACCGCCGGAGCGGTCGGGTGGGGCACCTCCCGGTCCCAGTTCACGCCACTCTGCGCCTGCGCCTCGGCGCGCGGGTCGTGGGAACCACCCGCGTGCGAGTGCACCCCGCCCCTGGCCGAGCCCGACGTCGTCGAGCCCTGGCGGGCGGTGGTCACGCTGGTCTGGGGAGTCTCGCCCCGACGGAAGATCTTGCTACCAAGCCACACAAGGGGATCGTACCTGCGGTCGACGACCCGTTCCTTCATGGGGATGATCCCGTTATCAGTGATCTTGATGTGCTCGGGGCAGACCTCGGTGCAGCACTTGGTGATGTTGCAGAAACCGAGGCCCTGTTCGGCCTGTGCGTACTCCTTGCGGTCCGTCCGGCTGTCCAGCGGGTGCATGTCCAGCTCGGCCGCCCGAATGAAGTATCGAGGGCCGGAGAACGCCTGCTTGTTCTCGTCGTGATCACGGATCACGTGGCAGACCGTCTGGCACAGGAAGCACTCGATGCACTTGCGGAACTCCTGCGAGCGCTCGACGTCGACCTGCTGCATCCGGTAGTCACCCGGGGCCACGTCCGCCGGTGGGGCGAACGCCGGGGTCTCGCGGGCCTTCTGGTAGTTGTACGACACGTCGGTGACCAGGTCCCGGATGACCGGGAAGGTCCGCAGCGGGGTGACCGTGACGGTCTCCTCGTCGCCGAAGGTCGACATCCGCGTCATGCAGCCCAACCGCGGCTTGCCGTTGATCTCCATGGAGCAGGAGCCGCACTTGCCGGCCTTGCAGTTCCACCGGCAGGCCAAATCCGGCGCGTCGGTGGCCTGGAGGCGGTGGATGACGTCGAGGACGACCTCGCCCTCGTTCACCTCGACCATGTAGTCCTGCAGGTCCCCGCCGGTCTCGTCACCCCGCCAGATTCGGAACTGACGCTTCGCGCTCATCGGTTGTCCGCCTCTCCAGCGTCGGCGACGAGGGCGTCGAAGTCGGCCAGCTCCTCGTCGGTGAGGTACTTGGAAAGCTCCGCACGGTCGAAGAGGCCGATCAGCTCCGGCCGCATCTTCGGCAGCGGCTTACGGGTGAGCCGTACGCTGTCGCCGTCCAGCGAGCAGACCAGGTTGACCTGTCGCCACTTCGGCTCCATCGCCGGATAGTCCTCCCGGGTGTGCCCGCCGCGCGACTCCTGCCGCTCCAACGCCGCCTTCGCGGTGCACTCCGAGACCACGAGCATGTTGCGCAGGTCCAGGGCGAGGTGCCAGCCCGGGTTGTAGCGCCGGCCGCCGAACGCGCTGACCTTGGCGACCCGCTCGCGCAGCTCGGCCAGCCGCACCAGCGCGTCGGCCAGCTCACCCTCCCGGCGGATGATGCCCACCAGGTCCCCCATGACCGCCTGGAGGTCCTGCTGGAGGGTGTACGGGCTCTCGCCGGTGTCCCGTTGCAGCGGGGCGAGGGCGGTCTCCACGGCGGCCTCGACCGCGTCCACGGCCACCTTCGGCCGGGCGGCGAGCCCGTCGGCGTAGCTGGCCGCGTGCCCGCCCGCCCGCTTGCCGAAGACCAGCAGGTCGGACAGGGAGTTGCCGCCCAGCCGGTTGGAGCCGTGCATACCGCCGGAGACCTCACCGGCGGCGAACAGTCCGCGTACGTGGCCGAAGGCGGCACCCGAGTCCGGGTCGACCTCGACGCCGCCCATCACGTAGTGACAGGTCGGCCCGACCTCCATCGGCTCGGCGGTGATGTCGACGTCGGCCAGCTCCTTGAACTGGTGGTACATCGACGGCAGCCGCCGGCGGATCTCGTCGGCCGAACGCCGGCTCGCGATGTCCAGGAAGACGCCACCGGCGGGGGAGCCCCGACCGGCCTTGACCTCGCTGTTGATCGCGCGGGCCACCTCGTCCCGGGGCAGCAGCTCCGGTGGACGCCTGTTGTTGTCCGGGTCGGTGTACCAGCGGTCCGCCTCCTCCTCGGTCTCCGCGTACTGCTTGCGGAAGACGTCGGGGACGTAGTCGAACATGAACCGCTTGCCCTCGGAGTTCTTCAGGACGCCACCGTCACCACGCACCGACTCGGTGACCAGGATGCCCTTCACCGAGGGCGGCCAGACCATGCCGGTCGGGTGGAACTGGAGGAACTCCATGTTGATCAGCGTCGCCCCGGCGCGTAGCGCCAACGCGTGCCCGTCCCCGGTGTACTCCCAGGAGTTCGAGGTGACCTTGTAGGAGCGTCCGACGCCACCGGTGGCGAGCACGACGGCCGGCGCCTCGAAGAGGATGAACTCACCGGACTCGCGGTAGTACCCGAACGCGCCGGCCACCCGGTCACCGTCGAGCAGCAGCTCGGTGATCGTGGTCTCGGAGAACACCTTGATCCGGGCGTCGTACGAGCCGAACTCCCGCTGGTCCTCCTGCTGAAGCGAGACGATCTTCTGCTGGAGGGTGCGGATCAGCTCCAGGCCGGTCCGGTCGCCGACGTGTGCCAGGCGCGGGTACTCGTGGCCACCGAAGTTGCGCTGCGAGATCTTGCCGTCCTTGGTGCGGTCGAAGAGCGCCCCGTACGTCTCCAGCTCCCAGATCCGCTGCGGCGACTCCTTCGCGTGCAACTCGGCCATCCGGAAGTTGTTGAGGAACTTGCCGCCACGCATGGTGTCGCGGAAGTGCACCTGCCAGTTGTCCCGGCTGTTCACGTTGCCCATGGCGGCTGCCGCGCCGCCCTCGGCCATCACCGTGTGCGCCTTGCCGAAGAGCGACTTGGAGATGATCGCGGTCTTCTTGCCGGCGAGCCGGGCCTCGATCGCCGCGCGCAGACCGGCGCCGCCGGCCCCGATGACGACGACGTCGTAGTGGTGTCGTTCGATGCGAGTGGTAGTGGTCATGTCAGGGGCCCTTTAGTTGATGAACCGCAGGTCGGAGAACCAGCCGGCCGCGAGCGCCATGATGTAGAAGTCGGCCAGCGCCAGGGTGCCGAGGGTGATCCAGGCGAGCTGCATGTGCCGGACGTTCAACGCCGAGACGACAGTCCAGGCCTTGTACCGCACCGGGTGCTTGGAGAAGTGCTTGAGCCGGCCGCCGATGATGTGCCGGCAGGAGTGGCAGGAGATCGTGTACGCCCAGAGCATCACCACGTTGAGCACCAGGATGATGTTGCCGAGCCCGAAGCCGAAGCCCTTGGGCGAGTGGAAGGCGAGGATCGCGTCCCAGGTGTTGATCAGCGAGATGACCGCGGCGGCGTAGAAGAAGTAGCGGTGCAGGTTCTGACCGAGCAGCGGGAAGCGGGTCTCCCCGGCGTACTCCTTGTGGCCGTCCGGGACGGCGCAGGCCGGCGGCGACAGCCAGAACGACCGGTAGTACGCCTTGCGGTAGTAGTAGCAGGTGAGCCGGAACAGCAGCAGGAACGGCAGGGTCAGCGCGGCATCCGGGATGACCCACCAGCCGGGCAGGAACCGCCCGAAGTGCGAGGCCGCCTCGACACACCGGTCCGTCACGCACGGGGAGTAGAACGGGGTCAGGTAGTGGTACGCGTCGACCCAGTAGTTGTCATGCTGGAAGACCCGGACCGTCGCGTACGCGACCCAGGCGCTGAGCCCGATCACGGTGATCAGCGGAGCGAACCACCAGCGGTCGGTACGCAACGTCTTCGCCGCGATCGCGGCGCGCGCCCGCGCTCCCCGCGGCTTCGTTGCCGTTGAAGTCATTCGAGTCGTCTCCTCGACGGGCCCGTACGGGCGGGCTGATCTTTCTCCGGTCGGCACGCGGACCGGCGAACCCGCACCCGCTGCCACGTCCTGCGCACACCAACGACCACGCCGGATCGACCGACGCAGCTAAGTGACACACGTTACGCCGATCTCTGCGAGCCGTCCGCGCAAGGGAGTGTCCCGTGTGTCTGGCCTGCGGAAAAGCCGCGGTACGTCGGTCCGCGGCGGTCCGCCGCGGTCATCCCGAGGCGCCTCCGCTGAAGTGCCAGGACGCCAGTCGCAGCGAGGGAGCCGTCCACCAGGCACCGTCCACCCGATCCGGTTGCCGCACCACCCGCCCGCCCACCCCGAGCACCGCCCCGGGTCCGAGCGCGCGCGGGTACGACTCGGTGAACCGCAGATCACGGACCGCCCGCACCACCGTGCCGTCCTCGATGAGCCAGACGCCGTTACGGGTCAGCCCGGTGACGACGAGGCTCTTCGGGTCGAGCACCCTCGTGTACCAGAGGTCGCTGACCAGCAACCCCCGGCGTACACCGGCGACAAGCGCCGCGGTGTCCGCGTCGACCACCGCGCCGGCCGCCCCGCCGGTGGTGCTCCGGCCCGTCGCGCTGACCGGGCCGGCCGCCGCGCCGGACAGCCGCAGGTTACGGGCCATCGGCCCCCAGGTGGCTCCACCCGCGACCGCGTGCCCGGTGGACGGCACACCCGCCGCGTCGGCCGTCCGCCGGTCGTGCGCCACCGCCCGGGTGGTGCCCGCCTCGACCAGGGTCAGCGCCCGACGACCGGTGCCCTCCGCATCGAATGTCAGCCCCGACGCGCCCAGCGGGTCGTCCACCAGGGTCACCGCCCGGTCGAACTGGGCCGTACCCGGCTCGGCGAACGACTGCCGCTCGGCGTACCGCTTGCCGTTGAAGCCGTACCAGGAGAGGTTCTGCAACAGGTCCGCCACGGCGGCCGGCTCGAACACCACCTCGTAGCGCCCCGGTGGCAGCTCGACCGGGTCGGCCGCCGCCCGGGCCTTCGCCGCCGCCCGCGCGCCCAGCTCGGCGCCGTCGAGGTCGGAGAGCCGGTCGGCGCTGCGCCGGGCCACCCCGTCCGCGCCATCGCTGCGGGCGATGCCATCCATCGCCGCCTCCGCCGAACGGCCGTACGCCATGTGCCCGGCCGAGTTGGCGAACGCCGACGAGCGATGCGCGGTACGGCAGTAACCGGCCGTGCTGAGGCCCCCGGCGGCGGCCACGAAAGCGCCCACCCGATCGGCCCGCTGATCCGGCTCGGCGTGCGCGGTGGCCTCGTCGACCGCCGGCGCCTCCGGCGAGGGCGTGGGCGGGGCCAGCCCCGGCCAGCCCGGGTCGGGCGGGCAGAGCCGCGCCGCCGCCAGGGTGCGCTCGACCAGCGCGCTCAGCCCCTCGGCGGTGATCACGCTGCCGCTGCCGGCGGCGGTCCGACCGTCGACGTGCACCCGCAGCCGGACTCCGACCGTCGACTCGGCGACGTTCTGGTGGATGGCCGAGTTGGCGAACCGGGTCAGCGCCAGATCCGCCCGCGTCACCACCACCTCGGCCTGCGCCCCCGGCCCACCGAGGCGACGCGCCAGCTCGATGACCTGACCGGCCAGCTCCGGCTCACTCCTCGCGCTCACGCTGGGCCGCCTTTCGTTCGCGACTGCGGGGC
>NZ_JBEZDC010000006.1:179534-310795 GCF_040647935.1 Micromonospora sp. NPDC049204 | reverse complement strand
GCTCGCAAGATCGGCTCACTCCTCGCGCTCACGCTGGGCCGCCTTTCGTTCGCGACTGCGGGGCTCGCAAGATCGGCTCACTCCTCGCGCTCACGCTGGGCCGCCTTTCGTTCGCGACTGCGGGGCTCGCAAGATCGGCTCACTCCTCGCGCTCACGCGGACACCCCCACGCGGACGTTGCGGAACCGGGCCGGCGCGGCCGGGTGGCCGGTGTGCCCGATCTGGCCGGGCTGGCCCTTGCCGCAGTTGGGCGTGCCCCAGGAAACCGTCTCGCTCGACAGCATGTCCATCGAGCGCCAGAAGAGCGGGCCGATCCCGGTGTACGTGGGATTGCGCAGCATCCGCCCCCGCCGCCCCTTCTTGATCTCCCAGCCGACCTCGCAGCCGAACTGGAAGTTGAGCCGCTTGTCGTCGATCGACCAGGACCGGTTGAGGTCCATCAGCACCCCGTCGTCGGTCGCCGCGATGATCTCCTCCAGGGTGTGCGGACCGGGTTCCAGGCCGACGTTCGTCATCCGCACCATCGGCAGCCGAGCCCACCCGTCGGCCCGTACGCTGCCGCCGTAGTCGAGGCTCGCCATGGCCGCGGAGTCCCGGCCGGCGAGCACCCCCACCCAGCGGCCGTCCCGGACCGCGTCCCGCTTGACCGCCGGCGAGCCCTCGTCGTCGAAGCCGAAGCTGCCCAGCGCGCCCGGGATAGTGGGGTCGATGGTGATGTTCATCAGCTCGGAGCCGTACCGCAACGAGCCGAGCTGCGCCAGATCCAACCAGGACGTGCCGGCGAACGCCGCCTCCCAGCCGAGGATCCGGTCCAGCTCGATGGCGTGCCCCACCGACTCGTGGATCTGCAGGGCCAACTGCTCGCCGCCGAGGATCAGATCGGTCTCGCCGGCCGGGCAGACCGGCGCGGTGAGCAGCGCCCGGGACTCCTCGGCGATCTGCGCGGCGTGCGCGGTCAGGTCCAGCGACTCGACCAGCTCCCAGCCGGTGGTGCCGTACTGCCCCCGGTAGCTGGGCCAGGACCGGCGCTGCGTCTCCCCGTCGCCGATCGAGGTGGCGGAGATGCCGGCGCCGCACTCGCGGATCCGCTGGTCGATCCGGTGACCCTCGCTGGAGACGAACCACTTCGCGGTGTCCCAGATCTGGTACAGGCCCTCGGCCAGGTCCGCGCCGTGGTCGGCCATCGTGCGGGTCGCGCCGACCAGCAGGTCGCCCTTGTCCGACAGGGGCACCCCGAGCGGGTCGATCTCGCAGCCGGAGGCCCAGCTCGCGGTGACCGCCTGCGCCGGGACCAGGTCGACAGGCGGGCCGGGAACACGTGCGCTGGCCATGGCGGTCCGCGTCGCGCGCCGGCCGGCGTCGCGGGCGGCGGCGTCCGAGAGATCGGGTACGGCGTGGAAGCCCCAACTCGCACCGACGAGTGCCCGGACGCCGAGCCCGATGCTCTCGTCCTGGGTCAGTTCCTCCACGTCACCGTTGCGCGCGGTCATCGACTCGTAGCGACGGTGCATCACCCGCGCGTCGGCGTACCGTGCGCCCGCGTCGAGGGCGGCCTGGACGGCGGCGCTGGCCGCGTCGAACTCGGTCATGGACCGACCCTAGGCCAGCCGACCGACACCCGTCAGGGGACGAGGTCTTCCGGCCGGATGGTGGCCCGCACCGGCTCCGCCAGCTCCAGAACCTCACCGCGCTTCGTGGTTGCCCGCTCCACGTAGTGGGCGCCCTGTAGCTGGTGGAGCTTCACGGTCAGGCTCTCCTGCTCGACGAGCAGATACCATCCCACCCCTGCTGCGGCGTACAGGTGCTGCAAGATCGCGCTAGATCTTGGATGTAGTGGTATCGGCGCTTCGGCGATGCCACTAGATCCTGGTTCGAGCGTGACCTTGGCGGCGGAGGGTGCCCCAACTCCGCTTCCGGTCACTCGGGGGGCGGTGATCGTCGTCAAGATTCGCGCAGTATCAGGGATGTTGCTGCCTCCGCCGCGCCTGAGGCAGCAACTTCGGGGAAGTTGCGCGGGGCGCGGGGCGGCGTGCGGGGTGCCCACCGTGAGGGCGGGATGAACGGGCGTGGATGGCGAGGTGACGGGGGTGCGGGGCCGATGCGGACTCGTTACGCTCGGGCCCGCTGACAGGTACGGACTTTGTAGCTTATTTTCACCCTCAGGACTTTCATGTAAGTTCTCTTCGTCACTGAGGGAGGCGGCCGTGGACAGTTCGGATGCCTACCTGCGGGTGCGTGACCTGCGGGTCCGGTTCGACACCGAGGACGGCGTGGTGCGCGCGGTCGACGGGGTGTCGTTCGCCGTGGAGCGGGGTCGCACCCTCGGCATCGTGGGCGAGTCCGGCTCCGGCAAGAGCGTCACCTCGCTGGCCATCCTCGGCCTGCACGACCCGAAGCGCGCCACGATCACCGGAGAGATCTCCGTCGGTGGGCGGCAGTTGGTCGGCCTGCCTGACGAGGAGGTACGCCGGCTACGCGGCCGGGACATGGCGATGATCTTCCAGGATCCACTGTCGGCGCTGCACCCGTACTACACGGTGGGCCGGCAGATCGCCGAGGCGTACCGGGTGCACCACCCGAAGGCCAACCGGCGCGAGGCCCGCCAGCGGGCGGTGGACATGCTGGACCGGGTCGGCATCCCGCAGCCGGCCCGCCGTTTCGACCAGTATCCGCACGAGTTCTCCGGCGGCATGCGCCAGCGGGCGATGATCGCGATGTCCCTGGTCAACGACCCGGCGCTGCTGATCGCCGACGAGCCGACCACCGCGCTGGACGTCACCGTGCAGGCGCAGATCCTGGATTTGCTCGCCGACCTCCAGGCCGAGTTCCACTCCGCGATCATCCTGATCACCCACGACCTCGGCGTGGTCGGTCAGGTGGCCGACGACGTGCTCGTCATGTACGGGGGGCGTGCCGTCGAGCGGGGCAGCGTCGAGCAGGTGCTCCGCTCGCCGCAGCATCCGTACACCTGGGGGTTGCTCTCCAGCGTGCCGTCGCTGCACGGCGACGCGGACGCGGACCTGGTGCCGATCCCCGGCAACCCGCCCAGCCTGATCAACCTGCCGTCCGGCTGCGCGTTCCACCCGCGCTGCCGGTACGCGGACCGGGTCGGCAGCCGGTCCCGCAGCGAGGTGCCCGAGCTGCGGGCGGCCGGGGCCGACGGTCACCTGGTCGCCTGTCACCTCAGCGCCGAGGAACGTGTCACGTTCTACGCCGAGGACGTCGCATCCGTGGGGGTGGCCCGATGACCGACGAACCACTGCTGCGGGTACGTGGGCTGACCAAGCACTTCCCGGTACGCCAGGGGCTGCGCGCCACCGGCCAGGTGCGGGCGGTCGACGGGCTCGACTTCGACGTGCGCCCCGGCGAGACGCTCGGGCTGGTGGGGGAGTCGGGCTGCGGCAAGACCACCACCGGTCGGATGCTGGTGCGGCTGTTGGAGCCGACGAGCGGCAGCATCGAGTTCGCCGGGCGGGACATCACCCACGCCGGCCGCCGTGAGTTGCGCCCGCTGCGTCAGGAACTCCAGATCATCTTCCAGGACCCGTACGCCTCGTTGAACCCCCGGCACACCGTCGGTCGGATCGTGGCGATGCCGTTGCAGGTCAACGGGATCAAGCCCCCGGGTGGCGTGAAGGCCCGGGTGCAGGAGCTGCTGGAACTGGTCGGGTTGAACCCGGAGCACTACAACAGGTACCCGCACGAGTTCTCCGGCGGCCAGCGTCAACGCATCGGCATCGCCCGCGCGCTGGCCCTGCGGCCCAAGCTGATCGTCGCCGACGAGCCGGTGAGCGCGCTGGACGTCTCGATCCAGGCGCAGGTGGTCAACCTGCTGCGTGACCTCCAACGGGAGCTGGGCCTGGCGTTCGTGTTCATCGCGCACGACCTGGCCGTGATCCGGCACTTCAGCCAGCGGGTCGCGGTCATGTACCTGGGTCGGATCGTGGAGATCGGCGACCGGGCGGACATCTACGAGCGCCCGCAGCACCCGTACACCCGGGCGTTGCTCTCGGCGATCCCGGACGTCACCCAGCTCGGCCCGGCGGGTCGGATCCGGCTGACCGGTGACGTGCCGACCCCGCTCGACCCGCCGTCGGGCTGCCGGTTCCGTACCCGCTGCTGGAAGGCGCAGGACGTCTGCGCCACCGAGGAGCCCGCGTTGATCCCCCGCGACGGGGGCAGCCAGGCCACCGCGTGCCACTTCCCCGAAGGGGAAGCGGCCAGCACGAGCCCCGAGGTGGCGGCTCCGTTCGTCGAGGAGGTGCCGTCGTGAGCCTGTCCCCGGTGGAGGGTGTGGCGCTGGCCGAGATCGAGTCCGACCCGGACGCGAGCACGCCCGCCGCGAAGGGTGTGGTCGGGCGTTCACCCGGTCAGCTCGCCTGGCTGCGGCTGCGCCGGGACCGGACGGCCGTGGTCAGCGGCGTACTCCTGGTCTTCTTTCTGCTGGTGGGGTTGGCGGCTCCGCTGATCGAGATGGCCTACGGTGTCGGGCCGCGGGAGCAGTTCCAGAACCTGCTGGACGGCTTCGGCATGCCGCTTGGTTACGCCGGCGGCGTCACGGGCGAGCACTGGTTCGGCCTGGAGCCGGGGCTGGGGAGGGACATCTTCATCCGGCTGATCTACGGGCTGCGGACGTCGTTGTTCGTCGCGTTCGCCGCCGCGTTGATCACCGCGACGATCGGGATCGTGCTGGGCGCGCTCGCGGGCTACCTCGGCGGCTGGCTCGACGCGGTGATCAACTGGATCACCGACCTGACGCTGGCCATGCCGTTCCTGATCATCGCCCTGGCCCTCACCCCCACCATCACGCTGCGGTTCTACGGCGAGCGGGGGCAGGTGTCGTCCGCCTTCGGGATCGGCGTGCTGATCGCCGTGTTCGCCATCTTCGGCTGGACCAGCACGGCACGGCTGGTCCGCGGGCAGGTGATCGCGCTGCGTGAACGGGAGTTCGTGGAGGCGGCCCGCGCCAGCGGGGCCGGGCTGGGGCACATGCTGTTCCGGCAACTGCTGCCGAACATCTGGGCGCCGATCCTGGTGTCGTTCTCCCTCGCCGTGCCGCAGTTCATCACCAGTGAGGCCGCGCTGTCGTTCATCGGCGTCGGCCTCAGCGACGAGACCCCGAGTTTCGGCCGGATGATCTACGACAGTCTGGACTTCCTCCAGACCGACCCGGCCTACGTGTTCTTCCCGGGCATCATGATCTTCGCGCTGGTGTTCGCCTTCAACCTCTTCGGCGACGCGTTGCGGGACGCGCTCGACCCGAAGTCGTCCCGGTAGGGGTGGGCTCATGTCACGGTTTCTGATCAAGCGGCTGTTCTCCGCCACGCTGACCCTGTTCGCGGTGAGCGTGCTGACCTTCCTGATGTTCTTCGCCCTGCCGCGCGACCCGGCGAGCAGCATCTGCTCGAAGAACTGCAACCCGGAGCGGCTGGAGCGGGTCCGCGACGACCTGGGCCTGAACGACCCGCTGGTCAGCCAGTACGCCGGTTACATGAAGGGCATCGTCACCGGCCGGGATCTGGGCAGCGCTCAGGGCGGCCGGTGTGACGCGCCCTGCCTGGGCTGGTCGTACGTCACCAACGAGGCCGTCTCGGACACCATCGGCCGGGTGCTGCCGGTGACGCTGAGCATCGTCATCCCGGCGGCGATCCTCTGGCTGCTGCTGGGGGTGGGGCTGGGGATGGTCTCCGCGTTACGGCGCGGCACCTGGCTCGACCGGGCGGCCATCGGCTTCTCACTGACCGGCGCGTCGTTGCAGCTCTACTTCGTGGGCGCGGTGCTGCTGCTGGTCTTCGTCTACAACCTGCGGCTGCTGCCGGTGCCCAGCTACACCTCCCTCTTCGACAACCCGGCGAAGTGGGCCAGCGGGCTGGTGCTCGCCTGGGTGGCGCTGGCCTTCCTCTTCTCGGCCATCTACGCCCGACTGTCCCGGGCGCAGATGTTGGAGACGCTGTCCGAGGACTTCGTCCGGACCGCGCGGGCCAAGGGCCTGGCCAAACCCACGGTGTACGGGAGGCACGCGCTGCGCGCGGCGATCACCCCGGTGGTGACCATCGCTGGGCTGGACGTGGGCGGGGCGCTGGGCGGCACGGTGATCACCGAGACGACGTTCGGCGTGCAGGGGTTGGGGCGTACGGCGGTGGACGCGGTGCGCTCGGGTGACCTGCCCACCATCATGACCACGGTGCTGATCGCGGCCGTCTTCGTGGTGCTGGCGAACATGCTGGTCGACCTGCTCTACGCGGCCATCGACCCCCGGGTGCGGCTGCGCTGACCCGGCCGCTGTCCAGGGCGTGGCTGCTGGCGAAATTTATCGACAACTGTTACACAACTCGTAGGTTTTCTTCCTTACGATCCTCGGGACGTCGGCGGTTCTCGCCCCGACGAAACGCACGGCACATGTGAAGGGGGTATTCATGAGACCACGCGTGGTGGCCGCCGCGGGCGGCGCGATCGCTCTGGTGGTGGCATTGGGTGCGTGCTCGAAGAACACGGGCGAGGGCACCACCGTGGACACCGACCGGCAGCAGACCGGGGTCATCGCGACCGACCCCAAGGACTCGCAGGGGCCGGCGGCCGAGGTGAGCGGCGCCGCGAAGGGTGGCACCTTCACCATCATCCGGGAGTCGCCGATCTCCCACCTGGACCCGCAGCGGACGTACTCGTTCGCCGGTCTGATGACCAACCCGCTCTTCGCGCGCTACCTGACCACCTGGAAGGACGACGGCAAGGGCGGCCTCGTTCTGGTCGGCGACCTGGCCGAGACGCCGGGCAAGAACGTCAACAACGACTGCAAGGTCTGGGAATTCACGATCAAGGACGGGGTGAAGTTCGAGGACGGCCGGCCGATCACCTCCAAGGAAATCGCGTACGGCATCGCCCGGTCCTTCGACCCGGACCTCTCCGGCGGCCCCACCTACATCCAGGAGTGGCTGGCCGACACCCCGCAGTTCGACACCAAGTGGGACTTCAAGAAGAACAAGACCTCGCTGCCGCCCGGCCTGAGCACCCCGGACGCCAAGACGCTGCGCTTCGAGTTCGCCAAGCCCCGCTGTGACCTGCCGTTCGCGGTCTCGCTGCCGACCACCGCGCCGCTGCCCGCCGACAAGGACACCGGCGTCGACCTGGACAAGCAGCCGTTCTCGTCCGGGCCGTACAAGGTCGCCAAGAACCAGGTGGGCGTGCAGCTCACCCTGGACCGCAACACCAACTGGGACGCGAAGACCGACCCGGTCCGGCACCAGTACCCGGACCAGTTCGTCTGGAGCTTCGGCCCGACCGCGGACGCCGCCAACAACCGGGTGATCGCCGACAACGGCGCCGACCAGAGCGCGCTCGCCTTCAACACGGTGCCCGCCTCGCTCGTCGCCAAGGTGGCCGGGGACGCCGCGCTCAAGTCGCGGACCATTCTCTCGCCGACCCCGAGCGCCAACCAGCTCGTGATCAACAACCAGCGGGTGACCGACCTGAAGGTCCGCCAGGCACTCAACTACGCCATCGACCGCGAGGGCTTCATCAAGGCGATGGGCGGCCAGACCGTCGCCGCGCCGCTGACCACGCTGATGCCGTCGGCCACCATCGGCTACAAGGCGTACGACGCGTACCCGGCGGGCGCCAACGGCAACGTGGACAAGGCCAAGGAACTGCTCGGCGGGAAGACGCCGGAGCTGGTCCTCGGTGTCGCGGACAACTCGACCGAGCAGCAGCAGGGCGCACAGCTCAAGGCCAACCTGGAGCGGGCCGGCTTCAAGATCACGCTGCGGAACATCTCCGACGACGCGAAGCTCGACGAGATCAAGAAGAAGGACAACCCCTGGGACCTGTACATCGGTAACTGGGCGGCGGACTGGCCGAGCGGGGCGTCGATCCTGCCGGTGCTCTACGACGGCCGGACCATCAAGGCCGAGGGCAACAGCAACCAGTCCTACTTCAACGACCCGGCGATCAACGCCGAGATGGACCGCATCCAGGCCATGCCCGCCGCCGACCAGGGTCCCGAGTGGGCCAAGCTCGACGAGCGGATCATGAAGGAGCACGCGCCGGTGGTGCCGCTCTTCGTCGACGTGGCCTACAACGTGCACGGGTCGAAGGCCGGCGGGATCTTCATCTCCAGCGTCTTCGGCTACCCGTCGTTCGTGAACGCGTACGTCACCCCGTAAGGCACACCGCAAGCCAGAAGGGTCCTCTCTCGACAGCGTCGTCGGGAGGGGATCCTTCTGTTTCCGCTGAACAGGTCACTTGGTGCGGCCCTGCCCGTTTCATCTGGCCGGCTGGGCCGGACGCGGTCAGATGGTGTGGATCGTGATGAGGTCTTCGAGACCGGCGAGGTCGTCGGCGTTGCGGGTGTAGATGGCGGCGTCGTGGGCGTGCGCGGTTGCGGCGATGAGTAGGTCCATCACCCTGGCTCGTGGCTGACGGCCGATCTCGACGACGCGGGCAGCCAGTCGCGCATAGCTGTCGGTGATGGCTTCGTCGATGGGAAGCGGATCAAATCGGCGTTGGATTGCGCTCAGCCGGGCTAGACGAAGTGCTCTCGCCTCGGCGGTTTTCGCGACCAGGACACCGAACTGGAGTTCGGCGAGGCTGGCGACGCTGATGGCCAGTTCGCCTGGAATCGGGGTTACATCGCTAGCGATGAGGACGCTGGTGTCGAGGATCCCGCGGCTCACCGCTCGACCCATGGATCGGTGACGCTGTCGTCGAGGAGGTCCCGATCCCTTGCCCACGCCGGGTCGGTGGGTTGATCGAACACGCCGGCCAGATCGTCCCATTCGCGCCAGGTTCGAGGACTGACCGGGCCGAGCACGGCGGCCGGTCTGCCGGCGACAGTGATCGTCACGCGTTCGCCGGCCTGCGCCCTGCGCACCAGGTCGCTGGCATTCTGCCGCATCTCCCGCAGTCCCACTTCATGCATACACGCTACTGTAGCACTTGTGCTACCTTCGTCGGAGGTTGTCGCGGGTCGACCGCATCGTTGGCAGGCCCGCTCACCTCACCGGCTGGGCTCGCGCTGGTGGCCGGTTGAGGCGGCGAAACGCTGGTGTGGCGGGCGTTGTGGCACGGCCCGGTATCGCCCGCTGAGCAGAATCCAGCCAGCCACCGCTGCCATCGGAGCGGTCATCAACACCGTGACTGCAATGACGTTGGAGGCCTCACCCAGCAGGGTGCCGGTCAGCAGTGACAGGGTCATGTTGTTTCCGGCATGCGCGACGCTCGTGGTCCAGATGCTGCCGCTGCGCAGCCGCAGCCAGGCAAGAATGATCTCTTGGCACAGGAAGGACACCGTCCAGACCAGCAGGCCCAGGGTCACGTTGCTGAACTCGATGTACCCGAGGAACGGCAGCGGATAGTGCCAGACCGCCCAGATCAGGCCGGTGGCCAGGGTGGCGGCCAGTGGTCGTCCGGGGAAGATCCGCAGCCGGAGGTAGCTGGTCCAGCCGAACTCCTCGCCCCAGTAGAGCGGGGCCAGTAGCGGTACGACGAGCATCAGCACAATCAGGGAGGCCCACCACGGCAGGCCAGGTGCCAGCTCGTTCAACGGTGCCAGGGTCGGCCGCCACAGCCCCAGGGCTGCGGCGATGCCGACGGCAGCGACGGTGAATGCCAGCGGTCCCAGCCAGGCCGCAAGGTAGTGGGGCCACGCCGCGCGTAGCCGCAGCGCCAATCCGGCGTCGGCAAAGCCTTCACGTGTGACCCAGCGGCGAACAATGAAAGCGGCGGCGGCGGGCGCGATCCAGCCGAGGGAGAGGATCTGCACGAGCGGATCCGCCAGCGAGAAACCCAGCAGGTAGAGCGTGATCTCGACGGTCCACGTTGCGCCAAAGGTGATGAGTAGGAACGTTCCCAGTCCCTTGATTCTCGGCATCACGCCAGGCAACCATTCGGCCGGGCGATGACCACTACGCCCAGCTATCGAAACGGCGTAGGGCTGGGTATACCTCGCCCATAGCGTTGGTCCAGAGTCTCTGGGCGGCCCGCGGCCTTCCTCCTCACGACGTTGCCCGTGGCGCTCCCGCTCCCGACAGCGTCGTCGGGACGTCCTGCCGGACGGGTCGCCGAAACCGTGGCGATAGGGTGGCGCGGTGTTCTCCGCCGGCGAGCGTGACTCGATCCGAGAGCGGTTACTCGGCCTGGCCGACGAAGACCCCGCCGTCGTCGGGGCCGCCATCACCGGATCCCACGCCCTCAACGGCGGCGACCGATGGTCGGACATCGACCTGGTGTTCGGCATCGAAGGACCGCTGGATCCCGCGATGCACCGCTGGACCGACCTGCTCTACGGGGACTTCGCCGCCGTGCACCACTGGGACCTGCCGTCCGGTCCGGCGGTGTACCGGGTGTTCCTGCTTCCCGACCTGCTCGAAGTGGACATCGGGTTCACCCCGGCCGCGGAGTTCGGGCCGCTCGGTCCTACCTGGCGTACCGCCTTCGGGCATCCCGTACCGGCGAAGGACGACCCGTCCCCTGGTCGCCGGACCCTGGTCGGGCTGGGATGGCACCACGCCCTGCACGCGCGGACGTGCATCCAACGACACCGGTGGTGGCAGGCCGAGCAGTGGATCAGTGCCCTACGCGGCCAGGTTCTCGCCCTGGCCTGCTTGCGACTCGGTCACCCCACGAGCCATGCGAAGGGCGCCCACCTGCTTCCCACCGCGGTGACCGCGCCGCTGAACACCACCCTGGTACGCGCGCTCGACGAAGCCGAACTCACCCGTGCACTCACCGCGGCGACGGCTGCGCTGATCGCGGAACTCGCGCTCGCCGACGCGGCCCTGGCGACCCGACTCGCCCTCGCCCTCAGCGACCTGCGCGACGATGCTAACCCGGTCGTGGATCTCCACACCGGCTGTTAGCGTCGCGGCATGTTCGCCACCGATCGGGTCCGACTGCGCCCGCCCACGCCCGACGACGCGGCGGACATGTTCCGCCTCTACGGTGATCCCGAGTTGCACCTGATCACAGACGGCGAGCCGTTCCTGCCGCGCCACGTCGGCCACATCCGGGCTCGGCTGGAGAAACAGGTCAGCGAGCCACCCGGCGGCCGGGCCGCGGTGCCGTTGCTGGCCGAAACCGTGGCCGACGGCACGTTCCTCGGTGGCGGCGCGCTGTGGGGGATCGACGCGTTCAACCAGTACGCCCACCTCGGCATCTCGCTGCTACCCGAGGCACGTGGTCAGGGGTACGGGACCGAAGTGATCCGGTTGCTCTGCCGGTACGGCTTCCGCAACCGCAACCTACGCCGTCTGGAACTGGAGACGGTGGCCAGCAACACGGCCATGCGGCGTACTGCGGAGACGTGCGGCTTCACGCACGAAGGCACCCAGCGGGAGCGCGAGTACGACGGCGACGGCTTCGTGGACATGGTGATCTACGGTCTGCTCCGGCGCGACTGGACGCCGTAACCGGCCGTGAATCAGGGCTGGACTGAGCTTTCAATAGCGGTGCTTTGCTGCGGACGAAGCGCGGTCAGCAGACTGTCGAGTTGACCCCAAGCCCGCGCGCTGGAGATGTGGTCGATGTAGTCGCGGGACTCGATGATGAGCCCGTCGCGGATGCGCATCACGAAGACACACGGCACCGTGAACGCCTCGCCCGTCTCGTCGACCCGCCCCTGATAGGCGAACTCGGCGACGATCACCTCCGGGTCGGCGGTTTCATGAATCGTCACGTCGACCGGCTTGCGGTTCAGCGTCCGGGCGACCGGAGGTGGCGAGGTGAAGTGCTCGTGCAGCTCACTGCGGCTGAGTAGCGGTGGCGGGTTGAGCGGGTGGAACGGATGCGTGACGTGGGTTTGTTCGGCGTACAGGTCGGCCAAGTCCTCGTACGGACCGTCGCAGACGCCGTTCACCAGCCGGAGGAAGGTTTCGCGTGGGCTAGTCATGCCGGGCTTCCTTCGAATCGGTGGATGTCACTTGGGGTATGCCGAGGACTGCATCCGGGAGTGGCCGGCACCCCAACGACGGCACCCTACCGACCTCAGCCCCGAGCTGGCTGCCCCGGAGCGCCTGGTCGGCCTTGTCGGGTGCGCTGAGATCGGCCGTGAATCCATCAACCGATGAGCGCTTCCGCGATCTGCCGGGTGGTCTGTGCGGCCACCCGCGCATCGGAGGCGGCGTACGAGCAGTAGGCGTTCAGGCCGGTAGCGAGTGCCCATCCGCGACCCCTGGCCCACGTCGGATCGTCCACGCCGAGCGCGGCGCGGAAGACGGCACGCGTGGTGCGCGACATCAGAGTAAAGGCGCTGGTCATGTCCCGTGCCGGATCGCCGACACCGAGGCCACCGAAGTCGATCTCGGCGCTGACGCGGCCGTTCACGGTCAGAATGTTGCCAGTGTGAAAGTCGCCGTGGAACCAGACCGGCGGGCGGTTCCAGCCCGATGTGCTCAGCGCCGTCTCCCAGACCGACGTCAGGGCCGCCGCGTCGAAGACCCCGGCAACCTGCGCGATCCTGGTACGTGTTTCGTCGTCCCGGGCAGCCAACGCCCGACCGTCGCCCTGCGGCACCTCCAGGACCGGGAACCGCTGAAGTGCGCTGAGAAATCCGGCCAGAGCGACGGCGGCCTTCCGCGACTGCGCCAGAGCAGCTGAGGTTGCCACCTCGCCGTCAAGCCATTGAGAGACCGTTCAGGGCCACGGATACCCGAGGTCCGGCCGACCCACCGCGACCGGTTGCGGGATGGCCAGCGGTAGGTGCGGGGCCAACCGTGGCAACCACCGATACTCCTTCTCGGCCTGACTGACGGCACCGGCGTGCGATCGATTCGTGGTCGGGCGATTACCACGGACGGCTCCTACCGGGAGAGAAGTCATGACCATGAGAGCTCACGACTGATCACCTGTCGACCGGGTTCCCATACCTGTCTGGAGTGTGGGACACCGAGCCTTTCCCGCATCCGCCGTCAGTGCGCAGCAGGTCGCCCGCCCCCCGGACGCCCCAGCCACGATCACCCAGCTCGCCGTCAACCTCGGGGTGCCGTGAGCGGGACGGGTTAGGCTCGGCACGGTTCCTGACCGTGGGGAGTTGCCGATGCGCGTCACCACCTGGCTCCGGTCACCGTCCATCCGTCGACGCCTGTTCGTCGCTGCCGTGCTGGTCGGCTGTTTCGTCTGGGCGATGGTCGTCGTCGGGCTGTCGTTCGCGATGGTGGAGCGCGGCAGCGGCCAGTGGTGGGCGATCCCACTGTTCGGCGCGTTCGTGTTGGCGGTCGCGGTGCTGGCCGTCCGTTGGGTCGCCGCCGTCCCGTCCGGGGCCGACCTGGCACCGGCAGGTCTGGCCGTACCCGTCGCCGCTCAGGGGCCGTCGCCAGTCGCGGTACGGCGCAGGCTCGCGGAGCCGCTCAGCTCGCGCGAACTGGAGGTGCTACGACAGTTGGCGACCGGTCGTACGAACGCGGAGATCGCCAAGGGGCTCTTCGTCGCGACCGGCACAGTGAAGGCGCACCTCAACCACATCTTCCGCAAGCTCGATGCGACGAGCCGCCTGCAGGCCGTCGCGCACGCCCGCGAGGCCGGTCTGCTGGAATAAACCCTGTTTAAACCAGCGGTAGACCGATCGGCAGATGCCCTCCCCGGTGGTCCTTCCTAACGTCCGGAGGCATGAAGCAGCGTATTGATCACGTAGCGCCGTTCGCCCTCGTCGCGTTGTTCACGATCGTGGTGCAGGGGCTGTCCCTGATGGAGTTTTTGCCACTGCCGATCGCCCTGCTGGCCGGGGCCGGATGGGCGGTCCTGATCGGGCTCGTCGCGCGCTGGATCCGCCGCAGACCGGCGTTGAGCGCCTGGGTCGAGGATGGCCTCGTGGCGCTGGGCTGTGTGACCATGGCGCTGCTCGCGTTCGGCGGCGCCATCGGGCTGGTGATGCTGGGTGCCGCGCTGGACAGCTCCTCGATCACCGGCGAGACGATGGTGACGATGTTCCTCCCCAGCATTCCGGTCGCGATCGCGGCGAACGTCCCCACCGAACTCGTCATCCTGCCGGGGCTGCTGGTCCTCGGATGGCGTCCCGGTGCCCGTCGGATCCTCTTCGTCGCCGCAGCCGCCGTGTATTTCGTCCACCGGGTCTGGACCTACCTGGTGTTCGCGCCCGACCGCCTGGACTTCGCTGCGGCGGAGCGGTCCACAGCGGTGCTGACCACAGCGGAGAAGGATCAGTTCGCCGCTGCGCTGCACGTCGACGACCCTCGATGGGTCCTCAACCTGCTGATCTTCGCGATCATCCTGCTTTCCGCGTTCGTCTCCAGCCGCGGCCGGCAGGAGGAGGGAAGCCGGAGTGCGGTACGCCGCCGGCGTCGGTGATCATGGGGTGGTGATCATCCCTGCCGCGCTGTCGGCCGACTCCGGTGCGTTCTCGTTGGCCGTACCGCCGCTGTTTGCCGCTCTGGCTCCGGCGCGGAGCATCCTCATCGCCGGAGCGGGCGGGGGGTTCGACGTGTACGCGGGCCTGCCCTTGGCGTTCGCGCTGTGGCGCGCCGGCGCGCAGGTGCACCTGGCCAACCTCTCCTTCTCGGAGCTTGAGGTGATGGACCGGGACGCGTGGGTGGCGGAGCACGTCGCAGCGGTACAGCCGGATACCGCCAGCCCCGACTGGTACTTCCCCGAACGAACGCTTGCCCGCTGGCTGGCGGCTCAACAACTGCCGTCGACGGTGTACGCGTTTCCGCCCCTCGGTGTCCAGCCGCTACGGGCGGCGTACCGGCACCTGGTGGAGCACCTCGACATCGACGCGGTGGTCCTGGTCGACGGCGGCACGGATGTCCTGCTGCGGGGCGACGAGAGCGATCTCGGCACGCCGGTGGAGGACATGACCAGCGTGGCCGCAGTGGCCGCGCTGGACGTACCGGTCAAGCTGGTGACCAGTCTCGGCTTCGGCATCGACGCCTACGACGGCGTCAATCACGTTCAGGTGCTGGAGAACCTTGCCGCGCTCGACCGGGACGGTGGTTACCTCGGCGCTCTGTCCATCCCCGGTTCGAGCCGGGAGGCGGAGCTCTACCGTGCTGCCGTCGCCGACGCCCAGGCCGCCACCCCGCAGCGGCCGAGCATCGTCCAGGGGCAGATCGCCGCCGCCACCAGCGGCGCTTTCGGGGACGTCCGATTCACCAGGCGTACCGGCGGCGGCGACCTCTTCGTCAACCCGCTGATGGCCATCTACTTCACCGTGGATCTGGACAAACTCGCCGCCCGATGCCTGTACCTCGACCGTATTGAGAACACCGTCGGCAGACGGCAGGTCATCACACGCATCCAGGCGTTCCGCGACGAACTCCTCGACGCACGCATCCCCCGCGCGTTCCCACACTGATCGCTCGCCAGCGGCGGAGCGTGCACCCGGGGTTGGGGCTCATCGGTCGGCGTCGTAGGCCTGCCGTGCCTGCTCCACCTCTGGGAGGTGGGCGTCGGCCCAGGTGGTCAGGTGCGCGAAGAGCGGACCGAGGCTGGCACCCAGCTCGGTGATCTCGTATTCCACGCGGGGTGGCACCTCGGCGTGGTAGGTGCGTGCCACCAGCCCGTCGCGTTCGAGTTGGCGCAGCCGTTGGGTGAGCACCTTCGGTGTGATGCTGGTCAGCCGGCGTTCCAGCTCCACGAATCGCTGCCGCCCGTACTCGTGCAGAGCCCACAGAATCGGTGTGGTCCATCGACTGAACACGATGTCGACGACCGGCGCGACCGGGCAGGCCAACTCGGGGTGCGTTGACCGTTGCATGTGGCCTCCGTCATAAAGCCATTACTATCCTCTAGGTACCTACTATATCGACGCTACTAACGTCGCCTCCAACCGCGTGACCGACGCGGTCGACTTGGAGGTTCAGACATGTTCGTCGTGACAGGCGCCACCGGGAACGTCGGTCGGAAGCTGTTGTCGATCCTCGCGGCGTCGGGTGCCGCGGCGTCGGCGGTGTCCCGTGCACGACGTCCGGTCGTCGTACCGGACGGGGTGCGCCACCATCGTGCGGACCTGGAGCGGCCGGAGAGCCTGCGGCCGGCGCTCGCCGGCGCCGAGGCGTTGTTCCTGCTCGTGGAGGGCGCCGGGGCGCATCTCGACGTGCCCGAGATCCTGCGGGTCACCACGGAAGCCGGCGTGAAACGCATCGTGCTGCAATCCTCGCAGGCGGTCGGCACGAGGCCCGGGACCGCGTCGCACGCTCCACTGCACGCCATCGAAGAGCAGGTACGCCGGTCCGGCCTCGACTGGACGATCCTGCGCCCCGGCGGCTTCGCCTCCAACGCCCTCAGTTGGGTCGAGCCGGTCCGCAAGGGCCGGACGGTGGCCGCACCGTTCGGTGGGGTCGGTCTGCCGGTGATCGACCCGGACGACATCGCCGAGGTGGCGGCCGTCGCCCTCCGCGACGACGCCCACGCCGGTCGCACGTACGAGTTGACCGGTCCCGCGCTGAGCACACCACGTGAGCGGGTCGCCGATCTCGCTACCGCACTCGGCGAGCCGATCAGCTTCGTCGAGCAGACGCCCGACGAGGCCCGCGAACAGTTGCTGCGGTTCATGCCCCCGCCGGTGGTCGAGGGAACGTTGGCGATCATCGGCGCGCCGACCGCACGTGAGCAGCGGATCAGCCCGGACGTGTCCGAGGTCCTGGGCCGACCGCCGCGCCCCTTCGCCGCGTGGGCCGCTCGCAACGTCGACGCCTTTCGCTGACGCGGCAGACCATCGAAGCGTCTCCTCCCTCGGACCGATGACCGGCCAGCCGTGCGCGGCTGGCCGGTCATCGGCAGGGTTGTGAGCGGCCGATCAGGGGACGATCACCACGCCGCCGCGCACGCCACCTTGGGCCAGTCGGTCGTGGGCCGCCGCCGCGTCGGCGAAGGGGTACACGTCGGCGACCCGGAGCGGGAGGTCGCCGCTGGTGACGAGTTTGACCAACTCACCCAGCCGGGCTCCGTCCGGTAGCACCTCCAGTGCGAGGGTCCGGATTCCCCGCACCGGCTCCGGGCGAAGTGGAGGTGACGCGGCCACGTAGCCGCCGCCGTCCCGGACGAGGTCCAGCAGCGCGGGGCCGATCACCGCCAGATCGATGACCGCGTCGAACGTCCCCGTCGGATCGTCGGTGCGCGACAGGAACGCCGCGCCCAGCGACTCGACGAACTCGCGGTCGTCGGCCCCGGCGAGTCCCGTGGCGTGCAGACCGGCCGCCCGGGCCAGCGCCAGCACGAACCCACCGACCTGCCCGGCGGCGCCGGTGACGAGCACGGTCGAACCCGCGGGGAGCGCGAGCAGGTCAATGGCCTGGGCGGCGGCCAGGCCATTGGTCGGCAGGGTCGCCGATTCGGTGGCGGGGACGCCGGCGGGCGCGGAGGTCAGCCCGGCGGCGTCGAGGACCACGTACTCCGCGTGGGTGCCGACCGTGGTGCGTAGCCAGTGCGAGAAGCCGATGACCTCGTCGCCGATCCCGAACTCCTCGACCGATGGGCCGACCGCGTCGATGCTGCCGGCAACGTCCCAGCCCGGCGTGTACGGCAGATCGGTCGGCAACGGGGCCGGGAACCGGCCGGAGCGGAGCATCAGATCGACCGGATGGACGACTGACGCCGCGACCCGCACCCGGACCTGCCCCGGACCGGGCTCGGGCACCGGCACGTCGATCACCCGCAGGACCTCCGGCCCTCCGAACTGTGCATAGCTGACTGCGCGCATCGCCGACTCCTTCGTGGGACCTCGTGATCACCACAACCGTACGAATCGCCGGCACTGTCGGTAAGTAGGTACCGTAAAGTGCCTAGGGAACCCGAGGAGACAAGATGGCGACGATGACTGCGGCGCAACGCCGCGAGCAGGCCAAACGTGACTACGACGCGTTCCTGGAACAATGCCCGACCCGCGAGCTGCTGAGCAGGCTCACTGACAAGTGGGTCGCCCTGGTGATCCCAGCGCTCGCCAGCGGCCCGCAGCGGCATGGCGAACTCGCCCGCCGCATCGCTGGCGTCAGCCAGAAGATGCTCACCCAGACCCTGCGCACGCTGGAACGCGACGGCCTGGTCACCCGCACGGTCACCGCCTCGATGCCGGTCCGCGTCGACTACGCGCTCACCCCGCTCGGCCATGAGCTGTTCCCGGTCATGGTCGCGATCAAGGACTGGGCGGAGACACACATGGACCGCGTCTTCGAAGCGCGGACCCAGTTCGACGCTCGCCCCTGACCTCTTGTTGCGGCGTGACGGCCGGGACGAGTGACGGCCCGGCGGCGCGTCGGTGCACCGAGGGCTCGCCGAACTGTCGCTCGTGACGGCTAGGGTCCGCGTCGTGGATGACACCTCGACGGCCCGGCGGGCCGCCCACGCCTACGCTGATCTTCTGGAGCGCCGCGACTGGTCCGGGTTGGCCGCCCTGCTCACCGATGATGTGGTCTACGAGATGCCGCAGACCCGGGAGCGCATTCGCGGCCGGGACGCGTTCCTGCGGTTCAACACCGAGTATCCCGGCGATTGGCACCTCCGGCCGCGACGGGTGATCGCCGATGGCCGTCATGCTGCCCTGTTGGTCGATGTTCGCGTCGGCGACGAGCAGCAGGACGCGTGCGTCTGGCTGGAGATGTCCGAGCAGGGGCTGATCAGCAAGATCATCGACTACTGGCCCGAACCGTACGATCCGCCGCCGGGCCGGGAACACCTCGTGGAGCGTTGGTGACCGTGGCCCTACCTGGCGTCGTCCGTGGCCGCCTCGGCTCCGACCGAGTGTGGCAGCACCACCGCCTGAGCGGCGATGACACGTTCGCCGTCGTAGGTCAGCGCCGGTGACCCATGCAGTCGATAGCCCTCATCGAGAAGCGCGCTGACGCGGGCGCAGAATTCGGCGTCATCGGGTCCGGTGATGAGACGGTAGCCGAGTGGCTTCGTGAAATCCGACACCGCCGCATTCTCCCCGCTGCGATGCCGGCGACCAGTCCCCAGCCCCCAACCCGTTCTCCGATCAGGAACGACCGATGGAGCGGTCGAGGAAGTCGTGGATCATCGGCGCAGCGACGTCGATCTTGTCTTCCAGCAGGAAGTGGCCGGTGTCGAGCAGGTGGAATTCGGCCGCCGGCAGGTCCTTGCGATAGGGGTGGGCGCCAGCGGCCGGGAAGACCGGGTCGTTCTGGCCCCAGACGACAAGCGTCGGCGGCTGGTGGTCACGGAAGAAGGCGTGGAATTCCGGATACAGCGTGACGTTGCTGCCGTAGTCGTAGAACAGATCCAGCTGGATGTCCGCGTTGCCGGGGCGAGCGAGCTGCATGTCGTCGTGGGCCCACCGGTCGGGGTCGAGCCGACTGAGGTCCTGCACCCCCGCCGTGTACTGCTGCTTGACCGTGTCGGAGTTGAGGATGAACGCGATGGCCTGACGGCGTTCGTCGGTCTTCTCCGCCCAGTAGGCCTTGATCGGATCCCAGAACTCGCTCAGCCCCTCTTCGTACGCGTTGCCGTTCTGCACGATGAGCGCGCTGATCCGCTCAGGTCCCTTGAGGGCCATCCGGAACCCCGTCGGCGCCCCGTAGTCGAAACAGTAGAGCGCATAGCGATCCACGCCGAGCTGGCCGAGGAGGCCGTCCATCAGATCGGCGAAGTTGGCGAAGGTGTAGTCGAACGTCGACCGGTCCGGGCTGGCGCTGTGACCGAAACCTGGAAAGTCCGGCGCGATCACCCGATATCGATCGGCGAGCAGGGGGATCAGGTGGCGGAACTGCGAGGACGCCGTGGGAAATCCGTGCAGCAGCAGGACGGCCGGGCCGTCGGCCGGGCCGGCCTCGCGGTAGAAGATATCGATTCCGTTCACGGTCGCCGTACGAAAGTGCGTGACCGGGAACTCGCCTTCCTGGACGGCGGCGACCGAGGGTTTCTGCGCAATGCCCACCATTGTCGAATCCTTTCGGAATGAGGGAAAGCGGTATCACCCTCGGCAATCTCAGCGCCGGGTCCCGCTTCGTCAGCATGGCATGCGACAGGGCCCCCGACGTGCCGAAATCAGTTATCGAACACCGCTTACAGCAGATGGGTACGGAGGAAGTCGAGTTCCAGCGGGAGCAGCCGCTCGGCGGTGCCGTTCGCGGCCATGTGGGTGGCTCCGGTCAACGGCAGGACGGCGTGCGGGCGGCCGGTGCTCAGCAGGGCCGCGGAGAGCCGGAGCGTGTGCGCGGCCACCACGTTGTCGTCGGCCAGGCCGTGCACCAGCAGCAACGGGCGGGCCTGGTCGGGGCCGGTGAGCGGCTCGGCGGCCAACTCGACGAGTGAGTGGTGCGCGTAGACGTCCATGCCGTCCTCGGGCAACCCCAGATAACGCTCGGTGTACGCGGTGTCGTACAGCGCCCAGTCGGTCACCGGCGCGCCCGCGATCCCGCACCGGAACAACTCCGGGTGGCGCAGCACCGCCAACCCGGCCAGCCACCCGCCGAACGACCAACCACGAATCCCCACCCGTGCCATGTCCAGGTCGGGGTGCTTACCGGCGAGCGCGGTCAGGGCGTCGATCTGGTCGGTCAGGGTCACGTCGGCCATCCGCCGGTGGATCGCCTTCTCGAACGACGGGGCCACCCCCGGCGTACCCCGGTTGTCGATGGTGACCACCGCGAACCCGGCATCGGCCCACCACTGCCGCTCCAACCACGCGGCCCGTGCCGCCACGACCTCCTGGTGCCCCGGCCCGCCGTAGATGTCCAGCAGCACCGGCAGCCGCCGGCCCGTCACGTGGTTGTCCGGGTAGAGCACCGCCGCCGGCAACCGCCGATCGGTCACCCGTTCCAGCAACGGCAGCGGAGAGTACGGAGGGGTGGCGGCCAGCGACCGCAGCTCGGCCAACTCCTGGTCGCCGCGCCGAACCGTCCACCGCACCCCCGCGTGGTCCAGCGACGCGATCCCGACGGCAAGCACGTCACCGCCCACGGCGGCGGTGTACCAACCCGGGTCGGTGGTGATCCGGCGCGCGTCCACCCCACCGCCGATGGTGGTGCGGACCCGGAACAGGTGCCGCTCGCTCGGCTCACCGTCGCTGGCCTCGACCAGCAGGTCGGCCGGCCCGGAACTGGCCGGCAGCCGACCCACGACCCGCCGCACGTACAGCGACGGCGGAGTGAGCAGTGTGCCGTCCGCGAACAGGCACCGCGCGTCGTACCCGTCGTGGGCCAACTCCCCGCCGACGAGCACCCGGCCGTCCGGCAGGTGCGCCGGGGTGCCGGTGATCGGCTCGACCCAGCGCGGATCGGCCAGCTCGGCGTGCACCTGCGTCTCACCCGTCCGGGGATCCACCGCGAGCACCAGCCCGTGCTGCTGCGACCGCCGCAACACGGTGATCAGTGGGCTGCCCTCGACCCAGCTGACCGCGGTCAGGTACGGGTAGGTCTCCCGGTCCCAGTGCACGTCGACCCAGCCGTCGTCGAGGTCCAGCAGGTGCAGGCTGACCTCCGCGTTCGGCCCACCAGCCCGGGGGTACGCCACGGCGGTCGGCGCGCTGGCCGGCTCGGCCGGGTCGTGCAGGTGCCAGCGATCCAGGCGGGACTCGTCGACCCGGGCGGCGAGCACCATGCGCCCGTCCGGCGCCCACCAGTACCCCCGGAACCGGCCGAACTCCTCCGCCGCGATGTGCTCGGCCAACCCCCAGCTCACCCCGGCGTCCTCGCCGGCCAGCAGGGTGTCGGTGCCGTCTGCCTCGATCACCCGCAGCTCGCCGCGACGCACACCCTCGCCCGCGTCGGTCACGTACGCCAGCCGCTGCCCGGTCGGGTCGGGACGCGGATCCAGCACCGGACCGACGGTGGCCACCTCCACCACGTCACCGTGCACCAGATCGGCCCGGAACAACCGCCCGGCCAGCGCGAAGACCGCGATCCGCCCGGCGGCGTCCAGCGCGTACGAGCCGATGCCCGCGGCGCTGAGCCGTAAGCGCTCACGAAGCGCGCGTTCGCCGGGGGAGAGGGACCGCACGTCGCCGCCCTCGCCCAGCAGGGTCGTCGGGTCGGCGATCAGGCGCTCCTCGGCGGTGGCCACGTCCAGCAACCAGAGCGCGTCCGCCGGGTCCTCCGGCCCGGCCGAGCGCAGGAAGATCACCCGGGAGCCGTCGTCGGCCACGGAGACAGCGCGCGGCGCGCCGTGGCTGAACCGGCGGGTGCGGGCGGCCAGCTCCGGAAAGTCCACAGACCAAATCGTAGAGCGGTACGGGAGGTGATGTGGCCGACCTGGGCGGACGCGTCGACGCCGGTGGGACCTGGCCGCCGGTTAGAGTGACCGTCGTGACGATGCTGCCCGACCGCCGCCTGCTGCTGGTCCACGCGCACCCCGACGACGAGTCGATCGGCACGGGCTCGACGATGGCCCACTATGCCGCCAACGGGGCCCACGTCACGCTTGTGACCTGCACCCTCGGCGAGGAGGGCGAGATCCACGTGCCCGCGCTGGCCCAGCTCGCCGCCGCCGAGGCCGACCAACTCGGCGGGTACCGCATCGCCGAGCTTGCCGCCGCGTGCGCCGCGCTCGGCGTCAGCGACCACCGCTTCCTGGGCGGCGCCGGCCGCTACCGCGACTCGGGGATGATGGGGCTCGCCACCAACGAACACCCCCGCGCCTTCTGGCAGGCCGACCTCGACGAGGCCGCCGGGCATCTCGTGGAGATCATGCGAGAGGTACGGCCGCAGGTGCTGATCACGTACGACCCGAACGGCTTCTACGGCCACCCCGACCACATCCAGGCCCACCGGGTCGCGATGCGCGCTGTCGAGCTGGCCGCCGCCGAGGGCTGCGCCCCGCTGAAGGTCTACTGGACCGCGATGCCGCTCAGCGTCCTGGAAGCCGGCATGGCGCACTTCGCCGGGTCCTCCGACAACCCGTTCGGCGGCATCGCCGACATCGCCGACCTTCCCTTCGGCACCCCGGACGACCAGATCGCCGCCCGGATCGACGGCACCGACCAGCACGCGGCCAAGGAAGACGCGATGCGGGCGCACGCCACCCAGATCCCGGCCACCTCCTGGCTCTACTCGATCGCCGGCAACTTCGGCGGCGAGTTCATGGGCGTGGAGTTCTTCACCCTCGCGGTCGGCGAGAAGGGACCGGGCTCCGGGCCGTACGCCTGGGAGGACGACCTCTTCGCCGGGCTCCCCGAGGAGATTGCTCCGGACCGGTCTCCGGTCGGGACCGTCTCGGACCGGTCTCCGGTCGGGACCGTCTCGGACCGGTCTCCGGTCGGGACCGTCTCGGACCGGTCTCCGGTCGGGACCGTCTCGGACCGATCCTCGGTCGGGACCGCGCCGGACCGGTCCTCGGTCGCGGCGGCGGGTTCCCGGTGACCCTGCCCGCGGCGATGACGGTTCTGGACGACCTGGATGCCCCGCCCCCGGCGGGACCACCGCCGCGACTGTTCGACCTGGGCCTACGGCTGGCCGGCGCGGTCGTCGTGGTGGTCGCCGGAGTGCTGAGCGGGGTGCTGGAGCTGCTGCTCTCCACGGTCCGCGTCGGCGGGCAGTTGATCGGCGTGTCGGCGCTCCTCGCCGTCGGTGCCAACATCGTGCTGAGCTGGTTCGCGCACGAGGCGGTCGGCCGCAGGTGGGCGGTGGCGCTGCCGGCGGTGCCCTGGTTCGCGCTGATGGCGGTGGCCGCCATCCGGACCAACGAGGGTGACCTGTTGCTGGCCGGCGACAACTGGGTCGGCCTGGCCATGATCGTGGCCGGTGCGATGACCTTCGCGGTGATGGGCTTCCGGCAGATCCTCGCTCCGCCGTCCACGGTCGGGCTGATGACGCCACCCAGGTAAGGGTGGTAGATATTCCAGCCAGGGATGTGAGCCCCGCGACGGGGCGTACGGCAGGAGGTCCGGTGGTGGACAGACGGTGGCGTGACATCGCGGTGCTCGTGGCAGCACTGTTCGCGGTCAACGTGGTCGCCCGGCTGATCATCCGGTTCGGCTTCGAGCAGGACGACACGGCCGCCGACCGGGTGTCGTTGGCGATGTTCGCGGTGATCGGGGTGACCCTGGCCGTGGTCGCCTTCCGCTGGGGTCGTCGCCGGCCGCTGGCGGACTGGGCGGCCGACATGGCCCTCGTGGTGCTGGCGGCGATGCTGCTGACCGTGTTGGTCGGGCCTCTGCTGATCGGCCACAATCCGTTCGCTGGCGGCGCGCCGACGTTCTTCGCCCAGCTCTGGCTGTACCTGCTCGCCTCCGTCGCCGGGGTGCTGATCGGCTACCTGGTGCTCACCGCGCTGGGGCGTGACTACCGCTCGTGGCAGCTCAAGCGGTACGCCGAGGTCAAAGCCGCCAAACCCCGCCGCGTCGTCCGCCGCTGACGAGCGCGCACGCCACGACCGACCGCACCGCTGACAAGCCAGGCGTACGTGGCCGGGCGGGCGTGTGTGGTTGGGCGTGCGTGGTTGGGCGGGCGTGCGTGGTTGGGCGTGCGTGGTTGGGCGTGCGTGCGTGGGTGGGCGGGCTTGGCTCGGGCGGGTCTGCGCTGCCCGGGCTCGTGGTTTGATCAACTCGGCTTCCGTGAAGTCGGGCTGTCCCGAGGGGGCGGATGCCCCGACTTCTTGTTGGTCAACTCGGGTTTCGTGAAGTCGGGCCGTCCTGGGCTGGCGGACGCCACGACTTCCTGAAAGTCGAGCCGATCACGGAGCCGGGCTCGCTACGCGTGCCCGGCTCGCCACGTGCGCGGGTTTGACCCTGTGCGCCGGTCCTCGTCACTGTGGGGCGACTCGGGTCAGGTAGGTGTGGTGTGTGCTGAAACCGAGTCGCCGGTAGAGCGCCACCGCCGCCGTGTTGTGCTGCTCGACCTGGAGGAAGGCGTGCGTCGCGCCACTGGACACGCCCCAGCCGGCCAACTCGTGGATCACCCGGACAGCCAGCCCTTGACGGCGGGCGGCCGGTAGAACCTCGATGAGGCTGAGGCCCAGCCAGCGCCCCTGGCCGGTCACCGTGCCTCGGCCGACCGCCACCAGCGTGCCGTCGACGTACACGTGGGCGAAACGGACCAGGTCCACGGCGGTGAGCACGTGTCGGGCGGCGTCCGGCAGGCCGCCCTTGCGTCCGGCGGCGGCGGCCAGCCACTCCGCGCTCGGCGCGCTGGCCAGCTCAACGACCGCACTGCTCCACACGCCGGCCTGCCCGTCTGCGCCGGCCTGCCCGTCTGCGCCGGCCTGCCCGTCTGCGCCGGCCTGCCCGTCGGTGGTGGCCGTGCCGGTGTCCCCGTCGGCGCTGGGCTGCTCGGTGGTGGTGGATCGGGCAGCCGATGCGGTGCCGGTCGGTCGTAGCGGGAGCGGCGTGGTCTGCACCAGGACCGGCGGGCGGGCGGCCCAGCCGCGGGCGTCCAGTTCGGCGCCGACCGGGGCGGCGAGGGGCAGCGGCGTGTTGATGATCGGCGGCTGGCCCTGTTCGGCGTACCAGCGTTCGACCGCGTCTACGGCGGCGGGGAGCGGTCGGTCGGGGTCGCCGATCGGCAGCGCCGAGTTGGCCCGCCCGCTCCAGCCCTCCGCCGAGCGGAGCAGCCAGTCGCCGAGCTGGCCCCGCGTCGGTGCCGGCCAGGCCTCGTCGGCGGCCCGCTCCAACGCGACGACCGCCGCGGCGGTTGGCCGGCGGGTGGGCGGCACCCGCTTGGCGCGGTGGACCTGCGCGACCGGGACGCGCAGATGGCCCTGTGCGGTGGAGAGCGTGAGATGAGTCTCGCTCAGCTCGACCAGCTCGCCGAGGGCGTCGGAGAAGAGCGGTCGGCCCTCGCGAATCCCCACAATCCGGCGGACTACGATTCGGTATCCCACATCCTGCTGTCGGAGCACGATCGACCCCCTCCCCGGCGAGATACTAGGCTCTTACCGTCGCGGGTGATCGCGGCGTGTCTTGCGGAGGAGAAGACCGGTGACCTACATCATCGCCGAGCCGTGCGTGGATGTGCTCGACAAGGCATGCATCGAGGAATGCCCGGTCGACTGCATTTACGAGGGCAATCGGATGCTCTACATCCACCCCGACGAGTGCGTCGACTGTGGTGCCTGTGAGCCGGTCTGCCCGGTGGAGGCGATCTTCTACGAGGACGACGTCCCGGAGCAGTGGAAGGACTACACGGGCGCCAACTACGAGTTCTTCGAGGAGCTGGGCTCGCCCGGCGGTGCCTCGAAGATCGGCAAGGTGGAGAAGGACGCCACCTTCGTCGCCGCGCAGCCACCGCGCGGCGAGGGCCACTGAACCGGCCCGCGCCGGTCTCGTCGCGGCTGCCCGAGTTCACCTGGGACACCCTGGATGCCGCGGCCACTCTGGCCGCGGCCCATCCGGAGGGCCTGATCAACCTCTCGATGGGTACGCCTGTCGACCCGGTGCCCGAGGTGATCCGCCAGGCGTTGGCTGACGCGTCCGATGCTCCCGGCTACCCGCTGACCGCCGGTACCCCGGCGTTGCGGGCCGCGATCGCGGCGTGGGTGTCCCGAGCCTGTGGTGCTGGGGTCGACGGTCTGGGTGTGCTGCCGACCATCGGTTCGAAGGAGCTGGTCGCCTGGCTGCCCACGCTGCTCGGCATCGGCCCGGGTGACGTGGTGGTGGTGCCGTCGATCGCGTACCCCACCTACGAGGACGGCGCCCGGTTGGCTGGCGCGACAGTCGTCCGCACCGACTCGCTCACCTCGGTCGGGCCGACCCCGCGGGTCCGGCTGGTCTGGGTCAACTCGCCCGGCAACCCGACCGGTCGGGTGCTGCCCGCGGCGCACCTGCGCAAGGTGGTCGACTGGGCTCGGGAACGCGGCGCGGTGGTCGCCAGCGACGAGTGCTACCTGCCGCTCGGCTGGTCGGCGGAGCCGGTCTCGGTGCTGTCGCCGCAGGTCAGCGGTGGCAGCTATGCCGGGCTGCTCGCCCTGCACTCGCTGTCCAAGCGATCCAATCTCGCCGGCTACCGGGCCGGGTTCGTCGCCGGTGATCCAGCGCTCGTCGCCGAGCTGCTGAAGGTGCGCAAGCACGCGGGGATGATCGTGCCCGCGCCGGTGCAGGCGGCCATGGTGGCCGCGCTGGACGACGAGCGGCACGCCGAGGAGCAGCGGGAGCGCTATCGAGCACGGCGGGAGAAACTGGCCGCCGCGTTCACCGGTGCCGGGTTCACCGTCGAGCACTCCGAGGCAGGTCTCTACCTCTGGCTCACCCGAGGTGAGGACTGCTGGCAGACCGTCGACTGGCTGGCGCGGCGCGGCATCCTGGTCGCCGCCGGCGTCTTCTACGGTCCTGGCGGCCAGCAGCACGTACGGGCGGCGCTGACCGAGTCCGACGAGCACATCGCGGGCGTCGCGGCCCGCCTCGCCCAGGTCTGACCGTACGTCCGGGCGGCCTCGCCGGGATTTACGATCTTGCGGATCACGGGCTGACGCGATGGCCGCCGAGGGCTGACCGGCGTCCGCGCCGGCCCCGGACGATATCCTCGGCCCGACCTGCCCCACACCCGAGCAGGAACGTCGAGGTACGCGGATGGTGGACAGCCCCGGTGTGCGGGCGGCGGTGGTCGGCACCGGCCTGATCGGTGGTTCGGTGCTGCTCCGACTGCACGCCGCAGGCGTCGACGTGACCGGGTGGGATCCGGACGAGGGCACCCGGCGGGAGGCCCGCCGGCTGGGCGTACCCGCTCCGGACCGGTTGGTCGAGGCGGTGGCCGACCGGGACGTGGTCTTCCTCTGCGGGCCGCTGCCGACGCTGCCGGCGACGCTCGTCGAGGTGGCCGCGATGACCGGTGAGCGTTGTGTGCTGACCGACGTGGGCAGTACCAAGGCGGAGGTGGCGGCGTTCGCCGCCACGCACGGGCTGACGCACCGGTTCGTGCCCGGCCACCCGATGGCCGGCACCGACCGGGCGGGCTTGACGGCGGCGGGGCCGGAGCTGCTCAGCGGCGCCGCCTGGGTGCTCTGTCCCACCGCTGGGCCGGCCACGACGGCGTTCCGTTGGCTGGCCGAGTTGCTGGTGGACCTCTTCGCGGCCCAGGTGGTGCCGATGTCCGCGACGGAGCACGACTCGGTCGCGGCGCTCGCCTCACACGTGCCGCACCTGCTGGCCGGCGCGCTTGCCGGTGCGGTGCAGCGCGCCCCGCTGCGCGACGCGATACTCGCGCTCGCCGCCGGCAGCTTCTCCGACGGCACCCGGGTCGCCGGCACCCCCGCCGGTCGGACCGCCAACATGCTGCTCGGCAACCGGGAGCGGGTGCTGCGCGAGCTGGCCGAGGTCACCGCGTTCCTGGACGACCTGACCGCCGCGCTGAGCGCCAGCGACGCACCGGCGCTCACGGCCCGGTACGACGAGGCACGTGCCGCCCGCGCGGCGTTGCGCGATCGCCGGTTCGACGCGTACGACAGGCAGTTCCCGATCGGCGGTGACCACGCCGCGGAGGTGTCCTGGCTGTGCGAGCTGGGGGTGGCCGGTGGTCACCTGACGGGTCTGCACGTCGGCGTCGACACCGTCTCCTACACGGCGCGGCGGCCCGTGGCTGACTAGGCTGAGAGGCATGGCGGCGGACGGTCCGGTGGTGCAGGTGCGCGGCGAGGCGTACCGGGAGGTGCCGCCCGAGCTGGCCCGGTTCGCGGTCACCGCGACCGCGCGGGACCGGGATCGGGAGGCGACCCTGACCCGGCTGGCCGAGCGTGCCGCTGCTGTCCGGGTGCTGCTGGACGGCTCCGGGCCAGCGGTGGCGCGGCGGGAGACCGGCGATCTGCGGGTGCGGCCGGAGACCCGTCGCTCCGGTGAACGGGTGGTCGCCTGGCACGGCAGCGTGACCACCACGGTCACCGTCACCGACTTCACCGCCCTCGGCGAGTTGATGCTCCGGTTGGCTGACCAGGACCAGGTCGAGGTGGCCGGGCCGTGGTGGGAGCTTCGCCCGGACAGCCCCGCGCACCGCGAGGCCCGACACGCCGCGATCCGCGACGCGCTGGTACGCGCCCGGGAGTACGCCGAGGCGCTCGGTGCCCAGGTCACCTCGTTGCTCGAGTTGGCCGACGCCGGGCCGGCGGACCGGCCGATGTTCGCCCGCGCGGCGTTCGCCGGAGGTGGCGGCCCGGGTGGCGGCCCGCCGGAACTCGAGTTGGACCCGCAGCCGCAGACCGTCCAGGCGGCCGTGCAGGCGCGGTTCACGATCAGCGCGCCGGTGCTCGACTGATGCCACCGGCTCACGTGCTGTCGGTCGACGAGTTGGTGCAGCGCGCGCTGGCACTGGCCGAGGCCGGTCCGCGGCAACTGCTGGGCATCGCCGGCGCGCCGGGCGCGGGGAAGTCGACGCTGGCCGAGCAGGTCGTGGCCGCGGTCGGGTCGGCCGCCAGACTGGTGCCGATGGACGGCTTCCACCTGGCGCAGTCCCAGCTGGTCCGGCTGGGCCGCGCGGACCGCAAGGGCGCGGCGGACACCTTCGACGCCAACGGGTTCGTCTCGTTGCTGCGCCGACTGCGCCGGTTGGAGCCCACCTCGGTGTACGCGCCGGAGTTCCGCCGTGAGTTGGAGGAGCCGGTGGCCGGGGCGATCGAGGTGCCGCCGTCGGTCCGGCTGGTGGTGACCGAGGGCAATTACCTGCTGCTGCCGGATTTTCCGTGGCAGGAGGTGCGCGCGCTGCTGCACGAGACGTGGTTCCTCGACCTGGACGCCGACCTGCGCCATCGGCGGTTGACCGCCCGACACGAGGCGTTCGGGCGGTCGCCGGAGCAGGCCCGCGAGTGGGCGCTGGGCAGTGACGAGGCCAACGCGGCCCGGATAACTCCGACCGCCGACCGAGCCGACCTGGTGGTCCGCCTGCCGGAGTCGCCGCCGGCCTGACCGGCGGGCTCGAAGCCAGCGTGGTCTGCCCGCCCGTGCCGGCGGCGGCCGGACCCGCCGGGGTCGGTGGGATCAGTCCAGGTCACGGATGGGCCGGGCGGGGTTGCCGACGGCGACCACGTTGGCGGGCAGGTCCCGCGTCACCACCGCGCCTGCGCCGACGACGGTGTTCGCGCCGATCGACACTCCGGCCAGCACGATCGCGCCGCCGCCGAGCCAGACGTTGTCGTCGATGGTGATCGGCTTGGCGGCCTCCCACTTGTCCCGTCGCGGGCCGGGATCGACCGGATGGGTCGGGGTGAGCAGCTGCACGTTCGGTCCGACCTGGACGTCCGCGCCGATGGTGATCCGCGCGACGTCGAGGAAGACGGCGTGGTAGTTGACGAAGCTGCGCGGGCCGATGCGAATCTGCCAGCCGTAGTCGCAGTAGAACGGTGGGCGGACCCAGGCGTCCTCGCCCACGTCACCGAGCAGTTCGCGCAGCGCCCCCAGCCGCCCCTGCGGATCTGCCGCGGGACTGGTGTTGAAGCGTTCCATCAGGCGGGCGGCCCGGTCCAGGTCGGCGATGAGTTCGGGATCGTCGGCGAGGTACGGCTCGCCGGCCAGCATCCGGTCCTTCATGGAGGTCACCCGGTCGATGATGCCCGCCGACTCCGCTGCTGGTTGGCAGGTCCGTCATATTTTCGACCCCTTTTTTGCATACCGGGTATGCAATACTGACGGCGGTCTATGCACGTCTCGCAGTACAAACGCTCCACCGAGGAGGATCCGTTGCATCGACGCAGCAGAATGACCACCGCCATCACCGCTATCGCCGCCCTCGTCCTGGGCACTCCGGCGATCGCCGTGGCCAGCCCACCGACCATCGCCCCCGACGCCGCCCCGCGTACCGCGACCGGCGCGCCCACCGCCAGCGCCACCGCGAAGACGGTCACCCTGCTCACCGGAGACCGGGTCACCGTCACCGCGTCCGGGTCCGCGGCCGTCCGCCCCGGTCCCGAGCGTGCTCACCTGCGCTTCCTCACCAGCCGCGTCCGCGGTCACCTGACCGTGCTGCCGGAGGACGCCCTGCCACTGGTCCGCGCCGGCCGGGTCGACCGGCGACTGTTCGACGTGACCGGGCTGATCGCCGCCGGCTACGACGACGCCCGCCGGGACAACCTGCCGCTGCTGGTGACGTACGGCGAGACCGGCTCCGCCCGGCGCGCCCCGGCCGCCCTGCCCGGCACGCGGGTGACCCGCGACCTACCGGCGATTCACGGCGCCGCCCTGCACAGCGACAAGTCCTCCCTCGGCGCGGTCTGGGCGACTGTCGCCACCGGCCCCGCCGGGGCCCGTATCGACGCGGCGGGGGGCGTCGAGCGGATCTGGCTGGACGGCCGTCGCCGGGTGACCCTCGACCACAGCGTGCCGCAGATCGGCGCACCCGCAGCCTGGGCGGCCGGGTTCACCGGCACGGGAGTGACCGTCGCGGTGCTGGACACCGGCGTCGACGCAACCCACCCGGACCTGGCCGGCAAGGTGGCCGAGGCGCGCAACTTCACCGAGGTCCCCGAAGCTCGGGACATGATCGGCCACGGCACCCACGTGGCCTCGACCATCGCCGGCACCGGCGCGGCCTCCGGCGGCAAGTACCGGGGTGTGGCGCCGGACGCGACGCTGCTGGACGGTAAGGTCTGTGAGGACCAGGGCTGCACCGACTCGGCGATCCTCGCCGGCATGCAGTGGGCCGCGGTGGAGAAGAAGGCCGCCGTGGTCAACATGAGCCTCAGCGGTTGGGACACCCCCGAGGTCGACCCGCTGGAGGAGGCGGTGCAGACCCTGACCGCGCAGACCGGCACGCTGTTCGTCCTCGCCGCCGGCAACGACGGCTCGGACGGCTCGGTCGGCTCCCCGGCCAGCGCCGACGCCGGGCTCGCCGTGGGCGCGGTGGACCGGGACGACGAGCTGGCCGAATTCTCCAGCCGGGGACCGCGGGTCGGCGACGAGGCGCTGAAGCCGGACATCACCGGGCCCGGCGTCGACATCGTCGCCGCGCGGTCCGCCACCGGCGTCATCGGCGACCCGGTGGGGGACCGCTACGTCACCCTCTCCGGCACCTCGATGGCCACCCCGCACGTGGCCGGTTCGGCCGCGCTGCTGGCCCAGCAGCACCCCGGGTGGCGGGCCGAACGGCTCAAGGCCACCCTGATGGCCGCCGCCAAGCCGCACCCGGACCAGACCGCCTACCAGCAGGGCGCCGGGCGGGTCGACGTCGCGCACGCGACCACCCAGCAGATCACCAGCGACCCGGTGAGCGTCTCGTTCGGGCGTGCGCTCTGGCCGCACGCCGACGACGCCCCGATCATCCGCACGGTGACCTGGCGAAACGACGGTCCGGACCCGGTCACCGTGGACCTGGGCGTCGAGGGCGCCGGCCCCGGCGGTCGTGCGCTGCCGGCCGGTCTGTTCGTGTTGGGCGCCAACCAACTCACCGTGCCGGCGGGCGGTACGGCCGCCACGACCGTCACCGCGGACACCCGGCTCGGCGACGCCGACGGCTACTGGACCGGGCGGATCGTGGCCCGGTCCGGGGCGGCGGTCGCGGTCACCCCGCTGGCTGTGCACCGGGAGGTGGAGAGCTACACGCTGACCATGGAGCACCTGAACCGCGCCGGCGAGCGCACCGCTGACCATTCGAGCAGCCTGGTCGGGTTGGACGGTTTCGCCTGGTGGGACCTTGAGGGCGTCGACGGAGTCTCCACCGTGCGACTGCCGAAGGGGCACTACGGCCTGAGCAGCATCATCTTCGAGCCGGCGCCGGACGATGAGTCGGGTGGGGTGTCCGTCCTGATGCAGCCCGAACTGACCGTCGAACGGGACACCCGGATCGTCGTGGACGCCCGCCGGGCGAAGCCGGTACGGACGACCGTCCCCGAGCGGGGGGCCGCCCCGGAGTTGATCGACATCAGTGGCAACTTCACGGCCGACGACGGCAGTGGATACGGCGTCGGGCTCTGGGCGGACACGTTCACCGGCCTGACCAGTGGCCAGCTCGGCAAGGCGGTCTCCGCCGACCGGTTCGTCGCCACCATCAGCAGCCAGTGGACCAAGCCGGACACGGCCAACAGCCCGTACCTGTACGCGTTGGCCGAGGCGATCCCCGGCCGGATGCCCACGGGGTTCGTCCGCGACTACACCCGACGGGATCTGGCCACCGTCGTGCACCGCTTCCGCGGTGGCTACCCGGACCTGGAGGCCGAGCGGACCGTGTACCCCGTCCTGGAGTACAACGTCGGCGGCTCCGCCCTGGTCCTGCCCACCGTCGTGCCCGGCCAGCGGGTCGAGCACTACAACACCAGGGGCGTGAAGTGGGAGACCGACATCTACTTCGGAACGCGGGACGAGGAGGGCTGGTTGAACCCGCGGGCAGCGCTCTTCTCCACCGCCACCGCGTACCGGGCCGGGCGGACGGTGCAGGAGATCTGGAACCAGGCCCCGTACGCGCCGTCCTTCCCGAACCCGCGCTGGCCGCACCAGAGCGTCAGCCGGGTCGGCGACACCATCCTGGCCGACGTGCCGATGTTCAGCGACGCGGCCGGGCACCCGGGCGCGTCACTGAGCGACAGTGAGCACACCACGCTCTGGCACAACGGCGAGCTGGTCGGCGAGAGCGAGTACGCCGGCTACGGAGAGTTCACCGTGCCGCCGGGTAGGGCGGACTACCGCCTCGTCGCGTCCTCGAAGCGAAGCTTCACCGACCTGAGCACCGAGGTGGAATCCACCTGGACCTTCCGGTCGCGGCACGTCACCGGTGACACACCGGCCCGACTGCCGCTGTCGGCGGTGCGCTTCACCCCGCCGTTGCGGGTCGACAACAGCGCACCCGCGGGTCAGGACTTCGTCGTCCCGGTGCGGGTGCAGCGGCAGCCCGGCGCGCCGGCCGCCCGGGTGCAGAAGCTCACTGTCGACGTCTCGTACGACGGCGGGAAGACCTGGGCCACGGCGAAGCTGGTCCGCTCCTCCGCCAACGGCTGGTCGGCTCTGCTGCGGCATCCGGCGGGCACCGGTCACGTGTCGCTGCGGGCCACCGCCCGGGACACCGCGGGTAACACGGTGACGCAACGGATCATCCAGGCGTACCGGTTGCGCTGAGGCGTACCCCGTCGGGTCCGCGGCCGAGTGCCGCGGACCCGGCGGGTCCGTCAGTTGTTGACGTGCAGGGCGGCGTTCAGCTCGATGCCCCGGCCGGTGCGGGGCCGGGCCTCCAGCCCGCCGGTCACCGAGTTGCGCCAGAACAGCAGGCCGTCGACGCCGGACAGCTCACGGGCCTTGACCACCCGGCCGTCGGGGAGCGTGATCTTCGACGCGGCGGTGATGTAGCAGCCGGCCTCGACCACACAGTCGTCGCCGAGCGAGATCCCGACGCCGGCGTTCGCGCCGACCAGGCTCCGCTCACCGATGCTGATCTTGTCGGTGCCGCCGCCGGAGAGGGTGCCCATGATGGAGGCCCCACCGCCGATGTCGGAGCCGTCGCCGACCAGCACGCCCTGCACGATCCGCCCCTCGACCATGGAGGTGCCGACGGTGCCGGCGTTGAAGTTCACGAAGCCCTCGTGCATCACGGTGGTGCCGGCCGCCAGGTGCGCGCCCAGGCGGACCCGGTCGGCGTCGGCGATCCGCACCCCGGAGGGCACCACGTAGTCGGTCATCCGGGGGAACTTGTCGACCCCATACACCGACAGGTGGCGGCCGGCGGCCCGCTCGATCACCCGCAGCTCGTCCACCCGCTCCGGTGGGCACGGCCCGGCGGACGTCCAGGCCACGTTGGCCAGCTTGGCGAAGATGCCGTCGAGGTTGAGCTGGTTGGGCCGCACCAGGCGGTGCGAGAGCAGGTGCAACCGGAGGTACGCGTCCGGGGCGTCCTTGATCGGGTCGTCGAGCGAGCCGATCACGGTGACCACCTGGACGGTACGCAGGCCGGGCAGTGCCCGGTCACCGAGCGCCGCCGGCGGCAGGTCGAGCACGTCCGACTTGTCCTCCCCGGCGACCAGCGGCAGCTCACCGAGGCCCAGCTTGCCGGTCGGGTACCAGGTGTCGAGCACCTGCTCATCTGCCGTGACCGTGGCCAGGCCAATACCCCAGGCGGAATCTGCGGACGTCACTGTTACACCTCTCGGTCGCGGCCGGGTCGGCCTCAGCTCACTCCTCGCGCGGACAGACCTGAAGGTACCGTGCGAACCATGGAGAACCCGCTGACCCCCGAGGTCCTCGCCGATCCGGTACAGCTGACCCGCGCGCTGGTCGACATAGAGTCCGTGTCCCTCAACGAGAAGGCGATCGCCGACTGTGTCGAAGAGGTGCTGCGGGGCGTACCGCACCTGACCACCCACCGGCACGGCAACACCGTGATGGCGCGTACCGACCTCGGTCGGGCGCAGCGCGTCGTGTTGGCCGGGCACCTCGACACGGTGCCGCTCAACAACAACTTCCCGTCGACCATGCGCGGCGACCTGATGTACGGCTGCGGCACCTCGGACATGAAGTCCGGCACCGCGTACGCGCTGCACCTGGCGGTGACCCTGCCCGCCCCGCGCTACGACGTGACGTACTTCTTCTACGAGGCCGAGGAGATCGAGTCGCGGTACAACGGGCTCAACCTGGTGGCCCAGGCCTACCCGGAGTGGCTGGAGGCGGACTTCGCGGTGCTGCTGGAGCCGACGTACGGCATCGTCGAGGCGGGTTGCCAGGGCACCATGCGCGCGCTCGTGACGACGACGGGCGAGCGGGCGCACGCGGCGCGCTCCTGGCACGGGGTGAACGCCATCCACGCGGCCACCGAGGTGCTGCGGCGTCTCCAGACGTACGAGGCGCGCCGGGTCACCATCGAGGGGTGCGACTACCGCGAGGGCATGAACGCGGTACGGATCATCGGCGGGGTCGCCGGCAACGTGATCCCCGACCGGTGCGAGATCGAGGTCAACTACCGGTACGCGCCGGATCGCGACCCGGCGGGTGCGGAGGCGCACCTGCGGGAGGTGTTCGCTGGCTTCGACGTGGTGGTGACCGACGCGGCTGCCGGTGCGACCCCCGGGTTGGAGGCGGCTCCGGCGAAGGAGTTCCTGGCGGCGGTGGGCGCGGCGCCGATCGGCAAGCTGGGCTGGACGGACGTGGCCCGGTTCGCGGCCATGGGGATCCCGGCGCTGAACTTCGGTCCCGGCGACCCGAACCTGGCCCACCACAAGGACGAGCACGTCGAGATCAGCAAGATCCGCGACGGCGCGGCAACCCTGCACCGCTGGCTGGCCCCAGCCTGACCCGGCCTGACCCGGCTCGCCCCGGTGATCAAGAGGTTTGCGTCAGCCGGGCCCGTTGTCGGCGACGCAAACCTCTTGATCGGCTCCTGCGGGCGCGGCGGCGGGGGAGACCAGGGGTGGGTCCTGCAGTCGGGTGCGGCGGCGTTCGGCCACCACGTCTCGGATCCGTCGCTGCATCTGGCGACGGATCCGGATCATCTCGCTGTTACTGATCACGCTGTCTCCTCCCCCGAAGGCGCGCGCCGGGCATACCCGGTATGTGAATAGTAAGACGTACGGGGGAGCGAATTAGTTGCCCATGATCCCGAACTATTTCTCGGCGTCCCCGCCCCGCACACCTGCGAGGTGCCGCTCCACTACGGTTGCCCCATGAGCCAGAGCAACAACGGGCGGGAGGCCGGTCGCGGTCCGGGGCAGGAACGACACCGCGGCGCGGTCACGCTGCGCAGGGGGTCGATCCCGAGCAGTACCGCTGATCAACGGTTGTTGGACTCGCGTGGGCGGAGCGACTGGAAGACCAGGGACGCCTGGCGCGCGCTGCGCATCCTCTCCGAGTTCGTCGAAGGTTTCGACACCCTCGCCGATCTGCCGCCCGCGGTCAGCGTGTTCGGCTCCGCCCGCAGCGGCCCGGACAGCGCCGAGTGCCAACTGGCCGAGCAGGTGGGCGGCGCGCTGGCCCGAGCCGGCTACGCGGTGATCACCGGGGGTGGGCCGGGCGTGATGGAGGCCGCCAACCGCGGCGCCAGCGAGGCCGGTGGCCTCTCCGTCGGGCTCGGCATCGAGCTGCCGTTCGAGCAGGGCCTCAACGAGTGGGTCGACCTGGCGATCGACTTCCGCTACTTCTTCGCCCGCAAGACCATGTTCGTCAAGTACGCACAGGCGTTCGTCGTGCTGCCCGGTGGGTTCGGCACCATGGACGAGCTGTTCGAGGCGCTCACCCTGGTGCAGACCGGCAAGGTCACCCGGTTCCCGGTGGTGCTCATGGGAGTCGACTACTGGCAGGGCCTGCTCAACTGGATGCGCGACACGATGGCCGCCGGTGGCAAGATCGGGCCGGTCGACCTGGACCTGATCTGTCTCACCGACGACGTCGGCGCCGCGGTGCGGTACATCGTCGAGGCGGAGGCCGCGCTCTCCGTCGAGCAGGAGGCGGTCCGCGACGAGGCGGTCGCGCGTACCGGCGCGGACCAGCAGGCCGCCGCCGCGCAGGCGGCCGACCAGCCACGGGACAGGTGATGGCCGCGATCTGCGTCTTCTGCGCGTCCTCCCGCACGCTGGACCAGCGCTGGTTGGACCTGGCCACCGAGACCGGTGCGGAGCTGGCCCGGCGCGGCCACACGCTGGTCAGCGGCGGCGGCTGCGTCGGCATGATGGGCGCGCTGGCGGACGGCGCCCGCTCCGCCGGCGGACGCACCCTGGGGGTGATCCCGCAGTCGCTTGTCGATCTGGAGGTCGCCGACCTGGCCTCGGACGAGCTGCTGGTGACCGACTCGATGGCCGGCCGCAAGACCCTGATGATCGACAAGTCGGACGCGTTCCTCACCCTGCCCGGCGGGCTGGGCACCCTGGACGAGCTGTTCGAGGTCTGGACGACCGCGACCCTCGCCCTGCACGCGAAGCCGATGGTGCTGATCGACACCGACGGGTTCTACCGCCCCCTGCTGGACTGGCTGGACAGCCTGACCAACCAGAACTTCCTCAGATCAGCAGGCCGCAACCTCCTGACGGTGACCACCACAGTCCCCGAAGCCCTGGACGCCCTGGAGTCCCGCCTAACCTGACCCACCCTGCCCCGACACCCCACCCCACCCCACCCCGGCCCCGGTGATCATGGAGTTGGCGGTGCTGTTGTCGGCGTGTCGCGCCGCTAACCTCATGATCGACGGGGGTGGATGGGGTGGGGTTGAGGGTGACGTGGGGGATTGGGTGGGTGTCGTATGGGTCTGATGGGATGAGCTGATGCAGGCGTACCGGTTGGTGCGGCGGTCCGGGGGACCGCCGCGGGGGGACGGGACGACGCCGGACGGCGCTTCCGTGCCCGCCCGCGGGGGCACGTCCGGTGGCGCGTCGGCTGAGCCCGATCGCGTGGCCGGGTCCGAGCTGACGGTCGACGGCGGCGGTTGGCGGGCCGATCCGGTGCAGGCCGAGGTGGTCGGGCACACCAACGGGCCGATGCTCGTGCTCGGCGGCCCCGGCACCGGCAAGACCAGCACGCTTGTCGAGGCAGTCGCCGCCCGGGTGAGCGAGGGGGTCGACCCCGAACGGATCCTGGTGCTGACCTTCGGCCGTCGAGGGGCCACCGCCCTGCGTCAACGCATCGAGGCCCGGGTCGCGCAGGACGGCCACCGGGTGCTGCGCGAGCCGCTGGTGCGCACCTTCCCGGCGTACGCCTTCGGGTTGCTGCGCCGAGCCGCCGCCGAACGAGGCGAACCGTCACCCCGCCTGCTGACCGGCCCGGAGCAGGATCTGATCATCCGCGAGCTGCTGGACGTGGTGGGCGAGGAACCCGAGGACGACCCGGTCGGCTGGCCGACCGACCTGCGCCCGGCCCTGCGGACCCGGGCCTTCGCCGGTCAGCTGCGCGACCTGCTCATGCGCGCCGCCGAGCGCGGCGTGGGTCCGATGGACCTGGCCCGGCTGGGTGAGAAGCTCGGCCGCGCCGACTGGCCGGCCGCCGCCCGCTTCCTCCGGGAGTACGTCGCCGTGCTCGCGCTGCGCGACGTCAGCAACCGGGGCTCGATCGCGTACGACCCGGCGGAGCTGGTCCGGGCGGCCACCGGGCTGCTGCGCGACGACGAGGAGCTGCTGGCCGCCGAGCGCCGTCGGCTCGCGTACGTGTACCTCGACGAGCTGGCCGACACCGACCCCGCCCAACTGGAGCTGCTCTCGGTGATCGCCGGCGGTGGCAAGTCGCTCGTCGCGTTCGCCGACCCCGACTCCTCCACGTACGCCTTCCGCGGCGCCGACCCGGCCGGGGTGACCACGTTCGCGCACCGCTTCCGGACCGCCTCCGGAGCGCCCGCCGCGCAGGTGCTGCTGACCACGTCGTACCGGGCCGGGTCTGGTCTGCTCGCCGCCCTGGCCCGGCTGGGCCGCCGGCTGCGTGGCCCGGCCGCACACCGCCGGCTGCACCCACTGCCGGACGCGCCACCCGGGACCGTCGAGGTGCACACCTTCCGGTCGGCGACAAGTGAGGCCGCCTGGCTGGCCCACGCGCTGCGCTCGGCCCACCTGCTCGACGGCGTGCCCTGGTCGCGGATGGCGGTGCTGGTGCGGTCCACCGCGTTGCAGCTGCCCACCCTGCGACGGGCGCTGCACGCCGCCGGCGTACCCACCGTGGTGCACGGTGAGGATCTGCCCCTGCACCTGCAACCGGCGGTCGCCCCGCTGCTGCTCCTGCTGCGCTGCGCGCTGGAGCCGGAGCGACTGGACGAGGAGTCGGCGGTCGCGCTGCTGCACTCGTCGCTGGGCGGTGCCGACCCGCTGGCCGAGCGGCGGCTGCGGCAGGGCCTGCGAGCCCTCGCGTTGGCCGGCGGTGACCGCCGCCCGTCCGGGGAGCTGATCGTCGAGGCGTTGCAGGACCCGGAGGAGTTGGCCGGCATCGAGCGGCGCTGGGCGGAGCCGGCGCAGGCGGTGGCCGGGCTGCTGGCCATCGCACGCGAAGCCGCCGCCCGGCCGGGCGCGACCGCCGAGGACGTGCTCTGGGCCGTGTGGGAGGCCAGCGGTCTCGCCGAGCGCTGGGCGGGTGCGATCAACCAGGGGCGGCCGGCGGCCGGCGAGGGGGACCTGGCCCGGCGGCGGCGGGCCGAGGCGGCCGACCGGGACCTCGACGCCGTCCTGGTTCTCTTCGACGCGGCGGCCCGGTTCACCGACCGGCTGCCCGGTGCCCGCACCGAGGTCTTCCTCGACCACGTGCTCGCCCAGGACCTGCCGGCCGACACCATCGCGCCGACCGCCGACCGGGGTGCGGCGGTACGCCTGCTCACCGCGCACGCCGCCAAGGGCCTGGAATGGGACCTGGTCGCGGTGGCCGGCGTCCAGGAGGGCATCTGGCCGGACCTGCGACTGCGCGGCAGCCTGCTCGGCTCCGAGCGGCTGGTCGACGTGCTGGCCGGCCGCTCTGTCGACGGCGCCACCAGGGCGAACGTGGTGGGCCAGACGTCGGCGTTGCTGGACGAGGAGCGCCGGCTCTTCCACGTCGCCATCAGCCGGGCCCGGCACCGGCTGCTGGTCAGCGCCGTGGCCTCGGCCGCCGTCGGCGGTGACGACCACCAGGAGCAGCCGAGCCGGTTCCTGCACGAGCTGGGTCCCACCCCACCGAGTGCCGGGCCGCCCACCCCGCCGAGTGCCGGGCCGCCCACCCCACCGAGTGCCGGGCCGCCCACCCCGCCGAGTGCCGGGCCGCCCAGCCCGCCGAGTGCCGGGCCGCCCACCCCACCGAGTGCCGACCCGCCCCCGCCACCGGGTCCGCGCACCGGGGACCCCGCCCCCAGCCCACCTGAGGCCACGCCCGCCGCCGATGGAGCGCCGAACAGCGCGAACGGCGGCGCAACGAACGGCGCGACTGCCGGCACGACCACTGGCGCGGCCGGTGCGACGAACGGCACGACCGGCGATGACGGTGAGCCGGACCGTCCCGGGGCACTGCCGGTGACCCGTCCACCTCGGGCGCTGACGCTGCCGGCGCTGGTGGCCGAACTGCGTACCGCCATCACCGACCCGGCCGCCCCGGCGGGCCGGCGGCGCGCGGCGGCGGCCCAGTTGGCCCGGCTGGCCGCCGCCGGGGTTCCCGGCGCGCACCCGGACGACTGGTGGGGGTTGCGCGCGCTCTCCGACGACCGGCCGCTCGTCGAGGACGGGGAGCCGGTGCGGGTCACCCCGTCGGCCATGGAGAGCGCCCTGCGATGCAGCCTGCGGTGGTTGCTGGAACGGCACGGCGGCAGTGGCCCGACCAGCACCGCGCAGGGGGTGGGCAACCTGGTGCACGCCGCCGCGATGCTCGCCGAGGACGCCAGCGCCGACCGGGGTGCGCTGCTCGACTACGTGGCCGCCCGGTTCGACGCCATCGAGTTGGCCGCCCGGTGGATGGCCGGGCCGGAGCGGGAACGCGCCGAGGCGATGGTCGACAAGCTGCTGCGCTGGCTGGCCACCAATCCGCGCCGGTTGCTCGCCATCGAGCACGAGTTCGCGGTCCGGTTGGACGACCCGCACCGGCCCGTCGACCTGACCGGCCGGGTCGACCGGCTGGAGGTCGACGAGTCCGGACGGCTCGTGGTGATCGACCTGAAGACCGGCAAGTCCACCGCCGTCACCGGCACCGACCTGGCCGAGCACCCGCAGCTCGGCGCGTACCAGGCGGCGGTGGAGGCGGGCGCGTTCGCCGAGTTCGGTGACGAGTCCGGCGGCGCGGCGCTCGTGCAACTCGGCACCTCCGCGAAGGACGCCCGGGAACAGAACCAGCCGGCGGCCGGCGAGGGACCGGCGGCCGGTTGGGCGACCGCGCTGGTCCGGAGGACCGCCGATACGATGGCAGCCGCCACGTTCGCCGCGGTGGCCAACTCGAAGTGCCGGGTCTGCCCGGTCCGCACCAGCTGCCCGGTCTCCGGGCAGGGGCGTCAGGTCGTCGAGCCGCCGACCGTTCGACGCAACCGTGAGGGCGAGGAGTGAGCGGGTGTCGCATCCTGAGACAGCACCGTGAGCCAACCCACCCTGTTCGGCGCGGGTCCCACACCGGCGCCCCGACTGGCGGACTCCGGCCCCCGGTACACGCCCGTGGAGCTGGCCAAGCTGCTGCGGTTGCCGGCGCCCACCCGGGAGCAGGCCGCGATCATCGCCGCCCCGGTGGAGCCGCTGCTGGTGGTCGCGGGAGCCGGGTCGGGCAAGACCGAGACGATGGCCGCGCGGGTGGTCTGGCTGGTGGCCAACGCGTACGTGCGCCCGGAGCAGATCCTCGGGCTGACCTTCACCCGTAAGGCGGCCGGTGAGCTTGCCCACCGGGTCCGCACCCGGCTGGACCAACTGATCCGCCGACTCGGCCGGCAGGGCCGCGACCCGCTGGACGACCCGCTCGCCGGTGAACCCACCGTCTCCACGTACCACTCCTACGCGGGGCGGATCGTCACCGAGCACGGGCTGCGGTCCGGTTACGAGCCGTCGACCCGGCTGCTCACCGAGGCGTCCCGCTGGCAGTTGGTCGACCTGCTGGTGCGCAACTACGACGGCGACATGTCCGAGGTGGACCGGATGCCGAGCACCATCACCGACGCGGTGCTGGCGCTCGCCGGGGAGTTGGACGAGCACCTGGTCGCCCCGGACCAGCTGGCGGCCTGGACCGGTCGGTTCTTCGCCGAGGTGCAGTCCCGGCCGGGCCGGGTGTACGCCGACGTACGCAAGGCGCTCACCCTGCAACAGACCCGGCTGCGCCTGCTGCCGCTGGTGCGGGCGTACGCCCGGCGCAAGGAGGACTTCGAGGCGATGGACTTCGCCGACCAGCTCGCCCGGGCGGCCCGGGTGGCCCGCGATCACCCGGGGGTCGGCGAGATCGAGCGGGACCGCTTCCGGGCGGTGCTGCTCGACGAGTACCAGGACACCAGCCACGCCCAGGTGGTGCTGCTCAACGCCCTGTTCGGCGGTGGGCATCCGGTGACCGCGGTGGGCGACCCGTGCCAGTCCATCTACGGCTGGCGGGGGGCCAGCGCCGGCACCCTCGACCGGTTCCCCACCGAGTTCGCCCGCGCCGACGGTGAGCCGGCCCCGGCGCTCGGGCTCACCACGAGCTGGCGTAACCGCCCGGAGATCCTCCGGGTGGCGAACGCCTTGTCGGCTCCGCTGCGGGCGGCGGGTGCCCGGGTGCCGGAGCTGCGCTCGGCGCTGACCGTCCGGGAGCCGATCCCGCACCGCAGCCCCGGCGGTACGGCCGGCGGCACGGTGCACTGCGCGTTGCTGCCCACGTACGCCGACGAGGCGGACTGGATCGCCGACAGCGTGCTGGCCGCGTGGCGGGGGGCGGCCCGGATGCCGGGCGCGGCCCCCGAGCACATCCCGGTGGCGCAGCGCCCGACCACCGCCGTGCTGGTCCGGGTCCGCAGTCAGATTCCGGCGATCGAGTCGGCCCTGCGTGAGCGTGGCCTCCCGGTCGAGGTGGTGGGGCTCGGCGGCCTGCTGGACACCCCCGAGGTACGCGACGTGGTCTGCACGCTGCGGGTGCTGGCCGACCCGACCGACGGGGCCGCTCTGCTGCGGTTGCTCACCGGCGCCCGCTGGCGGATCGGGCCGCGTGACCTGGTGGCGTTGCACCGGCGGGCCCGCGCCATCGCCAACGCCCGTCGTCAGTTGGCCGCCGACGACGACGCGGAGATCAGCCCCGATCTGCTGGACGAGGCGACCCTGGTGGAGGCGCTGGCCGATCTCGGCCCGGCGCAGGCGTACTCGGCGGAGGGCTTCGCGCGGCTGCGCGCGTACGGCATGGAGCTGGCGCTGTTGCGGTACCGGCTGGACCAGGCGCTGCCGGATCTGATCGCGGACATCGAGCGGACCATCGGCCTGGACGTGGAGGTCGCGGTGCGGGCCGGCCGGGACGGTGCCGGCGACGCCGGTCTGGCCCGGGGTCACCTGGACGCGCTGGGTGACGTGGCGGCCCGCTTCAGCGGGGAGACGCCCGGCGCGACACTGTCCGGGTTCCTGTCCTACCTGGCCGCCGCCGAGGACGAGGAGCGCGGACTGGCGCCGGGTGAGGTGGAGGTCGTGGAGGGCGCGGTGCAGGTGGTCACCGCGCACGCCGCCAAGGGCCTGGAGTGGGACGTGGTGGCGGTGGCCGGCCTGTGTCGTGGGTCGTGGCCGGGGCCGGTGCGTAACTCCGATCACTGGCTGGGCGGACTGGGGGTGCTGCCGTTCCCCCTGCGCGGCGACGCCGACGGGTTGCCCGAGCTGGCGCTCGACGAGGCCGCCGACCAGCGGGCCGTGGCACGGGCGGTGAACGACTTCACCGACGCCTGGCGGGCACACGACGAGCGGGAGGAACGCCGCCTGACGTACGTGGCGGTCACCCGGCCGCGCCGGCTGCTGCTGTGCTCCGGTTACTGGTGGGGGGAGGGGACGAAGCGACCGCGCGGTCCGTCGGTCTTCCTGCGTGAGATGTACGACGCCTGCCTCGACGGTGGGCCGGGGCACCTGATCGACGCCTGGGCACCGGAGCCGACCCCGGATGCCACGAACCCCACCGCCGAGGTGGTGGTCCGCGCGGAGTGGCCGGCCGACCCGCTGGGTGGCCGCCGACCGGAGTTGGCCGAGGCGGCCGGGCTGGTACGCCGCCTGATGGCCGACGGGCCGGCCGCGGTGCTCCCCGGGCCGGTCGGGCCGGTGCTCCCCGGGCCGGTCGGGCCGGCGCGTGTGGTCGGGCCGGTGACGCCGATCGGGTCGGAGACCGAGGCGGTCGGGCCGGTGACGCCGATCGGGTCGGAGACCGAGGCGGTCGGGCCGGTCGAGCCGGAGGTCGACCCGGAGGTGGCGCGCTGGCAGCGCGAGGCGGATCTGCTGCTGGCCGAGCGGGCCGAGCTGACCCGGCTCTCCGGTGCGGTCGAGGTGGTCCTGCCCGGGCAGTTGAGCGTCACCCAGCTGGTGGCGTTGCGGCGCGACCCGGCGGCCCTGGCCCGTACGCTGCGCCGCCCGGTGCCGGCCGAGCCCAACCCGTACGCCCGCCGAGGCACCGCCTTCCACGCCTGGTTGGAGCAGCGCTTCGGTGCTGACCGCCTGCTGGACCTGGACGAGCTGCCCGGTGCGGCCGACGCGGATGCCGCGCCCGACGAGGCGCTGGTGGAGCTTCAGGAGCGGTTCCTGGCCAGCGAGTGGGCCGACCGGTCACCGGTGGAGGTGGAGGTCCCCTTCGCGACGGTGATCGGCGGGGTCGTGGTGCGGGGGCGGATGGACGCGGTCTTCGCCCGGCCCGGTGGGCGGTTCGACGTGGTCGACTGGAAGACCGGCGCACAGCCCTCGGGGCCGGCGGCGGAGGTGGCCGCGGTGCAGCTGGCCGTGTACCGGTTGGCCTGGGCGGAACTGGCTGGTGTGCCGGTGGACCGGGTGGGCGCGGCGTTCCACTACGTCCGGCACGGGGTGACGGTTCGGCCCGCCGATCTGTTGGATGTGACGGGGCTCACGGCCATGATCGCCCAGTTGCCCGAAGATTCTGCCCAAGCTTGACCGCTCGCGGGAAAACCATGATACGTTGACCGGGTTGCAGTTTTGGTTACCAGAGACTCTGTGTGCGCCTGGCGGGATTGTGGCCCCAGGCGCTCTTTGTTGTGTCCGGAGTTCTCCGGGCGGGGCGACCAGAAGCGACAGGCGATTCGCGCATCCCCGCGCGGAGCGCTCCTCTTCGGGCACGCAACACGTGCGTGTCCGACGTTCCGTCAAGGAGACGAAACACATGGCTATTGGCACCGTGAAGTGGTTCAACGCTGACAAGGGCTTCGGCTTCATCACCCCGGACGGCGGCGGCGCTGACGTCTTCGCACACTTCTCGGCGATCCAGTCCTCCGGCTACCGGAGCCTGGACGAGAACCAGCGGGTCGAGTTCGAGGTGACCCAGGGCCAGAAGGGCCCGCAGGCGGAGAACATCCGCCCGCTCTGATCTTCGGATCGGTCAGCATTACCTGTCGCGCCCTCCGGGTGTGACGGTGACGGGACCGGCCCGCCTCGCCGCCGCCTGCACACGCAGGCGGCGGCCCGGCGGCGGGCCGGCCCGTACTCCAATCGGTTCGTGCTTGTGAGTCCTGGCTGCCCTGGCCGCCGGTGACAGCGCCACCTTCGGCGCCCTCCCTCGACACGTGCCGCGTCGAGGAAGGCTTCCGCATGACCACAGTTATTCCTTCTTTCGCTCATACCGGTCTGGCGCCGGCGCTGCTCACCGCGCTGACCGCGCAGGGCATCACCGAGCCGTTCCCGATCCAGACGGCGACGCTGCCCGACTCGCTCGCCGGGCGGGACGTCCTGGGCCGCGGTCGTACCGGCTCCGGCAAGACGCTCGCCTTCGGGCTTCCGCTGCTGTCCCGCACCGCCGGCCGTAAGGCCCGGCCGGGTCGTCCGCTGGCCCTGGTGCTGGTGCCGACCCGTGAGCTGGCCCAGCAGGTCACCACCGCGTTGGCCCCGTACGCCCGCGCCGTCGGGCTGCGCTGCGCCACGGTCGTCGGCGGGCTGTCGTTGCAGCGGCAGGCGGACGCGCTGCGGGCCGGCGCCGAGGTGGTTGTCGCCACCCCCGGCCGGCTGCACGATCTGATCAACCGGGGCGACGCCCGCCTCGACCAGGTCGAGATCACCGTGCTGGACGAGGCCGACCAGATGGCCGACATGGGCTTCCTGCCGCAGGTCACCAAACTGCTGGAGCAGGTCGCGCCGCAGGGGCAGCGGATGCTCTTCTCCGCCACCCTGGACGGCGGCGTGGACCGGCTGGTCCGCCGCTTCCTGAGCCACCCGGTCACCCACTCGGTCGACCCGGGCACCGCCACGGTCACCGCGATGACCCACCACGTGCTGCACGTCGACGCCGTGGACAAGCCCGACGCGCTGACCCGGATCGCCGCCCGTGAGGGCCGCACCATCCTGTTCATGGGCACCAAGCACCGCGCCGACCGGCTCGCCCGCCAGTTGCTCTCCAAGGGGGTACGCGCGGCCGCGCTGCACGGTGGCAAGTCCCAGCCGCAGCGCACCCGCATCCTGGAGCAGTTCCGCAACGGTCAGGTGACCGCCCTGGTGGCCACCGACGTGGCGGCCCGGGGCATCCACGTCGACGGCCTGGACATGGTGGTCAACGTGGACCCGCCGACCGAGGCGAAGGACTACCTGCACCGGGGCGGCCGGACCGCGCGGGCCGGCGAGTCCGGTTCCGTGGTCACCCTGGTCCTGCCCGAGCAGCGCCGGGACGTGTCGCGACTGATGGCAGTTGCCGGCATCCGACCCGAGTCGGTTCAGGTGCGTCCGGGTGACGGGTCGTTGGCCCGGGTCACCGGTGCCCGCGAGCCGTCCGGCGTGCCGGTGACCATCGTCGCCCCGCCGGCGCCCGCCGCTCGGGTCCGCACCGGTGGCGGAGCGGTCGCCGACGGCACCGCCCGTCCGGCGCACCGCGCGTCGGGTCGGTCGCGCCGCCCGCGCCGCCCGCGTACCGTCTGATCTCTTTTCGCGCTTCGACCGACCCGCCCCGCTTCGGCGAGGCGGGTCGGTCTGTCTGCGGCGAGCGACGCGCCGCCCGGTCGGCCGGCCGACCACACGGCTCAGTCGGTTATCAGCCTCGGCTGGGTCGGCTGGCCGATTGTGCCCTGGCTGTCCGTGGTCGAAGCTGGCCAGCGGGGGAAGTCGGGCGGGGGGCCCGGCGCGGGAGGGGTGACCATGGCGGGCGAGGTCGGCTCGGGTGCGGTGCGCGAATTGATCCTGGTGGTCGCGCTCGCGCTCGCCGGTCTGTTGCTCGCCATGGTCGCGGCCTTCGCACCCTGGCACGCCACCTCGGCGGGTAACGCTCCCGGCAGCCTGGTGGAGCTGCGCAGCCCCGACGACCCGGGCCTCGGCCCGGTGGTCGCACACGTGGGCTGACCAGTGGCCGGTGGGCCGGCGCGGGCCAGCGGTGTGGTCGGCTCGGCGGGGCGCCGACCCGACCACACCGCCTCCGCCGCTTTCAGGTGGTGGGGGCGCGGTCGGTCGAGTTGTGGGTGAGCAGATTGGCCAGGGTGGTGCTGTCGACCACCGTGGCGATCGCCCCGTGCACCGCCAGCCAGACGTCGGTCAGCCCGGCGGCCACTCCGTGGTAGCCGGCGCGCTCGGCCGGCAGTCCGCGCACCGTGGTGAGCGAACCGCCGACCGCGCGCAACACGTCGCCCACGGTGATCTCGTCGGCTGGGCGGGTGAGGGCGTACCCGCCGTCGGCGCCGCGGTGACTGTGCAGCAGACCCGCTCGGCGCAGGTCGAGCAGGATGCCCTGGAGAAAGCTGAGCGGGATGTCCTGCACCTCGGCCAGGCTGGCCGCCTTGACCAACTCGCCGCCGCCGCCACCGGCGGCGACGGCGAGCATCGCCCGGAGCGCGTAGTCGCTGCGCGCGGAGACGTACACCGCTCAGTTGCCCGCCTGGTCGAGCACGCCCCAGCGCCGCCGGATCGCCTTGTCCGCCGCGCCGAACGCGGCGTCCACGACCAGGCCGACGACCAGAATCACGATCATCGTGGAGAGCAGCCAGGGCGCGTCGGACAACTCGCGGGAGTAGGTGAGCTGGGCGCCGAGCGACGTCTGTGAGATGCCGACCACGAGCAGTTCACCGGCCATCAGGCTGCGCCAGGAGAAGGCCCACCCCTGCTTCAGACCGGCGACGATCGCCGGCAGGGCGGCCGGCGCGATGACGTACCGGTAGAGGTTGAGCCCTCGGGCGCCCAGGTTGCGGCCGGCGCGCTTGAGCAGTGGCGGTACGTAGTCCACGCCGGAGATCACCCCGTTGGCGATGGACGGCGCGGCACCGAGCACCACCACGAAGAAGATCGCCTTCTCGCTCAGCTCGAACAGCAGGATGGCCAGCGGGAACCAGGCGATCGACGGCATGGTCTGCAACGCGGTGATCATCGAGCCGATGGCGGCCCGGAGCACCTTGGACTGGGCCACCGCCAGGCCCAGCAGCAGGCCGACGGCGACCGAGAAGACGTATCCGAGGGCGGCCCGGCGGAGCGTGGTGACCAGGCCCTCCCAGAGCTGGGGACCCTGGGCCTGCTCCACCAGCTCGCGGCCCACCTCCAGCGGACCGGGCAGCGAGTACGGCGGCTTCCAGCCCGACCAGACCACGAGCTGCCACGCCAGGATGGCGATGGCCAGCGCCGCCAACTTGGGCCAGGTGGCCGCCCAGAAGCGCGCGCCCCGGGAGACCTCCTTGTCCCGGCCGGCGATCTCCAGCGCGTCCAGACCGGAGATCTCCGCGTCGGTACGCGCCGAGCTGGTGAGGGTGTCATTGGCCATGGCGGCCCACCTCCGTACGGAGCCGCTCGGTGACCTCGGCGGCGATGGCGGCGACCTCGGGGGAGTCGATCCGACGAGGGCGCGGGATGTTCACCTCGGTGGAGTAGATGATCCGACCGGGACGGCTGGAGAGCAGGATGATCCGGTCGGCCAGTCGGGCGGCCTCGCGGACGTTGTGCGTCACGAAGAGCACCGACAGCTTGCGCTCGGACCAGATCCGTTCCAGCTCGTCGTGCAGGATGTCCCGGGTCATCGCGTCCAGCGCGCCGAACGGCTCGTCCATCAGCAGCACCGGGGTGTCCAGGGCCAGCGTGCGGGCCAGCGCGACTCGTTGCCGCATGCCTCCGGAGAGTTCGTGGGGGCGCTTGCGGCCGAAGTCGGCCAGGTGCACCGTACGCAGCAGCTCGGCCACCCGCTCGCGGCGTTGGGCCCGGGGGAGCCGGCGCAGCTTCAGCGGCACCTCCACGTTGGCGTCGACGGTCAGCCACGGAAAGAGCGCCGGCTCCTGGAACATCAGGCCCGGGTTGACCCCACCGGCCAGAGTGATCTGCCCACCGCTGACCCGGTCCAGCCCGGCCACCAGGTTGAGCAGGGTGCTCTTGCCGCAGCCGGACGCGCCGACCAGACAGACGAACTCGCCGGGCGCGACGTCCAACGACACCCCGTCCAGGGCCAGGACGGCGTTCGGCCCGCGTCCGTACACCTTGGTCACCCCGGAGAGCGCGACCGCGGTGGTCGCGCTCTGCGGCGTCGTCGTGGTCGACGTCATGGCTGGGTGACCTCGGGCTTGCCGGCCGCCTTGAGGGCGTTGTTGAGGTACTTGAGGTCGTACAGGCCCTTGAGGTCGACCGGTTCGGTCAGCTTGACCTCGACGGCGTGGTCGAGGCCCGCCTTCAAAGACGTGGGGATCGGGTCGTTGGTGAACTCCAACGTCGGCCACGCCTGCTTGATCAGCTTCAGGTCCAGCGGCTTGCCGGTGATCTTGCCGATCGCGTCGGAGATGGCCTGCTGGGCCTCCTCGGGCTTGCTGTTGACGAACTCGTTCGCGGCCACCTGGCCGTCAACCAGCTTCTGCACCACGTCCGGATGCGCCTTCAGGAACTTCGTGCTGACCAGCAGGTTGGTGATGACGAACTTCTTGTCCGGCCACAGGTCGCGCTCGTCGACAAGCACCTTGCCGCCGGCGTTCAGGAGTTGCGAGACGAACGGCTCGGGCACCCAGGCGCCGTCGATCGCGCCGCTTCGGAACGTCTCCAGGGTCTGTGCGTTCTGCTGCGGCACGATCTTGACGTCGCCGCCACCCTCCTTGGTGGTGGTCAGACCCTGCTGCTTGAGCCAGTAACGGACCGCCACGTCCTGGGTGTTGCCCAGCTGCGGGGTGGAGATCTTCTTGCCCTTCAGGTCCTGCGCGCCCGTGATGCCGGGCTTGACCACCAGCGCCACGCCGCCGGAGGCCGCGCCGGAGATGACCCGGACGGCCTCGCCCTTGGACTTGGAGAAGGCGTTCACCGTCGGGTTCGGACCGATGTAGGTGGCATCCAGCGCGCCGGAGAAGATCGCCTCGATGGCCTCCGGACCGGCGTTGAAGGTCTTCGGATCCAACTTGACGTCGGCGCCGAGCTTCTCGGCGAAGATGCCCTTCTCCACCCCGACGACCGCCGGTGCGTGGGTGATGTTGGGGAAGTAGCCGAGACGTAGGGTCACCGGGCCGCCAGAGGCGCCACCGGAGCCGTCGCTGTCGTTGCCGCACGCGGCGGCGCTGCCCACAGTCGCCGCCCCGAGGGCGGCAAGGGTGGCCAGGGTGACCAACCGGCGCAAGGGGTGCCGTCTCATCGTCCATCCAATCCGCAGTATTCCTACTTAGTTGGTAGGAAGAGTGGGCCAGGCCGTGGTCAGCGTCAAGACTCATCCACATGCCGGGAAGGTGCGTCTCGCCTATGTCGGTATTTCCTACCAGCTTGCTAGGGTACGGCGCCCGGCAACTGTCAGAGAGGCGACTGTGCGATGACCTTCCACTGGTTCCTGCCCACCTCCGGCGACGGCGACCAGGTCGGTGCCGCCACCGTCACGGCGGGTGCCGCCCGACACGACCGCGCCGCCACGGTGGCGTACCTGGCCGAGGTCGGCCGGGCCGCCGAGGCGCACGGCTTCACCGCCGTCCTCACGCCCGTGGGCGCCGGCTGCCCCGACCCGTGGATCGTCTGCGCGGCGATCGCCCAGCACACCGAGCGGCTCGGCATGCTGGTCGCGGTCCGGGCCGGCTTCGCGCTGCCCACCCTGATCGCCCAGCAGGCCGAGGCGTTCCAGGCCGTCTCCGGTGGTCGGCTGTCGCTCAACATCGTGACCGGCGGCGACCCGGCCGAGCAGCGGGCGTACGGCGACTTCCTCGGGCACGACGACCGCTACGCGCGTACCGGTGAGTTCATCGAGGTGCTCCGCCGCGCCTGGGCCGGACGGCCCTTCGACTACACCGGCACGCACTACCGGGTCGAGGGCGGCGGCCTGGCCACCCCACTGGCCGAGCCGCCGCCGGTCTACTTCGGCGGCGCGTCCCCGGCCGCCGAGACGGTGGCCGCCCGACAGGCCGACGTCTACCTGATGTGGGGTGAGCCGCAGGCGTCGATCGCGGCCCGGGTCACCCGCGTCCGGGCGCTCGCCGCCGAACACGGTCGTACCCTGCGCACGGGACTGCGACTGCACGTCATCGCCCGGCCCACAAGCGCCGAGGCCTGGGCGGAGGCCGACCGGCTGCTGGCCGGGATGAGCCCGGAGCGGATCGTCGCCGCCCAGGCCAGATTCCGCCGGATGGACTCGGTCGGACAGGCCCGGATGGCCGCGCTCAACGCCGGTCGCACCGACGGTCTCACCGTCGCACCGAACCTGTGGGCAGGTGTCGGCCTCGTCCGCGAGGGTGCCGGCACCGCGCTGGTCGGCAGCTACGCCGAGGTCGCGGCCCGGATCGACGAGTACGCCGCGCTCGGCGTCGACGAGTTCATCCTCTCCGGCTGGCCGCACCGGGAGGAGGCCGAGCGGGTCGGCGCCGAGGTGCTGCCCCTCGTCACCGCCCCGGTTTCGGCGGCTCCGCTGAGGTCGCGGGTGGTGGGGGTGTCGACGCGCTAGGGTCGACTCCGTGCCTGCGCGGAGATCCAGAATTCCAGCGACGAAGTATCCGGTCGAGCGGTTCACCCTCGACAACGGCCTGCGGGTGGTGCTCACCCCTGATCGCAGCGCCCCGGTGATCGGGGTGGCGGTGGTCTACGACGTCGGCATCCGTTCGGAACCGGAGGGACGTACCGGCTTCGCCCACCTCTTCGAGCACCTGATGTTCCAGGGCTCGGAAAATCTGGAGAAGCTGGCCCACTTCCGGCACGTGCAGGGGGCGGGTGGGACGTTCAACGGCTCCACCCACCTGGACTACACCGACTACTTCGAGACGCTGCCGAGCAACGCGCTGGAACGCGCGCTGTTCCTGGAGGCGGACCGGATGCGCGGCCCCCGGCTGACCGAGGAGAACCTGCGCAACCAGGTCGACGTGGTCAAGGAGGAGATCCGGGTCAACGTCCTCAACCGACCGTACGGCGGTTTCCCCTGGTTGACCCTGCCGCCGGTCATGTTCGACACCTTCCCGAACGCGCACGACGGCTACGGCTCCTTCGACGACCTGGAGTCGGCGACCGTCGCCGACGCCGCGGACTTCTTCCGCCGCTACTACGCCAGCGGCAACGCGGTCCTCGCGGTCAGCGGGGACATCGACGTGGCCGAGGCGACCGAGCTGGTCAACAGGCACTTCGGTGACGTGCCGGCCCGCCCGGCACCGGTTCGGCCCGACTTCACCGAGCCCGACCTGACCGCCGAGCGGCGCACCTCGTACACCGATGCCCTGGCGCCGCTTCCGGCGGTCGCCGGGGCCTGGCGGGTGCCCGACCCGATCACCGATTTCGCCGGCTACCTGCCCTACGTGGTGTTGGCCGAGGTGCTCACCGACGGTGACGCGTCGCGGCTCGTCGAGCGCCTGGTACAGCGGGACCGCACGGTGACCAGCCTCGGCGGATACCTCGGCTTCATGGGCGATCCCTTCGATGTCCGCGATCCCACGGCGTTGCTGTTGCAGGCGCACCTGCCGCCCGGGGGCGACGTGGACAAGGTGCTGCGCACCATCGACGAGGAGTTGGACCGGCTGGCCACCGACGGGCTGACCGACGGTGAGCTGGACCGCACCCAGGCCCGGATGGCGACGCACCTGCTGCGCGACACCGACGCGGTGCTCGGCCGGGCGCTGCGGATGGCCGTGCTGGAGCAGCAACGCGGCGAACCGGGCCTGCTCAACGAGCTGCCCCGGCTGGTCGGCGAGGTCACCGAGGAGCAGGTCCGGGCCGCCGCGGCCACCGTGCGCCCGGAACGCCGCGCCGCGATCGAGGTCATTGCCGGAGGTGCCCGATGACGGCTGCTACTGCTACCACCACCGCTCCCGCCGGGCCGCGTACGCTGCCTCCGCTCGGCCCGACCCGCAAGCTCAAGGTGCCCAAGCAGGCCGAGCGCACGCTGCGCAACGGCCTCACGGTGATCGCCGTACGCCGGCCCGCCGTGCCGCTCGTCGAGTTGCGGCTCTGGGTGCCGTTCGGCCGGGTCCACCTGGCCCGCGGCGCGATGCTCTCGCAGACCATGCTGTCCGGCACCGAGTCGATGACGAGTGTGCAGATCGCCGCGGAGTTGCAGAAGGTGGGCGGCGGGCTCTCCGCGGGCGTCGACCCGGACCGGCTGATGCTCTCCGGCGCGGGCCTGGTCACCGGCCTGGACCGGATGCTGGAACTGCTGGCCGAGGTGCTGACCGGCGCCAGCTACCCGGGCGACGAGGTGGCCACCGAACGGGACCGGCTCGTCGACCGGATCCAGGTGGCGCAGAGCCAACCGTCGCACCTGGCCCGGGAGGCGCTGCTGAAGCGGATCTACGGCCGGCACCCGTACGCGACGCAGACCCCGGAGCCCGGCCAGATCCGCGCCGTTCGGCCGGCGGCGCTGCGCACCCTGCACGGCGAGCGGGTCCACCCGGCCGGCGCGCAGTTGGTGCTGGTCGGCGACGTGCAGCCGGAGAAGGCCCTGGACGCGGCCGAGCGGGCGCTCGGCGACTGGGCCGGCGCCGGGCGGGTCGCGGAGTTGCCGGCGACGCCGCCGCTGGAGCCGGGGCCGCTGTTGCTCGTCGACCGACCCGGATCGGTGCAGTCCTCGTTGCGGATCGCGCTTCCGGCGGTGTCCCGCACCGATCCGGACCACGCTCCGCTGCAACTGGCCAACCTGATCTTCGGCGGCTACTTCTCCTCCCGTTGGGTGGAGAACATCCGCGAGGACAAGGGCTACACGTACGGCCCGCACTCGGGGATCGAGCACTCCGTGGCCGGGTCGGTGCTTGTCGCCTCCGCCGAGGTGGCCACCGAGGTCACCGGGCCGGCGTTGCTGGAGACGACGTACGAGCTGGGTCGGCTGGCGTCGCTGCCGCCGAAGCCCGATGAGTTGGAGCAGGCCCGTCAGTACGCCCTGGGCACCCTTCAGCTCGGCATGTCCACCCAGGCGGGACTGGCCGCGTTGACGAGCGCGTACGCCGGCAACGGCCTGCGCCTGGACTTCCTCGCCGAGTACTCGGCCAGGTTGGCGAAGGCGAGCATCGACGATGTCGCGCGGGCGGCGGCCCGGTACCTGGCACCGGCCCGGGCGGCGGTCGTGGTGCTCGGCGACGCCGAGCGGGTCACGCCGGGGCTGGCCGCGCTCACCACGATCCGTACCGAGTCGGTGTCGTGAGCGAGCGTGGTGAGCGAACCCTGAGGCTCAGCAGCGGGCCGTCTCGCGCCGGCGCGGAGCGTAGCGGAGCGCGGGCGTGAGCGGGGAGGCCGCGCCGCCGTTGGCCCGGTCCACCCTGGATCGGGCGGCACACCGGCGGGGCGACTCGCAGTGGTTGACCGAGGCGTGGCTACGCGCCCGGGTGTTGGTGCTCGACTCGTCCGCCGAGGGCCGCACGCTGGCCCGCGCCGACACGTCCCCGCCGGCGCTCGTGCTGCTCGCCGCGGCCGACGTACCGGCCGGGTCGGAGTCGACGGCGATGTTCCTCGGTGTCGAGCCGGACGGGGTGCCGGTCTTCGCGGTCGACGCACCGCTGCCGGAGCTGCCGGGGACCCGGGCGGTCAACCTGCGCGAGGTGGGTCACCTGCTCGCCGACCGGGAGGCCGGTATCTTCACGACCGCGCTGGCCCTGACCAACTGGCACAGCCGGCACGGCTACTCGTCGAGCACCGGGGCACCGACCGCCATGGACGAGGCGGGCTGGTCCCGGGTGGACCGCAACGGTGGGCGGATCTGGCCGCGCACCGACCCGGCGATGATCGTGCTGGTGCACGACGGCGTGGACGGCCCGGACGGGCGCTGCCTGCTCGGCAACAACGCCGGCTGGGCGGGCACCCCGGACGGGCGGCGCTACTCGTGTCTGGCCGGCTACGTCGAGCCGGGCGAGTCGGCGGAGGCCGCCGTGCTGCGCGAGGTCCGCGAGGAGGTGGGCATCGGGATCGAGCGCATCGGGTACGTGGGCAGTCAGGCCTGGCCGTTCCCCGGCTCGCTGATGTTGGGCTTCCTGGCCACGGCCGACCCGACCGATCCGGTGCGGGTCGATCCGTCCGAGATCGCGTATGCGAGGTGGTTCACGCGCCGGGAGATCGGGGCGGCGCTGGCCGGGCAGACCGTCGACGTGGGTGACGGGGCTCGGTTGATCCTGCCCCCACCGTCGTCGATTGCGCTGTTCCTCATCCACCGTTGGCTGGACGGTTGGGTGGACGCCGACCGGTGAGCACGGTCCCGGCCTGTGGCCGCCGTTGCCGCGGCGGTCACAGGCCGGGAACACGGGCCGTCGTGGTCGGCGGTGCGTAGAACGCGGCGGGGGAGCCGGTCCGACCACGACGGACGTCTGAGTCAGGTGCTGGTGCGGTTGGATCTGTTGCGGAAGGCGGGGCGGGGCTCGCTCAGCGGCAGGACCTTGACCCGTTGCCGGCCGGCGCGGACCGCGCCGACCGCGGCCAGGGCGCGAGCCAGCAGCAGTGCGGCGTCCCGGTCCTCGGCGTGCACGATCTGCCGTCGCGGCTCGGGCGCGGTCGTCTCGTCGCGAAGTCGGTGGCCGTCCGCCCAGGCGGCGGCGATGTCCCCGTCGGCGACGGCGCGGATGTCGGTGCGAACGATCAGGAACCGCATGAGGGTCTCCGGATGAACCGCGACGGAAGAGCCAGTGTGGAAGTTCCACGAACTCGATGGCCATGTTACGCCGCGTGAACATCCCGGCAACGCAAACTCGCCTATTGATTCTGAGCCTCGTCCGATCATCCGATGCCTGCTCAGCGGGCTTGCGCCCGGAACGCGACGGGGCCGCCGGCAGTGTGCCGACGGCCCCGCCCCGGTCACCGGGTCAGTTCAGATCGAACTGGCCGCCCTTCGCTCCGGCGATGAAGCCGAGCCATCCGGCCCGATTGAACAGCAGCACCGGGCCGCCTCGGTCCTTGCTGTCGCGCAGCGCGACAGCGGGCCGGCCGGTGCCCAGGGGGGCGACCTCGACGCAGTTGGAGGTCTGGCTTCGTGTGCTGGTACGCCACGGGGCGTCCGCCAACGAGCGGGCGGAGACGGACGGCGTGTTGCGGATGTCGTTCATGGTTCTGCTCCTGGTGTGAACCGATCCGATGGGACGAGTGGTGTCGCACGTCCCGACGGATGGGCCCCCGTGGATCACCGTTCCGTCAGCCGCCCCGAGTCCCTGCGGCGTTGGGTCGGCGCCGTTGCCGGCCCGAACGCCACTGTGGATGGGGGCACCGCCTCGGTCAGCCGTCCCGTCGACTCGATCAGCCAGGAGAGGGTTTCCGAGGCGGTTAGTGCCGCCGTGCATAGCCACTCGAACACTACTTTATAGCTATTTAGTGGGATTACCTCGGTCGACATGACGTCGGTGAACCCCCCTTCGATGGCCAATGTCTCCGGATCGAGCGGATCGGCGAACCGGTAGACGGAGAACGCGGTCGGCGGCAGGTACCAGTTGCCGACCGGGGTGTCCCGCAACAGGACGTGCAGCGTCACGTTGGGCAGCAGGGCCAGCTCGCAGAGCTGGACCAGTTGCTCGTGCAGCACCTCGGGTGGTCCGGCCCGGTTACCGAGGGCCGCCTCCTCCAGGACCGCGGTGTAGCGCGGCGCGTGCGGCTCCCGGGTCAGCAGCGACTGGCGGGCCATTCGCGCCTGCACCTCGGTGTCGAGGTCGTCGCCCGGCTCCGGTTCACCGGCGCCCGCGCTCACCTCGCGGGCCGAGACGAGCCGCACCTTGGCGTACCCGGGGGTCTGCAACAGGCCCGGCACCAACACCGGGTTGTACTCGGAGATCTCCGCGCAGCCCGCCTCCAGCTCGGCCCAGCTACGCTGCTGCTGCGTCATGACCGGGAAGTTCTTCAACCAGCCCCGCATGTCGCCGGCCTCGCCGGCGATGCCGAGCAGCTCCGCGTGGGTTGCCTCGTCGGCCCCGTACAGGGCCAGCAGTACGCCGACGTCCTGCGGGTCCGGTCGGCTGCGGCCGTTCTCCAGGCGGGACAGTTTGGACGCCGACGCCCAACCGATCCTCTCGATGACCTGATCGCCGGTGAGCCCCGCGGTCTCGCGCAGGCGGCGCAGTTCCAGGCCCAACCGTCGGCGACGCATTATCGGGCTGGGTGCGGCAGGAGGCACAGTGTCCTCTTTCCCGTCGACCGCCGCAGACGCGACGGTAACTGTATGAAATTCGCCCCCCACGGCCAGTATGGACGGCGCGACCGGCGTCGGAGGTTCCGACGGGGGCGTGTCTGACAAAAATGGACCACAGGAATGCCGGATGACGACGGACCTGCGGTCGCAGCCCCGTCGACCACGCCCACCCGGGCACGCCATCCCGCCGGAGGGACCCATGCGCACCGTCCTGCGCCGCCCCGACTTCCGTCTGCTCTTCGGCGGTCTGCTGGCCAGCATGACCGCCGAGTCGATCCTGCTGCTCGCGCTCGCGATCTGGGTCAAGGACCTGACCGGCTCCAACGGGCTCGCCGGCGGCACCATCTTCGCCGTCGTCGCCCCGATGACGCTGGCACCGGTGATCGGCTGGTTCGTCGACCGCTACCCACGCCGGCCGTTCTTCGTCGCCGCCAACGTGGTCACCGCCGTGGTGCTCACCCCCCTGTTCACCGTCGCGGACGCGGGTGACGTCTGGGTCGTCTACCTGGTGGCGGCCCTGTACGGGTTGTCGTCGATCACCCTCGGCGCGGCGCTCAGCGGGCTCATCCGGGAGTTGGTGCCGGTCGAGTTGCTCGCGGAGGCGAACGGCGTGCTGCAGACCGTACGGCAGGGGATGCGGTTGATCGGTCCGCTGGCCGGCGCGGCGCTCTACGCGGCGCTCGGCGGGTGGGCGTTGGCCGGGATCGGCATGGTCGGATTTCTGACCGCGGCGGCGGTGGTGACCGCGCTACCCACCCCGCAACAGGCGCCCTCGCCCACGCGATTGCGCTGGCCGGCCGAGTTGGGCGCCGGCCTGCGGCATTTGGCCGGCGAGCCAGCCCTGCGTCGGGCGCTGCTCGGCTACGGGCTCGGGTCACTGGTGATGGGCTTCAGCGAGTCGCTCATCTTCGCGTACGTCGACCAGGGGCTCAACCGCGACGCCGCGTTCGTGGGTGTGCTGGTCACCGTGCAGGGCGTCGGCGGGCTACTCGGTGGACTCTGCTCACCGGCGCTGGTCCGCCGGTTCGGAGAGGTCGGCACCCTGGCCGCCGGGGTGGCCTTCTTCTCGCCAGCCGCGTTCGTGCTCGCGTACCCCGATCTTCGGCTCGCCTTCGCGGCCGTGCTGCTGGCCGGCGTCTCCCTGCCCCTGACGATGGTGGGTCTGCACACGCTGATCCAGCGCCGGACCCCGCCGGCGCTTGTCGGTCGGGTCGCCGCGGCCACCCAGGCGGTGGTCAGCGGGCCGCAGGCGTTCTCCATCGGGGCGGGCGCGTTGCTCGTCGGTTTCGTGGACTACCGGATGCTGTTCGTGCTGGTGGGGATGGCCGCACTGGCGGCCGGCAGTTACCTCTGGCGGGGTCGGCACCTGAGCGCCCCGCCCGGCACCCGCCCACCCACGCCGCCGACCCGTCCGACCGGCCCGAGGGTCCCGGCGCCCCGGGGACCGGTCGAGGACGCCGCGCGGCCGGTGTCGACGGGCACCCGCCGGCGACCGCCCGGGTGACGGATACCGGACACGAACGAGCGGCCGCCCCGACTGGGGCGACCGCTCGTTCCGAAAGCGACCCGGCCGATCAGGCGTCGAGGGTCTCCAGGTGTTGCTTGACCTGGGTGATCGAGGGGTTCGTCAGGGCGCTGCCGTCGGCGAAGCGCAGCGTCGGCACCGTCTGGTTGCCGCCGTTGACGCTCATCACGAACTCCGCAGCCTTCGGGTCCTGCTCGATGTCGACCACCTCGTACCCGATGCCCTCCCGGTCGAGCTGCGACTTCAGGCGGTGGCAGTAGCCGCACCAGGGGGTGGAATACATCGTCAGCATCCTCGGATCCTCCAACTCCTCCGGCCGCGGCTTGCGGATCAAGCCGAGGCTGTTCGCTGCAACGCTGGGAGGAGCTGAGATGATTCCTGGTTGTGGTGGTTCACTCAGCGTCGGAACGGGTGCTCGCCGGGCTGGACCCGGAGCAACGCTCCGCCGTGACCGCACCCGCCGGCCCGGTCTGCATCCTGGCCGGCGCCGGCACCGGCAAGACCCGGGCGATCACCTCCCGGATCGCCCATCGGGTGCTCTCCGGCGAGATCTCCCCCCGGCACGTGCTCGCGGTCACCTTCACCGCCCGGGCCGCCGCCGAGATGCGGAGCCGGCTCACCGTGCTCGGGGTGGGCGGTGTGCAGGCGCGCACGTTCCACGCCGCCGCGCTGCGCCAGGTGCGGTACTTCGCGCCTCGGCTGCTGTCCGGCCGGGCCATGCCCGAGCTGCTGGACAGCAAGGTGCGGCTGGTCACCCTCGCCGCCGCCCGGGTCGGCCTGCGCACCGACCGGGCCGCGGCGCGGGACCTGGCCGGTGAGATCGAGTGGGCGAAGTCGTCGTTGGTAGAGCCGACGGACTACGTGGTGTCCGCGGCCCGGGCGCTGCGCGACACACCGCACGAACCGGCGAAGGTCGCCGACGTGTTCACCGCGTACGAGCAGCTCAAACGGTCGAACGGGGTGATCGACTTCGAGGACATGCTGCGGGCCGCGGTGTGGGGGATCGAGGAGCACTCGGACGTCGGCGAGCAGGTCCGCACCCAGTACCGGCACTTCGTGGTCGACGAGTACCAGGACGTCAACCCCCTCCAGCAGCGCCTGCTCGACGCCTGGCTGGCCGGCCGCAACGACCTCACCGTGGTCGGCGACGCCAGCCAGACGATCTACTCGTTCACCGGGGCGACCTCGGCGTACCTGGTCGACTTCCCCCGCCGGCACCGGGGCGCCACGGTGGTCCGGCTGGTCCGCGACTACCGGTCCACCCCGCAGGTGGTCGGGCTGGCCAACGCGGTGATCGCCCAGGCCAGGGGCACCGAGGCGCGGCTGCGGCTGGAGTTGAGCGGGCAACGCCCACCCGGGCCGGAACCGGACCTGCGGATCTTCACCGACGAGCCGGCCGAGGCCAACGCGGTGGCCGCGCGCTGCCGGTCCCTCATCGATTCGGGTACGCCGGCGAAGGAGATCGCCGTGCTGTTCCGGGTCAACGCGCAGTCCGAGGCGTACGAGAAGGCGCTCACCGAGGCCGAGGTGCCGTACGTCGTGCAGGGCGCGGAGCGGTTCTTCGAACGGACCGAGGTGCGCCAGGCGATGGTCGCGTTGCGGTCGGCCACCCGGTCGATCCCCGGGGAGACACCGCTGCCGACCGCCGTCGTCGAGGCGCTCACCGCGGTCGGCTGGGCCCCGGACGCGCCCCCGGCCGGCGGCGCCGCCCGCGAGCGGTGGGAGGCGCTGTCCGCGCTGGTCCAGCTCTCCGAGGAGTACGCGGCCACCCCCGAGGTGGTGCCGATCGGCGAGGCCGCGTCGGTGGAACGCCCCGTCACCCTCACCGACTTCACCGAGGAGTTGGCCCGGCGGGCCGCCCAGCAGCACGTACCGACGGTGGACGGGGTGACCCTCGCCTCGTTGCACTCGGCCAAGGGTCTGGAGTGGGACGCGGTCTTCCTGGTCGGCCTCGCCGAGGGCACGCTGCCGACCACGTACGCCAAGACCGTCGAGCAGGTCGAGGAGGAACGCCGGCTGCTCTACGTCGGCATCACCCGCGCGCGGCAGTGGCTCTGGCTGTCGTACGCCGCCGCGCGCTCACCGGGCGGACGAGCCCGGCGGCCGTCGCGGTTCCTGCCCCAACTGGACCGCTCGGGCGGCACCGAACGGGCGACCGCCGGCACCGGTCCGGCCCGCCGTCCCGAGCGGCGGCGCACCCAGATCGTCTCCTGCCGGATCTGCGGCGCAACCCTGCTCGCCGGCCCGGACCGCAAGCTCGGCCGCTGCCCCACCTGCCCGTCCGACATCGACGAGGAGCTGCACGAGCGGCTGCGCGAGTGGCGGCAGCGGGTGGCCGGGGCGCAGAAGGTCCCGGCGTACGTGGTCTTCACCGACGCGACGCTTGTCGCGTTGGCCGAGCGGCGGCCCGGCCGGCCCGAGGAGTTGATCGCCATCGCCGGTATCGGCCCCCGCAAGCTGGGCCTTTATGGGGAATCGGTGCTGGCCCTCGTGGACGGTGCCGGGGTGGACGACGTCTGCCCGGAGAAAACTTTCGAAATCCAGTCGTAAATTCGTTTGCCCTCGCCCCGGCGCGAGGAATAGCCTCAGGACACACCACGCGAGCGGCGCCATTCCGGCTGCTCACGGGGGTTGGTTCAGTCGATTCGAGGAACGTGAGGGAGGTGGCACCCGTGAAGATCTTCACCTATGAGCGTCTGACGGCGATGCCGTCTGTCCACGCTCCGCTGTCGGCTGTCCGGGTGGCCCTTGCGGCTGCACGGCCGTCGGTTCCGCAGGTGCACCAGGTTCAGGCCGAGCTGATCCTGACCGTCGCACCAGTCGGAGTCGAGGGGACCAGTGGGTCCACTGGCAATGGCATCCAGGTCGCCATGAAGCGCACGGATGTCCGCGGCGTTCCGCCTCGAGGTAAACCGGTCTGACCATCAGACACCGGCTCACCTCGAGGCCGCGGAACCCGCTTACCGGGATCCGCGGCCTCAGTTTTTTGCCCGTCTTCAGTACGTCGGAATGCGATCCATGAGATCGAAGTGAGAGAGAGGTGAGCGGGAGATGAGTCTGGCGTTGGCCCCCCTCGACGTGAGCGTCGAGATGGAGGCGAACCTGCCCTGCCGGAAGTTCGACCCCGACCTGTGGTTCTCCGACTCGCCTGCCGAGCTCGAGCTGGCCAAGTCGCTCTGCGGGGACTGCCCGCTGCGCGTCGAGTGCCTGGCCGGGGCGGTGGAGCGTGCGGAACCGTGGGGCGTCTGGGGCGGCGAGATCTTCGAGCGTGGCGCGGTTGTTCCGCGTAAGCGGCCCCGTGGCCGTCCGCGCAAGGAGGACGTCGCGCGTGACGCCGAGCTTCGGGTCGAGGCCGAGGCGCGCCTGGCGGCCAGTGGGCTGTCCGAGGTGCGTGGCGCGGTCCGGCTGGCAGCCTGACATGTTCCCGACCCGTACCAACTACGCCGGTGGCACACCGGCAGTGAGCGAGATGACGATGTTCAACCTTTCGACCGGAGCCTTCGAGATGCAACTACTCCACCAAGCGTTGTCCAGGGCTCGAACGCGTCGGCCTCAGGCCGGTCGTACCACCACGCGCACTGAGGCAACCCGATCCGCCCGTACCGTCGCTATGAACAGCCGCAACCAGACGGCTCGCGACCTGGGCGTTCTCTAGTACCACCCCGATGCGAGGAAGGGCGGGTGCCGACCGGCACCCGCCCTTTTCGACGTGCGTGGTCAGGCGACCGGGGCGAAACCGGGCAGCCAGCGTTCCAGGATGCTGCGGTACGGGGCCTTCGCCTCCAACTGGCAGAGGACCCCGATCGAGCCGAGCGTCACCCGGTGGATCAGCAGGTACGACGGCGGCAGGTTGAGCTGCCTGCTCAGCTGGTAGGTGGGGGAGCGGGGGCTGGCGAGTCGGCCCGCCTCGCCCCGCAGCCAGGCCCGGGTGAACCGGAACCCGTCGGCCGCGATGGGCTCCAGCATCGGGCGGACGAAGTCGAGCACCCCCTCGGCGTCGATCTCCTCGGTGGCGCCGATGAAGCCCTCCGACCGCAGCCCGGCCACCACCTCGTCGGCGTCACCGCGCAGGGCCAGCGCGGCGATGCGACCGATCGGCTCCGGCGTGCCCTCGGGCATCCGGGCCACCGCGCCGAAGTCGATCACCCCGAGTCGGCCGTCCGGCAGCATCCGGAAGTTTCCCGGGTGCGGGTCGGCGTGCAGCAGCCCGGCCCGCTGCGGCGCGGAAAGGTGCAGGGTGGCCATCAACCGGCCCGCCTCGTCCCGCTCCTCCTCGGTGCCCTCGCGGATGATGTCGGCCAGCGGAGTGCCCGTCACCCACTCGGTGACCAGCACCCGGGGTGCCGCGTTGATCACCTTCGGGATGTAGATCTCCGGGTCGTCGGCGTACGCCTCGGCGAAGGCGCGCTGCGACTCGGCCTCCAACTCGTAGTCCAGTTCCTCGGTGATCCGCTCCCGCAACTCGACAAGGAGTGGCTTGACGTCCAGGCCGGGCTGGATGGCCCGGAACATCCCGCCCAGGCGGGAGAGCTGCTTCAGGTCGGAGAGCAGCGCCTCGCCGGCCCCCGGATACTGGATCTTGACAGCCACGTCGCGGCTGTTCGGCGCGCCCGACTCGTCGAACCCCGGCTCACGCCACCGCGCCCGGTGCACCTGGCCGATGCTGGCCGCGGCCGCCGGGACGTCGTTGAACTCGACGAACCGGTCCCGCCAGGCCGGGCCGAGCTGCTCGGCCAGCACCTTGTGCACGCTGGCGACCGGCAGCGGGGGCGCCGCCTCCTGGAGCTTGGTCAGCGCCTGGCGATACGGCGCGGCGATCTCCTCCGGCAACGCGGCCTCGAAGACCGACAACGCCTGGCCGAACTTCATCGCCCCGCCCTTGAGCTGGCCCAACACGCTGAACAGCTGCTCGGCGGTGCGCTGCTGGATCTCCGCGGAGATCACGTCGGAGGCGAGCCCGGTGACGCGCTTTCCCATGCCGAGAACGGTCCGGCCGGCGAAGCCGAGCGGCAGGGCGGCGAGCTTGGCGGTGCGGGACACGGCGCGGCGCGGGATGTCGGTCACTCGGCCATTGTTACCGACCGGAGGGCTTCGCTGCTGCTCTGCGGCCGGGCTGGTGCGGACACTCGCCCACCAGAGCACTCACACGCCGGGTGTGGCGGCCAGCCTCGACGTCGGAAACGACCCGCACCAGTGATCTCCATGGCTGCGCCCAGCGTCTCCGGCTGCCCGCCGTCGAGCTGTGTCAGGGCCTCGGCCAGCGCGTACCCGATGGCGGCGAGCAGCGTGCCGGTCGCGCCGGCGGCCACCGGGTCGGCCGCGGCGAGTTGGGCGGCGAGCCGCGGCCAGTCCGGGTCGCGGTCGGCCCGGTGCAGCTCGACGCAGTGCAGGCAGGGTCCGGCGGGCGGGCAGACCAGCGGCCCGATGACCGGTACGCCCTCGCGCAGGGTGACCAGCAGGTGTGGCTGTCGGCGCTGGGCGAGACCGGCGGCGAGCAGCGCGGGCGGCCGGTCCGTGCCGAGTTGGATCACCAGGTCCACCCGGCCGGCTCGGACCGGCTGGGTGTTGGTGCCCGGCGCGACGCGGTCGACCGCCGTCCGTACCGCCGACGCCAGCGGATGACCCAGCTCGGTGGCGGGAACGCCGGTGCCGACCAGGTCGACGGGGCGCACCGGGCCGGTGAGGAGGGGAACCACCTGCCCGACGCCGGCCTGCGCCAACGCCACCGTCAGCGGCCCGCCAAGCGCCCCGGCGCCGGTGAGCACGACTCGGGCGACCCGTCGTCGACGCAGGACCTGGGCGGGGGTGCCGGGTAGCCGAGCGGCGGCGAGGGCCAGCGCGCCGGCCTCCGCGGTGAGCCGGGCGCGGGCGGGGCCGGCCAGGTCACGGGGGAGCAGGCTGTGCGCGGGCACCAGCAGGCCGGCCGCACGCAGGGCGTCGAGCAGGGTACGCGCGTCGTCGTGGGTGACCTGCGCGGCGGCCGCCCGAGCCAGCACGGCGCGCTCGCTGTGGGTGCCGTCGAGCAGGTCGAGCAGACGGGCGGCACGCGGGTTGGCCAGCTCCAGCAGCACCGCCGGCCCGGGGCCGACGCCGAGCTGGAGGGTGTGGCGGTCTCGCCACAGCCGGTTGAGGCCGGGCAGCAACGTGGGGCGGGGCAGAACGGTGCGGCTCATGGTCACCAATCGTGAGCACTTCTTCGCGCTCGGTCGATCGTTGTCCACAGGCGCTCAGGCCGCTGTCCAGCGTTGTCCACAGGCTTTGCCGGGTTATCCACAGCCCGTCGACGGGGCTGTCGGCCACCCGACAGGGCACCGGCAACCCGGCGACCGGCAGAGACGGCAACGGGGCGGGGTGACCGTCGGCCACCCCGCCCCCGCCGCTCGTACGGGTCAGACCTTGGCCTTGCCCAGGATGCGGTTCACTGTTGTTCCGCATACCGGACACTTGCCCTTTGCCATGTTCATTCCGGTCTTCGAGACCTCGACGTGCCCCTCGAAGTCCCGCTTCTCCTTGCACTTCACGCAGTAACCGTTGTAGGTCGTCTGGGCCTGGTCGGCCACGGTGCCCTCCTCGTCTCGTCCGCCGGTCGATGCCGTCCCGGCGGGGTGCCCGGCGGCGGGCCACACGGGGCGCCGGCGCTGGGTCTCACTCCACGGCCACCTACGTGACCGCTGGTCCGCGGACCCTACCCAGGTCTGGGCGGTTCCATGTCAGCTGTGCATCGACACTGTGAGCTAGTCGACGTCGAGAGTGTGCATGGCGAAATAGGTCGGATAAGTCAGTTTGGCGGGGACACGCCGACCAAACCCCCACAGACACCCGTGCGAGTGCCCCCGAGGGGCGTTTGGCACCGTGATCACTTACGGTGGGGAAGTGCCGCGTACCGGCGCCATCGGTGTTCACCAAGGGTGACGAGGTGGTGCGGTGCCGCTGCGGTCAAGAAATTTTCGGGACGCCTGTCGACTAATCACCACTTTCCGGGCGCGTGTCGGGTGGTTGACTCTTGCGGACCCCTGGTCAGTGGGCATTAGCTTTCCTTCGTGACACGTAGCCGAGGCTGCGCGGGCCAGTGATGGCGGGGACGCGCAAGCCGGTCGTCGAGGTGCGGCGCAGCCAGCGTCGGCGACGTACGGTGTCCGCGTACCGTGACGGTGAGCGAGTCGTCGTTCTCATCCCGGATCAGTTCTCCCGGGCCGAGGAGAGCGAGTGGGTCGACCGGATGCTCGCCCGGCTCGCCGCCCGCGAGGGCCGCCTGGCCCGATCCGACGCGGAGCTGCTGGCCCGTGCCACCCGGCTCATCGACCTCTACCTCCCCGGGTACGCCACGAAGGCGGTGCCCGCCAGCGTCCGATGGGTCACCAACCAGAACGGCCGATGGGGTTCGTGCACCCCTGCCGACCGCAGCATCCGGATCTCACACCGCGTTCAGGAAATGCCGGACTGGGTGATCGACTACGTGCTGCTGCACGAGCTGGCACACCTGATCGTGCCCAGCCACAACGCGCGGTTCTGGGCGTTGGTCGGCCGCTACCCCAAAGCCGAACGTGCCCGCGGCTACCTCGAAGGTGTTGCCGCCGCCTCCGGCGCTCCCCTCCCCACCTGATCGACCTAGATCCACTCGGCTTCCTGAATGCCGCGCGGTCGATGCCCTCCGGAGGTCGCGCTGTCAATGAAATCGAGTCGATCATGCCGGCGGGCGCGGCGCGGTGGCGGCCGTGCGGGGCGGCCATGCGGGGCGTGTCCTGCGGCAGGGCGGGCGGGTGGGTCGGGGTGGGCGGGGTGGGGCGCTAGGGTCGGGGGATGGCGCGACGGGTGGTAGTGGCGTTACTCGGGTCGGTCCCCTGGTCGCCTCCGGGCGTCGACCTGGCCGAATGGCGAGCGGCTCTCGCGGAAGACGTCATCGACCTGTTCGCCACGCTCAACGAGGTGGAGGTCGCGGTCGCGGTGACCCCGGCCGACCGGGCGCTGGCCGACGCGCTGGTGTGGCCCGGCACGGCGGTGTACGAGGTGGCCGAGGCCACGCCGAACGCCGTGTTCGCCGCGCTGGAGGGCTACGACCAGGCGGCGGTGCTCGTCGCGGACGTGCCTGACCTGCCCGCGTTGACCGTCGGCAAGCTGCTGCGCCCACTCACCACCCGACCGGTCGCGGTGGCTCCGGTCGAGGGTGGCGGGCCGGGCCTGCTCGGGGTGGCGGTACGACTGCCCGCGCCGGACTGGCTACCGACGCTGCACCTGGACACGGCGACGCCGGCCGAGGCGCGCGCCAACGCCCCGCGCCCCGCTGACGTGGCGGTCACCGCGGGCTGGCGTCGACTGCGCGGCCCGGCTGACCTGGCCACGCTGGACCCGGCCTTCGAGGGTTGGGAAGCGACCCGCGCCCTGCTCTCCGGCTCGGGCCGCCCCGCCTGACCAGAACGCTTACCGACCCGCCCAGCCACGGCCACCGGCACGCCGGGTGCCCGCTGTCGAGCAGCACGGGCACCCGGTTTCCCGCGTCGCGGACCCGGGGGCCACGGGCTCGGGCGGCACGACCCAGGTTTCAGGGCTTGGCGTCGCCCTCGTCGTCGGTCTCGTCGGGCTGACCGGGAGCCTTCTCCTCCACCCCGCCGGGGGCGGTGAAGTCGAAGCTGTCCAGCTCGCTCAGGTCCATGTCGTTCATCGCGAAGGCGACCGGGTCGGCGAAGTCGTCGTCCGAGGGGAGCAGGTCCGGGTGACCCCAGACGGCGTCGCGGCCCTCGATGCCGCGGTGCTCGGTGAGCGCGGCCCAGAGTGCCGCGGCCTCGCGGAGACGGCGCGGGCGCAGTTCCAGGCCGACGAGTGCGGCGAAGGTCTGCTCGGCGGGGCCTCCGGCGGCACGGCGGCGACGGAACGCCTCACCCAGCCGGACGACGTTTGGCAGCCGGTCGCTGGCGGCGCTGTCCACGACGTGGCAGACCCAGCCCTCGACCAGGGCCAGTGCGGTCTCCAGTCGGGCCAGAGAGGCCTTCTGCGCCGGGGTGTCCTCCGGGGTGAAGATGCCCTCCAGGGCGATCGCCTGCATCGACTCCGGGTCGGTCGGGTCGACCCGGCCCATCGCCTCCTCGATCGCGTCCCGGTTGACCCGGATGCCCGCGGCGTACATCTCGACCGCGCTGAGCACATGCCCGCGCAGCCACGGGACGTGCTGGAACAGCCGCTGGTGGGCGGCCTCGCGCAGCGCCACGTAGAGGCGGACCTCGTCCTCGGGAAGTTCCAGGCCCTCGCCGTACGCCCGGATGTTGGCCGGGATCAGGGCGGCCGTGCCGGCCGGGCCGAGCGGCAGCCCGATGTCGCCGGCGGAGAGCACCTCCGCGGCGAGCGAGCCGAGCGCCTGGCCGAGCTGGCCGCCGAAGAGCGCGCCGCCGAGGGTGGCCACCATCGACTGCATCGGGCCGAGTTGGGCGCGCGCCTCCGGTGGCACCAGGTCGCCCATCGCGCCGACCATCCGGCTGGCGACCGGGTCGCAGAGCTTGCGCCACACGTCGAGCGTCTTGAAGATCCACTCGTTGCGGTTCCAGGACACCGGTGACTGGATGCCCGACGGCCAGGACGAGGCCGGCTCCAACCACAGGTCGGCCAGGCGCAGCGCTTCCTCGACCGCGTTGCGCTCAAACGGTGACACCGCCGGGTCGCCGGCGGCCGCGAGCTGGCTGGCAGCTACCTGCCGGGCCAGGTCCCAGTTGACCGGACCGCTGCCCGGCGCGGAGAGCAGGTGCTGCAACTGCGACATGAACTGCTGCATCTGCGCGGGATCGTTGGGGTCTGGTGGTTGCCCACCCGGGAGCGCGAAACCGAACGGAATATCAGGCACGACGTCTACGGTACGCGGACCGCGCCCCAGGTCGCCGCCGCTGGCGTTGCGCTGAGGGCGAAGTCGCGTGGCGCATCCGGCAGGAGGCGTCCGGCCGGTCGGTACGCTCTGCGGCATGAGACGTCGTGGCCTGACGGTCCTGCTCGGTGCCCTGTTCACCGCCCTGCTGAGCATCGGGGTGCTGCGGGTGCCGATCCCGTACGTGGTGCTCGGCCCCGGCCCGACGGTCAACACCCTCGGCACGGAGGACGGCAAGGAGGTCATCCAGGTCTCCGGGCGGGAGACCTCGACCTCCGCCGGCCAGTTGCGGCTGACCACGGTGGGTGTGCAGCCCACGGTGCGGTTGCGGGGGGCGATCGCGGGTTGGTTCTCCGACGACGAGGCCGTCGTGCCGCGTGAGTTGGTCTACCCGCCGGGGGAGTCGACCGAGCAGGTCGAGCAGCGCAACGCGGAGGACTTCAAGGCGTCGCAGACCAGCGCGGAGACGGCCGCGCTGCGGGAGTTGGGCTTTCCGGTGCAGGTGGTGATCAAGACGGTGGCCGGGGACGGGCCGGCGGCCGGGGCGTTGAAGGCCGGTGACGTGATCACCTCCGTCGACGGTCAGCCGGTGCCGGTGGCCGCGAAGGTCACCGAACTGATCCGGGCCAAGCCGGCGGGTACGGCGTTGTCCATCTCCTACACCCGCGACGGCGCGCCGGCCACGGCGACGGTCACCAGTCGTGAGCAGGATGGCCGGCCGCGGATCGGTGTGGAGATCGATCAGCAGCAGCCGCACCCGTTCACCCTCGGCATCGACCTGGGCGACATCGGCGGACCGAGCGCCGGTCTCATGTTCGCCCTGGGGATCGTCGACAAGCTGACCCCGGCCGACCTCACCGGTGGCCAGATCATCGCCGGTACCGGCACCATCGACGACGAGGGCACCGTCGGCCCGATCGGCGGGATCGCCCAGAAGTTGGTCGGCGCGAAGCGCGCCGGCGCGAAGGTCTTTCTGGTGCCGGCGGACAACTGCGCCGAGGCGGTCCGCAATCCACAGCCCGGTCTGCCGCTGTTGCGGGTGGGTTCGTTGGACGAGGCGATGACCGCCCTGGAGACGTTGCGCGCGGGGGGTCAGCCGACTCGTTGCTGACCGGTGTGACCGTGCCCCGACACGCTCAGGAACACCCCGTACTCTGGGTGCCTGGTCGGAGCCGATCACATCGAGCGTGCGGAGCCAACAGTGGTCATGCGTAGCAGCAGCCCCCTTCCGAGGATGAGCCGGCGCGGGCGCGTCACCATCGCGGTCCTGGTCGGGGTGTTCGTGCTCTTCACCCTGCTCGGCTGGGGTGTCCAGGCGTGGACGGACTGGCTGTGGTTCGACGAGGTCCGCTACACCGAGGTCTTCACCGGTGTGCTGGTGACCCGACTGTTGCTCTTCCTCGCCGTCGGTCTCGGCATGGCGGTGGTCGTCGGTGGCAACCTGTGGCTGGCGCACCGGTTGCGTCCGCGGCTGCGTCCGCACTCGGTGGAGCAGGCGACGCTCGAGCGTTATCGGATGGCGCTCAGCCCGCGACTGGGCACCTGGATCGCGCTGACCGCCGCGGTGGTCGGGCTCTTCGCCGGTCTCTCCGCGCAGAACCGGTGGAGCCAGTGGCTGCTCTTCCGCAACGGCGGTGACTTCGGGGTGAAGGACCCGGAGTTCGGGGTGGACATCGGCTTCTACGTTTTCCAGTTGCCGTTCTGGCGTTACCTGCTCGGGGTCGCCTTCACCGCTGTGGTGCTGGCCGTGATCGGCGCGCTGGCGGTGCACTACCTGTTCGGTGGGGTCCGCCTGCAGGGCGTCGGGGACCGGATGAGCAACGCGGCCCGCGCGCACCTGAGCAGCCTGGTCGCGGTCTTCGTGCTGTTGAAGGCCGTCGCGTACGTGCTGGACCGGCGGGCGATGTTGCTGGAGTACAACGAGGGCGCCAAGTTGTACGGCGCCGGCTACGCCGACGTCAACGCGCTGCTGCCGGCGAAGGAGATCCTGGCGTACATCTCGATCGTGGTGGCGATCGCGATCGTCGTGTTCTCCAACGCCTGGATGCGGAACCTGGTCTGGCCGGGGATCTCGCTGGCGCTGCTCGGTGTGTCCGCGGTGGCCATCGGCGGCATCTACCCCTGGGCCGTGCAGACCTTCGAGGTCAAGCCGAGCGCCAAGGACAAGGAAGCGCCGTACATCCAGCGCAGCATCGACGCGACGCGAGCGGCGTTCGGGTTGGGTGCCACCGAGACGACCGCGTTCGCGGCGAACAACTCCACCCCACCGGCGAACCTGGCCACCGACACCTCGGTGGTGTCGAACGTGCGGCTGCTCGACCCGCAGTTGGTCAGCGAGACGTACACCCAGCTCCAGCAGGTGCGGGGCTTCTACGACTTCGGCCCCAAGCTGGACATCGACCGCTATGGGGTGAACGGAAAGGTCTCCGACTACGTGGTCGGCGTCCGGGAGATCAACTACGGCGAGTTGACCGACCAGCAGAACACCTGGATCAACCGGCACACCGTCTACACCCACGGGTACGGGCTGGTCGCCGCCCCGGCCAACCAGGTGGTCTGCGGCGGGCAGCCGTTCTTCGTGTCCGGCTTCCTCGGCGAGAAGACCCAGGAGGCGTGCTCCTCGCAGACCGAGCAGATCCCGGCCACGCAGCCGCGGATCTACTACGGCGAGCGGATGGCGGCCGACGACTACGCGATCGTCGGTCAGGCCGACCCGAACAAGAAGGCCGAGTTCGACAGGCCGGTCGGTGAGGGTGGCGGCGAGTCCTACACCTACACCGGTGAGGGCGGCGTCGAGATCGGCTCCTTCACCCGGCGGCTGCTGTACGCCATCAAGGAGCAGGAGTCGAACTTCCTGCTCTCCGAGGCGGTCAACAAGGACTCCAAGCTCCTCTACGTGCGCAACCCGCGGGACCGGGTGGAGAAGGTCGCGCCGTTCCTCACCCTGGACGGCGACCCGTACCCGGCGGTGGTCGACGGTCGGGTGCAGTGGATCGTCGACGGCTACACCACGGCGGCCACCTACCCGTACGCCGAGCGGGTCAACCTGCAGACCGAGACCACCGACGAGCTGACCAACCGGGGCACCTTCCAGCTGGCCCGGGAGAACGTCAACTACATGCGCAACTCGGTGAAGGCCACCGTCGACGCGTACGACGGCACCGTGAAGCTCTACGAGTACGACGACACCGACCCCGTGCTCAAGGCCTGGAACAAGGCGTTCGGCGGTGACCTGATCCAGCCGAAGGCGGACATCCCGGCCGCGCTGACCGAGCACCTGCGCTACCCGGCGGACATGTTCAAGGTGCAGCGCAACCTGCTCACCAAGTTCCACGTGACGAACCCGGGCGACTTCTACTCCGCACAGGACTTCTGGCAGGTGCCCAACGTGCCGGACTCCCCGGACAGCGGTCAGAAGCAGCCCCCGTATTACTTGTTCACCCAGTTCCCGGGGCAGGACAGCCCCCGGTTCCAGCTCACCGCCGCGGTCACCCCGAACGGCCGGCAGAACCTGGCCGCGCTGATCTCCGGGTCGTACGTCGGCGGGCAGCCCCGGCTGGAGGTACTGGAGCTGCCGGATCAGACCCGGATCTCCGGCCCGGTGCAGGTGCACCAACAGATGACCAACAACGCCAACATTCGCCAGCAGCTCACCCTGCTCTCCAGCAACCAGGCGCAGGTGCAGTTCGGCAACCTGCTCTCGTTGCCCTTCGCCGACGGCATGCTCTACGTCGAGCCGGTCTACGTGAAGAGCAACCAGCAGGACGCGTACCCGCTGTTGCAGAAGGTGCTGGTCTCCTACGGTGACGGTGGCTCCTTCGTGGCGCTCGCCGACAACATCAACGACGGCATCAAGCAGCTGGTCGAGCAGGGTAAGAAGGCCGGGGGCGGCACGTCACCGCCCCCGACCACCGGGGGCAATCCGACGACGCCCACGCCCACGCCGACGCCGAGCGGGACCGCCACGCCGACGCCGACACCGAGCGCCAGCATCACGCCGCCGACCGGTGACCTGGCCGTCGCCGCGGACCGGGTGCAGACCGCGATCACCGAGGTGCGGTCCGCGCAGACCTCGGGTGACTTCGAGCGGTACGGCCGTGCGCTCAAGACGCTGGACGAGGCGCTGACCGCGTTCCAGCAGGCGCAGCGGGCCGCCGGAACACCCAGCGGCAGCGCCACACCGTCGGCGGGCGGCTGACCGCACTCGCCGGGCGTAACTCGCGGAGCCCTCGTCGTCGGACCATCCGGTCCTGGCGACGAGGGCTCCGCTGTCGTCGCGCATCCGGGTCTGGCCTGACTGACAGGTGCCGGACCGCGATCCGGCGGATTCGGATGTCGTTTTGCGGCGGCCGGGGGTGGTGCGCTACGGTTAACCAGTCGACGCGGGGTGGAGCAGCTCGGTAGCTCGCTGGGCTCATAACCCAGAGGTCGCAGGTTCAAATCCTGTCCCCGCTACGAGAAATATCGAAAGCCCGTTTCCGGTTCGCCGGAGGCGGGCTTTCGACTTTCCCGACGTGTGCGGCTGCTCGGAAGGTCGAGCGTTCGCCTGCTCGCTGGCGTCAGCGGTGACCCCGCTGATCATCGCCGAACGGGATGGGTTAAGGTTAAGCAGTCGGCGCGGGGTGGAGCAGCTCGGTAGCTCGCTGGGCTCATAACCCAGAGGTCGCAGGTTCAAATCCTGTCCCCGCTACCAACGGCAGTGCAACAGGTCCGGCCCCCATCCGTGGGGGCCGGACCTGTTTTTGTGGCCGCCCACCTGAGTGAGGCCGCCGGGTGCTGAAGGTTGCGGGGATGTTGCGTCCGGTCGGGATGCTCCCGGACGGCTTCGGTGCCGGGTTCGGCGCGGACCGACGTGCCGAGTTTGCGTCAGTCGGCGAGGATGGGCACATGTCTTCATTCGGTAAGTGGTGGGGCCGGCTCAGCGCGGTCCTCGGTGCGGCCGTACTGGCGGTCTTCGTGCCCGTCGCGGCCTGGGCGTCCACGGGCGCCGGCGAGGTGGTGGTCGAGGCCGCCCGGCGGCGGTCCCGCGGCGGCGGCGGCTTCGGCATTCTCGGCCTGCTCTGCTGCCTGGTGGTGGTCGGGATCATCGTGTTCCTGGTGCTGCGTCTGACTCGCAACCGTCGGAACGGTCCGCCGCGCTGACCCCTGGCGGCCCGCCCCGATCGGTTGGTCGACGGCGGCGGGCCGTGGGCCGGCCGCCGGTGGTCACGCCGCCAGTGCGGCGTTGGCCTGGGCGATGAAACGGGAGGCGGCCGCCCGGGTGCCGGTCCGCTTGACGCGGATGCTCTCCGCGGTGGCGACCAGCAGGGTCCGCACCCGGGCGTGCCCCTTCGGGGGTGGCGCCGGGGCCGGCCCGAGCTGGTCGGCGATGGCCGCGCCGAACGCGGCGGCCCGCTGCTGGGCCGGCTCGGTGATGCTGCCCTCGGCGTAGCGGCGGACGGCGAGACTGGCGTTCAGGCCACGTTCGTGGCCGAGGACGGTGCCGGCCTCGCCGTTCGTGGTCAGAAAGTTGATCACGTCGGTGACGGTGTCCGGGTGGCGGGTGCCCCGGAACGCTGCCCAGAACATCGATGCACGCGCCCACTGCGCGCCGGTCGGTCCCGGCAAGCCGACAATGCCCAGCTCGGCCTCGGTGAGCCGCTGCAACTCGGGCAGTTGGTGGGACCACGCGAACGACGCGGCGGTCAACCCGGTCACCACCAGTTGCCGGGACGGCTCGCCGCTGTCGGCCTGCTCGACGAGCGCCGCACCCGGGGTGGCCCGCCCCTTGCGGGCCCGCTGCCACAGCTCGAACCAGGCGATCAGCTGTTCCACGCCGAAACCGAGCTGCTTGCCCCGGTAGAGTTCGCCGCCCTGCGACCGCAGCCAGAGCCAGAGCGCCCGGTAGTCACCGGACCCGTCCATGGCGCCGGCCACCTGGCCGTCGCTGGCTTCGGTGACCTGTTCCGCCCAGGAGATGTACTCGGCCCAGCTCATTCCGGCGCGCGGCTCCGGCACCCGCAGCTCCCGCAGCAGGTCCCGGTTGAAGACCACACCCGGGTGGGTCTGCCCAGCGGCCACCGCCATCGTCCGCCCCTCCACCGTGCCGTAGCGGATCAGGCCCTCCGGCAGGCCCCGCAGATCGAGGCGATGGTCGCTGACCCGGTCGGTGAGGTCGAGGATGATCTGGCGTTGCGCGTACTCGGTCAGCACCGTGTCGTCGACCTGGATCAGGTCCGGTACGTTGCCGCCGGCCGCCTGGGTGGCCAGTCGCTCGTAGTAGCCATCGGCGCCCTGCCAGGTCACGCGGAAGGTCACCCGGGGGTTGCGCTCCGAGTAGAGCCGCAGCACCTTCTCGGTGAGTTCGGCACGCCTGGTGCCACCCCACCAGAAGACCGACAGCTCGACCGGTCCGTCGTCGGTCGACGTGGCGGTGCCGTCGCTGCATCCGGCCAGCCCGCCGGACGCGAGCAGGGGAGCACCGAGCAGCGCGGTGAGCAGTCGGCGCCGGCCCGGGTCGGCGCCGAGGCGGTCGATCGGCTGTGGAACAACGGGCACGGGGGTCTCCTGGACCTGCGAGGGCGGCGGTCGGACCATTCACGCAGGGAGCGCACGAAGGTGTCAACGTCCGTCCGGTCACCCGCCGGCGCGGGTGGTCGAATCAGGCCTCCCGCTGCCGCGTGGTGTACTAGGGCGCGTGGAACTTCTGCACTCGGGCAAGGTTCGGGACGTGTACGCCGACGGCGACGACCTGATCCTGGTCGCCTCGGACCGCATCTCGATCTACGACGTGGCGCTGCCGACGCCGATCCCGGACAAGGGTCGTCTGCTCACCGCGCTCTCGCTGTGGTGGTTCGAGCAGCTCGCCGACCTGGTGCCGAACCACGTCATCTCGGCCACCGACGTGCCCGCCGAGTTCGCCGGGCGGGCGATCCGCTGCCAGCGGCTGGACATGCTCCCGGTCGAGTGCGTCGCTCGCGGCTACCTCACCGGCGGCGGCCTGCGGGAGTACGAGCAGACCGGCACCGTCTCCGGCGTGGCGCTGCCCCGAGGGCTGGGTGAGGCGTCGATCCTCCCCGAGCCGATCTTCACGCCGTCGAGCAAGGCCCCGATGGGCGAACACGACGAACCCATCACGTACGACGACGTGGTGGACAAGGTGGGCCAGGCCACCGCCGAACGACTGCGGCAGATCACCATCGACGTCTACCGGCGCGGCGCGGAGCTGGCCGCCGACCGGGGCATCCTGATCGCCGACACCAAGATCGAGTTGGGCTGGGCGCCGGACGGCACCCTGGTCCTGGGCGACGAACTGCTCACCTCCGACTCGTCGCGGTTCTGGCCAGCCGAGTCGTACCAGCCGGGCCGCGTGCAGTTCTCCTACGACAAGCAGTACGTACGGGACTGGGCCACCGGCGGCGGCTGGGACAAGCAGCCCCCGGCGCCGGACGTGCCGGACGAGGTGGTCGAGGCGACCCGCGCCCGTTACGTCGAGGTCTACGAGAAGCTGACCGGCAACCGCTGGAGCTGAGCGCGTTACTGCCGTCCGCCGCTCCCTGCGTCACTGTTGGACGCCCTTTGCTCTGCTTCAACCAAGGCAACACTGACGGCATGTTTCGGTGCGCCCGTTGAAGCAGAGCAAAGGACGCACACCTGGCGCGGCCCTCCTCCGGTTCTCACGACAGCCGGCGACAGTCAGGACGTCGGCACGGGACTTACTCCGCCCAGTCGAGGGTGCGCTGCACGGCCTTGCGCCACTGGCCCAGCTCCTGCTCGCGTAGCTCCGGGGCCATCGCCGGCTCCCACCGCGCGTCGGAGCGCCACTGCGCCCGCAGGGTGGCCAGATCCGGCCAGAAGCCGACCGCCAGACCGGCCGCGTACGCGGCGCCCAGGCAGGTGGTCTCGGTGATCCGGGACCGGACCACCGGCACGTCGAGCACGTCCGCGAGAAACTGCATGAGCAGGCCGTTGGCGGTCATCCCACCGTCCACCCGGAGTCGGCGCAGCGCCACGTCGGAGTCGGCGTCCATCGCGTCGACCACCTCACGGGTCTGCCACGCCGACGCCTCCAGCACCGCCCGCGCCAGGTGCCCCTTGGTGATGTAGCCGGTCAGGCCGGCGATGACGCCCCGCGCGTCGCTGCGCCAGTGCGGGGCGAACAGCCCGGAGAACGCCGGCACCACGTAGCAGCCACCGTTGTCGTCCACGGTACGGGCCAGGTCCTCCACCTCGGCGGCCGTGGAGATCAGCCCGAGGTTGTCCCGTAGCCACTGCACCAGCGAGCCGGTGACGGCGATCGCGCCTTCCAGGGCGTACGCCGGGGGTTGGTTCTTGATCCGGTAGGCGACGGTGGTGAGCAGGCCGTGTGTCGACGGGACCGGGGTGGCCCCGGTGTTGAGCAGCAGGAAGCTACCGGTGCCGTAGGTGCACTTCGCCTCGCCCGGCTGGAAGCAGGTCTGCCCGAACAGGGCGGCCTGCTGGTCGCCGAGCGCGCTGGCCACCGGCACCCCGGTGAGCACGCCGCGGGCGGTGCCGTACACCTCGGCGGAGCAGCGGATCTCCGGCAGCATCGCCACCGGCACACCCATCGCGTCCAGCAGGTCCGGCGCCCAGTCCAGGGTGGTGAGATCCATCAGCATGGTCCGGCTGGCGTTCGTCACGTCGGTGACGTGCGCGCCGGTCAACTTCCAGATCAGCCAGCTGTCCATGGTGCCGAAGAGCACCTCGCCGCGCTCCGCGCGCTCGCGCAGGCCGTCGACCTCGTCGAGCAGCCAGCGCAGCTTCGGCCCGGCGAAGTAGGTGGCCAGCGGCAGGCCCGTCCGGGCCTGGAACCGCTCCTCGCCGTACGTCGAAGCCAGCTCGCGCAGCAGCGGCCCGGTCCGGGTGTCCTGCCAGACGATGGCGTTGGCCACCGGGCGGCCGGTGGCCCGGTCCCAGACGACAGTGGTCTCCCGCTGGTTGGTGATGCCGACGGCGGCCAGTCCGGTCGCGTCGGTGCCGGCGGCCCGCAGCGCTTCGGCGACGACCTGTTGGACGTTGTCCCAGATCTCCTCGGCGTCGTGTTCCACCCAGCCGGGCCGGGGGAAGATCTGCCGGTGTTCCCGCTGGGCGACGGCGACGATGTCCCCGGCAGAGTCGAAGACGATGCACCGCGAGGAGGTGGTGCCCTGATCGATGGCGGCGACGTACTGGGGGGTCACCGCAGCACCGTACCCAAAGCGCAGCGTGGTGCGACAGGCGTCACGACCGGTTACGGCCCACCGCCGGTCGCCGGCCGCCGCTTCGCCTACGATGTGCGAACGTGCGTGACATCGCCGTTTTCAGTGGAACCGCCCATCCCGACCTGGCCGCCGAGATCTGTGCCCACCTCGGGGTGCCGCTGCACCCGGTGCGGGTGTCCCGATTCGCGAACGACTGTCTCGAAGTGCAGTTGCAGGCCAACTGCCGGGAGCGGGACGTCTTCCTGATCCAGCCGCTGGTGCCGCCCGTGCAGGAGAACCTGGTCGAGCTGCTGTTGATGATCGACGCCGCCCGGGGCGCCTCGGCCGGCCGGATCACCGTGGTGCTGCCGCACTACGCGTACGCCCGTTCGGACAAGAAGGACGCGCCGCGCATCTCGATCGGCGCCCGGCTCGTCGCGGACCTGCTCGTGTCGGCCGGCGCGGACCGGGTGCTCGCGATGACGCTGCACTCGCCGCAGGTGCACGGCTTCTTCAGCGTTCCCGTGGATCACCTGCACGCGTTGCGTGAGCTGGCCAACCACTTCCGGCGCTACGACCTGAGCGACACCGTGGTGGTCTCACCCGACCTGGGCAACGCCAAGGAGGCGGCGGCCTTCGCCCGGCTGCTCGGCACGCCGGTCGCGGCCGGTGCGAAGCAGCGGTTCAGCGACGACCTGGTCACGATCAGCGCGGTGATCGGCGAGGTGGCCGATCGGGACGTCATCGTGCTGGATGACGAGATCGCCAAGGGCAGCACGGTGATCGAGTTGATGGAGCACCTGCGCGGCCTGAAGGTCCGTTCGATCCGGCTCGCCTGCACGCACGGGCTCTTCTCCGGTGACGCGTTACAGCGGCTCAGCGACCAGGAGGGCGTCCTGGAGATCGTCTGCACCAACACGGTGCCCATCCCGGCCGCGAAGCGGATCCCCGAGTTGCAGGTGCTGTCGGTGGCCCCGGCCCTGGCCGAAGCGATGCGCCGGATCCACAACGGCGAGTCCGTCTCCGCGCTGTTCGCCTGACCCACCCCCACCCCGCCCCGCCCCGCCCCACCCCACCCCCGCCCTCACCCCGCCCCCGTCCCCGCCCTCACACCTCACCCGCGCGATCTTGCGGTTTCTGTCGCGACATAAGGGATATCCCACTCATCCCGACAACAGAAACCGCAAGATCGCCGAAGCGCCCGCCCTGATCCGCGTGGATCATGGAGTTGTGGTGCCGCGCACAAGGGGCGCATGCGGAGCTGTCGCCCACCACGACTCCATGATCGACGGGCCGGGCCGGGCCGGGCCGGGCCGGGGCGGGGGCGGGGCGAGGTGCGCGGGGCGGGGCGAGGGCGTCCGCGCGGGGCGGGGCGAGGTGCGCGGGTGCGGGGCGGGGTGCGCGGGCGCGGACCGCGGGGCGGGGGCGCGGACCGCGGGGGCGTGGGGTGCGGGGGCGCGGGGTGCGGGGGCGTGGGGTTAGTCGCTGTCGCTCCGCTGCGCGAAGCGGCCCTAATCGGTAGGAAGTAGGTCTACTTCCGAGTTAGTGCGGGGTGTGGTTGTGTTGGGTGAGGCTTGTGGTGACGCGGACGGTGGTGCCGGCGGTGCTGGTGACGACCTCCATGGCGTCGGTCAGCTCGCGGGCCAGCCAGAGGCCCCAGCCGCCGGCGGTGTCCGTGGTCGGGCGGGTGCGATCGCCCAGTCGCTGCGGGCTGATCCCGTGCCCGTGATCGGCGACCTCGCAGACCAGCAGCTCCGACTCGTGCCAGAGCCGCAGCCAGCCGCGTCCGCCGCCGTGCCGCACCGCGTTGGTGATCAACTCGTTGATCGCGAGCACGAAGTCGTCGAGCCGTTGGCCGGCGAGCCCGGAAGCGTGCGCGCAGGAGGTGACCGAGTGTCGAATCTCGGTCACCTGGGCCTGGTCGAAGGCGTCGGCGATCAGGAGGGCAGGTTCGATGGGCACAACCGTACGCGGTGCGTGCGGATCTGCGTTCGTCATGGGCCCGTCCCGGCGGCGCATCTCGGAGTATTTCGCGGCTTTTCCACCGTACGTCAGGGTTTCCCGAACCGCACTCGCTGCTCGCCGTGCTACCTGTCGGATGTGGCATCGTGACGGCCATGCCGTCGCCGCCAGGTGGATTCGAGGTGCCGCTGTGGCGTGCGCTCGCGGTGTTCAGGCTGGCGTCCCTGGCGTACGTCTGCGCGCTCGCGGTGCGCGACGCCGACCGGTACGCCCACCCGTACGCCGTCGGTGCCCTGGTCCTCGTGATGATGACCTGGACCGGGGCGACCGCGCTCGCGTACGCCCGACCGGCCTGGCGGCGCTGGCCGCTGCTGCTGGCCGATCTCGGCGTGGTGCTGGCCGTCGTGCTGGCCACCCCGTGGGTGGTCGGACGGACGGCGCTCACCCACGGCGTACCCACCATGGGGGTCGCCTGGATGGCCGGCCCGGTGCTGGCCTGGGCCGTCTCCGGCGGCCGACGGCGGGGCACGATCGCGGCACTGCTGGTTGCCGGCGCGGATCTGGCCACCCGGGAGCGGATCGGCCAGTCCTCGTTCACCGGGGTGATCCTCATGCTGCTCGCCGGGGTGGTGGTCGGGCACGTGGCCCGTCTCGCGGCAGGCGCCGAGGAACGACTGCAACGTGCGGTGGAACTGGAGGCCGCCACCCGGGAGCGGGAACGACTGGCCCGGGGGATCCACGACTCGGTGCTCCAGGTGCTGGCGCTGGTCCAGCGGCGGGGCGCTGACCTGCCCGGCGAGGCCGGCGAGCTGGCCCGGCTGGCCGGTGAGCAGGAGGCCGCGTTGCGGGCGCTGATCGCCGGCACCGGTCCGGCCCCCGGTGTGGCCCTGGACGGACCCGACGCCGCCGCGGTGGACCTGCGGACCCTGCTCAGCCGGTACGCCTCGTCGGCGGTGGCGCTCTCCGCCCCGGCCACCCCGGTGCCGCTGCCACGCCGGGTGGCCGGAGAGTTGGCCGCCGCGACCGGCGCGGCGCTGGACAACGTGGGGCGGCACGCCGGCGGACGGGCCTGGGTGCTGATCGAGGACGAGGGGGAGACGGTGACGGTGTCGATCCGCGACGAAGGGCCGGGCATCCCGGACGGCCGACTGGCCGAGGCCGCCGCTCAGGGCCGGCTCGGCGTGACCCAGTCGATCCGGGGCCGGGTGGTCGAGTTGGGCGGGTCCGTGCGGATCGCATCCGCCCCCGAGGCGGGCACCGAGATCGAGCTGACCGTGCCGAGGGCGCAGCGGTGAACGCGACGCGAGTGATGGTGGTCGACGACCATCCGATGTGGCGGGAGGGCGTGGCCCGCGACCTGACCGAGGCCGGATTCCTGGTGGTGGCGACGAGCGGCGAGGGGCGACAGGCCATCCGGGTGGCCGCCGCCGCCCGGCCCGACGTCGTCGTCCTCGACCTGCAACTGCCGGACATCTCCGGCGTCGAGGTGATCCTGGGGCTGCGCGCGGCACTGCCCGACGTGCGGGTGCTGATGCTCAGCGCCAGTGGCGAACAGCAGAGCGTGCTGGACGCGGTCAAGGCGGGGGCCACCGGATACCTGGTGAAGTCGACAGCCCCCGCGGAGTTCCTCGACGCGGTCCGCCGGACCGCGGCCGGCAACGCGGTCTTCACCCCCGGCCTCGCCGGGCTCGTCCTCGGCGAGTACCGCCGGCTGGCCGCCGGGCCGGGGCAGGACCCCGACCCGGCCGGCGGCGGGGAACCGGCAACGCCTCGGCTCACCGACCGGGAGACCGAGGTGCTGCGGCTGGTGGCGAAGGGGATGTCGTACAAGCAGATCGCGCAGCGACTCGGACTGTCGCACCGCACGGTGCAGAACCACGTGCAGAACACCCTGGGCAAGCTGCAACTGCACAACCGGGTCGAGCTGACCCGGTACGCCATCGAACGCGGCCTGGACGACTGACCACGGTCAGACCGAGCGCGGCGGCTCCGTCTCGTGGATGGCCAACTCCTCGGCGGTCGCGCCGCCGCCGGCGGAACCGGCGTCGTACGCCACCGAGTCGGTCTCCTGGTCGGTGTGCGACCCCTCGTCCGGCTCGACCAGCCGACCCACCGTGGCGTCGGCCACCGTGCCGAGCTGACCGTGGTCGTAGAGGGAGACCGGCGAGTTCGGATCCGAGGTGGGTCCCGGGTCCATCACGTCGGCGTCCAGCTGTGCCTCCGCGGCGGCTTCCAGGTTGTCCGCCTCGAAGGCGATCTTCGGGTCGATCGTTCCGGCCAGCGGGTCGTCCGCCGGGCGCTCGTAGACCTCGCGGTCGAGCTTGTAGTCCAACGACTCGCCGTCGAGCTGCTCCTCGGCGGTCGTCCCGAACCGGTCCACCGCCACCGGCGTCCGGTCGCCGGGGAGTTGGGCCGGGTCCGGGCCGTCCGCCTCGCGGCCGGTGAGGACGTCGTCGTTGGCGGTCGAGTCGTCATCGGCGGTGTCGGGCAGACCTTGCGCCTCGGTGTCGGACACGGGGGTCGGGTACTCGTTGTCGCGCATGTCTGATCACTACCCGCTGCCCTCCCGCCATAACCGGAGCACCCGAGGCTGTGCCGTGGTCGAAAGCGGCACCGGAGGCGATAGGCCGCATCAGCTGAGGTGTGCGACCTCGTCCTCGGGGTGCAGCACGCACCACACGACCTTGCCGTCCGGTAGGGCGCTGCTGCCCCAGCGTCGCGCCACCGTGTCGATCAGCAGCAGCCCCCGGCCGCCGACCCGGTTCGGCGGGGACAACCCGGCGAACGTCGGCCGACGCGCCGAGTAGTCGCGCACCGCCAGGTGCAGGGTGCCGTCCTGGGGGGCCAGCCGTACCGTCATCGGGGTCCGTGCGTGCGCCACCACGTTGTTCACCATTTCGGTGATCGCGATGCTGGCCGGGTCGGTCAGCATCTCCATGCCCCAGCGTCGGCAGCCGGTGGTGACCAGGTCACGGGCCTGCCGGGCGGCTCCCACCGCCGGGGCCAGTTCGGCGGTGAGCACCGCCGCCAGCGGTGCCACCGCGACCGAGGCCAACGCCCCGTCCACCGTCGGCCAGGCCGGCACGCCGGCCACCATCGCCGGCCGGGGCGGTGCCCCGGCGTCCACCTGCACGGGCCGGTCGACCGCCGGGTCGCACAGCAGCAGATCCACGGCGGGCCAGTCGGCGACCTCGCGGCGAACGTCGGCGAAGACGGCCCGCCCGATCGGGTCCGCGACCCGCAGCCCGGTCACGTCCGCCACCACCGGGCCCGGTCGGTCCCAGAGACAGGCGAGCAGCGCGCCGCGTACCGCCTCGGCTTCCGCGGCGTCAAGCGTCCCGGTCAGCCGGACCACCGCCGACGAATCGTCGATCTCCACCAGACAGCTCGACATGATCGCCCCATTGTGCGCGCCGACGACCGTTCGCGCATTCGGGCGCTCGATGCCGGTCATCAGGGCGCCAACCGGGATCGACGATTGATCGCCGCCATGGTGCCGACCGCGGTGCCGGCGGCGGCGAGCCCGAACGCGGCGCTCATCCGCACCAGCTGGCGTCGGCGACCGTGCCAGCCGCCGTCCCGGTGGGCCTGCCCGTCGGCGTCGAAGACGTTGCCGTTGCTGTCCACCCGCGCCCCCGGGCCGAACTGCGCGCGGTGGGCGTACCAGCCGAGGGCGCGCTCCACGAGCGCGGGCGCCAGCCGCCACTGCAGGCCGAGCAGGCGGCCCGCGCCGCCGGCGTACGCCTCGCGCCGGGGCCGACGCAGCACCCGGACGATGGTCTCCGCGACCACCTCCGGTGGGTAGATCGGGGGCGGCGGCATCAGTTCCCGACCGCTGTGGTTGGCCGCGTGCCGGAAGAACGGGGTGTCGATGGTGGCCGGTAGCACCGTGCAGACGGAGATCTGACCGCGACCGGTGACCCGCAACTCCTGTCGGACCGTGTCGGCCAGCCCGCGGATGCCGTGCTTGGTGGCGTTGTACGCCGACTGGTACGGCATGGCCACCTCGGCCAGCACCGAGGCGTTGTTGACCAGGACGCCGCCTCCGGCGGCGCCGAGGTACGGAAGGGCGGCCTTGATGCCGTGCACGGCGCCGAGCAGGTTGACCTCCACCACCCGACGGAACTCGGCGATCGGAATCTCGTCGAACAGGCCCACCACGCCGACTCCGGCGTTGTTCACCCAGGCGTCGATGCGACCGAACTCGGCCGCCGCCCGATCGGCCAGCCGCTGCACCGACTCCAGATTGGTCACGTCGGTCGGTACGACGAGCGCCCGGCCGCCCAACTCCTGGCAGCGCAGCGCGACCTGGCGGAGGGCCGCCTCGCTGCGGGCGGCCAGCACGACGGCCGCACCCCGGCGGGCCAACGCGTACGCGGTCGCCGTGCCGATCCCGCTGGACGCGCCAGTGATCACCACGGTCGAATCGTCGAGGCTGCGGGTCAGCGGCATTCCTGAGCGGTACCCCCGCCCGCGCCTGGTCATGCCACCTGTTGATTGTCGATCTTCCGGCTAACGGCGTTTCGTGTGGTCAATGTGCTTGCCGTGGCGCAAGCGTCGGTGGCACTCGCGGGCACTCTTCCCGATCTGCCAGGTTTCGACTCCCGCTCCCGAGGTTAATGGGACGCTCTGAACGGGAGGACCACTGCCGAGGAAAGATCGCAGGGAGGTGACCCATGCGCGTCGGCCTCGTCTGCGCGCACGCCAGCTCATACCGCCACGCCGACGGTCCACCGGTCGGCACCCGGCAACACATCGCACGGGTCGCCGCCGAGTTGGCGGAGCGAGGCCACGACGTACGGCTGTACGAGCGCCGGGACGACCCCGGCCTGCCGGCGACCGTCGACGTCGACGGCTACCAGGTGCTTCAGGTGCCCGCCGGCCCGCCCACCCCACTACCCACCGCGAAACTCATCCCGCACGTGACGGAGTTCGGCCGCTGGTTGGCCGACTCGTGGTCCGGCGCCTGGCGGCCCGAGGTGGTGCACGGGCACTACTGGGTCGGTGGCCTGGCCGCCGCACACGCGGTTCGGGAGACCGACATCCCGGTGGTGCAGACGTTCCACTCGCTCGGCGTCGAGCAGGCACGCCACCTGGGTGGCCACTACGACGGGCCGGGGGAGCGGATCACGCTGGAACGCGCCCTGACCCGGGCCGTCGACATCGCCGTCGCCCAGTCGAACGACGAGGTCGACGAGCTGACCCGGATGGGCCTGCAACGCAGTTCGGTCGCGTTGGTGCCGGCCGGGGTGGACATCGAGCTGTTCCAGCCCGACGGCGAGGCGGCGCCGCGCGAACAGCGGTCCCGCATCCTCTCGGTCGGCTCGCTGTCTCCGGGGCACGGCCAGGAGGACCTGATCCGGGCGATGCGACTGGTCGGTGACGCCGAGCTGGTGATCGCCGGTGGGCCGCCGGCCGACCAACTGGCCAACCATGCCGAGGCGCGGCGTCTGCGCGAACTGGCCGAGCAGGTCGGCGTCGTCGACCAGGTACGGCTCGTCGGAGCGGTGCCGCACGACCAGATGGCCACCTGGTACCGCTCGGCGGACGTGGTCGCCTGCACGCCGCACTACTCCTCCGCGGGGCGGGTCTCGCTGGAGGCGATGGCCTGCGGCGTGCCGGTGATCGGTTACGCGATGGGCGGCCTGGCGGACGCCGTCGTCGACGAGGTCACCGGCCGCCTGGTGCCCCCCGGCGACGTGCGGGCGCTCGGCGTCTCGCTGCGCCGGCTGCTCGCCGACAACGCCGGCCGGTTCGCCTACGGGCACGCCGCGGTGGACCGGGTGCGCAGCAGCTACACCTGGGAGCGCACCGCGGGCGCGTTGGAGCGCCTCTACGAGCGGGTGGTGAGCCGCCGCAAGCCGGTCGAGGCCTGAAGAGGGCGGGTCGGGCGGCCCGGTGTATCAGCCGGACCGCCCGACGACGACCATGGCCTGGTCGCGACGTCGTGCCACCGCGCGTTGCTGCTGCGGCTCGGCGTACCGGGTCAGCCCGATCACCGCGGCCAGGGTGACCAGGAAACCGGCCGCGGCCAGCCACTCCCGGCCGGGCCAGATCTTGTCGTTGAGCAGCAGCAGGCCGACGATCGCGGCCGGCACCGCACCGGCGGCGTCCATCGCGGCGACCGCGGCGGTCGTCGAACCGCGCTGCATGGCCAACCCCAGCAGCAACTGGCCGACGATCGAGTGGGCGATCAGCAGATAGAACAGCGGGTGGGAGAGGAACGCCTCGGCGGACGACGCGGACGCCAGGGGCCGGGCGGCGACCGCCGCCGAGCTGAACGCCAACCCGGCCAGCGAGCCGAGGGCCACCGAGCCGGGTGCCCCGCGCAGCCGGACGGCGAAGACGCCGAGCACCGCGATGACGCCGAGCGCCACCAGCAGGGCGATCGAGCCAGCGGTGCCGAGCTGCTTCGACGGGGCCGGACGGGCGGACAGCACCAGCGCCGTGATCCCGGCGAAGAGCAGGACCAGCAGCACCACCTCCGCCACCGGCAGCCGCCACTTCAACACCAGCACGCCGAGGATGGCGGTCACCCCGAGCCCGGCCGCGACGCTCGCCTGCACCAGGAACAGCGGCAGGTCCCGGCGGGCCAGGAAGGCGAGCACGAACCCGCCGATCTGGCAGCCCAGTCCGATCAGGTACGTCCGGTGCCCGGCGAGACGCAGCAGCAGGCCCGGATCGAAGGTGTGGTGGACCGTGGTGCGGGCCGCGGCCACCGACTGGAGGAGGTTGGCGAAGCCGTACGCGACGATCATCGCCGCGAGAAAACACCAACCGGAGGAGACCACCTGGCGAGGATAGAGGTTGGCGGGGGTCAGCGCTCGGCTGGCCGATCGAGCCGGCTGAGGATGTCGGCGTGCAGCACCCCGTTGGTGGCCACCACGCTGCTGTCGGTGCCCGGCGCGCCGGCCGGAGCCGGTCGACCGAACAGATCCGTGACCGTGCCACCCGCCTCGGTGATGATCGGCACCAGCGCCGCCACGTCCCACAGGGACAGCTCCGGTTCGACCATCACGTCCAGTGCGCCCTCGGCCAGCAGCATGTAGCCGTAGAAGTCGCCGTACGCCCGACTGCGCCACGTCGCCCGCATCAGGTCCAACATCGCGTCGAGCCGCCCGGCGCGCTCCCACCCGTCGAGCGACGAGTAGCAGAAGCTGGCATCCGCGATCCCGTGCACCGCGGACACCCCGATCCGCTCGCCGGTGGCGGCACCGGGACCGGCGTACGCGCCCGCGCCCGCGCTTGCCCACCAGCGCCGGCCCAGCGCCGGTGCGGACACCACGCCGATCGCCGGCCGGTCGCCGTCGTAGAGCGCGATCAGGGAGGCCCAGACCGGCACCCCCCGGACGAAGTTCTTGGTGCCGTCGATCGGGTCGATGATCCACCGTCGGCCGTTCGGGTCGGCGGACGGTTGCGCCCCGAACTCCTCGCCGAGCAGCCCGTCGGTCGGCCGCTGCTCGGCCAGCAGGGCGCGGATCTCCCGCTCCACGGCGGTGTCCGCGTCCGAGACCGGAGTCAGGTCGGGCTTCGCCTCCACCCGCAGGTCGAGCGCGCGGAACCGGGCCATGGCGATGGCGTCGGCCCGGTCGGCGAGCAGGTGGGCGAGGGCGAGGTCGTCGGCGTACCCGGTCATGCCGGCAACCTAGCCGACGCACCTCGGCTCACTCGTCGGGCCCGCGCCGGTCACCCTCGCCGGGCCCGCGCTGGTCGCTCTCGCCGCGCGAGTCACCCTCACCGGCCCGGGAGGCGAGCAACCGGCGGTACGAGGCCAACCGGCGCGGGTCGGCCTTGCCGGCGGCCACCCAGGCGTCCAGCCCGCAGGCGGCCTCGTCGGCCGTGTGCTGGCAGTTGGGCGGACAGTCGACGGTGCCCTCGACCAGGTCCGGGAAGCCGTGCAGCAGGCTGTCGGCCGAGACGTGCGCCAGCCCGAAACTGCGGATCCCGGGGGTGTCGATGATCCAGCCGGGGTCGGTGTCGACGCCGGGCACCGGTGGCAACCGCAGCGCCACCGCGCTGGTGGAGGTGTGCCGGCCCCGGCCGATCGCGCTGACCACGCCGACCGCGCGCAGCGCGTCCGGGACGAGGCGGTTGACGAGTGTCGACTTGCCCACCCCGGAGTGCCCGACCAGCACCGACACCTTGCCGCTGAGCAGCGCGCGAAGCGCCCCCAGGTCGGAGTCGGGACGGTTGAGCACGTACGGCAGCTCCAACTCGGTGTAGTAGCCGAGCACCTCCTCCGGCCCGGCCAGGTCTGCCTTGGTGAGGCAGAGCAGCGGCTCGACGTCCGCGTCGTACGCGGCCACCAGGCAGCGGTCGATGAACCCGGTGCGCGGCGGCGGGTCGGCAAGCGCGCTGACGATCACGAGCTGGTCGGCGTTGGCCACCACCACCCGTTCCAGCCGGCCCTCGGCGGTGGTCTCGTCGTCGTCGGCGGTGCGGCGCAGCACCGAGCGGCGCTCGGCGATGCGGACGATCCGGGCGAGAGCGCCCTCCGCGCCGGAGGTGTCCCCGACCAGGCTGACCCGGTCGCCCACCACCACCGACTTGCGGCCCAGCTCACGGGCGCGCATCGCGGTCACCGTGGGCAGCTCGGCCCCCACCACGCCGCGCTCGGCCCCGGCCAGCACGCACTGGTAGCGCCCCCGGTCGACGGCGATGACGAAGCCGTCCACCGCATCGTTGTGCTGGGGGCGGGTGCGCGTACGCGGGCGCGACGACTTTCCGGGCCGGACCCGTACGTCGTCCTCGTCGTACTCCCGCCGTTTGGTCGCCAGGACCTGTCCTCTTCTCGCGTCAGCTCTTGCCGGTCACCATCGCTGACCATAGTGCCGGGAACTCGGGCATGGTCTTGGAGGTACACCCCACGTCGTCCACCTCGATGCCGGGAACGGCCAGCCCGGCCACCGCGGCGGCGTGCGCCATGCGGTGGTCGTGGTAGGTGCGGAAGGTCCCCCCGCGCAGTGGACGGGGTCGGATCTCCAGCCCGTCCGGCGCTTCGGTGATGTCCGCCCCGAGGGCGGTGAACTCGGCCGCGAGCGCGCTCAGGCGGTCGGTCTCGTGGCCCCGGATGTGCCCGACGCCGGTGAGCACCGACGGCGAGTCGGCGAGCATGGCCAGCGCGGTCAGCACCGGCGTCAGCTCGCTGACGTCGGAGAGGTCGGCGGTCAGGCCGTGCACCACGCCGGTGCCCCGCACGGTCAGCCCGGCGGTGGAGAGGGTGACCTCGGCGCCCATCCGGTGCAGCAACGAGCGGAGTTGCTCGACCGGTTGGGCGCTGCTGTGCGGCCAGCCCTGCAGGGTCACCTCGCCGCCGGTGACCAGGGCGGCGGCGAAGAACGGCACCGCGCCGGAGAGGTCCGGCTCGATCTCCCAACCGCGCCCGGTGAGCGGGCCGGGCTCGACGGTCCACACGTCGGGGGTGCTGTCGTCGACGGCCGCGCCGGCGGCCCGCAGCATCCGCACGGTCATCCGCAGGTGCGGCGCGGAGGGCACCGGCGGGCCGACGTGGCGCACCACCACACCCCGGTCGAAGCGAGGGGCGGCCAGCAACAACGCGGAGACGAACTGGCTGGACACGGACGCGTCGATCACCACCTCGCCGCCGGTGACCCCACCGGTGCCGAAGACGGTCAGCGGCAGGCTGCCCGTGCCGGTGACGTCGATCCGGACACCCAGCGAGCGCAGTGCGCCGACCAGTGGGCCGAGCGGCCGGGTGCGAACGTAGGGGTCGCCGTCGAAGGTGACCGGCCCGTCGGCCAGCCCGGCCACCGGCGGCACGAACCGCATCACGGTGCCGGCCAGGCCCACGTCGACGTGGGCGGGGCCGCTCAGCGGGTGCGGCCGGACCAGCCAGCGCTCGTCGTCGCTGATCGACACGTGCGCGCCCATCGCGCGCAGGCCGGCGGCCATCAACTCGGTGTCGCGGGCTCGCAGCGGCTCGGCAAGCGTCGACGGTCCGGCGGCCAACGTGCTGAGCACCAGGGCACGCGCGGTCATCGATTTGGACCCGGGCAGGCGCAGCGTCGCCGCCACCGGGTTGGACGCGGTCGGTGCGCTCCACGGCTGTGGCGGCCGGGTCGCGGTCAGATTCCCCACGGTTACATTCTGCCGCGTCGACCGCCCGCTGGCGGGAGGCGGTGGTCGTACTCCCGGTTGGCGGGACAGCCGGCGGGGCGCTGACGCGTTAGCGTGTGGTCCATGTGCGGCAGGTACGCGACGACCAGGAGTTCCGGGGAGCTGAGCGCGCTGTTCGAGTCGTCCGACGACACCGACGGCCTGCTCCGACCGGATCACAACGTCGCGCCGACCGACCCGGTGCCGCTGGTCCGGGTCAGCCCCGAGGGGCACCGCAGCCTCTGCGTCGGTCGCTGGGGTCTGCTGCCGCACTGGTCCCGCTCTCCCGCCGGGGCGGCCCGCATGATCAACGCGCGGGCCGAGACGGTGGCCACCAGTCGGGCGTACGCCGGGTCGTTCGCCCGTCGCCGCTGCCTGATCCCGGCGGACGGCTGGTACGAGTGGGTCCGTCGGCCCGACGGTGGGCGACAGGCCTACTACCTGACGCCCGCCGACGGCTCCGTGCTCGCCCTGGCCGGCATCTGGTCGGTCTGGCAGTCCGAGGCCGAGACCCGGCTCACCTTCAGTGTGCTGACCACCGCGGCGCTTGGCGACCTGGCCGAGGTGCACGACCGGATGCCGGTGTTGCTGTCTCCCGAGCACTGGGCGTCGTGGTTGGCGCCGACCGACGAGCCGGAGCGGTTGCTGACCCCGGCGTCGGCCGAGTGGCTCGCCGGGTTGGAAATCCGGCCGGTCGGGGCGGCGGTGGGCGACGTCCGCAACGACGGGCCGCAATTGACCGCCCGGGTGCCGGTGGAGCCGTCGGTGCGACCGCAGGAGCTGACCCTGTTCTGAGACCGACCGCCGCACATCGTCAAGCGCCGATTTGCCAGGGTTGCGCGCGATTCGTCTCCTGGCCGTTCAGTCATGTTCCCGGCAGACCCTTGTCCCGGCGTTGTGAAGTGCGATAGAACACAGCGCCGGTAGTGGCTGTCGATTCGCACGGGGCGGACGACGTCCACCGATCTTGCCGGTCCCACGGGGGAGGTGGGTGGATGACACGGGCGCGTATGCCTCGCCCGCACGAGGTTGCTGCGGCGCGGCGAGATCCGCGACTGCTGAAGGCCGTGCGGGAACGGCAACAGGATGACGCGTGGCGCACCAGAGGCACATGCCAGAGCGTCGATCCGGAGACATTCTTTCCGGCACCGAACGAACCGGCGGACGCCGCCGTCGCACTGTGCCGCAGTTGCGACGTGCAGGGGTCCTGCCTGGCCTGGGCGCTGGACGTCGGTGACTGCCACGGCGTGTGGGGTGCCACGACACCTCGCGAGCGGCGGGCGATGCTTGTCGCCTGGCGTGGCGAGGTCGAGCCGGACCCGGACGCCGTCGACGACGCCGGCCCGCCGGTACGGGATCGGCTGCTCACTCTGGTCCCGTTGAGCTGATCGGTTCACCCGGCCCGCACCCGTCGCCGGTCCGGCGGCGCAGAATGGGTCGGTGCTGCCCAGCGACGAGATCGACACACCGCGCGGTTCGGCGCGGATCGACACCGACCTGCCGTCCCGCCCGGCCACCGCCCTGCTGGTGCTCGGGCACGGCGCGGGCGGCAGCGTCGATGCCCCCGACCTGCTCGCGGTCCGGGACGCGGCGGTCGGGGCCGGCTTGGTGGTGGCGCGGGTGACCCAGCCCTACCGGGTCGCCGGTCGACGTGCGCCGGCACCGGCAGGTCATCTCGACGAGGCCTGGACGGCGGTGCTCGCCGTGCTGCGGGAGCGGCACGCCGACGTGCCGACGATTCTGGTCGGTGGCCGTTCCAGTGGCGCTCGGGTGGCCTGCCGCACGGCCCGTGCGGTGGGTGCGGCCGGTGTGGTCGCGTTGGCCTTTCCGCTGCACCCACCCGGGCGGCCGGAGCGCTCGCGGGCCGCTGAACTGGACACCGGCCTGCCGACGCTTGTCGTCAACGGTGACCGGGACCCGTTCGGGACACCGGAGCCGGGGCCGACCGTGCAGGTGGTGAGTCGTCCCGGGGAGACGCACGACCTGCGACGGGATCCGGCCGGCACCGCTGACCTCGTCCGGGTCTGGTTGCACGCCCAGGGCTGGGCGCCCACCTGATCCCGGCTCGCCCGCGCGACCGTTTCCGGTGCCGGGCGCGGGTCGTTGCATCCGATGGTGCCGCCGGCCCGATCCGGACCGGTGACACCAGTCCTCCCAGGCCCTTCCTGGTCCCAGCGCCGGCCGCCGTCGGGGCCGGGACCAGGAACGGGAGGCCAGCCGGAATGCCCCAGTGGTCATCTCGCGTTACTAACCCCCGGAAGACTTTTCTGCGAGGGGGGTGACCGGTGCCGACCGAGACACGAAGCCTGGAACGGGACGAGCGGGACGCCCGGCAGCTGAAGCGGCTGCTGGATGGCCCGGAGTGGCCCGCGACGGCGGGACCGGGCGGGGCGGGTGCGGTGAGCACAGGCACACCGGCGGGAAGTGAATCTGCGGGCAGGTCCGTGCGCGTATCCTCGGCGGGAAAGCATCCGACGCGAGGGGATGTGCGGTTGACCACCGAGAAGACGGACGAGCGCAGGGCCCGGTTCGAGCGGGACGCGATGCCATTCGTCGATCAGCTCTACGCTGCTGGGCTGCGGATGACACGCAACCCGGCGGATGCCGAAGACCTGGTCCAGGAGACGTACCTGAAGGCGTACGCGGCCTTCCACCAGTTCGAGCAGGGCACGAACCTGAAGGCCTGGCTCTACCGGATCCTGACCAACACCTACATCAACTCCTACCGCAAGCGGCAGCGCCAGCCGATCCAGGCGCCCACCGAGGAGATCACCGACTGGCAGCTCGCCGAGGCCGAGTCGCACACCTCCAGTGGGTTGCGCTCCGCCGAGACCGAGGCACTGGACCGGCTGCCGGACAGCGACGTCAAGGAGGCCCTCCAGCAGTTGCCGGAGGAGTTCCGCCTGGCTGTCTACCTCACCGATGTCGAGGGCTTCTCCTACAAGGAGGTCGCCGACATCATGGGTACGCCGATCGGCACGGTGATGTCGCGTCTGCACCGGGGCCGTCGTAATCTGCGCAAGTTGCTTGAGCGCTACGCCGGGGAGCGGGGCTTCAGTGCGGCCCGCTCGTCCAAGGGCTCGACCGCTGCCGCCGGCCGGGAGGTGTGACGTGAGCTGTGGGGAGCCGCACGAGACGGATTGCCGCGAGGTGCTCGCGGAGGTCTACCTCTACCTGGATCTGGAGTGCGCCGACGAGCGGCGCTCGCTGATCCGGCACCACCTGGACGAGTGCGGGCCGTGCCTGCGTGAGTACGGGCTCGAGCAGGAGGTACGGGCGTTGGTGGCTCGGTGCTGCGGCAACGAGACCGCCCCGGACGAGCTGCGTGAGCGGCTGCGGGTCAAGCTCACCGAGCTGGTGGTCTTCGAGACCAGTGATTCGCGCGAGTTGGCCGACTGAGCGTCGGCAGAGCACAGCGTAAGACCGGTGGCCCGGGTCGTTGTCGACCCGGGCCACCGGTGTACCCGGCGTCGGCCGGGTCGAGCTGAGCGGTGACGGGCCGCCGGCCCGTCGACCCGTTCAGGAGTTGGGACGCTTGCCGTGGTTCGCGGCGCTCTTCTTACGAGCCTTCTTCTTGCGGGACTTCTTCGCCATGCTGACCTCCTCGTGATGGGGGCGGATCCGTGCTGCCCACGACCTCGGCGTCGGTGCACCCACCGACGGCCCGGCATCGGGTCCGACCCGCTGATGGTAGTGCGGTCGACACCTGCCGCCTTTCCCCGGGGCGGGTGCGTCATCCCGGCCGTGCCGCTGCGCGCCCACCGGCGGACGTCGCATGATTGGATACGTCGGCAGGCACATCGCGAAAAGGGAGGGCCCGGACATGGCCGAGGAGATCCGCGCCGAGATGGTGGCGAACGTCTGGAAGGTCGTCGCCTCGGCAGGTGACACCGTGGCCGAGGGCGACACCCTGGTGATCCTCGAGTCGATGAAGATGGAGATCCCCGTCCTCGCCGAGTCCGACGGTGTGCTCGAGCAGCTGGCGGTGCACGAGGGTGACGTCGTACAGGACGGTGACCTGATCGCGGTGATTGCTTGAGCGGGCTGCGGGTCCGTTCGGCCGAGCCGGCCGACTTTCCGGCGGTGGCCCGGTTGACCGTGGCCGCGTACGAGGCGGACGGCCAGCTCAAGGGCGAACACGGGTACGGCGAGGTGCTGGCCGACGTGTCGACCCGGGCCGTCAGCGGTGAGGTGCTGGTCGCGGTCGACGAGGTGACCGAGGCGGTGCTCGGGTCGGTGACCTTCGTGCTGCCGGGCACCCCGTTCGCCGAGCTGTCCGGGCCGGGCGAGGCGGAGTTCCGGATGCTCGCGGTCGACCCGGGCGCTCAGGGTCGGGGTGTCGGCGCGGCACTCGCGCAGGCGTGCGTGGCACGCGCCGTCGAGTTGGGTTGCACGGCGGTGGTGATCTGCGTCCGGGCCGGAATGGCCGATTCGGCGCACCGGCTCTACTCGCGGCTCGGGTTCGTCCGGGCACCGGAGAAGGACTGGGCTCCGGCGGTGGGCGTCGACCTGCTCGGTCTGCGGCTGGTCCTGACACGCGGCTGAGCCGCCCGACCGGTCAGCCCTGGCCGGCGGCGGGTCCGTCGTGGTCGCTCGCGTCGGGGTCGGTGCCGATGGCGGCGAGCAACTCGTCGGCCACCTCCAGGGCGAGCTTGCGGCGTTCGTCGTCGCTGATGTGCGGTGCGCGGACCGCGAACCAGCTCGTGTGCACCGCGAAGATCGACAGCGCGGCGCGCAGTTGGGCGGCGGGGGACTCGTCGCCCCGGCACAGCGCGTCGGCCAGGTCCAACATCCGACCGCGCATCTGTTGGCCGGCGGAGAGACTCTTCAGCGCGGTCTGGTTCTGCTCGAAGAAACGCATCACCGACGGCTGCGCGCCGTCGAACATCGTGTCCGCGTACCGGGAGATCAGCTCGCGGCGGGTGGCCAGCGTGGCGGGCTGCGTCGCGGCCCAGGCGTTCAGCTCGTCCATCCGGTCCAGCCGGTCCTCGACGAAGCTGGCGACGATGTCGTCCTTGCTCTTGAAGTGGTAGTAGAGCGCGGCCTTGGTGACGTTGAGACGCTCGGCGATCTCCCGCAGCGAGGTCTTCTCGTACCCCTGCTCGGTGAAGAGTTCGAGCGCGACGGCCTTGATCCGCTCCCGCGTCCCGCCTGTGCTCTCCCTCACTCACGCACTCCTAATCGCTTGACCGTGGCTTCCTACCCAACTTACCGTGCGGCTAGTAAGGTGACTAGCCGGGCGGCAAGTAAGTACGACATTCCTCGGGGGGAGCTTACCTATGACTCAAGCAACACAGACCGGCGTACGACCCAACAACATCCGGGTCGTGCTGTTCGGGCTGATGATCGCGATGATGCTCGCGATGCTCGACAACATGATCGTCAGCACCGCGTTACCGCGGATCGTCGGCGAGTTCGGCGGCCTCAACCACTTCACCTGGGTGGTTACCGCGTACGTCCTGGGCACCACCGTGTCCACCCCGATCTGGGGCAAGCTCGGTGACCTCTACGGCCGCAAGTCGGTCTTCCTGACCTCGGTCATCATGTTCCTCGTCGGCTCCGCCCTCTGCGGCATGGCCGGCTCCGGGATGCTCGGCGGCCCGGAGGACGGCATGGTCCAGCTCATCGCCTTCCGTGCCGTGCAGGGCCTCGGCGCCGGTGGGCTCATGGTCGGCGTGATGGCGATCATCGGTGACCTGGTCCCGCCCCGCGAGCGTGGGCGCTACCAGGGCATGATCGCCGGCATCATGGCCATCGCCATGGTCGCCGGTCCGCTGGCCGGTGGCTTCATCACCGACCACCTCTCCTGGCGGTGGGCGTTCTACGTGAACCTGCCGCTGGGCGGGATCGCGCTGCTCGTGCTGATCACCACGATGCACCTGCCGAAGTACCGCACCGAGCACCGGATCGACTGGCTCGGCGCCGGGCTGCTCTCGGTCGGCATCACCGCAATCGTGCTCATCACCACCTGGGGCGGCAACGAGTACGACTGGACGTCGCCGCAGATCCTCGGCCTGGCCGTACTGGCCGTTGTCGCGTTGGCGGCGTTCGGCCTGGTGGAGCGCCGGGTCCAGGAGCCCATCCTGCCGTTGGCGCTCTTCGCGAACCGTAACTTCGCGCTGATCTCGGTGATCGGCTTCCTGCTCGGCTTCGCGATGTTCGGCGCGATGAACTTCCTGCCGCTCTACCAGCAGACCGTGCAGGGGGCGTCGGCGACCAACAGCGGTCTGCTGCTGCTGCCCCTGATGTTCGGCATGCTCGTGGTCTCGCTTGTCATCGGCCGGGCGATCACCCGTAACGGCAGGTACCGGGCGTACCCGATCATCGGTGGCGTCGCGATGACCGCGGGCATGGGGCTGCTGTCCATGCTCGACACCAACACCAGCAAGCTGATGTCGTCGCTGTACATGGTCGTGCTCGGCGTCGGCATGGGCTTCCTGATGCAGACGACGATGCTGATCGCGCAGAACAGCGTCGAGCAGAAGGATCTCGGCGCGGCCAGTGGCGCGGCGACGTTCTTCCGGTCGATCGGCGGCTCGTTCGGCATCTCGCTCTTCGGCGCGATCTTCGCCAACCGGCTGGCCAGCTCCGAGGGCGGTCGAGCCTTCGGCGGCGAGTCCGGTGGTGCCGGGATGGACCTGGAGAAGCTCAAGGACCTGCCCGCCCAGGCGCGTGAGCTGGTGCTCGGTGGTCTCTCCGACGCGATCTCGCACGTGTTCCTCTGGGCGGTGGTGTTCACCATCGCGATCCCGGTGCTCGCCTGGTTCATCAAGGAGATCCCGCTGCGCACCGCCAACGAGGCGCCGCCGCAGGCCACTCCGGAGGAGGAGGCCGAGGTCGCCCTCGGCAAGGCAGCCCCGGTCGCCTGACCCACACCGTTCCCCCGCGCCGCGCCGCGTCAGCCCATCCGGGCCGGCGCGGCGCGCTGCTGTGCCCCGCGGGCAGGGTCAGGATCGGCGGGTCAGGCGTTGCCAGAGGCGACGGAGGGGGTTGCGGGGGCGGGGGAGTCGGGAGGACCGCGTGTCGAGCAGTTCCGTGGCCAGCGCCGCGGCGGCCTTGTCCAGTTCCGGGACGGCGAGCGCCAGGTGGGCCAGCGAGACGGCGATCGGGACCGGCCGGACCCGAGCGACGGCGGCCGCGTCGGCGAGCCGTTCCGCCACCACCCGCGCCACGTCCGACCGTACCGAGGGATCCACCCAGGCGGCCGTGACCAGGGCGAACAGCGCCGCCTCGGTGACCCAGTCCTCGACGTCCCAGATCAGGTCGAGCAGCACCCGGCGCCGGGTCGAGCTCTCCCATGGCTCGTCGGTGCGGTGGTGCAGCAGCCCCAGGCACGCCCACACCTGCACCCCACGGACCCAGATCGACGGGTCGTGCGCGGCCAGCAGGCGACCCACCGCGTTGGCCGGTGCCGCTGGTGGGTGCACCAGCAGGCCGAGCAGGTCCGCCAGGTCGAGGCCGGCGAGGCCCACCGCCGCGTCGTACGCCGCCGGTGGGTGCGGCCACGCCGGGTGGGCGAGCTGACCGATCCGTTCGACAGCCGTCGCCGAGGGCGCCGGCAGGGCGGGCATGGGGACGTTGTCCGCGTAGTGCCACAACCGTTGGGCCGACGCCCGCCGGGGCTCGCGCGGGTCCGGCTCCAACGAGCCGACGACGTCGATCCGCAGCCCGGGGGCGGTGGACGTCGCCGTCCGGACGGCGCTCGGCGGGGCTGCGGCGGGCAGTCGTACGGCGCTGCCGGAACCGTTGTCGTCATCGGCCACCGCCTGGCGCAGCGCGTCGACGAGTGGGCCGCCGGCCGGGGTCAGCTGGCCGAGCCAGGGGCGGCCCCGGCAGCACTGGGCCAGGTCACCATGCTCGTGGCTGTCATTGGGGTGGTCGCGGACGAAGTCGGCGAGCGCGACCAGGTGGGCCAGGTCGCCGTCGCGCAGGTGCCGTAGCCGGTGGGCGGTGTGCACCGCGCAGTCGAAGGACGGGTCGCGCGCCAGCGCCCGCTCGGTCCACTCCAGCGCCTCGTCCAGTCGGCCGATCTCGGCCAGGGTGCCGGCGATGTCCGCGTAGATCGCCAGGTCGTCGGGGTCCAGCTCGACGGCCCGACCGAGGGCGGCGAGGCCCTCGCGGGTCCGGCCCGCGCTGCGGTACGCGTACCCGAGCCAGACCTCGCCCATCTTCGAGGGCTGTGTGCGTACCCCTCGGGTGGCCCAGCGCACCGCGAGCGCGGCCTCGCCGAGGCGCCGGGCCAGCGCGGACGCCGCGCCCAGCAGCAGACCGTGGTCGGGGTGGACGGTGGCGGCGTTGCGGGCCAGTGTGAGGTACGGCGCGAGGGCGCCCCGGTCGACCCGCGGCACCGGGTCCGGCAGCGCGGCGCAGACCTGCATGAGGATCCGGGCGATGTGTTCCGGGTCCAGCCGTTCGGCCAGTTCGGGCGCGGTGACCCAGGGAACGCCGGCCCACTCGGTGCCGGGCGCGTACGCGGTCGCCGCGGCCAGCAACTCCAGTCCCTCGGCGGGACGGCCGGCGGTGGCGAGCAGATGGGCGCGGGCGACGACCGCGCCCACGAAGGTGTGGTGGTTGATCGGAAAGAGGCCGAGACCACCGCCGCTGGCCGCGGCGAGCCGGGCCAGCGTCTCGTGCACCTCCGGGAGCGTGGGGGCCTGCGCCAGCGCGCCGGCGAGGTGGCCGGCGGCGTGGTGCAGGTCACCCTCGTCGAGTGCCAGCCGGGCCAGAGCCAGCTCCTCCGTCGGGGAGAGCGCGGGGTCGTCCGTTCCGTCGGGCACGTCGTCCTCTCGTCGCTGGGGCTGGGCCGGGTGCAACCACCAGCTTAGTTGATATTGAGATCAACTGGTGATCACCTGCGCAGTCCTGCTCGTTCGATTGCTGAGCTACGGTTAAAAGTGCAAGACTGAGCAAGAATCGCGCGGCAATCGCGCAGGGGAGGGGTTTCCGTGACACGTGCAGGCTCCGGCATGGCCGCCGACATCGACGAGCAGCCGGCTGGCTACGCCCGCCTGCTCTCGGCCGCCAACGCCGCCGAGATCGCGCGGGTGGCGGCGGTCGTCGCCGAACGTCGCCCACGGCACGTGGTCTTCACCGCCCGGGGCACCTCCGACCACGCGGCCCTCTACGGGGCGTACCTGACCGAGATCCGGCTCGGCCTGCCTGCCGGGCTCGCCTCGCCAAGCGTCGTCACCCTGTACGGGGCACGCCCCGACCTGTCCGACGCGCTTGTCGTGGGGGTCAGCCAGAGCGGCGGCTCGCCCGACCTGGCCGAGGTGCTGCGCGCCGCCCGCGCCTCCGGGGCGCTGACCCTCGCGGTGACAAACGCCCCCGACTCGCCGCTCGTCGACGTGGCCGAGCTGAGCGTCGACATCGCCGCCGGGCACGAGCGGGCGGTCGCCGCCACCAAGACGTACACCGCCGAGCTGCTCGCCCTGCTGATGCTCGTGGAGGGGATCCGGGCCGGCGACGGCGTGCTCCCGGCGGCCGAACGGGAGGCGCTCGACGCGCTGCCCGAGCTGGCCGCCCGCACCCTGGCCGACGGCACCCCGGCCCAGCTCGCCCCGCGCTACCGGTTCGCCCGCCAGTTGGTCACCACCGGCCGGGGGTACGCCTACCCGACCGCCCGGGAGGCCGCGCTGAAGCTGATGGAGACCTCGTACCTGCCGGCGCTCGCCTTCTCCGGCGCCGACCTGCTGCACGGCCCACTCGCGATGACCGACCCGGAGGTCCCGGTGCTCGCCGTGGTCGGCTCCGGCCCCGGTGGCCGCTCGATGGGCGAGGTGCTGCCCCGCCTCGGCGAACGCCGTGCCGACGTCGTGGTGGTCGGCTCCGCCGACGTGCCGGGCGCCACCCGGCTGGCCGTCCCCGAGGTCGACGAGCGGTACGCCCCGCTGTTGGACATCCTGCCGTTGCAGCGGTTGGCGCTGGCCCTGGCGCTCACCCGGGGCGAGGATCCGGACGCGCCGCGTGGGTTGAAGAAGGTCACCGCGACGATGTGAGGCGTGGCGTGGCACCCTGGTCACCGTGTCCACGCTGCGCGACCTCGCCGAGGAGCACACCCATCTCCGTCCGGCCGACATCGACCACCTGCACCGCATCGCCGGCGACTGGCAACTGCTCTCCGATCTCTCCTTCGCTGACCTGCTGCTCTGGGTGCCGGTTGACGCCGACGGCACGTTCCTGTGCGTCGCCCAGGTCCGCCCGACCACCGCACCCACCGCGTACCAGGACGACCAGGTGGGGCGGATCGTCGGCGGGCCGGAGGTCGCCCACCTGGGGGTGGCGTACTCCCAGGGCCGGATCTGGCGCGAGGGCGACCCGGTCTGGTACGGCGACGTGCCGGCCCGGCACGAGGCGATCCCGGTCCGGCTGCGCACCGCCGAGGGGGAGGCCGGCGAGGTGATCGCCGTGGTGGGGCGGGACACCAACCTCTCCACCGCGCGCACCCCGAGCCAACTGGAACTCAACTACCTGACCACGGCCGACGACCTGGCGCAGATGATCGCGGACGGCACCTTCCCGCCACCGCGGCACCCGGGCGAGACCACCTCCGCGCCCCGGGTCGGTGACGGCCTGGTCCGGCTCGACGCCGGCGGCAAGGTCACCTACGCCAGCCCGAACGCGCAGTCCGCGTACCGGCGGCTGGGCTACGCCTCGCACCTGGTGGGCGAGGACCTGGCCGCGCTGCACCGCCGGCTCGCCGGCGACCCGCTGGACGGCACCGAGGCGGCGAACGGCATCCTGGCCGCCCTGCGCGGCGAGGCGCCACCGCGCCGGGAGATCGACGCCCGCGGCGCCACGATGCTCACCCGGGCGCTGCCGCTGATGCCCGCCGGGGTGCCGATCGGCGCGCTCGTGCTGGTGCGGGACATCACCGAGGTTCGCCGCCGGGATCGGGCACTGATCACCAAGGACGCCACGATCCGGGAGATCCACCACCGGGTGAAGAACAACCTCCAGACCGTCGCCGCGCTGCTGCGATTGCAGGCCCGCCGGGTGTCCATGCCGGAGGCGCGCGTCGCGCTGGAGGAATCGGTCCGCCGGGTCGCCTCGATCGCCCTGGTGCACGAGACGCTCTCCATGTCCAGCGACGAGGCGGTCGAGTTCGACGGCATCGTCGACCGGGTGGCCAGCGCGGCGACCGAGGTCGCGGCGACCGAGGTGAGCGTCGGCATGCGGCGACGGGGCAGCTTCGGCGTGCTGCCGGCGGAGATCGCCACGTCGCTGGTGATGGTCCTCAACGAGTTGCTGCTCAACGCCGTCGAGCACGGCTTCCCGCCGGCCGACGAGGCGGACGAGCCCCGCGCGCCTGCCGCCTCGGGCATGGTGCCGGTCGCTGCTCCCGAGGTCGACCCGTCGCTGCGACCCGAGGTGGTGGTCTCGGCGCACCGGTTCCGCAAGATGCTGCACGTCTCGGTGACCGACAACGGGCGCGGGTTGCCGCCGGACTTCGACGCGGAGCGAGCCAGCCGGCTCGGCCTCCAGATCGTCCGTGCCCTGGTCACCGGGGAGCTGCGCGGCACCATCGAACTGCGGGCCGGTGCCACCGGCGGCACCGAGGCCGTGCTCGTCGTCCCACTGGCCCGCAACGCCCCCGACGGCCGCTCACAGGCCTGACCGCCGCGCCGGGACAGCCGTGGGTGTCAGCGGATCAGCGGGCGGGGCGGCTGGTCAGTAGGGCTACGGTCAGGCCGGGGCGCGGCCAGACCTGGGCGACGGTGAAGTCCGCGCGTAGCGCGTCACCCTTGGCGCCGGTCACGGCGGCCAGCGGCTCGGCGTGCCGACCGGAGAGCACCAGCCACACCCGTGTCGTACCGGCCAGGCACTGCTCCGGTCGGGGGCACTCGGCCGCCCACAGGTCCCCCCGGCGGACCTCGTCCTCGGTGACCAGGATGTCCCGCGGAGGGTCGTCGAGGTGGTACTCGATGCCGAGGTCGAGGAAGAGCCAGCTCTGCCGGGGCGAGTAGACGATCGCGTCGCCCGGCCGCTGACCGTCGGCGATCACGCGCGCCGCGCCCGCGTAGTCCACCGGCGCGCTGCGCGGCCACTCGTGGGTGCGCCGCAACGCCGCCTGGTCGGGAAGGCCGAGCAACCCGGCCAGGACCACCACGGCGAGCGCGGCGGGCACCGCCACCGCGGCCATCGCCGCGCCGGCCAGCAGGCAGGCGAAGGGCACCACGAAGACCAGGTACCGGGGCACCCACAGCGGTACGACCTCACCGGCGGCGAAGAGCAGCAGCACGGGCAGCAGCACCGCGCTCACCGGCAGCAGGGCGCGACGCCCGAGGCGGGCCGCGCCCAACGCGGCGACCCCGACCAGCAGTCCACCCACCACGCTGCTCTGCGCCACCCCGCCGGGCAGAGCGGTCAGGTCGTCCAGGCGGACCAGGTGGACCCAGTTGAGCTGCCGGGACCGCTGGGCGCGGGCCTTGAGCAGCAGGGGGGCGACGAGCAGCGCGGCCGGCACCACGGAGACCACCCAGCGCCACACCCGCCGGTCCCGCGCAGCGTCGTGCTCGTCCCGGCTGCCGACGCCGGCCGTGGCCGGGCCGCGCCACCAGGCGAGCAGGACGACCAGGCCGTGCGCGGCGAGCAGGGTGAGCGCGATCAGGTGGATGAGCCCGAGGGCGGCGACGGCGGCGGCGTATCCGGCCCAGCGGGTCCAGCTCGGTCGGCGCAGTGCGGGCACCAGCAGCAGGGTGGCGAGCACCGCGAGCATGGTGGCCAACGCGTACGGGCGGGCCTCCTGCCCGTAGCGGGACGTGCCGGGGAGGACCGCGAACAGCAGCCCGGCGAACAGGCCGGTGCGCCGGTCGACCAGCCGCGCGCCGAGCACGGCGAGCAGCCCGGCCGCCACGGCCATCGCCAGCACGGCCGGCACGCGCAGGGCGACCGTGGAGTCGCCGACGATCGCGGTCCAGCCGTGCATCAGCAGGTAGTACGGCCCGGTGGCGGCGTCGATGGTGCCGGCCAGCCGGGCCAGGTCCTCGGGCGACCGGCTGGCCGCGCTCCAGGTCGCCAGTTCGTCGCGCCAGAGCTGGGCGGAACCCAGCCCGGTCAGGGTCACCGCCAGGGTCAGCAGTGCCGGGGCGAGCCAGACCGGTACGCGGCGCAGGTGGTCCCACGCCGCGCCGGTCGACTCGGACAATCTGCCCACGGTCCGAGCCTGCCACGGTCTCGCCGTTCGTGGTGTCAGCCGGCCGCAGGCGGTGGGCGCCAGGCGGGCATCACGTCGTTCGGCCGGGCCGTCTTCGCCGGATCACGCTCGACAAGGTCACCGAGCACGGCATCGATCCGCTCCATCAGCTCGTCGTCCAGCCGGACCGCCGCCGCGCCGGCGGTCTCGGCGAGCTGCCCGGGTCGGGACGCACCGACGATCGCACTGGCCACGGTCGGTCGGTGCAACACCCACGCCACCGCCAACTGGGCCATCGTGCAGCCGGCGGCATCGGCGATCGACCGGAGCTGGCGGACCCGGGAGAGCAACAGATCCGAGGAGTAGCGGGCGACGAACGACCCGCCGAAGCCGTCGGTGGCCCGGGAATCGGCGGGCGGGCGCCTGCCGGGCTCGTACTTGCCGGTCAGCACGCCCATCGCGAGGGGCGCCCAGGCGAGCTGACCCAGCCCGAGTTCCGCGCTGGTGGGCACCACCTCGGCCTCCGCCACCCGCCACAGCATCGAGTACTGCGGCTGGTTGGCGATGAACGGGACGCGCAGGTCGGCGGCGAGCCGCAGACCCGCACGCAGTTGCGGGGCGGTCCACTCGGAGGCGCCGACGTAGAGCACCTTGCCCTGACGGACGAGGTCGGCGAAGGCGAGCATCGTCTCCTCCAGCGGCACGCTGTCGTCGTACCGGTGCGCCTGGTAGAGGTCGACGTAGTCGGTGCCCAGCCGGCCCAGCGAGGCGTGGCAGCTCTCGATGATGTGCTTGCGGGACAGTCCGGAGTCGTTGGCCCCCGGCCCGACCGGCAGGAACACCTTCGTGCACAGCTCGATCGAGCTGCGCCGGACGCCACTGAGCGCCCTGCCCAGCGCCAGCTCGGCCCGCCCCTGGGCGTACCGGTCCGCCGTGTCGAAGGTCGTGATGCCCGCGTCCAGGGCGGCGGCCACGCACGCGCCCGCCGCGTCGTCGTCGAGCTGGTTGCCGTGGGTGACCCAGTTGCCGTACGCGACCGCGCTCACGCGCAGGCCCGACCGGCCCAGTTGCCTGTATTCCATGCTCGGATCCTCCGGCGGTCGCGCGCTGTCGCCGAACCGTTCGAACGTGGTCGAATCTGTCGGTGATCGAGGTTCGGTTCACGCCGGACGACCTGAGTCGCGTCCGGTTCGTGCACTCGCCGCTGGCCGAGCTGGTGGCCAGTTCCTGGGCGCTGCGCAAGCCGGCGAAGTACTGGATGCACCGCCCGTGGCGGGAGCGCGCCGAACGGCTGCTGCCGGGGGCCGGCCTGGAGCCGCTGCTGGCGGTGCTCCGGTCGTCCAACGGCTACGTACCGGACTTCCTCACCCCGATCGGGGTGGCCCCGAACCTGGCGGCCGAGCTGCGGGCGGTCGCCGGCACCGACCCGTCCCGGGTGCGGCGGCAACTGGACCGGGCCGGCGCACCCCGGCTGGCCCCGGACGAGCTGGTCGCGCAGCTCCGGCGGTACTTCACCCTGCTGATCGCACCGGACTGGCCCCGGCTGCGGGCGCTCGCGCTGGCCGACATCCGACGGCGCACCCTGCTCGCCGCCGACCAGGGCGGGCGCACCCTGCTCCGCGAGCTGCACCCGTTGATCCGCTGGGACGGCGCGGCGCTGCGGGTCGCCGTCGGCACGTCCCGGCCGGCCGGTCTGGACGACCGCCCGTGGACGTTGCTGCCCACCTCGTTCTCCGGACCGACGGTGCACGCGATCCTGGAGGGGGACGCCGGACCCGCCCTCTGCTATCCGCCGGCCGGGCTCGGCGGGCTGTGGGCGTCGCCGCCGCCCAGCGCGGCGCTCGGCGCCCTGCTCGGCGGTACGCGGGCGGCGGCGCTGTCCCTGCTCGACGCGCCACTGAGCACCGGCGAGCTGGCCGCGATGTTGGGGCTCGCGCCGGCGACGGCGTCGCACCACCTCACCACGCTGCGGGACAACGGCCTGATCGTCGGCGTACGGGAGGGCAGGGTGGTGCGGTACGCGCGAACCATCCTCGGTGACCAGCTGGTCGACTAGCCCCCTCGCCCGTGATGTGGGATCCAGCACGTGGACATTGGCCGGCCCCCTCGGGGTGTGGCAGCATGGGGCGCATGACCGCCGCAGTCGTCCGCCGCTTCGTGGCACGTCGCCACGTCGATTACGGCCGCGTGCGCAGCGCGATCTGTCCGGCCTACTGACGACGCCCGATCAATCTGTCTCGGGCGCGCTCCGCGCCGGCTGTCTGAAGACACCGTTGTCCCGCCCGCTTCGCCGGGCCGGCCGCCGCGCCCCGCGTACCCCGAGGCACAGCAGACAACGGAGGACGCCGCGATGGCGGTCAGCAGCATCCCGGCCCGTTCCGAGGACCCGACGGCTCGCCCGACCCGAGCACCGCGCCGGCCACGGGGTGAGGGTCAGTGGGCGCTCGGCCACCGTGAGCCGCTCAACCCCAACGAGCGGATCAAGAAGGACGACGACCCGCTCAACGTCCGGGCCCGCATCGAGACCATCTACGCGCACCGCGGCTTCGCCTCCATCGATCCGCAGGATCTGCGGGGCCGGTTCCGCTGGTGGGGCCTCTACACCCAGCGCAAGGCGGGCATCGACGGCGGGCGCACCGCCGTGCTGGAGCCGCACGAGCTGGAGGACGAGTTCTTCATGCTGCGGGTCCGCATCGACGGCGGCCAGCTCAGCCTGGCCCAGTTGCGGGTGATCGCGGACATCTCCCGGGAGTTCGCCCGGGACACCGCCGACATCACCGACCGGCAGAACATCCAGTACCACTGGATCCGGGTCGAGGACATGCCGGAGATCTGGCGTCGGCTGGAGTCGGTCGGCCTGCAGACCACCGAGGCGTGCGGCGACTGCCCCCGGATCGTGCTGGGCAGCCCGGTCGCCGGCGTGGCCCGTGACGAGGTGCTCGACCCGACCCCGGCGATCGACGAGATCGTCGCCCGGTACGTCGGCGACAAGCAGTTCTCCAACCTGCCCCGCAAGTTCAAGACGTCGATCTCCTGGCTGGTGGACACCCCGTACGAGTCGAACGACATCGCCTTCCTCGGTGTCGAGCACCCCGAGTACGGCCCCGGCTTCGACGTCTGGGTCGGCGGCGGTCTCTCCACCAACCCGATGCTCGCCCAGCGGCTCGGCGTCTGGGTGCCGATGGCCGAGATTCCGGACGTGTGGGCCGGGGTGGTCGGGATCTTCCGCGACTACGGCTACCGGCGGCTGCGCAACCGGGCTCGGCTGAAGTTCCTGGTGGCGGACTGGGGTGTGGAGCGGTTCCGCGAGGTCCTGGAGAAGGACTACCTCGGTCGTACGCTGCTCGACGGCCCGGCGCCGACCCTGCCGTCGAAGCCGGTCGACCACGTGGGCGTGCACGAGCAGGCCGACGGGCGGCACTACGTGGGCGCCGCGCCGGTGGTCGGGCGGGTCTCCGGCGGGCAGCTCGCCCAACTGGCCGACGTGGTCGAGGCGCACGGCAGCGACCGGGTGCGGCTCACCCCGTACCAGAAGCTGCTGGTGCTCGACGTGCCGTCGGAGCGGACGGAGTCGCTTGTCGACGCGCTGCGTGGCATTGGCCTGGAGGCCCGGCCGTCGGCCTGGCGGCGCGGCACGATGGCGTGCACCGGCATCGAGTACTGCAAGCTCGCCATCGTCGAGACGAAGGCCCGCGGCGAGGAGTTGGTGGCCCGGCTGGAGCAGCGGTTGCGTGACTTCGACGCGGACATCTCCATCCACATCAACGGCTGCCCGAACGCCTGCGCCCGCACGCAGGTGGCCGACATCGGGCTCAAGGGCCAGCTGGTGGTCGGCCCGGACGGCCGACAGGTCGAGGGCTTCCAGGTGCACCTGGGCGGCGGGCTGGGCATGGCCCAGGGGCAGACGGCCGGTTTCGGCCGCAAGCTGCGCGGCCTGAAGACCACCGCCGAGGAGCTTCCGGAGTACGTGGAACGGCTGGCCCGTCGCTACCTGGCCGGTCGGAGCGAGGGCGAGACGTTCGCCAACTGGGTGATCAGAGTCGATGAGGAGGCACTGCGGTGAGCAGCGAGAACCGAGCGGCACCTCTGTACTGCCCGTACTGCGGCGAGGAGGACCTGCGGCCGCACGAGGCGGGGCACGGCGCCTGGGAGTGCCACGCCTGCACCCGGGTCTTCTCGGTGAAGTTCACCGGCCTGCTCTCCCGGGCGGTGACCCGATGAGCCTCGTCTCCGCAGCGAACCTGCGCCTGGTCGGTCCGGGCGCTTCGACATCCGCCGACCCGGCCCGACGCGACCCCGCCGAGCTGCGCGCCCTGGCCGAGCAGGCGGCCCAGGACCTGGAAGGCGCCCCGGCGCTGGAGATCGCCCGCTGGGCCGCACAGACCTTTGGCGACCGGTTCTGCGTCACCAGCTCGATGGCCGACGCCGTGCTGGCGCACCTGGTGTCCCGGGTGGCCCCGGGCGTGGACGTGGTCTTCCTCGACACCGGCCTGCACTTCCCCGAGACGCTGCGGGTGCGCGACGAGGTGGCCCGCACGCTCCCGGTGAACGTCCGGTCGATCCGGCCCCGACTCACGGTCGGCCAGCAGGATGGCCAGTACGGCCCCCGGCTGTTCAACAAGTCACCGGACGACTGCTGCCAGCTGCGCAAGGTGGAGCCGCTGGAGCGGGCGCTGTCCGGGTACGACGCCTGGGCCGCGGGCCTGCGGCGGGACGAGTCGCCGACCCGGGCCAACACGCCTGTGGTGACGTTCGACGCGCGGCGCGGCAGGGTCAAGGTCAACCCGATCGCGGCCTGGTCGCAGAAGGATGTGGACGCGTACATCGCGCGCTTCAACGTGCCGGTGAACGAGCTGTTCAAGCAGGGTTACGGGTCGATCGGCTGCTGGCCGTGCACCCGCCGGACGAAGGCCGGCGAGGACGCGCGGGCCGGCCGGTGGGCCATGTTCGAGAAGACCGAGTGCGGGCTGCACGTCTGACCTCGCCAGCGACCACCCCGACCGGCCCGGACGTGGCCGCCGGGGTGGCCCCGGTGGTGCTCGTCGCCCACGGCAGCCGGGATCCACGAGCGGCCGACGCCACCCGGGCACTCGCCCGAGCCGTGTCGGCGGCCCGGCCCGGGACACAGGTCTGGGCGAGTTGGCTGGACCACACCGAGCCGGGGCCGACCGAGGTGCTGCGTGGCCTGGCGGCGGCCGGTCACCAACGGGCGGTACTGGTGCCCCTGCTGTTGACCGCCGCGTATCACCATCGGGTGGACATTCCGGCGGCGGTCAGCGCGGCGGTGCGGGCCGAGCGGCCACTGGCGGTGCGGGTGACCGACGTGCTCGGCCCGGCGGACGGCACCGTCGACCCGGGGCTGCTGGCCGGGCTGCGTCGACGGCTCACCGAGGTGCGGCCGGGCCGCTTCGACGCGCTGGTGTTGGCCGCGGCGGGCACCCGGGACGCGCGCGCCCGCCGGTCGGTGGGTCAGGCCGCGGAGGCGCTCGGTGCCGAGTTCGGGGTGCCCTGTCGGGTGGCGTACGCCTCGGCGGCGCCACCGGCGGCCGGTGTGGCGGTGTCGCGGCTGCGGGCGGCCGGCGCACGGCGGGTCGCGGTGTCCGCGTACTTCCTGGCGCCGGGCCTGTTCCACGACGCGGTGACCGAGGCGGCTCGGGCGGCCGGCGCGGTGGCGGTGTCCGCCCCGTTGACCGACGCGCCGGAGCTGGTCGAGGTGGTGCTGCGCCGGGTCGACGACCTGTCGAACGGCCACGTCGTGGCACCGGCCGGCTGAGGCTGGGGCGGACAGCGGAACGCCCCGGTGGGCGGACCCACCGGGGCGTACAGCGGTGTCGTTGGGATCAGGCGGAGTGAGCGCGCAGCACGCGGAGGCCGCCGCGCCGCTTGACGGCCCGCCGCTCCTCTTCGCTCATTCCGCCCCAGACGCCGGCGTCCTGACCCGACTCGAGTGCCCACTGCAGGCACTGGTCGGTCACGGAGCAGCGCCTGCAGACGGCCTTGGCCTGCTCGACCTGCAGCAGAGCCGGTCCAGACGTCCCGATCGGGAAGAACAGCTCTGGGTCCTCGTCGCGGCAGACACTATGGTGACGCCAGTCCATGGCGGCAACACTCCTCATTCTGGATGGGTGGCGAACAATTGCTTGGTCGTGCTTTTCCTATATGCATCCGCAGTGCCGATGGTGACGGTTAGCGTCCGTCCATTCGGCAGTGCGTGAGCAGGCGTTCAGCGCCGGGGACCTGCTGGAACAGCTCAACCTGACGAGCATATCCAGGCAATGTCCCTGTAACTCAAGTCCGCTTGTGAATACTTTCACGAACAGTCGTGATGTCAAGGGTGACGCTCGGAAAAACTCCGGGCGGTGAGCAAGCCCACAGCCCCTTTGTCCGGTTTTCGGGGCTTTCCCGATTACCCGCCGTGCCACAGTCGAGGATCAATATAGTACAGTCCGCGTGACATTGCTGACATTTCCGGCACCTGCCCCTCGGTGTGGCGGCGACCAAGTCGATCGGTTGTGGCCACCGTGTCGACCAAGGGCAGTACCCGAGACCTAGCAGATTACTCTCAGTGCGGCCGGAACGGAGGTGAATCTGACTTTCTCCCGCTCGCCGAGATAGTCGCCGTCGAGCTGAAACGCCTGCGGACGGCTGGAGACCAGCGTGAACTCCGCCGTGTCATGGAGTCGTAACACCTGCCGACCGCGTGGATCCGGTTGCCGGGACAGGAACTGAGTCACTGTCCGTGTTGTGCTAGCCACCCGGAGCTGACGTAGCGCCAGCACATCCAGCCCGAGATCGAACGACGCCGCCGGGTTCGGGTTGACCTCCCGGTCGCCCAGGTACGTCCACGGTGCCGTGTTCTGGATGATGACCGTGGCCAGCTCGGCCTCGGACGGCTCGCCCGGACGCTCCAGCACGATCGCCGGATGTCGCCGGTCCGAGGCGAAGAAGTACTGATTCATGATCGAGCGCAGGTAGAGCGTCGGCGTGGACACCCGACCCTTGCGCCGGGCCTGCTCCACCCGGTGGATGACCGCGGCGTCCAGGCCGAACCCCGCGCAGAAGGTGAAGTAGCGGTCGTCGGCGAGGCCCAGCCCCACCGTCCGGCTCCGGCCCAGGCGCAACCCTTCGAGGATCATGCTGGTCGCCTCCGGCCACTCCCGGGGCAGGCCCAGCGCGCGGGCGAACACGTTTGTCGACCCGCCTGGCACGGTCGCCAGCGCGGGCAACCGCTCGGCCATCGGCGCGTCGTCGGCGCGGGGCGGCGGGTCGGCCGTCATGAGGCCGTTCACCACCTCGTTCACGGTGCCGTCGCCACCCAGGGTGACGACCAGGTCGACACCCTCGGCCGCGGCCTCCCGGGCCAGCGCCATCGCGTGTCCGCGCCGCCGGGTGTAGCGCACGCTGAGGTCGACTTCGCTGCGCAGCGCCCGGACGAGCACGTCCCGGCTGCGTTCGCTGGTGGTGGTGGCCTTTGGATTGACCACCAGGACGGCGTGCATGGGCGGCACTGTACCTCCCGGTAGCCCGGGTATCGTGGCGCGCGTGACCATCGACTCGGCTCCCGTCACGCTCCGCTGGGCGGTCCGGCTGCTCTGGGCGGAGGCGGCCGCCGTCGGGCTCATCGCGGCATGGCTGATCTGGGCCGACCTCACGGCCACCACCACCGATCTGGCGTCGGCGTTGCTGGTGACCGCGTTCGCCGTCGGGGCCGCGGTCGCGCTCTGGGCGCTGGGCCGGGCCCTGTCCCGCCGTAGGGCGGGTGCCCGTGCGCCGGCGATCGTGCTGCAGCTGATGCTGCTGCCGATCGGATGGTTCATGATCCAGGGCGGGTTGGGCTGGCTGGGGGTGCCGCTGATGGCGCTCGGCCTGGGCGTGACCTGGCTGCTGGTCAGCCCCCCGACGACCCGGGCACTGGGCGTGGCGTGACGGACCCGGCGCGCCGAGTCGGTCAGTAGCCCGCTGGAGCGGCGCCGGTCAGTAGCCGCCGGAGCGGCGCGTGAGCAGCGCGATCGTGGCCCGACCGTCGGCGGCCGTGGCGGACGCCGACGTCGTCAACGCGGTGAGCACCTTCCAGGCGAAGGACGACTCGGCCGGCAGCGTGGCACCACGCACGGTCGGCACGGTCACCTCGACGGTCAACGCGTCCTCGGTGACCGCGAAGCGGCACTCCAACTCGGCGTCGCGGGTGGCGATGGCGAGCAGCATGGCGCACGCCTCGTCGACCGCGATCCGCAGATCCTCGATCTCGTCCAGCGCGAACTGCAACCGGGCCGCGAGGCCGGCGGTGGCGGTGCGGAGCACGCCAAGGTAACCGCCGTCGGCGGGCACCGTGAGGTGCACCACGTCGTCGTCGGTCGCTGGCTGGCCAGTCAGTTGAGTCACGCCTCATCCCCCCGGTCGGGGACTCTACCCGCTCGGTCGCCCGTACGCGTGCCAGCGGTGGCGGCATGGTCGGCCAGCTCGCGCAGCGCGTCGCCACTGAGCCGATAGGGGACCCATTCGCTCATCTGCTCCGCGCCGATCGACGCGTAGAACCCGGCGGCCGGGTTCCAGTCGATCATCCACCACTCCAGTCGCCGGTATCCGCGTCGTACGCAGATCTCGGCCAGGGCGGCGAGCAGCAGCCGACCCGCACCGGACCCCCGGGCGGCCGGCCGAACGTAGAGGTCCTCCAGGTAGATGCCGTGCACACCGGCCCAGGTGGAGAAGTTGAGGAACCACAGCGCGAAGCCGATCGGCTCGTCCTGCTCGTCCACCGCGACGTGCCCGAAGAGCGCCGGAGCCGGCGCGGGGCTGGACGCGTCCGTGGCCGCGCCGCTCGCTGGAGCGGCCGGAAACAGGGCCGAGGTCAGCTGCTCGGCGGTGAGGTGGCACTGGTCGGCGGCCCGTTCGTACTCCGCCAGCTCGTGCACCATGGCGACGACGGCCGGCACGTCCTCGGGACGTGCCGGCCGGATCGTCAGGATGACCGGTGCGGTCACGCCTTCTTGGTCTCCCAGAAGATCTTCGAGATCTCGTCGATCTTCGAGAGGAGCTTGTCGGCGGTGGCCGGGTCGAGGCTGCCCTTGACGCCACCGGCGCCGGCGAGCTTGGTGGCCTCGTTGAACAGGCTGTGCAGGTTCGGGTACTTCTCGAAGTGCGGCGGCTTGAAGTAGTCGGTCCACAGCACCCAGAGGTGGTGCTTGACCAGCTCGGCGCGCTGCTCCTTGATGATGATGGCGCGGGTGCGGAACTCCGGGTCGGTGTTCGCCTGGTACTTCTCGCAGATCATTTTGACCGATTCGGCCTCGATCCGAGCCTGAGCCGGATCGTAGACACCACACGGCAGGTCGCAGTGTGCGCTCGCGATGACGCGGGGCGCGAGGATGCGCGGAAATCGCATCAGGATCCTCCATGGGAAGTTTGCGATGATCAAAGGCGACATTACTCCTGGGGGATGCTTTCCGAACGGACGGAGGTGAAACCAGTGGGCACCGATCACCCGCCTGAGGTGGCCCGGTTGCGCGGGCCGTTGACCGCCGTCCTGGTGGTCGGCCCGTCCATGGCACCGACGCTGCGGCACGGCGACTCGGTGCTGGTCCGCCCCGGCGACCGCCGGATCCGACCCGGCGACGTGGTGGTCGCGGTCTTCCGCACTCGCCCCGACCTGCTGGTGGTGAAGCGGGCGGTCCGGCAACAGGACGGCGGCTGGTGGCTGCGCGGCGACAACGAACTGGTCACCGACGACTCCCGGGCGTACGGGGTCGCCGACGTACGAGGGCGGGTGCTGGTCCGCTACTGGCCGCGCCCCGGTCGGGTACATCGCCGGCGGTTATGACCCCGCTCACATCCGGGTGTGGGCGTCGACACTATGCTCGGAAGTGCCCGGGTGACCCCCGTACGCGTGCCACCGCTCGCCGCCCACCTCGCGGCCAGGCCCGGCCGCCTCACATCTGCTCGACAGATCCTGGAGTCACCGCCATGTCTTCGTCCACCGTGGACCCCGCTGATCCCGTCTTCCTGCTGCACCGGGGCGGCAAGATGGCCGTCACCTCGACCGTGCCGCTGACCAGCCGGGAGGACCTCTCCCTGGCGTACACCCCGGGGGTGGCCCGGGTGTGCGAGGCGATCGCCGCCGACCCGGCCCTGGTGGACGACTACACCTGGGTGTCGCACACCGTCGCGGTGGTCACCGACGGCTCGGCGGTGCTGGGGCTCGGCAACATCGGCCCACGTGCCGCGCTGCCGGTGATGGAGGGCAAGGCGGTGTTGTTCAAGCAGTTCGGTGGGGTGGACGCCGTCCCGGTCTGCCTGGACACGCAGGATGCGGACGAGATCGTCGCCGTGGTCCGGGCGTTGGCCCCCTCGTTCGGCGGGATCAACCTGGAGGACATCAGCGCCCCGCGCTGCTTCGAGATCGAGCGCCGGCTCGACGAGGCGCTGGACATTCCGGTCTTCCACGACGACCAGCACGGCACGGCGATCGTGGTGCTCGCCGCGCTGCGCAACGCCGCCACCCTGCTCGACCGCAAGCTCGGCGACCTGCGGGTCGCGGTGAGCGGTGCGGGTGCGGCCGGGGTGGCCGTGACGAAGATGCTGATCGCCGGGGGCGTCAACCCCGACCAGGTGGTCGTCTGCGACTCCAAGGGCATCATCGGCCGGCACCGCACCGAGCTGACCGGCACCAAGGCCGAGTTGGCGGCGACCACGAACGCGGAGGGCCGACACGGCGACATCACCGAGGCGCTGCGCGACGCCGACGTGCTGATCGGGGTCTCCGGCGGGCAGATCCCCGAGGCCGCGGTGGCGGGGATGGCACCCGGCGGGATCGTGTTCGCGCTGGCCAACCCGACCCCGGAGGTGCACCCCGAGGTCGCCGCCCGGCACGTCGCGGTGGTCGCCACCGGGCGCAGCGACTACCCCAACCAGATCAACAACGTGCTGGCCTTCCCCGGGGTGTTCCGTGGGGCGTTGGATGCCGGTGCGACCCGGATCACCGAGGCGATGAAGGTCGCCGCCGCGGACGCCATCGCCGGTGTGGTGGCCGAGTCGCTGACCGCCGACGCGATCGTCCCCTCGCCGCTCGACCCGCGCGTTGCGCCGGCCGTCGCCGAGGCGGTCGCCGAGGCGGCCCGTCGCGACGGCGTCGCCCGCCGTTAGGGTCTGCGCGCCCGCACAGGCGCTGGCGCGCTCCGCCGCAGCATGCGCCGTCGGCCGCGCCGGCCTGTGCGTCGGCCGCGCTGGCCTGCTCCGGGACGCTCTCGGCGCCGCATGCGTCGGGCGCCTTCTTAACGGGCGCTCAGCTTGTTACCGTGCCGATCATGCGTGCCGCCTTTGCCTCCCGCTTCAATGACGCCGACCCGCTCGCCGCGCTCACCGTCGGTGAGCGGCCCGAGCCGACCCACCCGGCCGACGACTGGGTGACCGTGCAGGTGCAGGCCACCTCGCTCAACCACCACGACCTCTGGTCGCTGCGCGGCGTGGGGCTCGCCGAGGCACAGCTGCCGATGATCCTCGGCTGCGACGCGGTGGGGCTCGACCCGGAGGGCCGCCCGGTGGTCGTGTACCCGGTGGTGGTCACCCCGGGCGACCCGCGCGGGGTCTCCATCCTCTCCGAGCACTTCGCCGGGACCCTCGCCGAGCGGGTGGCCGTACCCCGATCGAACCTGATCCCGCTGCCCGACGGCATGGCGGCGACCGACGCGGCGTGCCTGCCCACGGCCTGGCTGACCGCGTGGCGGATGCTGACCACCAAGGGCCGCGTCGCGGACGCCGACAGCGTGTTGGTCCAGGGCGCGGGCGGCGGCGTCGCCACCGCGGCCGTCGCGCTCGCCGTCGCGATGGGCAAGCGGGTGTACGCGACCAGCCGCGACGCCGGCAAGCGGGACCGGATCTCGGCTCTCGGCGCCACCGCCGTGGAACCCGGTGCCCGGCTGCCGGAACGCGTCGACGTGGTGATCGAGACGGTGGGCGCGGCCACCTTCGACCACTCGCTGAAGTCGGCCGCGCCGATGGCCCGGATCGTGGTCTCCGGCGCGACCGCCGGGCACGAACCGGCGGTCAACCTGCGCCGGCTCTTCGCGATGCAGTTGGAGATCCTGGGCACCTCCATGGGCACGCCGGGGGAGCTGTACGAGCTGCTGGCGTTCTGCTCGGACAACGAGGTGCGCCCGGTGGTGGACAGCGTGGTCCCGTTCGGCCGGGTCGAGGACGCCTTCGCCCGCCTGCAGTCCGGCGACGCCTTCGGCAAGGTCGTCATCGACCACACCGCCTGACGCGTCCCGCCCCGTCCCGCCCCGCCCCGCCCCGCCCCCAAGATCGCGCAACATCATGGAAATAGTGGCCTCCGCGTCGTGGGAGGCCACTATTTCCTGGTTACTGCGCGATCTTGCGGCAGGGCGCGGCGCGGCGCGATCGGTCCGCCCGTTCAGAGGTGGTCGTCGAAGGTGGCGACGTCGCCGCGGGTCGCATCGGTGGGGATGCGCTTCCTGGCGTCGGCGTCGCCGTACAGCGACCAGCGCAGAAACTCGACGGACGTGTCCGAGACGACACGCAGCGTCGCGCCGTCGCTGAGCAGCGCCCGCCCGTGGTCGCCCTTGGGCAGGCTCAGCATCGCCTTGGGCCACGGCACCTTGTCGTACGCGGCCTTGCCCGCCGCGTACTCGACCACCTCGTCCAGCTCACCGTGCACGAACAGTTGCGGCGCGGCCGCGCCGGCGAACGCGGTGCCCACGCCGAGCGCGGTGCCCGCGAACACCACGCCCGCGTCCAGCCGCTCGTCCCGGTTGGCGGTGAACAGCCCGATCGTGGTCACCCCGCCCGCCGAGTGCCCGGCCGCGGCCACCCGTTCGCCGTCCAACCGCCCCCGCAACGCGTCGCCGGCCTTGCCGTCCAGCGCGAGCACCTGGTCCAACGCGTACGAGACGTCGGCCGGCTGGTTGAGCACGTCGAGGACGTTCTTGTCGCCGCCGGCGGAGGTGTGCGGGAACGTCGGCGCGGCCACCACGAAACCCGCCGCCGCCCACCGCGTCAGCAGCGTGGCGTAGTCGTCCGGCCGCCCACCCAGCCCGTGACTGAACATCACCACCGGAAACCGGCCCTCGGCCGCCGTCGCCGACCGCTTGGCCGCGCCGCCGGACTGCCCGGCCGCCGGGTACCAGAGCGTCGTCGGCAGCGCACGGCCGTCCCGGTTCAGCTTCAGTTGGCGTACGCCGACCGCGAAGGCGCGCTGCGGGGCCTTCCCGGCGGGGACCTGCGGTGTCGGCGTGGCGGCGGCCTTCGGCTCGACCAGCGGAACCGGACCGCTCTGGCTCGGGCGGGTGTCCGTTGAGCAGCCGGCCAGACCGGCCATGAGCACGGCGCTGGCCAGCAGCGCGGGAGTGACGCGACGCGACATGAATCCGATTGTGCCCCGACCGGCTGGGGTGCCCGGCGGGCATTGACGCGTTGTGCCCTTCCGGTCACCCCGTGCTGTGCCCTCGGAGGCGGGCCCACTCAGGCCGCGGCACGGTCCGCGAGAGGACGACGCCGACGTGCGATGTCCGTCAGTGCGCGCAGTGGGAAGGCGGCATTGGGGTTGTACCGGTTCGTGCCGGGCGGCACGATCTCGTCGATCCGGTCGAGGGTCGCGTCGTCCAGGGTGAGCGTGGCGCCCCTGAGCAGATCTTCCAGTTGCGGCATGGTGCGCGGTCCGATGATCGCCGAGGTGACGGCCGGATGGGCCACGGTGAAGGCGATGGCGAGCTGTGGAAGCGTGCAGCCGATGCTCGCCGCGAGCTCGACGAGCTGCTCGACGGCGTCGAGCTTCGCGGCGTTCTCGGCGATCGTGGGATCGAACTGCGCGGGCCGCAGTGCGGCCCGCCCGGTCGACAGGTCGACGGGCTGGTCCCTGCGGTACCTCCCGCTGAGAAATCCGAAGGCGAGCGGGCTCCAGACCAGCACCCCCATGCCGTAGCGCTGGCAGACCGGCAGGGTCGAGGCCTCGACGCCACGGGCCAGGATCGAGTACGGCGGCTGCTCGGTGCGCAGGCGTCCGAGGCCGCGACGCTCGGAGACCTGGTGCGCCTCGACGATCTCCTCGGCGGGGAACGTCGAGCAGCCGAACGCGCGGATCTTGCCCTCGCGGACGAGGTCGGTGAGCACGGAGAGCGTCTCCTCGATGTCGGTCGAGGGGTCGGGACGGTGGATCTGGTAGAGGTCGATCCAGTCGGTGTCCAACCGCCGGAGGCTCCCCTCGACGGCCTTGAGGATCCACCGCCGCGAGTTGCCGCCCTGGTTGGGTCCCTCGCCCATCGGGAAGTGCACCTTGGTGGCCAGCACGACGTCGTCGCGGCGCCCGCGCAGCGCCTTGCCCACGATCTGTTCGGACTCGCCCCGGCCGTACATGTCGGCGGTGTCGATGACGTTGATGCCCTGGTCGAGGGCGGTGTGGACGATGCGGACGCAGTCGTCGTGGTCGGGATTGCCGACGGCACCGAACATCATGGTCCCGAGGCAGTGGGTGCTCACCTCGATGCCGGTGCCGCCGAGTGTGCGATAGCGCATGACGATGCTCTCCCAGGTGGTGTTGAGTCGTGATCACCTGGCACCGTAGGAGCTCGAGTCGGCTCTAGGTCAACCCCCGTTACCCTGCTCGACATGGCTGAGGTCACCGCGGGTCTGAGCATCGGACAGGTCGCCGAACGCACCGGCTTGAGCGTGCACGCGCTCCGCTTCTACGAGGAGCAGGGCGTCTTCGTCAGCCCGGTACGCCGTGGGTCCACCGGGCGTCGCGTCTACAGCCAGGACGACGTGGACTGGCTGACCGTCTGCGTCATTCTCCGCGCCTCCGGCATGCCGCTGCCGGCGCTGCGCCGCTACACCGAACTCGTTCGCGAGGGCGCGGGCAACGAGGAGGAACGACTCGCGCTCATGCGTGCGCACCACAGGCGCGTCACGGACCAGATCGGCCAGCTCACCCAGAGCCTGGATCTGATCAGCTTCAAGGTCGGGGTGTACGAGGACCTGCTCGACGAGGCCCGGCAAGCAGTCGAGCCAGGTCGTCCGCGTCCTTCGGACGGCGAGGCCGCTCCGGCATCCACACCGGGTACATCTGCTTGAACTCGATCTGGGCCGGCACCGAGATCGTCGGAACGACGAGCGGGCCGATCCGGCGACCTCGACCACCTCGGCGATGCTCGCCAACTGGCGGCGCGCGAGGTCGTCCACCAGGGCGCCCTACCGGGGCGGTGCTTCGCGAGCGGCTTCGCTAGGGTCACCGGCATGCCTGAGAACTACACCGACCCCAGTGGCAACACCGAGGCGTTCCGCGCGTTCAGCCAGACACCGGAGGCCGCCGCGCCGGTGGAGTCGCCGTCCCGCCTGCCGCTGATCATCGGCGCGGCGGTCGTGGTGGTCCTGCTCGTCGTCCTCGTCGTCTGGCTCGCGAGCTGACCGGACCGGGCCGGGTCGACCCGCACAGCCCACGGGGCGGGCCACCACCACTTGTCGCATCGCCTCGGACGGGTCGTCAGTGGCGGGCGACCACGTCCCGGGTCTGCCGGGCGATCTCCCGCTCCTCGTCGGTGCGGATGACACAGACGCTCACCTCGGCGCCGTCGGGTGAGATGACGCGGTCGCCCGTACCGTCGTTGCGCGCATCGTCGACGGCGATACCGAGCCGGTCCAGGCCGGCCAACGCGGCTGCCCGGACGGGCGCGGCGTGCTCGCCGACCCCGGCGGTGAAGGCGATCGCGTCGACGTGGCCGAGCAGTGCGTAGTACGCCCCGACGTACTCGGTGATCCGCCGGCAGTACACGTCGAAGGCCAGCGCCGCCGCCCGGTCCCCGGCCGCCCGGCGCGCAAGCACCTCGCGCATGTCGTTGGCGCCGGTCAGCCCGAGCAGCCCGCTGCGGTGGTTGAGCAGGTCGTCGATCTCGTCGACCGACAGCCCGGCCTCCCGGCGCAGGTGGAAGATCACCGTGGGGTCGAGGTCGCCGCTGCGGGTGCCCATCACCAGCCCCTGCAACGGGGACATGCCCATCGAGGTGGCGACGCTGCGACCGTTGGCCACCGCGCAGGCGCTGGCCCCGTTGCCCAGGTGCAGGGTGATCGTGTTGACCTGGTCGTACGGGCGGCCGAGCAGTTCGGCGGTACGCCGGGACACGTACGCGTGCGAGGTGCCGTGGAAGCCGTACCGGCGGATGTCGTACCGCTCGGCGGTGTCCCGGTCGATCGCGTAGGTCGCGGCGGCCTCCGGCAGGGTGTGGTGGAACGCGGTGTCGAAGACGGCGACCTGCGGGACGTCCGGGAGTGCCGCGCGGGCCACCTCGATGCCGGCCAGGTTGGCCGGGTTGTGCAGCGGGGCCAGCGGCACCAGGTCCTTGATCGCGGCCAGGACCGCGTCGTCGACGAGCACCGGCGCGCTGAACGTCCGACCACCGTGCACCACCCGGTGCCCGACCGCCGCCAGCCCGGTGAGGTCCTGCTCGGCCAGGATCTGCCGGACCGCGCTGGCGTGGTCCGCCGGGCCGCCACCGGGCTCACCGACCCGTTCGACGGTGCCGTGGTCGAGCACCCGGTCCCCGTCGTAGTGGCGCCACTTCACCGACGACGACCCGCAGTTGAGCACCAGCACCCGACTCATGAGGCCTCCTCGGTGGCCGCCTGGATGGCGGTGATCGCCACCGTGTTGACGATGTCCGGCACGGTCGCGCCGCGGGACAGGTCGTTCACCGGCCGGCGCAGGCCCTGCATGACCGGGCCGACGGCGACCGCCCCGGCCGAGCGCTGCACCGCCTTGTACGTGTTGTTGCCCGTGTTCAGGTCCGGAAAGATGAAGACGGTGGCCTGGCCGGCGACCGAGCTGCCCGGCAACTTCGTCGCCGCCACCGCCGGGTCGATCGCCGCGTCGTACTGGATGGGCCCCTCGACCAGCAGGTCGGGCCGGCGCTCGCGGACCAGGGCGGTGGCCGTGGCGACCTTCTCCACGTCCGCGCCCGCGCCGGAGCTGCCGGTGGAGTACGACAGCATGGCCACCCGGGGTTCGATGCCGAACCGGGCGGCGGTGTCGGCCGACGAGATCGCGATGTCGGCGAGCTGCGCGGCGTCCGGGTCGCGGTTGACCGCGCAGTCGCCGTAGACCAGCACCCGGTCGGCAAGCAGCATGAAGAAGACGCTGGAGGCCACCGAGACGTCCGGCAGCGTACGGATGATCTCGAACGCCGGTCGGATGGTCGCGGCGGTGGTGTGCGTGGCGCCGGAGATCATGCCGTCGGCCCGGCCGGTCGACACCATCAGCGTGCCGAAGTAGTTGGGCTGGGCCACGATGTCGTGCGCCAGTTCGGCGGTGACGCCCCGGTGGGCGCGCAGCCGCGCGTAGTCGGCGGCGAAGTCGTCGCGCCACGCACTGGTGGCCGGGTCGACGACGTTCGCGTCGCCGAGGTCGATGCCTAGTTCGCGGGTCCGCCGGGCGATGTCGTCCGGTCGGCCGAGCAGCGTCAGCTCCGCCACGCCCCGGCGCAGCAGGATCTCCGCCGCGCGCAGGATCCGCTCGTCGGTGCCCTCCGGCAGCACGAGGTGCCGGGGCTTCGAGCGGGCGCGGTCGATCAGCTCGTTCTCGAACATCAGCGGGGTGACCCGCGTCGACCGGCTGACCCGCAGCCGGCGAGCCAGGTCGTCGGTATCCACACAGCGCTCGAACGCGCCCAGCGCGGCCTCCACCTTGCGCGGGTTGGCCGTGCTGGGTCGACCCTCGATCCGGCTGGACGCGGCGACCGTGTCGTAGCTGTCGCTGCGCACCGACAGCACCGCCAACCCGGTGTTCAGCCCCTGCACCAACCGCATCACCCGGGGGTCCGGCTGCTCACCGAGTGTGAGCACCAGCCCGGCCACCGACGCCTGACCGGCCACGTGCGCGGCACTCGCCGCCACGAGCAGGTCGGCCCGGTCCCCGGGGGTGATCACCAGGGCGCCCTCGGTGAGGTGGTCCAGCAGGGTCGGTACGTGCGCCGCGCCGACCACGAAATCCAGCACGTCCCGGCTGAGCGCGGCGTCGTCCCCGGCCAGCAGGGTGGCGCCGAGCGCCGCCGCCACCTCGGCCACCGTCGGCGCCGACACGCTCGGCACCTCCGGGATGGCGTACGCGGGGACCGGCAGGTCGGGCAGCGTCATCGGCTCGGTCACCCGGTTGGCGATCACCGCGAGCACCGTCGCGCCCAGGTCGGTCAGATCGTGGTACGCCCCGCGCACCGCCGACGCGACCGCCGCCGGCTCCTGCCCGAGGCCGTCCACCACCGGCACCACCACGCTGCCGAACTCGGTGGCCAGCCGGGCGTTGAAGGCCAACTCGCGAGGATGGGCCGGATCGCCCGGGTCGTCGAAGTCGCTGCCCACCACGACCACTGCCGGGCACTGCCGCTCCACCGCCCGGTACCGCTCGACAACCGTGGAGATCAGTTGCTCACGTCGGCCGTCCGCGACCAGCGCCGCCGCCTGGGTGTAGGTCGCCCCGGCCAGCTCCGACAGCGGCAGCTCGACCCGGTAACGCTCACTGAGCAGGGCGAGGATCGGATCCGGACCGGTGTCGGCGACCAACGGCCGGAACACGCCGATCCGCCCCACCTGGCGAGAGAGCAACTCCGCCAATCCGAGAGCGATCGTCGACTTGCCCCCGCCCGAACCAACGCTGGTCAGATACACACTGCGAGCCACGTTCCCACCCCCTGCTCGTTGATCAAGAAGTTTGCGTCAGTTCCGGCCCCCATCGTGACCGAAACTTCTTGATCACCGGGCGCGGAACGGGGGGACGGGTCAGGCGTCGTCGTCGTCGGGGTCGTCCAGGCGGGCCAGGTACGTTGCCAGGCGCTCGATGGGGGTTTCGAAGTCGGGGTTGAGGTCGACGAAGTCGCGCAGGCGCTCGCCCAGCCACTCGAGGGTCACCTGCTCGGCGCCCCGGCGCTCGACCAGCTCCTCGATACCGCGGTCGGTGAAGTACATCGGGTACGTCCTCGTGCTCGGCCCGGCGTGGGCCGGGCGGATGGGCGGGTGGGTCGGTGGGTCCGTGGACCGACGCGAGCCGGGGCAGGACCGTGGGTAACGGCCCTGCCCCGGCTCGCGTGGTGCGGTCAGGTCACGGGCGGGGGAGAGCCGCCTCGATCAGCGCGTTCTGCTCGACCTCGTGGGTCTTGGCCGAGCCGACCGCCGGGGCTGCCGCGGCCGGGCGGGAGATCCGCCGCAGCCGGACGTCCGTGAGGTGCTCCAGCAGGTTGAGCGCGACGAACGACCAGGCACCCTGGTTGGCCGGCTCCTCCTGCACCCAGGCGAAGTCCTCCGCGTTCGGGAACTGCGCGAGGGCGGCCCGGATCTCCTCCACCGGCAGCGGGTACAGCTGCTCGATCCGGAGGATCGCGGTGTCGGTGACGCCGCGCTCCTGCCGGGCCTGGAACAGGTCGTAGTAGACCTTGCCGGAGCAGAGCAGCACCCGCTTCACCGACTCGGGGGCTGGTGCCGCCGTGTCGCGCAGCACCGGCTGGAAGGTGCCGGTGGTGAAGTCCTCGACCGAGGAGACGCAGAGCTTGTGCCGCAGCAGCGACTTCGGCGTGAACACCACGAGTGGCTTGCGCTTGGGCGACAGGGCCTGGCGGCGCAGCAGGTGGAAGTAGTTCGCCGGGGTGGTCGGGATGGACACCCGCATGTTGTCCTCGGCGCACATCTGCAGGAACCGCTCCGGCCGACCGGAGGTGTGGTCCGGACCCTGGCCCTCGTGGCCGTGGGGGAGCAGCAGGGTGACGGCGGAGCGCTGACCCCACTTCACCTCGCCGGACGAGATGAACTCGTCGATAACCGACTGGGCGCCGTTGACGAAGTCGCCGAACTGGGCTTCCCAGGCGACCAGGGCGTTGATGTTCTCCACCGAGTAGCCGTACTCGAAGCCCATCGCCGCGTACTCGCTGAGCAGCGAGTCGTGCACGAAGAACCGGGAGCGCTCGCCGTCGCCGGTGAGCGACTTCAGCGGCAGGTAGTCGTCGCCGGTGCGGGAGTCGACCACCGAGGCGTGCCGCTGGACGAACGTGCCGCGACGCGAATCCTGCCCGGCGAGCCGGACGGTGACCCCGTCGTGCAGCAGCGCCCCGAGCGCGATGATCTCGCCGAAGCCCCAGTCGATGTTGCCCTCGACGGACATCTTGGCCCGCCGGTCCAGCAGTTGCTGGATCCGCTTGTGCGGGGTGAAGCCCTCGGGGAGGTTGATGTGCGCCTCGCCGATCGCCTTCACGACCGACGCGTCGGTGGCGGTGTCGACCTGCGGCTCCGGCTCCTCCTCGCGGCGCGGCCGGTTGAGCTGGCGGGGTGCCGACGCGGCGTCCCGGGTGGCCTTGAAGACCTTCTCCAACTGCGCCTGGTAGTCGCGCAGCAGCTCTTCCGCGTCCTCCACGGTGATGTCACCGCGGCCGATCAGCTCCTCGGTGTAGAGCTTGCGCACCGAGCGCTTCGAGTCAATGATCTTGTACATCTGGGGGTTGGACATCGACGGGTCGTCGCCCTCGTTGTGCCCGCGCCGGCGGTAGCAGACCATGTCGATCACGACGTCCTTGTTGAACGTCTGCCGGTATTCGAAGGCCAGCCGGGCCACCCGGACCACGGCCTCCGGGTCGTCGCCGTTCACGTGGAAGATCGGCGCCTGGATCATCCGGGCCACGTCGGTGCTGTAGAGGCTGGACCGGCTGTACTCCGGGGCGGTGGTGAAGCCGACCTGGTTGTTGACCACCACGTGCACGGTGCCGCCGGTGCGGTAGCCGCGCAACTGCGACAGGTTGAGCGTCTCGGCGACCACGCCCTGCCCGGCGAACGCCGCGTCACCGTGCACCGCCAGCGGCAGCACGGTGTAGCCCTCCAGCTTGAGGTCGATCCGGTCCTGCTTGGCGCGGACGATGCCCTCCAGCACCGGGTCGACGGCCTCCAGGTGCGACGGGTTGGCCACCACCGACACCTTCACCGAGTGCGCGCCGTCCGGAGTGGTGAACTTGCCGTTCTGGCCCAGGTGGTACTTCACGTCGCCGGAGCCCTGCGTCGAGCGCGGGTCCAGGTGACCCTCGAACTCCGAGAAGATCTTCTCGTACGGCTTGCCGACGATGTTGGCCAGCACGTTGAGCCGACCCCGGTGCGCCATGCCGATGACGACCTCGTCCAGCCCGTTCTCGGCGGAGGACTCCAGCACCTCACCGAGCAGCGGGATCAGCGACTCGCCGCCCTCCAGCGAGAAGCGCTTCTGGCCCACGTACTTGGTCTGCAGGAAGGTCTCGAACGCCTCGGCGGCGTTGAGCCGGTTGAGCACGTGCTTCTGCTCGTCGGCGGCCGGCTTCTCGTACTTGCGCTCGATCCGTTCCTGCACCCAGCGCCGCTCCTCCGGGTCCTGGATGTGCATGTACTCGATGCCGACGCGGCGGCAGTACGAGTCGCGCAGCACGCCGAGGATCGAGCGCAGCTTCATCCGCTGCCGGCCGGCGAAGCCGTTGACCGGGAACTCGCGGTCCAGGTCCCAGAGGGTGAGCCCGTGCTGGAGGACGTCCAGGTCGGGGTGCTTGCGGATCGTGAATTCCAGCGGGTCGGTGTCGGCCATCAGGTGACCGCGCACGCGGTACGCGTGGATCAGCTCGTGCACCCGGGCGGTCTTGTTGATCTGACCCTCGGAGTTGACCGCGACGTCGCGCATCCAGCGCACCGGCTCGTACGGGATGCGCAGCGAGGTGAAGATCTGGTCGTAGAAGCCGTGCTCGCCGAGGATCAGCTCGTGCATCACCTTGAGGAACTCGCCGGACTGCGCACCCTGGATGATCCGGTGGTCGTACGTGCTGGTCAGCGTGATGATCTTGCTGACGGCCAGCTCGGCCAGGGTGGCCTCGGACATGCCCTGGTAGGGGGCCGGGTACTCCATCGCACCGACGCCGATGATCGCGCTCTGCCCCTGCATCAGGCGGGGCATCGAGTGCACGGTGCCGATGCCGCCCGGGTTGGTCAGCGAGATCGTGGTGCCGCTGTAGTCGTCCATGGTCAGCTCGTTGCGCCGCGCCCGCCGGACCACGTCCTCGTACGCCTGCCAGAACTGCCGGAAGTCCATCGTCTCGCAGCCCTTGATGGAGGGAACCACCAGGTTGCGGCTGCCGTCCGGCTTGGCCAGGTCGATCGCGATGCCGAGGTTGACGTGGGCGGGGCGGACCATCGCCGGCTTGCCGTTGGCCTCGGCGAAGGAGTTGTTCATCTCCGGGTGCTGGACCAGCGCCCGGACCAGCGCGTACCCGACCAGGTGGGTGAAGCTGACCTTGCCACCGCGCCCCCGGGCGAGGTGGTTGTTGATCACGATGCGGTTGTCGACGAGCAGCTTCGCCGGGACCGCGCGCACGCTGGTCGCGGTGGGCACGCTCAGCGAGGCGTCCATGTTCTGGACGATCTTCGCGGCGACGCCCCGCAACGGCGTGGTCTGCGGGCCGTCGGCGCTCGGCGCGGCGGCCGGCTTGGCCGGGGCCGCCTTCGCCGGGGCGGCCTTGGACGCGGCCGGCGCGGCAGCGGGCTTGGCCGGCGCCGACTGCGCGGTGGACGACGGTGCGGCGGACGGCTTGCTCGCGGACGACTGTGCGGCGCTCGGCTTGCTCGCGGTCGCCGGCGGCGTGGCGCTCGGCTGGCTGACCGTGGCGGCTGCCTCCGGCTGGCCGTCCGGCTCGGGAGCGGCGGCCGGCTCTTCCGACGCCTCAGCCCCGCGTGGCGTGGCCGCGCCGGGTGCCGGCCGGTAGTCGGCGAAGAAGTCGTGCCAGGCCGAATCGACGCTCGATGGGTCGGCGAGGTACCGCTGGTACATCTCCTCGACGATCCACTCATTCGGGCCGAAACCCGCCAGTGGGTTCTCCTGCGAAGTCTGCTGGGTCGACACGGCCGGTAATCGCCTCTTTCACGCGGGTTTGTGTGGCACGCGGTGTGTCCCTCGTGCCCGATTAGGAGCACGGACTGGACGGCTCCCAGGCTACGCCGTACGGATCCCGTAGGCATTTCAGCCTCGGCCCCGTGGCCGGTTTCACAGAAGATGCCAGAAGTTCAGCAACCGCTGCGCGGCCAGCCGAGGGCTGGTAACGCGCGGCAGATCGAGGTTGGTGACGCACGGCAGATCGCCGGTGACGCGCGGCCAGCTCCCGGCGTGGTGCCGACCCCGGGGCGGCCAGCTCGCCGCCCCGGGGTCGGAAATGCCGTCAGGCGATGTCGCGACGTCGAGTGATCAGGATTCCGACGATGCCACTGACCAGCGCGTAGCCCACCAGCACCAGGGCGCCGACCCACCAGTCGGGGGTCAGGTCGGTGCTGCTCCCGCTGATCATGACCTGGGATGCCACCGCGGGCCAGACCACCTGCCACTTCATCACCGCCTCGTTGTCCAGCCAGCTGGAGAGGAGGAAGAAGAGCAGCTGGGCCACCTGGGTGCCGATCAGGTACAGCACCGAGGCGGTGATCACCGCGCCGAGCTGGTTGGGGATCAGCGTGCCGATGCCCACCCCGAGGACCGTCCAGATCATGTACGCCAGCAGGTTCAGCAGCAGTGCCCGGTGCACCGTCCACTCGCCGAGCTGCGCGCCGTGGTCGTTCAGGCTCAGGAAGACCGACCCAGCGGCCAGGTCGATCACCGTGGTGGCCAGCCAGAAGCCGAAGCCCAGCAGCGAGGCGGCGCCGAGCTTGGCCAGGATCACCGAGGTGCGACGCGGCGTGGTCAGGTAGGTCGTGGTCGCGGTCTGGTGGAAGACCTCGTTGGTGACCATCAGGATGCCGATCAGCATCACGAACATCAGCCCCAGGTACTGCCCCGAGGTGTACAGGTTGGCCGCCTGGCCGGCGGGGGTGGCCTGGTCCCCGCTGACGCCGAAGTCCTCCTGGTTGCCGCCGAGCACCTGGCTGGCGAGCCAGGCGTTGACGACGAAGGCCAGCACCAGGGCGAGGAACGCGCCGAGGGCCAGCCACCACCAGGTGCTGGTCGTACGGATCTTGAGCAGTTCGGCTCGGACCAGGTTCATCGGATGCCCGCCTTTCCGGCCGTCAGCTCCAGGAAGACCCGTTCCAGGTCGGGTCGTTCGGTGGTCAGTTCGTGCAGCTCGACGCCGGCGGCCAGGGCGGTCCGGCCGATCGTCGGGGCGTCCACCCCGGCGACCAGCAGCACGCCCTGCTCGTCGGTGTCGACGGTCGCCGACTGCGCCTTCAGCGCCGCGACCAGAGCCTCGGCCTGCGGCGTGCGGACCCGTACCCGGGCGGTCTGCGCCATCGAGCCGAGGACCTGGTCGACAGGTCCCTGCCGGACCAGCTGCCCGGCCGCGATGATCACCACGTCGTCGGCGAGCAGCTGCATCTCCGACAGCAGGTGGCTGGAGACCAGCACGGTGCGGCCTTCGTGGGCGAGGTTCTTGAGGAACCCGCGCATCCACCGGATGCCCTCCGGGTCGAGCCCGTTGGCGGGCTCGTCGAGGATCAGCACACGAGGGTCCCCGAGCATGGCGGCGGCGATGCCCAGCCGCTGCTTCATGCCCAGCGAGTAGCCCTTGAACTTGCGCTTCGCCGCCGGAGTCAACCCGACCAGGGCCAGCGCCTCGTCGGCCCGCTGCCGGGGCAGCCCGGCCGCCGCGCAGATGACCCGCAGGTGGTTGATGCCGGTGCGGCCCTTGTGCGCGCTGGAGGCTTCCAGCACCGCGCCGACGTGCCGGAGCGGGTCTGTGAGATCGGCGTACCGGTGGCCGCTGATGGTGGTCGTGCCCGCGGTCGGCGTGACCAGGTTCAGCAGCATGCGCAGGGTGGTGGTCTTGCCAGCGCCGTTCGGGCCGAGGAAGCCGGTCACCCGCCCCGGTGCCACGGTGAAGGACAGGTCGTTCACCGCCCGCACGTTCTTGTACTGCTTCGTCAGACCGGACACCACGATCTGACCGTCGCTGGTGGGGCTTCGCTGCCCGTCAGTCATCGTTCTCCTCCCGTGTACGGCGTCGAGGTACGCCGTGGCACAGCGTGACGGCCCGAGGCATCAAGGTCAATCAGGCTCGGTTCCTATGTTCGTCTCCGTCGCAGGGCGGAGGCGACTCCACCCTGCGGACGACGGACCGGTCTCAGCGGGCGATCCAGGTCGCCCGCGCCGCGCCGAGCAACGCGCCGTCCGGGCCGTACAGGCTGGTGTGCACGAGCGCCTTGCGGCCATCGACGTCGAGCAACGCCCCGGTCACCACGCAGTCGTCGCCCGGCCCCGGCAGCGCCGTGACCACTGCGGCGATCCGACCCAGCAGGTACGGGCGGCCCGGCGCGAGGACAGTCCAACCGCCGGGGCAGTCCAACGCCGCCCAGACCGTGGGCGCGCTGACCCGCTCGGGCGCCCGGAACGGCGCGGCGGTCCGCCCATCAGGTAACCGGCCGGGAAAGATCCGCAGCCCGTCGGCCCGCTGCGGCCCGCAGACGTAACAACCGGGGAACGGATGCTCGACCAGGCCGGGGTAGCGCGTCGCCGCGGCCACCGCGGTGTCCAGGTCCACCGGGGGTACGACGACGTCGACCACGCCGGCCGGGCGCACCTCGGCCACCAGTTCGCCGGCCGGGTCACGGACCTCGCCGTCGGTCAGGATCAGCTCGGTGTCCAGTGGTGGCGGTCGGCGCAGCGTCACCTCGACCGGGCCCGTGCCGCCCGCCTCGGCGGCGAACACTCCCGCGCTCCAGCCGCCGTTGCCCGAGCCGGGCGGCCCGTTGTAGCGGGACTCGATCCGCATCGTCGACCTCCGGTGGGGCGTGCCGGCGTCGTCGCCGGTTCGTCGGGCAGCCTCGCACGACCACCGGTGGGACGCATCTGCCGGCCGGCGTTCATCCTGCCGACACCGGTGGTCTGAGTGAATGGCAACCCGAGCACCTACACAGATCCCATGGCCGTTCTGCATGCCGCTGGCGCACCCCTGACGACCAGCGGATACACCCTGCTGATCGCCGACGACCCCATCCAGGTCGCGGCCGCGCAACGCCTGCGCCACGAGGTGTTCGCCACCGAGCTCGGCGCCACTCTCCTCCCCGATACCGCCGGGCTGGACGTGGATCCCTTCGACGCGCACTGCGACCACCTGATCGTCCGCGAGGACAGCACCGGCCAGGTGGTCGGCACGTACCGTCTGCTGCCACCGGGCCGCAGCACCCGGCGGTACGCCGAGGACGAGTTCGACCTCGGCGCGCTCGATCCGCTCCGCGACGACCTGGTCGAGGCGGGCCGGTCGTGTGTGCACCCGGACCACCGCTCCGGCGCGGTGATCAATCTGATGTGGGCAGGCATCGTCCGATACCTGCACCTGCGGGGTTCCCGTTGGCTCGGCGGCTGCGCGTCGGTGCCGGTGGCCGACGGCGGGCGGACGGTCGCCGAGGTGTGGACCCAGGCCCAGACCCGGCACCTGTCGCCGCCGCCCCTGCGGGTCCGCCCGCTGCGGCCCTGGTTCACCGAGTCGGCCGCCGGACCGGTGGCCGCCGATCCGGCGGGCCGCGTCGCGGTACCGCCGCTGCTGCGTGGCTACCTCCGGCTGGGCGCGTGGATCTGCGGCGAGCCGTCGTACGACCCCGACTTCGGCTGCGCGGACTTCTACGTGCTGTTCTGCCTGGATCGGATGAACCCGCGTTACCTGCGGCACTTCCTGGGCGAGGCGCAGCGATGACCGCCGGGTCGCACGACCTGTGGCGGCCGTCGTCGGGTTGCGACGACGACTGTCTGCCACCGACCGGCGGGGTGCCCACCGTGTCGGTGGCCCGTCGGGTACTGCGGTTGGTCGCCGTGTCCGGCATGCTGCTGGCCGGCGTCGGCCTGGTGGTGCTGCTGCCCGTACTGCCGGTCCAGGAGCGCCACGCGGCGGTGCGCGGGTGGGCCCGGTCCACCGCGCGGGCCTTCGGGGTCCGGCTGGTGATCCGGGGCCGACTGCCCCGGCGGCGGGCGCTGCTGGTCGCCAACCATGTCTCGTGGCTGGACATCCTCGCGGTGCTGGCCGTCGCGCCCACCCGGATGGTGGCGAAGCGGGAGATCCGCTCCTGGCCGGTGTTCGGCCTGCTGGCCGCGGTGGCGGGGACCGTCTTCGTGGACCGCGCCCGGCCGCGCGCGCTACCGGCCATGGTCGGCCGGATCGCCGACACGCTGCGCGCCGGCCGGTCGGTGGCGGTCTTTCCGGAGGGGACGACCTGGTGTGCGGGCGCCGGTGCCGCCGACTGCCGCCCCGGCGGCGGCTTCCGGCCCGCGACGTTCCAGGCGGCCATCGACACGGGCAGCCCGGTGGTGCCACTGCGGCTCGCCTACGCCTGTGCGGCCACCGGTACGACCACCACGGCCGCTGCCTTCCTCGGTGCGGACACGTTGCTGCGGTCGATGGTCCGGGTGGTCACGGCGCGGGGTCTGGTGGTGTCGGTGACGATCGCCGCCGCGTTGCATCCGGCCCGTACCGCCGACCGGCGGTTGCTGGCTCGGGCCGCCGAGTCCGCCGTACACCTGGTGCCCGCGGCCGGGGCGGGGGCGCGGACCCGGCCGCACCCGGTGCCCACGGCGACCCCGGCGGTCGCGGTGCCCACGGCGATCCCGGCGGTGCCCGTGCCGACGCCGGCTGTCGGCGGCGGGCTGGATCTGGCGGCCTGAGACGGCGGCCCTGCGCCCGCGCCCGTGCCCTGCGCTCCGCGCCTGCGCCCTGCGCTCCGCGCCTGCGCCCTGCGCTCCGCGCCTGCGCCCTGCGCTCCGCGCCTGCGCCCTGCGCTCCGCGCCTGCGCCCTGCGCTCCGCGC